>NZ_JAWNEU010000015.1:0-92716 GCF_034107645.1 Enterobacter sp. 118C5 | reverse complement strand
GACCCCATGCCGAACTCAGAAGTGAAACGCCGTAGCGCCGATGGTAGTGTGGGGTCTCCCCATGTGAGAGTAGGGAACTGCCAGGCATCAAACAAGTGAAGAGGCCATCCGTAAGGATGGCCTTTTTGCGTTTCTGCGCTGCACAAACGTAGGCCGGGTAAGGCGAAGCCTCTACCCGTCAAGTCAGACCGCACACCACTTCACAACAAATTCTGCAATCCCATCCACATCATTCAAATTTAGCACCGGAACTTCAAGCGGCAATACCACATCACTCGCCACCGCAATTACATGCTCATCCAGCGTTAACTCGCTAACATCATGTCCGGCATCGCTTCTGAACAGCAGGATCTTAGGCACGGCCTCATGCTTAAACCCCTCAACCAGCACCAGATCCAGCGTGGTATGATCCATTCGGCTGACCAGATATGCGAGATCCAGCGGCGCCTCATCCGGCGTTTCTGTCATCAAAGCCCAGCGCTGGTTGCTTGCCACCATTGTCTGCGCGGCACCTGCTTTGCGCAGTTCATAGCTATCTTTGCCCGGCTTATCGACATCCATATGATGATGCGTATGCTTAATTAATCCGGGGCGAAGACCTTTAGCGCAAAGCACAGGGATCAGCTTCTTCAGCAGCGTGGTTTTACCTGTGCCGCTCCATGCGGAAATAGCTAAAACGGGTATCATCTCTTCTCCTGCATCCTCTGCAAATCTTCACACGTATTCACGTTCACAAACGCAGATGTGAGATCGCTAAAATCAACCGAATGGCCGCCAGACTGGCGCATAAAGACCATCACCCTGCGCTCTCCCGCCGCCAGATACTCCTGCAGAGCGGGCACCAGCGATCGGTGCATTAAGGCAATAGCAGGATGATCGCGTTCGCCGTCATGCACCCAGACCACGGGCGCAGTGTCACGAAGCTTAATCAGACGCTCAACAAGACAGGATGGAATAAGCGGGGTATCGCAGGGGCAGAACAGAAACCACTCTCCCTTTGACTGCTGCATAACGGAGAGCATGCCGGCCAGCGGCCCCGGGTAATCCTCAAGGTTATCCTGATAAACGGCGTACCCGCTGCGCTGATAGGTGTCGATGTGCCTGTTAGCGCTGATGGCCATTGTCGTCACCTGGCCTGCGAGCGTATCCGCGACACATTGCCATAAGGGTTTGCCATTCAGGCGCTGGAGCCCCTTATCTTTCCCCCCCATCCGCGTTGCTCTGCCACCTGCCAGAACGACCCCGGTTATTTCCAGGCTAAGATTCACGAATATCGCCTCTTTTATTGTGGGATTGACCCTGCTAACGTGTCACTCTAAATGAAAGGAGCACCACCATGAAATGTAAACGTCTGAATGAAGTCATTGAACTCCTCCAGTCAGCCTGGCAAAAAGAGCCAGAGCTGAATCTGATGCAATTTTTACAGAAACTGGCAAAAGAGTCAGGTTTTGACGGCGATCTGGCAGACCTTTCTGACGACATCCTGATCTACCACCTCAAAATGCGCGACTCAGCCAAAGATGCTGTTATTCCTGGTATTCAGAAGGATTATGAGGAAGATTTTAAAACGGCATTGCTGCGCGCCCGAGGCGTAATTAAAGAGTAAAAGCTTGTAAGCGGAGCCACCGAAATCGCTACAAGATGATATCCTGAATCATTCGTATAATTTCCGGATGATCGGATGAACGACCAGGCTTTTACTTTCCAGACACTACACCCGGATACCATTATGGATGCCCTGTTTGAACAGGGTATTCGTGTGGATTCCGGGCTAACCCCGTTAAATAGCTACGAAAACCGCGTCTATCAATTTCAGGACGAGGATCGTCAGCGCTTCGTCGTAAAGTTCTATCGCCCTGAACGTTGGTCTGCACAGCAAATTCAGGAGGAGCACCAGTTTGCTCACGATCTGCAGGTTGATGACGTTCCCGTTGCCGCGCCGATAAAGTTCAATAACCAAACGCTGCTCACGCACGAAGGGTTTTACTACGCCGTATTCCCCAGTTTGGGTGGCCGCCAGTTTGAAGCGGATAACATCGATCAGATGGAGTGGGTTGCTCGCTATCTGGGACGCATTCATCAGACGGGACGTAAAACAGCGTTCACTGCCCGACCAACGATCGGGATTCAGGAATATCTCACTGAACCGCGTCAGATATTCGAAACGTCTGCGCTGATCCCCGCTGCGTTAAAGGATGATTTCCTTAACGCCACCGATAAGCTTATTGCTGCGGTGAAAACCTGCTGGCGTGATGATATTTCCGTTCTGCGCCTGCACGGTGATTGTCATGCCGGAAATATTCTCTGGCGCGACGGCCCGCTGTTTGTCGATCTCGACGATGCGCGCATGGGCCCAGCGGTTCAGGATCTGTGGATGCTGCTGAATGGGGATAAAGCCGAGCAGCGCATGCAGCTTGAAACGATTATTGAAGCCTATGAAGAATTTAGCCCGTTTAATTCAGACGAAATTGCCCTGATTGAGCCTTTACGTGCGATGCGTTTTGTTTATTATCTCGCATGGTTAATCAGGCGTTGGGACGATCCCGCATTTCCCCGTAATTTCCCGTGGCTTACCGGAGAAGATTACTGGCGCAGCCAGATATCTACATTCACTCAGCAGGTTAAGGTTCTTCAGGAACCCCCTCTGCAATTAACGCCGATGTATTAATTGGACACACCCAGGAGAGAGTTAATCATGAAAAAAATTTGGCTGGCGCTGGCAGGTATGATTCTGGCATTTAGCGCTTCTGCTGCGCAGTTTACCGACGGTAAACAGTTTATCACGCTGGAAAAGCCGGTTGCTGGCGAGCCACAGGTTCTGGAGTTCTTCTCGTTCTACTGCCCGCACTGCTATCAATTCGAAGAAGTGCTGCATGTTTCTGACAACGTGAAGAAAAAGCTGCCGGAAGGCACCAAAATGACCAAGTACCACGTTGAGTTCCTGGGCCCGTTGGGTAAAGACCTGACTCAGGCGTGGGCGGTTGCTATGGCGCTGGGCGTGGAAGATAAAATCACTGCTCCAATGTTCGAAGCCGTACAGAAAACCCAGACCGTTCAAACCACTGCGGATATCCGCAAAGTGTTCGTTGATGCCGGCGTGAAAGGTGAAGAGTACGACGCCGCGTGGAACAGCTTTGTCGTGAAATCTCTGGTTGCTCAGCAGGAAAAAGCGGCCGCTGATCTGCAGCTTCAGGGCGTTCCGGCGATGTTTGTTAACGGCAAATATCAGCTGAACATGCAGGGCATGGACACCAGCAGCATGGATATTTTCGTACAGCAGTATGCTGACACCGTGAAATACCTGGTTGAGAAGAAGTAATTTCGTTGATATGAAAACGCCGGTCACTGACCGGCGTTTTTGTATGAAGATTTAATGCTGTCTATCTGTTCGTCTTTCTCTTTCCAGAGCGTATTAAGCCACTGCTGGAAACCACGTTTGAAATTCTTATCGTTTACGTAGTCACCGTGCAGCCCGGCATCTATCGGCACTAAATTCACCCGAACAACAATGCGCGTCAGCTTGCCGCTGAGCATGTCGAAAAATGGCGTCGTGTCATTTTCCGGATAGCAGAGCGTAACGTTCAGAAGTTTATCGAACTGTGCACCCAGCACGTTAAGCGCCATCGCAATACCCGCCGCCTTTGGCGGAAGCAGGTTCTGATAAGGGGAGCGTGTTTGTTGACGTTTATCTTCCGTAAACCGGGAGCCTTCAACAAAGTTCACGATGGTTGTTGGATGCGCGCGAAACTTTTCACAGGAACGGCGCGTGGTCTCCACATCCTTACCGCGCCGCTCCGGATGACGAATCAGATAGCTGCGTGAATAGCGTTTCATAAACGGCATATCGAGCGCCCAGCAGGCCAGCCCGATAAAAGGCACCCAGGCGAGCTGCTGCTTCAGGAAGTATTTGTTCATCGGGATATGCTTGCGGAAAAGCACGCATAACACCACGATGTCTGCCCAGCTGTGATGGTTGCAGATCAGCAGGTACCAGTTCTTTTTGTTCAGGCTCTCCAGCCCTTCGACATCCCATTTAAGATGCGGGTTCAGGCACAGCAGGATCGCCAGTCCTTCACACCAGCAATACATCATGAAATTACAAAACGCAGAGACGGATCGCCACACCGCAGGCACAGGCAGCAGCAGTTTAACGATCCCGGCGATAATGATCGGCACAGAACAGGCAACCGTCACCAGAATAGTTAAAATGATGCTTAGCGGTAATGTTATTGCAGCGAGTAATCTCGACATGATGAGCTTTTTCAGGTGGTTAGCTATAATGGCGCGGCCAATAATTCGGCGCAGGGCGCTGATTTTATCAGAAAAATGACAAAATAATGGCGATTTCATATCGTCAATTGACGGCTTTTCCCCTGACGCAGAAGATTTCTCTAATATTGTGCGCTAATCAGGACTTATATCCACATAGACTAAATTGCCATCAGCAGGTTATTATCATGCAGCGTTAGCCATTAACTGAATGATATTAAATGATTTATTCTCAGCGCGCGCCTGCTTTTAGTATCTGTTTTTCATTTGAAGTGAAAATATTCACAAACTTATCCACAGTTTGAATTTTGCGAGCGATCCTCACGATCGCAAAATCTTTTCCTGTATCGAACCTGAATAACTGATGTTTTCATCCTTCTGTGGCATCCTTTACGCATAAATTGATTAAAGGCACGGACATTATGGTTCAGATCCCAGAAAACCCACTTATTCTCGTCGACGGCTCTTCTTACCTGTATCGGGCGTACCATGCGTTTCCTCCTCTGACCAATAGCGCAGGGGAACCTACCGGCGCAATGTACGGCGTGCTGAACATGCTGCGCAGCCTGATTCTTCAGTATCAGCCCACCCATGCGGCTGTGGTTTTTGATGCGAAAGGCAAAACCTTCCGCGATGAGCTATTTGAGCATTACAAATCCCACCGTCCGCCAATGCCTGACGATCTGCGTGCGCAGATTGAGCCGCTGCACGCCATGGTGAAAGCGATGGGCCTGCCGCTGCTGGCCGTCTCTGGCGTGGAAGCCGACGACGTCATCGGTACGCTGGCGCGTGAAGCAGAAAAAATGGGCCGTCCGGTGCTGATCAGCACCGGTGATAAAGATATGGCCCAGCTGGTGACGCCAGGTATCACCCTGATAAACACCATGACCAACACCATTCTGGGGCCAGAAGAAGTAGTCACTAAGTATGGCGTGCCGCCAGAGCTGATTATCGACTTCCTCGCGTTGATGGGCGACTCCTCGGATAACATCCCTGGCGTCCCTGGCGTCGGTGAAAAAACCGCGCAGGCGCTGCTTCAGGGGCTGGGTGGCCTGGACACGCTCTATGCGGAATCAGACAAAATCGCCGGCCTCTCCTTCCGCGGGGCAAAAACCATGGCCGGGAAGCTGGAAGAGAATAAAGAGGTGGCTTATCTCTCCTATAAGCTGGCAACGATCAAAACCGATGTGGAACTGGAGCTGGGCTGTGAGCAGCTGGAAGTGCAACAGCCTTCCGCTGACGACCTGCTGAGCCTGTTTAAGAAATACGAATTCAAGCGCTGGACTACTGACGTGGAAGTCGGTAAATGGCTGCAGGCAAAAGGGGCTAAACCTGCTGCTAAGCCGAAGGAGACGATTGTCGTTGATGCCGAAGAGCAGGCGGAAGAAGAAGCCGCCGCGCTCTCCTTCGACAACTACGAAACCATTCTGGAAGAGTCGCAGCTGATCGCCTGGATCGAAAAACTGAAAAAAGCGCCGGTCTTTGCCTTTGACACTGAAACAGACAGCCTCGACAACATCTTAGCCAATATGGTGGGATTGTCCTTTGCGACAGAGCCGGGTGTTGCCGCCTACGTTCCTGTGGCGCACGACTACCTGGATGCGCCGGAGCAGATCTCCCGCGAGCGCGTGCTTGAGCTGCTGAAGCCGATCCTGGAAGACGAAAAGGCGCTGAAGGTCGGGCAAAACCTCAAGTACGACCGCGGCATTCTGCAGAACTACGGCATTGAGCTGCGCGGGATTGCCTTCGACACCATGCTCGAATCCTACATTTTGGACAGCGTGGCGGGCCGTCATGATATGGATTCCTTATCTGACCGCTGGCTCAAGCACAAAACCATCACCTTTGAAGAGATTGCCGGTAAAGGGAAAAATCAGCTCACCTTTAACCAGATTGCTCTTGAAGAAGCAGGGCGCTACGCGGCGGAAGATGCCGACGTCACGCTGCAGCTGCACCTGAAGATGTGGCCGAAACTGCAGAAGCACGAAGGTCCGCTGAACGTGTTCCAGCATATTGAAATGCCGCTGGTGCCCGTGCTGTCCCGTATCGAACGCAACGGCGTTAAGATCGATCCAACGGTGCTGCATAACCACTCTGGGGAGCTCGCGCAGCGTTTGACCGAGCTTGAGCAAAAAGCGCACGATCTTGCAGGCGAGCCGTTTAACCTTTCGTCTCCGAAACAGCTGCAAACCATCCTGTTTGAAAAGCAGGGCATCAAGCCGCTGAAGAAAACCCCTGGCGGCGCGCCGTCAACCTCTGAAGAGGTGCTGGAAGAGCTGGCGCTGGACTACCCGCTGCCAAAAGTGATTCTGGAGTACCGCGGTCTCGCGAAGCTGAAGTCTACCTACACCGACAAACTTCCGCTGATGATCAACCCGAAAACGGGTCGCGTGCACACGTCGTATCATCAGGCTGTCGCGGCTACGGGGCGTCTCTCGTCGACCGATCCTAACCTGCAGAACATCCCGGTGCGTAATGAAGAGGGGCGCCGCATTCGTCAGGCTTTCATCGCCCCAGAGGATTACCTGATTGTCTCGGCTGACTACTCGCAAATTGAACTGCGCATTATGGCGCACCTGTCTCGTGACAAAGGTCTGCTGACGGCATTTGCGGAAGGGAAAGATATCCACCGTGCGACCGCGGCTGAAGTCTTCGGTTTGCCGCTGGAGAGCGTGACCAACGAACAGCGCCGCAGTGCTAAGGCGATCAACTTCGGTCTGATCTACGGCATGAGCGCGTTTGGCCTTTCACGCCAGCTCAACATTCCGCGCAAAGAGTCGCAGAAGTATATGGATCTCTACTTCGAGCGTTATCCGGGCGTGCTGGACTATATGGAACGCACCCGCGCGCAGGCGAAAGAGAAGGGTTACGTTGAAACCCTGGATGGCCGTCGTCTCTATCTCCCGGACATCAAATCCAGCAACGCGGCGCGCCGCGCTGGCGCAGAGCGTGCGGCGATCAACGCCCCGATGCAGGGTACCGCGGCGGACATCATCAAGCGCGCCATGATTGCCGTGGATGCCTGGCTCGAGAAAGAGAAGCCGCGCGTGAAAATGATCATGCAGGTACACGATGAACTGGTGTTTGAAGTGCACAAAGACGATCTCGATACTGTGTCGAAAAAGATCCACGAACTGATGGAAAGCAGCATGACGCTAGACGTGCCGTTGCTGGTGGAAGTGGGAAGTGGTGAAAACTGGGATCAGGCTCACTAAAGGTTCAATGAATAACGCGCGTTTTATGTAAGTTAGCAACATAACAACGCGCGTTTTGTGACGATCATTAGAATTCCCTATGTAAAGAATGAAAAAAAACTACAAAAAGTGCTTTTTCTACAGCAAAAAAAGGGGTAGAGTTATCGACGTAGGGTACAGAGGTAAGATGTTCTATCTTTCAGACCTTTTACTTCACGTAATCGGATTTGGCTGAATATTTTAGCCGCCCCAGTCAGTAATGGCTGGGGCGTTTTTTATTGCGGCAAAGAAAAGTTCGGGCAAAAAAAAGCGCGGACATCGCCGCGCTCGGTATTACTCTGCTTCCGCTTCTGTTGCGGGTTCCAGCTCGTTAAACCAGCTGTCGAGCTTCTGGCGCAGCTTGTCTACGCCCTGTTTTTTCAGCGAAGAGAAAGGCTCAACCTGTACGTCGCCATTGAAGGCCAGTACCGCTTCGCGAACCATATTCACCTGCGCTTTACGCGCGCCGCTTGCCAGCTTGTCGGCTTTCGTCAGCAGGACCAGCACGGCAATATCGCTTGCTACGGCCCAGTCGATCATCTGCTGATCGAGATCTTTTAGCGGGTGACGAATATCCATCAGCACCACCAGACCTTTCAGGCACACGCGTTTTTCCAGGTATTCGCCCAGCGCACGCTGCCATTTGATCTTCATCTCTTCTGGCACCTGCGCATAACCGTATCCCGGCAAGTCGACGAGGCGTTTGCCTTCAGCCACTTCAAAGAGGTTAATCAGCTGGGTACGGCCAGGTGTTTTTGAGGTACGCGCCAGGTTCTTCTGATTGGTCAGCGTATTCAGGGCGCTGGATTTCCCCGCATTTGAGCGGCCAGCAAATGCCACTTCAATACCGGTATCAGAAGGCAGGTGGCGAATATCGGGCGCACTGGTGACAAAATGCGTCTGTTGGTAGTTCCAGGTAGTCACGTGGTCGTCTCCAAAAATCGTAATCTGGAGGGATTATACCCGAATGCGGGCAAAAGGCTTTTCTCATTGCACCAGGCCTGCAGGCGAATGCCCAAACCGTTGTGAGAGATCGGCTAATGTTGCTATGGGAGATTTCAGAGAATTCGCAGGTGTCAAAAAAGCCAAACTGTTTTAAATCATAAGCTTATTTCCGGGTAATTGTCTGAAAATCTCATTTTGTACCGTTTCGTTGCTTGTCAGTTTACGCGAACAAGGTAAAGTATGCGTCAGGGCGAGGAAGCCAACAGGAATTAGACTTAAGGATTAGGGTCAGGAGCGCCAGGAGGCGAAGACGCAGGACAGTCAGGACGACCAGCGCCTGGAGGCGTTTTAACAGGAAATGGAACCATACACGGACGGTATCAGCCAAAGGATAAACAGGGTGTGTTGTTGGTAAACATGGAATGTCTGACCCGTTAAGGGTTGTGAGTCAGGAAAAAAGGCGACAGATTGCTCTGTCGCCTTTTTTCTTTGCTTGCTTTCTGCTAGATTTCGCCGCAATTCTATACTGAAGAAAACGACTTAAAGATAAAACATCATGAAAAAACCAACCTCCGCTGCGGGCGCGAAACGCCCTGCAAAAGCACGCCGCAAAACGCGCGAAGAACTGAACCAGGAAGCGCGCGATCGCAAACGCGATAAGAAGCATCGTGGCCATGCTGCGGGCAGCCGTGCAAACGGCGGTGGTGCAGCGGGCGCTTCTGCAAAAAGCAAGCAGCAGAAAGATCCTCGTATCGGCAGTAAAACTCCCATTCCACTGGGCGTGACAGACACCCCGGTCACTAAGCAGCACAAACCAAAGAGCGAGAAACCTATGCTTTCACCGCAGGCTGAGCTGGATATGCTGGAGAACGATGAGCGCCTGGACGCGCTGCTGGAACGTCTTGAAGAGGGTGAAACCCTGACCGCCGAAGAGCAGTCATGGGTTGATGCTAAACTGGACCGCATTGATGAGCTGATGCAGAAGCTGGGCCTGTCTTACGATGACGAAGACGACGAAGAGGAAGAAGAAAAGCAGGAAGATATGATGCGTCTTCTGAAAGGTGGAAACTAACATTTGCACCCGGCAGGCACGATAGTCCTGCTTATAACCCTTCCGGTTATATGTTATCTGGTGTGGTTATTCGTTAAACTACGGCGGTTGTCGCGGCGACAGAAGTGGCTGCGCACCCGAATGATGGCCCGCGATGGGGCCAGAACGGGCCGCCGTATACGAACGCGACACCAACGGAAGGAGTGAGCATGTCAGCACCAACTATCGACTGGGATTTGGCCCTAATCCAGAAGTATAACTATTCCGGGCCGCGTTATACCTCATACCCCACCGCGCTGGAGTTCTCCGATGCCTTCGGCGAGGCGGATTTTCAGCAGGCCGTCGCGCGCTATCCAGAGCGTCCGCTGTCGCTCTACGTCCATATTCCGTTCTGCCACAAGCTTTGCTACTTCTGCGGCTGCAATAAAATCGTGACCCGTCAGCAGCATAAAGCCGACCAATACCTCGATGCGCTCGAACAGGAAATTGTGCACCGCGCGCCGCTATTTAAAGGTCGTCACGTCAGCCAGCTTCACTGGGGCGGCGGCACGCCCACCTATCTGAATAAGGCGCAAATAAGCCGTCTGATGACGCTGCTGCGCGGAAATTTCAATTTTAACGACGACGCCGAAATCTCGATCGAAGTCGATCCGCGTGAAATTGAGCTGGATGTCCTGGATCATTTACGTGCGGAAGGCTTCAACCGTCTGAGCATGGGCGTGCAGGATTTCAATAAAGAGGTGCAGCGTCTGGTGAACCGCGAGCAGGACGAAGAGTTTATCTTCGCCTTACTCAACCACGCACGTGACATCGGATTTACCTCGACCAACATCGACCTGATTTACGGCCTGCCAAAGCAGACGCCGGAGAGCTTCGCCTTTACGCTGAAGCGCGTGGCTGAACTCAGCCCGGACCGCCTCAGCGTCTTTAACTACGCGCACCTGCCGACGCTATTCGCCGCTCAGCGCAAAATCAAAGATGCGGATCTGCCTTCTGCCCAGCAGAAGCTGGATATCCTGCAGGAAACCATCACCTCGCTGACCGAGAGTGGCTATCAGTTTATCGGCATGGATCACTTTGCCCGTCCGGACGACGAGCTGGCGATTGCCCAGCGTGACGGCGTTCTGCACCGTAACTTCCAGGGTTACACCACCCAGGGCGATACCGATCTGCTCGGCATGGGCGTCTCTGCCATCAGCATGATCGGTGACTGCTACGCGCAGAACCAGAAAGAGCTAAAGCTCTACTACCAGCAGGTAGATGAAACCGGCAACGCGCTGTGGCGTGGCATCGCGCTGACCCGTGACGACTGCATTCGTCGCGATGTGATTAAGGCGCTTATCTGCAACTTCCGTCTCGACTTTAGCGACGTGGAAGCACAGTGGGAGCTGACGTTCAGCGAATATTTTGCGGAAGACCTGAAGCTGATTGCGCCGCTGGCGAAAGACGGGCTGGTGGATATATCGGAGAGTTCAATTGAGGTCACGCCGAAAGGGCGTCTGTTGATCCGTAATATCTGCATGTGCTTTGACGCGTATCTGCGTCAGAAAGCGCGTATGCAGCAGTTCTCACGAGTGATTTGAAACGTAGGCCGGGTGAGGCGAAGCCGCCACCCGGCTTTTACGTATCTAACCCGCTAGCTAAACAGCCCAACCAGCGCCGCACACAGCACCGCCGCAACGGCGGTTTGTGGCGTGTGGCTTTCAACTGCCCCGCTAGAGAGCATATTGACTAATGTTTCCAGCATGATCTACACCCCCAATTTCCGGGCACGATCATACAAAACTCATCGGAACAGTAAAGCGCAAAATAACGGCAATTTGCGCTCAATTAATAACCTTTACACAGCGGAGCGAGATCACTCCATTCCCAGCTCTTTCAGCTTGCGCGTCAGGGTATTACGTCCCCATCCCAGCAGGCGCGCGGCTTCCTGCTTATGGCCCTGCGTATGACGAAGCGCGGTGGTCAACAGCGTACGCTCCATCTCTGGCTGAGCCTCAGACAGCAGGTTTTGATGACCGGAACGCAGCGCGCGGTCAGCCCACTGCGCCAGCAGCGTCGCCCAGCTGTCCGGCAGCGCGTGCCCGGTGCTGCTTTCTGGCGCGGTGGCTTCAAACAGCTCGGCCGGTAAATCCTGAATCAGCACTTCCTGACCGGCGGCCATCACGGTTAACCAGCGGCAGGTGTTTTCCAGCTGACGCACGTTGCCCGGCCACGCCAGGCGGGTGAGGGCAGCATCGGTTTCCGGGTGAAGCTGCTTGGCTTCCACGCCCAGCTCGCGGGCTGCCACCTGCAGGAAATGACGCGCCAGGCGAGGAATATCTTCCCGACGCTCGCGCAGCGGCGGCAAATGAACGCGAATGACGTTCAGGCGGTGGAATAAATCCTCACGGAATTTTCCTTCCTGCACGCGCAGCTCCAGGTTCTGGTGCGTCGCGGCGATAATGCGCACGTCCACCTTCACCGGCGCATAGCCGCCCACGCGGTAAAACTGCCCGTCGGCCAGCACGCGCAGCAGGCGGGTCTGAACGTCCAGCGGCATATCGCCGATCTCGTCCAGGAACAGCGTGCCGCCGTCAGCCTGCTCAAAGCGCCCCTGGCGAATGGTATTCGCGCCGGTAAACGCCCCTTTTTCATGGCCGAACAGCTCGGACTCAATCAAATCCTTCGGGATCGCCGCCATGTTCAGGGCGATAAACGGCGCTTTTGCCCGCGGGCTATGGCGATGTAACGCATGCGCCACCAGCTCTTTACCCGTGCCCGACTCACCGTTAATCAACACGCTGATGGACGAACGGGACAGACGGCCGATAATGCGAAACACGTCCTGCATCGCCGGCGCTTCGCCGATGATGTCAGTGGTTGGCCCAAAATCGGGGGCGTGGCGCGGCTGTTGCTGCTCCTGGTAGTGGCTAATCGCGCGCTCTACCAGCGCCACCGCTTCGTCGATATCAAACGGTTTGGGCAGATAATCGAACGCCCCTTGCTGATAGGCGCTCACCGCGGCATCCAGATCGGAGTGCGCGGTCATTATGATGACCGGGAGCATCGGATGGCGTTGTTTGATCTGCTTTAACAGCGCCAGCCCGTCCATGCCCGGCATGCGAATATCCGAGAGCAGTACGTCCGGCGTTTTGGTGGTGAGTGCGTCGAGCACCTCGCTGCCGCTCTCAAACGTCGTGCAGCTTAATCCTGCCCCTGTGAGCGCGCGTTCAAGCACCCAACGGATGGAGCTATCGTCATCGACTACCCAGACTATCCCTCGTTGCATAAACGTCACCTTTATTTTTTAATCGGCAGGAAAACCGAAAACTCGGTATGTCCCGGCCAACTGGTAAATTCAATTTTTCCGGAGTGCTGATCGATCAGGCTGCGGGCGATAGATAAGCCCAGTCCCGTACCGCCTTCGCGCCCGCTCACCATCGGGTAGAACAGGGTGTCCTGCAGATGAGAAGGAATGCCGGGACCGTTATCCTCAACGTCGATGCGTGCCGCCAGACGATAGCGCACGCCGTGCAGCGTGAGCTGGAAGGCGGTGCGGGTGCGTAAAATAATCTCGCCGCCTTCCGGCCCCAGCGCCTGCAGGGCATTGCGCACAATATTCAGCAGGACCTGCTCAATCTGGTCCGGGTCATGCGCCAGTTCCGGCAGGCTTGGGTCGTAATCACGCACCAGCGTGACGTTCTCCGGCAGCTCCATCGAGACGAGCTTCACAACCCGTTCAGCGACTTTATGAATGCTTTCTGAAACGTGCATACCCGGCTGCTGCGGCCCGAGAAGGCGATCGACCAGGTTACGCAGGCGGTCCGCCTGCTCAATGATGACGTTGGTATACTCCGCCAGCGCGGGGTCGGGCAGCGCCTTGGTCAGAAGCTGCGCCGCGCCGCGTAACCCACCCAGCGGGTTTTTGATTTCATGCGCCAAACCTCGCACCAGGTCACGGGCGGCAATTTGCTGCGCATGCTGAAGCTGCTCCTGGCTCAGGCGACGCTGATTATCCATCGGCGCCATTTCCAGCAGGATCAGTCCTTCCGGCAAACGCTGCGCGGTAAGGGAAAGAATATGTGAGCGCCCGTCGATCACCAGCGTGACTTCGTTATCGGTGAACCCCTGACCGGCCTGCAAACTCTCCTGCATCAGGCCAATATTCAGCGAAAAATAGCTCAACAACTCAGGAAGCGGGGTGCCAAACAGTTTGCGTGAACTCTGGGCGAGCAGCTGTTGCGCCGCCGGGTTGGCGTAATGGACGGCCAGCTCGTCGTCGACCAGCAGGATGCTGTTAATCAAAGAATTGAGGATCTGCCCAGCATCGGGCAGCGTGCCAGTTGCCATTCAGCAGTCTCCTGGAGTCGTTGCACTGTTTTAGTGCAGTATAGCGGTTTCGGCGTAAAAAGCGCGTGAGATCAGGTTGTTGGTGGAGAAAAAAGCCCATCCGGAGATGGGCTAAAAGTTTCCACGGCAACTACCCCCGGCGCTTTTCACGCCGGGTAAAACAACTAAATTAAACGCTGTAGTACAGTTCGAACTCAACCGGATGCGGAGTCATACGCACGCGGTCGTTCTCTTCAGTACGCAGGGCGATGTAAGCATCGATAGCGTCGTCAGTGAATACGCCACCCGCAGTCAGGAACTCGCGGTCTGCGTCCAGCGCCTGCAGGGCTTCTTCCAGAGAGCCAGCAACCTGTGGGATCTCTTTCGCTTCTTCTGGCGGCAGGTCGTACAGGTTTTTGTCCATCGCTTCGCCTGGGTGGATCTTGTTCTTGATACCGTCCAGACCGGCCATCAGCAGCGCTGCGAAGCACAGGTATGGGTTAGCCGCTGGGTCCGGGAAGCGCACTTCGATACGACGCGCTTTCGGAGACGCCACCACTGGGATACGGATAGAAGCAGAACGGTTACGCGCAGAGTAGGCCAGCATCACTGGCGCTTCGTAGCCCGGGACCAGACGCTTGTAGGAGTTGGTGGTTGGGTTCGCCAGGGCGTTGATCGCTTTAGCGTGTTTGATAACACCACCGATGTAATACAGCGCCTGCTCGGACAGACCGGCGTATTTGTCGCCAGAGAACAGGTTGGTACCGTTCTTGGACAGAGACATGTGGCAGTGCATACCGGAACCGTTGTCGCCAAACATTGGTTTTGGCATGAAGGTCGCGGTTTTACCGAAACGGTGCGCTACGTTGTGCACAACGTATTTGTAGATCTGAATTTCGTCCGCTTTTTTGGTCATGGTGTTGAAGCGGGTTGCCACTTCGTTCTGACCCGCAGTCGCCACTTCGTGGTGGTGCGCTTCAACAACCAGGCCCATCTCTTCCATCACCAGACACATGGTGGAACGGATGTCCTGTGCAGAGTCGACCGGAGGAACCGGGAAGTAACCGCCTTTCACGCCAGGACGGTGACCTTTGTTACCACCTTCGTATTTGGTGGAAGAGTTCCATGCGCCTTCGATGTCGTCGATAGCTACGTGGGAGCCAGAAATAGAGGCACCGAAGCGGATGTCGTCGAACAGGAAGAATTCTGGCTCTGGCCCGAACAGAACGGTGTCCGCGATGCCGGTAGAACGCAGGTACTCTTCAGCGCGTTTTGCGATAGAACGTGGGTCGCGGTCGTAGCCCTGCAGCGTGCCTGGCTCGAGGATGTCGCAGCGGATGATCAGGGTTGGTTCTTCGAAGAACGGATCAATGACCGCAGTGGTTGCATCTGGCATCAGAACCATGTCGGATTCGTTAATGCCTTTCCAGCCACCAATGGAGGAGCCGTCAAACATTTTGCCTTCTTCAAAGAATTCGGCGTTCACCTGATGAGCAGGGATTGTGACGTGCTGTTCTTTACCTTTGGTATCGGTGAAGCGCAGATCAACAAACTTCACTTCATGTTCGTTCAGCATCGTCAAAACGTGTTCAGCGGACATACTTAACTCTCCAGATTGGTCATTGTCGTCGTGGTAACGAGGTCTTCAATTTCTGTTGGTACTGGCTGTTGCCATGTATTTTTTATAAAGCGAAATCTGTGCCAACTTTTAAAACACCCCAAAAAGGCGTTATCATGCGCACCATAGTGCAAAAGGGCTGCACCACGATGGATTTGTTGCACCAGTATGGTGCTCAATGTGAACATTGAGCACCATATTGGTGCAATTTACGTTAAAGTGCCCTTTTACCGCTCCGTGAAAGCGATCACAAAGCATCTCTGCAATACTTGTTTGCGGGGGATGTTTGTGATCCTGTTTTGTAGTGCGATTAATCCGTGTACAATAACGCGCTATTTCTAAATGCCTGAGGCAAAGTTGTGATCGAAAATTTGCGTAACATCGCCATCATCGCGCACGTTGACCATGGTAAAACTACCCTGGTTGATAAGCTGCTGCAGCAATCCGGTACGTTTGATGCGCGTGCCGAAACCCAAGAACGCGTGATGGACTCCAACGATTTGGAGAAAGAGCGTGGGATTACCATCCTCGCGAAAAACACCGCGATTAAATGGAATGACTACCGTATCAACATCGTTGATACCCCAGGGCACGCCGACTTCGGTGGTGAAGTTGAACGTGTAATGTCCATGGTAGACTCCGTTCTGCTGGTCGTTGACGCAATGGATGGCCCAATGCCACAGACGCGCTTCGTGACCAAAAAAGCTTTTGCCCATGGTCTGAAGCCAATCGTTGTTATCAACAAAGTTGACCGCCCTGGCGCGCGTCCTGACTGGGTTGTTGATCAGGTATTCGACCTGTTCGTTAACCTCGACGCGACCGACGAGCAGCTGGACTTCCCTATCGTTTACGCTTCTGCGCTGAACGGTATCGCAGGTCTGGACCACGAAGACATGGCTGAAGACATGACCCCGCTGTATCAGGCGATTGTTGACCGTGTTCCTGCGCCAAACGTTGACCTGGAAGGCACCCTGCAGATGCAGATCTCCCAGCTCGACTACAACAACTACGTTGGCGTTATCGGGATTGGCCGTATCAAGCGCGGTAAAGTTAAGCCTAACCAGCAGGTCACTATCATCGATAGCGAAGGCAAAACCCGTAACGGTAAAGTCGGTAAAGTACTGACTCACCTGGGTCTTGAGCGTATCGAGAGCGACATCGCTGAAGCGGGCGACATCATCGCAATCACCGGTCTGGGTGAGCTGAACATCTCCGACACCATCTGCGATCCGCAGAACGTCGAAGCGCTGCCAGCCCTGTCCGTTGATGAACCAACCGTATCCATGTTCTTCAACGTCAACACCTCTCCGTTCTGTGGTAAAGAAGGTAAGTTCGTTACCTCTCGTCAGATCCTTGACCGCTTGAACAAAGAGCTGGTACACAACGTTGCGCTGCGCGTTGAAGAAACCGAAGACGCTGATGCGTTCCGCGTATCCGGTCGTGGTGAGCTGCACCTGTCCGTTCTGATCGAAAACATGCGTCGTGAAGGTTTCGAGATGGCGGTTTCCCGTCCGAAAGTAATCTTCCGCGAAATCGACGGCCGTAAACAAGAGCCGTTCGAAAACGTAACGCTGGACGTTGAAGAGCAGCACCAGGGTTCTGTGATGCAGGCGCTGGGCGAGCGTAAAGGCGACCTGAAAAACATGAATCCAGACGGCAAAGGCCGCGTACGTCTCGACTACGTGATCCCAAGCCGTGGCCTGATCGGCTTCCGTTCAGAGTTCATGACCATGACTTCTGGTACGGGTCTGCTGTACTCCACCTTCAGCCACTACGACGACGTTCGCCCGGGCGAAGTGGGCCAGCGTAACAACGGCGTACTGATCTCCAACGGTCAGGGTAAAGCGGTTGCGTTTGCGCTGTTCGGTCTGCAGGATCGCGGCAAGCTGTTCCTGGGTCACGGTGCTGAAGTTTACGAAGGCCAGATCATCGGTATTCACAGTCGTTCTAACGACCTGACCGTAAACTGCCTGACCGGTAAGAAGCTGACCAACATGCGTGCGTCCGGTACTGACGAAGCAACGGTTCTGGTTCCACCGATCAAGATGACCCTGGAGCAGGCTCTGGAATTCATCGATGATGACGAACTGGTAGAAGTGACTCCACAGTCAATTCGTATCCGTAAACGTCACCTGACCGAGAACGATCGTAAACGTGCTATGCGCGGTGCGAAAGAAGACTAATACGGTCAATCCGTAGTAAAAAAAGCCGCTGAGAAATCAGCGGCTTTTTTATTAGAACGAATACCGTAACCCCAGGCGGATCCGGTACTGCTCCCGGTTGTAGTCATTCCATCTGTCCAGCCACTGCAGTTCGAGGTACGGCAGCCAGTTTCTGTCGATCTTATAGCTGAATTTATTGGTAATTTCCCAGTGATGGTCTTTGCCATTTTTGCTGTGGTAATCATTCACCCGCTGGAAAAAGTGCGGCTCAAAGGTGTAGAAAAACGCATCCGTCACTTTGAAATTCCAGTAGTTGGCAAACTCGTGCGTGTCGTTCTTATCCATCTGCCCGTTATAGTCCGGCGTATCGTAATTGTTATGGTTATAGCGATAGCGGAACGTCAGGTTGAACCCGTCCGTAAATTTGTAGTTGGTATCTAAATAAACCGCGCCACCGGACCCCGCGCTGCTGTCGTTGATCAACCCGCCGGGCTGGAAGGTGAGTTTGTCGGTCGGTTTATAGAGCGGATACCACCCCTCTATTTCGTTATAGCTGTGCTTAAGCTCATCCCATTTGCCCACGTTATAGGCGTTGGTGAACATCAGCCCCGCGCCCATATTAAAGTTATAGCCCGCACGCAGGATCACCTCGTGCAGTTCAGAAGCCGTATTGTAGGCTTCGCGGGTTTCGACATAGGCCCCGGCAAATACCGGGCAGGACACAGACGACACGATCAGTGCAGTGATGATTCTTTTCATAATTTGTCCATGTATCAGGTACAGAAAGGCCTCCCTCCTGATAAACAGGAAGGACATAATGGCCGGATTTATAGTTATAAAGTGACTGCTGACGCTTTATTGTTGGTGGTTATCTCAGGGGTATTCGCGGTTTGTTTTTTCCGTTTTCCAATCTCCTCGATAATAAAGGCGAAGCGCGCTTCGTTGAGTTTATAAAACAGCCCCATGGTCACGGCGGCAACAATCGCCAGACCGCACGGCCAGAGGAAAATCAGCTGGCGCAACCCAAGCAGCGTGCCCGCGCTCTGCACCGCATGGGGAACGTAGCCGATCTGGGTCAGCATGATGCCGGGCAGGAAACCGGCGAGCGCGGCGGAGATTTTGCGCGAGAAGGTATAGCCGGTATAAACCGACCCTTCTGCGCGAATGCCGGTTTTCCACTCGCCGTAATCAACGGTATCCGGCACCAGCGCCCAGTTCAGGCTGTTCACAAACGCCGTGCCGAAAAAGGCCATGCAGGAAAACAGCACGAACAGCAGGGAGCTGGTTCCCCAGAAGAAGTTCAGCACGTCGCCCACCGCCCACAGCGTCAGCCCGCCCAGATAGACCGGCTTCTTGCCAAAGCGCTTCACCGCGCCGGGCACCAGAAACACGCCAATCAGAATGCAGCCCATGCTGAAAAAGCCCATCCACGACAGCAGATGCAGATCGTTCAGCACGTACTGGGTGTAATAGACCTGGATCGCCAGCTTGATGTTAAACGCGGCGAGGGTGCACAGGTTGGCGATGCACAGCACCAGCAGCGGCGGATTGCGAAAAATCGCGCAGAACGATTTCAGAATGCCGGGCTTATGGTGATCGGGCGTAAGCTCCACGTAGCGCTCTTTTACCCCGCTGTAGCACCACCACATGCAGAACAGGCCGCCGGTGACGAACGCCAGCGCGGCCACCAGATAGCCGAGGTAGGGCTGGCTGACGAACAGCGCCTGAATGGGCATAAAGCCGACGGTGCAGAGCAACAGCCCCACCGTTGCGCCGCCCTGACGCCACGCCGCAAGCTGCGCGCGCTCGTTCGGGTTTTTGGTGATGGCCGGGACCATCGCACCGTAGGCGCAGTTCATCAGGCTATAGCAGAGGCCAAACATCATGAAGAGCACGGTGGCGAGAGCCGTTTTTACCGTCAGGCTAAAGTCGTTGGCCATAAACTGCGCCGTCGCGACCAGCGCCACCGGAACGGAGGCGTAAAGAATGAACGGCCGGAATTTTCCCCGCGCGCCGATGTTACGCCGGGAGTCCAGCAGCACGCCGGTCAGCATGTCGGTAAACGCGGTAAAAAACTTTGCCACCAGGAAAATAATGCCGCCATAGAACGCCGGCATGCCCAGTTCGTCGGTGTAAAACTTCAGCAAATACAGCGTGCCGATACACAGCATCAGGTTCGAGCCAAAATCGCCCATCCCGTAGGCGCACTTCTCTCGCAGGCTCAATTTCAGGGTTAACGGATCACTGTTATGTGTCATGGTCGATCCTCAGAGCGCCCAGCCGGGCGCTCTATCTCGTCATTTAGGCCGTACGTTTGCGCAGCTCGATCTCTTCGACAATGCGCACATACATCTTCTCGTTGAGGTTATAGAAGCAGCCCATCGCCACGATGGTGATGACCGCCAGCAGGCTCGGGTAGATAAATATCAGCTGCCGCAACCCTTCAACCGTTCCGGCGGATTGCACCACGTTGGGCACATAGCCGATCTGGGTGAGCATGATCCCCGGGAAGAAGCCCGCCAGCGCCTGGGATACCTTCCTGAAGAAGGTAAAGCCGGTATAGACCGTCCCCTCGGAGCGCACGCCGGTGCGCCACTCGCCGTATTCCACGGTATCGGACACCAGCGCCCAGTTCAGGCTGTTCACAAACGCGGAGCCGAAGAACGCCAGGCAGGAGAACGCCACAAAGCTCACCGAGCCGCCGCCGAAGAAGTAGTTGAGCAGATCGCCCGCTACCCAAATCATCAGCCCGCTGATGTAGACCTTTTTCTTGCCGAAGCGCCGCACCGCGCCGGGCATCATAAAGACGCCGATAAAAATGCAGCCCATGCTGAAGAAGCCCATGTACGACAGCAGGATCGGGTCGTTCAGCACGTACTGCGTGTAGTAGACCTGAATGGCGAGCTTGACGTTAAAGGCGCCCAGCGTGCAGAGGTTAGCGATGCACAGGATAAACAGCGGGCGGTTCCCGGCGATGGCGCGAAACGACTGCAGAAGGCCCGGCTTTTGCGCCGGATTTGCAGGCTGCGTCTCGACGTAACGCTCGGTCACGCCCTTATAGCACCACCACATAAAGAACAGGCCGAACAGCGAGAAGAGGGTGGCGGCAAAGATATAGCCGAGCTGGTCGTTGCCCTCGATCAGGTTCATCACCGGCACAAAGCCCACGGTACAGAGCAGCAGGCCCAGCGTGGCGCCGCCCTGACGCCAGGCGGCCAGCGAGGCGCGCTCGTCCGGGTTTTTGGTGATGGCCGGGACCATCGCGCCGTAGGAGCAGTTCATCATGCTGAAGAACAGGCCGTACAGCATAAACAGCACCGTCGCCATTACCGTTTTACCGGTGATTTCAAAAGGCGTGCCGACGAAGTTGGCAATCGCCAGCAGCGTCACCGGAAATGCCGCGTACAATACGAACGGGCGGAATTTCCCTTTCGGGCCAATCTTGCGCCGGGAGTCGAGCATGATCCCGGTGCCCATGTCGGTGAAGGCGGTAAAAAACTTTGCAATCAGGAAGATGATCCCGCCGTAGGTGCCCGGCAGGCCCAGCACGTCGGTGTAGAACTTCAGCAGGTACAGCGTGCCGATATCCAGCAGGATGTTAGAGCCGAGGTCGCCCATCCCGTAGGCGAGTTTTTCTTTAAACGGCAGGCGCAGGGTTGCCGGATCGGAAGTATGTTGACTCATTATTGTTCTCCGTCTGCCCGCAGGTTTCCCTGCGGGCGAGCCTTATCAGATATGACGTAAGGTGCTAAACAGATCTGCCCATTCGCTGTGCTGGCGGTAGAAGACCGGCGGCTTGCCGAGTGGGGCATCAACGGTCACGTCACCGCCCTGGCAGATTTCCCCGGTCCACGCGTTGACCCAGCTGTCCTGCGGCAGATAGAGCGTCCAGTCGCGGCGTCCCTCTTCATGAACCGGCGCTACCAGCAGATCGCGGCCAAACAGATACTGATACTTCAGCGTGTAGGCGCGCGCGTCGTCTTCGTAGTGCAGGAACAGCGGGCGCATCACCGGCAGGCCGCTTTTCGCGTTCTGCGCGACGGCGGCTTTGATGTACGGCTTCAGGGTGGTGAAGACGGTGGTCATGCGCGCGAAGTGCGCGATGGTTTCCGCGTCGCCGTCGAACTGCCAGTTATCGCCAGGGCGGTTGCCCTCGTGGGTGCGCATCATTGGCGTAAAGGCGCTGAAGTCGCACCAGCGCAGGAGCAGCTCTTTGCTGCGCTTCATCTCGAAGAGCGTCGTATAGCCGCCAATGTCGCTGTGGTGCAGGCCGTGTCCGGTCATCGCCAGCGAAAGGGCCGCCGGTACGACTGACGCCAGACCGTCGTCCAGGCTCCAGTCGACGTTCTGATCCCCCGCCCACATCATCACCGAGTGCTTCTGGCTGCCGGTGTAGCCCGCGCGCATGAAGAACAGGATCTCCCCGAGCTTGCCGGTCTCCTCCAGCGCCTCGTAGTTACATTTCGCCCACAGGGCAGGCCAGGCGTTATGCATGATCTCCGCGCTAACGCCGTTGTGCAGGAAGGTATCGGTCGGCAGATATTCCCCGAAATCGGCCATCCAGCCGCCGCAGCCCAGCGCGATCAGGTTCTTTTTAATGACCTCTTTGTACCAGCCGTAGGCTTCCGGGTTGGTCAGGTCGATAACGCCCGCGTAGAACTCGCCGAACTCAACGTGGTAGTCCTTGCCGTCGGCGTCTTTGGTCAGATAGCCGCGCGTTGATGCCTCTTTGCATAAGTCGCGATCGCTGGCAACGTACGGGTTGATATAGGAGAGGAACTGCACGCCCTCCTGTTTCCACTGCGCGATACGTTCGTCAAGCTGCGGATAGAGCTCGCTGTTCCATTTCCAGTTCCACATTACGCGTTTGCCGAAGGAGGTCATGCGGATGCCGGACCAGTCCTGCGCCCAGATGCCGTTCACCTTCACGCCGCCCTGGCGCATAGCGTCGAGCTTCTGCTGGCACACCTCGGTGCCGCCCTGAATGCCCAGCGTCACGCCGTCGTAGACCCAGTCCGGCAGCTCTGGCTGGCGCCCCAGCAGGCCGGTGAGTTTTTCCAGCAGATCGACGTAGGTTTCCGCACATTCGAAGCGCAGCGTGGCGTTATCTTCCCAGAACGCCAGCTCGTGGAAGTCCGGCGCGCTGAAGTCGAAGTTCATGTAGCAGCTGTTATCCACGTGGCAGTAATACTTCTGGGTGCTCACGAAGGTCGGCTGCGGGAAGAAGGTCCAGTAGTAGTCGCCGCCCGCGTTCTCTTTGCAGTCGGCCTGCCAGGTGACGTAGGTCTGCTTATTGCGACCCACGCCCTGCTCGCTGGTCCACAGCGGGAACGGCTTGCCGCGCAGATCGAAGTACGAGAACTGCTCGCCGCAGCCGTAGATATGATCTTCAGGCCGGGCCGCCAGCCGCAGCCAGATTCGGTTATGGCCGGGAGCATCATTTTTAAGCTTCAGCTCCAGACGGCCTTGTGCATCGACGCCCACCAGCAGCGTCGCGCTCACCGCATCGCCGCGGGTAAAGCGGATCGCCCAGCCCGCGCTTTGCTGCGTAACGGTCGCGTCCGTCAGAGCAATCTTTTCGTTGAGCTTGTCCTTAATGCTGAAATTGCCGCGAAACATCTCAATATCGGCCTCGCCTGCGCCGATCCACAGGCAGGGGGCATCCGCGGAGTGGGATAAAATCAGGCGGTTTTCCCAGCTGAGGGTGAAACCATTTTCATTATTTTTCAGATTTATATTGTGTAGGGTACGCATAAAAACTCCGTCTTTATTATTTGGCCAGGCTGTCCAGTAAACCAGCGGCTACGGCAGGGGCTAAGCCCGGCGCCAGCGGCAGGCGGGGGATCACCAGGCAGTGCAGCAGGTGGTAAATATCCTGCTTGCCGTCCCAGACTTTGGTGGTCACTTCGTTATTGGTGTCCAGCTCCTGCCACCAGGAACCGTTCTCATAGTCCATCAGGTACTTGATGCAGTAATCCCACCACTTCTGATACCAGGCTTCGTACTGCGCCTCGCCGGTCACGGTGTAAAGCGCATATGCTGTGCCCATCGCCTCGACGATTGGCCAGCGCACGCGTTCGCGCACGATTGGCTTGCCGTCCCAGCCCACGGAGTAGACAAATCCGTCTGCCCCGTCGGGTGCCCAGGCGTCGCGGATAGTGGCGTGGAAAAGCCCTTTCGCATCTTCCAGCAGCCACGCCGGCGGGGTTTCAAAGCGCGCTTCCAGGGCGGCGCGCAGGTGCAGCATCAGGCGGCCCCACTCGATCCAGTGCCCCGGCGTGCCGCCGTAGGCGCGGAAGCGGTGGGCAGGGTTATCGATGTTGTAGTCGCGGATCGGGTTCCAGCTGGCGTCGAAATGCTCGTTAACGCGGTACTCCCCGTTGCGCGCCACGTCGTGAATAATCACCGAGGCGATGCGCAGGGCGCGGTCGAGCCATTTCCGGTCGTGGGTCACGTCATAGACGATCAGGAAGGCTTCCACGGCGTGCATGTTGGCGTTACCGCCGCGGTAATCTTCCGTTTTGCTGAAGGCCTCATCCCAGGACTCCAGGCACATCTGCTCCTGCTCGCTCCAGAAGTAGCGCTCAATCACCTCGATGGCATCGTCCAGCAGCCTGCGCGCCTCCGGGTGACCGGTGGTAACGGCGCTCGCCGCGCCCAGCAGCACGAAGAAGTGCTGATAGCCCTGCTTGGAGGCATCCATCACGCCCTCATCGTTAACGCAGGCGTACCAGCCGCCGTGCTGTTTGTCGCGCAGCGGGCCGTTCAGGGCATTGATGCCGTGCTCGACCAGGGCATACGCGCCGGGACGGCCCATGTTCGCCGCCACCGCGTACACGTGCAGCATGCGGGCGGTGATCCACAGATGGGTACCCATATCGCTGCGAACCTGCCCGTTATTGCCCAGCCAGCCAAAGCCGGTCGGCACGGCGGCGTTTTTGCCGAAATCGAGAATGCGATCGGTCTCTTGTTCGAGCCAGCGGTTATGGCTCAGGGTGTTAAACCATTTCATGTTTGGGTCCTTTCTCAGCGGCGAGCCATCATTTCGTCGACGATCTCACCCAGACGCTGCAGTTTGGGTACAGATATATCGCGGAGCATCAGTTCGGTGTCCGGCAGGCCAATCACCGATGACCACACGGCGCGACCGGCTAAAAAGCCTGATGCCCCTGCCTGCATCGCTACGCTCACGGCGCGCGGGAATAATTTTTCGTCCACGCCGGAGGAGAGGATCACCCACGGCATCGCGATGTTCTCGTTTAACCTTTGCGAGGCGGCCAGCAGTTCCTGCTGCGTGCCCTTGCCAAACAGCGGCATCTCCACTTTGTAGAGGTCGGCGCCGCTGTCGCCCAGCTCTTTGGCCGCGTCGATAATCGCCTGCTCGCGGTTAAACGCGGCGCCGCGACGCGGGGGACGCACCACCGGCTCGATAATGCTCAGCAGCCCGTTGTCGTGGCACATGGTGTTGAACGCCTTCACCATCTCCAGACGCTGCTGCGGATCTTCATCGCTGCGCCACAGCACCAGCAGCTTCAGCGCCTTGCCGCCATCGCGTTTGACCGCCTGCGCGTCGATATTCTTGTCGATCGCCACGCTGTCGACCGGAATACCGTTCCCCGGAATAAACTCGTCGGCGGCCACAATCATCGCGCAGCTTTCGGCAACGGCCTGCTGCTCCACGATCTGGCGATAGCAGAACTGCTGGTCGACGAGAATGGCAGAGGCGTACGGCGACAGAATCTTCGCCGCGTTAACCTTAAACTCCGTCAGGTGCTGGTCGGTTACCGGCACCGGCGCGCCTGCCGCGGCAAACATCAGGCGCATTGCTTCGCGCTGGTCCACGGCCAGCATCGCAAAACCGCCGGAAGGTCGGGTGATATCTTTCAGGGTGTACATCGTCATTCCTCAGTCCTTTCGTATCAGTGTGTTTTTTTCAGCCCGGCAGATGCGCGAACCTGTTCAAGAATGGCCGTCCAGTCTTCGCGTCCGCGCCCGGCGGCGCGAGCCTGGTTGTAAACTTCGCGGGAAGCCGCGCCGAGCGGCATCGGAACGTGGAGCTGGTTGGCCACGTCCAGAGCGATCCCCAGATCTTTATGCGCAAGGTCGATCATGAAGGCGGGTGAAAGATCCCCTTTTAGCACCTTGTTCGGCCATGAGGTGGTGAAGTGGCCTTTGCCCGCCGGCGTGCCGCTCATCACCTTGAGCGCCACGTCAAAGGAGAGCCCAAGCGCTTCACACAGCACGGCCGCCTCCGCCGAAAGGGCGTTCAGGGCGATGCTCATGTAGTTATTGATAAGCTTCACGCGGATGCCCATGCCCGGCCCGCCGGCGTTAATCAGCTCATTGCCCATCGCCATTAATACGGGAGTGGCGCGCTCAACCTGCTGCGCCGTGCCGCCCGCCAGTAGAAGCAACGTACCGGCGATGGCGTGGTCAGACGTGCGTCCGACGGGCACGTCCATAAGGCTAAAGCCGCGTTCAGCCATGTCGCGGATCAGCGCGTCGGTTTGCAGCGGGTGAATGGTGGACATATCTATCACCAGCGCGTCGGGGGATAGCCCCTCGCACACGCCGTACTTACCGAACAGCACGCTGCGCACCAGGTCGCCGTTTGGCAGCATGGTGATGACGAATTCGGCGTCCGTGGCGGCCTGCGCGGGCGTTGCCGCCGCCTGTGCGCCGCTCTCCACCAGCGCCTGCACTGCCTGCGGGTTTACATCAAAGACGTTAAGCTGGTGGCCCTGTTTCAACAGATTCTTCGCCATTGGCGCGCCCATCTGCCCTAAACCGATAAATGCGATTGCTGACATGCCTCTCTCCTGTCACATCGTGTCAATTTTTGCGCGTTTGTGGTGTCTGTTTTTGATCGTATTTGTAATTTATAGTCAAAAAATTGACACGGGTCACTTTTTAAACATTTGATGAAATTAAAATGAAGACATCAGAAATCGCAGAAGGAATCACCATGACTCGCATCGTTTGTGTCGGCATAACCGTGCTGGATCGCATCTGGTATCTCGATGATTTACCTAAGGAAGGTGGGAAATATGTCGCGAAAGACTATACGGAAGTGGGCGGCGGCCCGGCGGCAACTGCGGCGGTGGCGGCGGCAAAACTGGGCGCGGACGTGGATTTTATTGGCCGGGTGGGGGACGACGATACCGGCAGACGGCTGCTCGCGGAGCTGGAATCCCTGGGGGTGAATACCCGCTACACGCGCGTCTTTAAAAGTGCCCGATCGTCACAATCCGCGGTGCTGGTGGACGGCAGCGGGGAGCGTGTGATTGCGAACTACCCCAGCCCCGATCTCCCTGCCGCGGCAGACTGGCTGCGTGAAATCGACTTCTCGCAATGGGATATCGTGTTAGCAGACGTGCGCTGGCATGACGGCGCAAAGCAGGCGTTTACCCTCGCCCGTCAGCAGGGCGTGCCGACAGTACTAGATGCGGATGTCACCCCGCAGGATATCGCGGAGCTGATCGCCTTAAGTGACCACGCGGCCTTTTCCGCGCCGGGACTGCGTCGCCTTACGCAGCTGGACGAAACAGAAAATGCCCTGAGAAAAGCACAAACGCTCACAAATGGACATGTGTACGTCACGCAGGGGCGAGACGGCTGCTTCTGGCTGGAAAATGACGCGCTGTGCCATCAGCCCGGCTTTGAGGTGAACGTCATTGATACCACCGGCGCGGGCGATGTTTTCCACGGCGCGCTGGCGTTCAGCCTGGGACAGCATTCCACCGCCGCAGACGCCGTGCGTTTTGCCAGCGCCGTTGCAGCCCTGAAATGCACAAAGCCCGGCGGGCGCGCGGGTATACCCGACTGTGATCAAACCCGCTCTTTTTTGTCACTTTTTGTATAAAATGCGGGGCGTGATGGTTTTCAGAGGACAGCCCATGAGCCTTACCGAACTGACCGGCAACCCGCGTCACGATCAGCTGCTGACGCTGATTGCCGACCGCGGATATATGAACATTGACGAACTGGCGCAGCTGCTGGACGTGTCGACGCAAACGGTGCGCCGGGATATCCGCAAGCTCAGCGAGCAGGGGCTGATCACGCGTCATCACGGCGGCGCGGGCAGGGCATCCAGCGTGGTGAACACGGCGTTCGAGCAGCGCGAAGTCTCGCTGACCGAAGAGAAGCGGGCGATTGCCGAAGCGATTGCGGACTATATTCCCGACGGCTCGACTATTTTCATCACCATCGGCACGACCGTGGAGCACGTTGCCCGGGCGCTGCTTAACCATAATCATCTGCGCATCATCACCAACAGCCTGCGGGTGGCGCATATTCTGTATAAGAACCCGCGCTTTGAAGTGATGGTGCCGGGCGGCACGCTGCGCCCGCACAACGGCGGCATTATCGGGCCTGCGGCAACCGCCTTCGTGTCTGGCTTCCGGGCTGATTACCTGGTGACCAGCATCGGAGCGATTGAGCACGACGGCGCCATGATGGAGTTTGACGTCAACGAAGCCAGCGTGGTGAAAACCATGATGGCCCACTCCCGCCACATTCTTTTAGCGGCCGATCATACGAAATATACCGCTTCTGCGGCCGTTGAGGTGGGTAACGTCTCGCAGGCTACTGCGCTCTTCACCGATGAGATGCCCGGCTCGGCGCTGCAAAATCATCTCAAATCCAGTAAGGTTGAAACGGTGCTGGCCTGTACCAGCGACGATATCGCCTGAAGCAAAAAAGCCGCTGATTTCTCAGCGGCTTTTTTGTTATTTGAAGCTGTATTTCACCCCCAGCATCCCCTGCGTATCGCGGTAGCCTTTGTCGCCTATCTGCTGAGCCACGTTGCCCCATACGCTAAGCTGCGGCGTAATCTGCCCCTCTATGCCTGTCTTAAGTTCACCGATATTGCGCGTACCGCGCATTTCATTGCTGACGTCATCCATGCGAATGCGCGTGGTCTGGGTATTGTGGATCCAGTTCGCTTCGATAAACGGCTGGAAGTTTCGTGATTTACCGTCATCCATCGCGTTATGTCCGCTGATGTAGGCCTTCACGCCGAGACGCGTCATCAGGTTCCCCTGGGTTTCGTCTTTCACCCGCGTACCGTTACGCTCGCGATGGTCGTCAGCCTGCACGTCCATCCAAACGGCCTGCGCCTTCGGCTGGATCCAGTAGCTGTTGCGGCCGCTTTCACCCACCTTAAGGCTATAGCCTGCTTCGACAGAGGCGGTCACGCCGCTGGAGCGATAATTCTCAGTGGCCTGATCCTGCCCCATGACCTTATTGTCAAACCAGTTATACAGCACCCAGCTATCTACGTAGGTGCCGCTTTTATCGGCTTCGTTTGCGTACCAGGTACCGTACAGACCTACGCTATAGCCATTCACTTCGCCACGTGAGTGGTATCCGGTCAGGCTGGAAGCGCTTCGGCTCTGGCTGTTGCCGTAGCCTGCCATCAGGCCAAGATGCCAGCGGTCCAGGCCGTCGCTGCTCCACTGGGCGACATCGCCGCCCAGCTGCAGCACGTAACGGTTAGCTGTCGTTTTTAGCTGGCCGCTGCCGTCGTTGAAACGCGTATGCCCGCCGACGTTACGCATCCACAGGCTCGTCACTTTTTGCTCGCCGGTGAGCATGTCGGTGTACTGCGTTTCACCCAGACGATCGTGCAGGCGGGTCATAAACAGCGTATTTGCCGCATAGCTGTTTGCCTGATAGCTGCCAAATTCCGGACGATACTGATGCTCGCTTTTCGGCGGAGCAGGTGGCGGTACCGGTTCTTGCGGCGGAATCACCGGGTCGACGGGCGGATCTACCGGAACGACAGGCGGGTCGACGGGGTCAACAGGTGGATCCACCGGGTCAACAGGCGGGTCGACCGGGTCGACCGGTGGGTCTACCGGGTCAACAGGAGGATCTACCGGGTCGATCGGTGGGTCAACGGGTTCAGCCAGGCTGGTCAGGAACCAGTTCTTACCTTTCTGCACAACGTTATAGTCATAACCTCCCGCCACGATACGGCTGGCTTTCTCAAACGTCCCTTCCGAGTTGCCGCCAACGCTGACAATTTCAATTCCTTCAACGGTTTGTGCGCCAGTACCGCCAATGTTATTCACTTCCACCTCGGTGTGACCGGAGGTGTTGCCTGCAACGATAAGTTTGTCCGTTTCCGAGGTATCGTCAAACAGCACGGTATTGAAAACCAGCTTGCCGCCGTTGCCGATGTAATCCTCGTTGACGGTCAGGGTCTGCCAGGCCGCGTCCTCAGCGTGCTGGAAATTAATCGTGCCGCCCGCATTCAGGGTCAGGCTGGTCAGCGTTGAGCTGTCGCGCATATTCCAGACGGCGTCATTCATCGTAAGCGTGAGAGTACCGGTCCCGGCAGCGTTGCTCTCTATGTAAGACGCCCCGTTCCACAGCGAGCTGTTACCCATCGTCAGCGTAATGGTACTGTTTTGTGCCGGAAGGGTACTGGTGGCCGCGACGCCGCCTGCGGCGAGGATATCGCCGTTAAGGATGAATTTTCCGCCCGTGGAGGCATCAATAATTCCACCGTTGCTGGCGTTCAGGGCATAGCTACCGTTGTCGCGCTGGCCTGCGGTGGTAATGGTTGCCCCACCGTCGAGCGTTATCACGCCGCGTGACCAGGCATACATCCCGTGCGGTGCCTGGGCGGAACTGCTGGTTTTCTCGCTGCTGTTGACCGCAATGGTGACGTTATCTCCCACATTTACCGCTGCTGTGTAAGCGTATATACCATGCGCGCTGGCACCGTTGGTGGTGATGGTTGCGCCTTCATCAAGAGTGATGGTTGACGAGCCGGTAGAATACACCCCGGAGGCACTGGCTGCGTCGGTGGTAATGGTCGCTTTTTTTCCCAGCTCGATTCTGGAGGCAGAACCCGCATACAGGCCGTAGGCCGAGGTGCCGAACGTTTCGATGGTGGCCTCATCTCCCAGACGGACGGATGAGCCGCTCTGGTTAGTACGTATCCCCTCGGCGTAGGTACCCCGCGTTACAATATGCGCACGATCGCCGACGATAATGTTATTTTTAGCCTTCGAGGCGTCATTCAGCGCATAAGCGCTAATACCGCGACCGGTACTGCCGGTGGTTTCGATATAAAGATCGTCACCCACATAAATATTGGCGGAGCCGAGAGAGCCCTGGCTGAAGGAGCTGTACCCGGCATTAATGCCATCGCCGCTTTGGCCATTAACGTAAATGTGGGTGCGGTCGCCAGTAATGATAAACACCGGGTTATTCGGCGTGTTCATACCATGGGTACGAATACCGTCGACATCTTTACCGTTATTGGCGGCCACTTTTGACTGGGTACGAATAGTCAGGTCGTCCCCAAATATCACCCCCGGGCTGCCGGACGTGGAGTTCTGGATAACGGTCACGGAGTGCTCGAAGGCTTCCGCTCCCGGCCCTTCAAGGGTGAGCCCATCCCCGTAGACTGGAATATTGCCCGGGCTATACTGGTAGACATAGTTAGGGTCGCTGGTATTTTTGCTAAAGTTCGCGTTGGCCGTTGTAGGAATCAGCGCCTGTATTTCCGCAGGCAAATCCGTTACTGCTCCGGTGGCAGGTAAATTAGAAAAATCGATAACTGCTGCATTCGCGGTAAATAGCGCTGACGAGAGTGCCAGCGAAATCGCAACGGCGACAGGTGAATGTTTCAATAAATATGGCATAACTGCCCCCTTTCTTTCAGGCGTAAAACATCCTCCACACCATTAAATGTGGGTATGTTAATAAATTGAAATTACAAAATAGAAACGAGTATTTTATGAATGCTGGTGCCTAGCTTCCTCTCTAATCGTATTTTATGAACATAAATTTTTTTCACATCAATGCTGGTTGTTTTTATTATCTCCTGGAGGCACATTCCTGACATAAACCTGTTAAGTAAAGTGAATTCAACAGCGTTCAGGGTATTTCCTCGCCTATTGTTCACTCGCCTGCCGGAAAAAAGATGGTTAATTTTTTCATGCAATAAAGCATCATTGTCATCAGAATAAATAATTCCCTTTATTTCACTGCGGTGAGTGAAGAAGTAATGAGCCAACGCCTCCAGTTTACGGTCCGTGATAAGCACGATGTGCATGTTAGTCATCGCCAGATGGTCAATCCATTGCGGATCGACAAGCAGGCGCAGGTTGTACATCGAAAAATCTACAAAAATAAAGCCGCGTAATAAGTGATTTGTGTTTCCAGACAATATTTTATTTTCAACTGCAAGTTGCAGGAAATGATTTCCCACCGGCCAAACTGCGAAGGAGGCGTTGCCACAGTATTGTGAGCGCACTGTATTATCCGGGAATAACTGACAGGACAATTCGCAGCTTATACAGCGGACAACTTTTTGCGACGATGTTATCATCCAGTCCACTCCTGTCTTATTTTCATTATCAATATTTCACTGCCTTTCAAATGTGTCAATCTTGAAACATATCCAGCGATCCTGACGTTTTTATGAGAAATAATCGCAGGGAATATAAATTCCTGGCGGTATCTATTCTTGCAGGCCGTAGACATAGCGACATAACATTGGTTGCCTGGTGTTATCCAGGAATATTCATTAAGCCATTAAGATTATTCGGCAAAAACAGCCCCGGAGGGAAATTCACTGAATAGCACTAATAGCTAAAGATTTGTCACCTCGATCTGCCTGAACGTCAGTCGTTTCTCAACGTGTGGCTCAATATAATTATTTAGCCTGGTGAAGTGTAATGAAATCTCATTATGTCCTTTTAGCTGAGGCTCACCTAAGAAAATCGTCTTGTAACAGATTGAAAAATAATACGATGTTTCTAATCTTAGGTAGAGAGGTGTCGTGTCCTAATCCTTCTGACCTATACTGTTGTTAAATATACGTATGATTTTTGGGTGTGCGTGGTTAAATATTGTTATTGCAGAGGAAAGTAAAATTGTATCTCATTAACAAGGTAGTCGAGTACGACCCGGAAAATAAAACCCTGGTGAATCCTATTACCGGGCGCACGATACTATTACAGCTTCCTGCCAATCTCTGCTTTCTTTATCTCGTAACCCATCCTGGCGAAATAATTTCGCAAAATCAGTTAATGGTTGTGGGATGGGGTGAGCGTAACGACGTCACCACGCCGAATACCTTTTATCAGGCCATTTTGACCTTGCGCAATGCGCTGGCTGAGGTGGGTTTACCGCGCGATACGGTAAAAACGATTTCACGTCGCGGGCTGACGCTTTCCGAAGCCACTCAGGTTGACGTTTTTACCCCAACCGCTGAGCCGGTAATTGCCGATAAAGACGCGCCAGTAGCCGAGGGCAGTGCGATGAAGAAGCCGGCGTGGTTGATAATAGCCACCGCTGCGCTTTTACTTATCGCGCTTATTAACGGGGTCATATTATATAAACATCACCAGAACATGCCGTTTAGTCACTACATTCCACTTTCAACGGGCAGCACGACCAACGCCTGCCAACTCTTTTATGCCCCTAATGAACCTATGCAGGACCAATACCTGCGCTTGTTAAAAAATTACCCTAGTCTGTGTGCCGGAAACCGATACGTTTTTCTCATCGGCTATAGTAAAACGGAGCGAATCGCGGCGTTTGTCTGTAATAACGATGCGCGACATGACGCGGCAGCGTTATGTACCACGCATTATTTTTGGGCACATGAGCAATGACGACACTCGGAAAACGTATTATTTTGCTGGCGGCGTTTCTGGGAGCTGCTATTACCAGCGGCTGGTTAGCGTATTCGCATTTTTCGAGTGCGCCGATACGCTGTACAGGTGATGTGGAGTGGACGATTGGTAAAAACCGATTTGTAGGAACGGTTTCCTGGCGAATGCAGCATCGGGAAGGAACCGCTGTCATTAACGGTAAACTGTTTGGTCACGTGGTTTCTGAAGTCAACCGTACCATCTATTTCCACTACAGCGATCACCAGAACGCGCGCGTATTAAATAACGATCGTATTGTTAAAACCTTCGCCGATAGTGCGGATGAGGCTGATATCAATGCAACGCTACCGGGCTTTTATCGTACGCCGGGAAGAGATCTGAGCCTGATGATTGATGAGTACCGTGGAGCGTGGCTTTTTGCCGCGTCGAACGTCCCTTCGCTGTACTGTCGTAAAAACGCGCCGTAAAAATCGATCGCACACCTTAGATGGCACGCATAGTCAAATCTCGTGATTCCCGCTACAGTTATCTCTCCACGGCGAAAGGAGATAAACATGCTTTATATCTTTGACTTAGGAAACGTAATCGTCGATATCGATTTTAACCGGGTGCTGGGGGCCTGGAGCGACTTTAGCCGTGTGCCGCTGGCGACGTTAAAGCAGGATTTCGCGATGGGTGAAACCTTCCATCAGCATGAACGCGGCGAGATTAGCGATGAAGAGTTTGCTGAACGCTTCTGCCAGGAGATGGGGCTTTCGTTAAGCTACGAACAGTTTTCCCACGGCTGGCAGGCGGTATTCGTCGCGATCCGTCCGGAAGTGATCGACATTATGCACAAACTGCGCGAGCAGGGGCATCGGGTGGTTGTGCTGTCGAATACCAATCGTCTGCACACCACCTTCTGGCCTGAGGAATATCCAGAGGTTAAGGCGGCGGCAGATAAGATCTATCTTTCGCAAGAGATGGGTATGCGTAAGCCGGAAGCGCGAATTTATCAGGCTGTTTTGCAGGCAGAAGGATTCACCGCGGCCGATGCGGTCTTTTTCGACGACAACGCCGATAATATAGAGGGAGCTAACCAGTTGGGTATCACGTCAATTCTGGTGACCGGAAAAGAGACGATACCGAACTACTTTGCGAAGCAGTTATGCTAAAAACCGTTCATCAAAAAGCCACGCATCATACTCGCCCGCTGAGGGCCTGGCTGAAGCTGCTCTGGCACCGCATTGATGAGGACAACATGACCACGCTGGCGGGTAATCTCGCCTACGTGTCGTTGCTCTCATTAGTGCCGCTGGTGGCGGTTATCTTTGCGCTCTTTTCTGCCTTCCCGATGTTTGCGGACGTCAGCCTGCAGCTTCGCCATTTCGTCTTCGCGAACTTCATCCCGGCCACCGGGGATGTTATCCAGAACTACATCGAGCAGTTTGTTGCCAACTCCAGCAAGATGACGGCGGTGGGGGCGTGCGGCCTTATCGTTACCGCGCTGCTGTTGATGTATTCCATCGACAGCGCGCTTAACACCATCTGGCGAAGCAAAAAAATCCGTCCTAAGGTCTATTCCTTTGCCGTCTACTGGATGATTTTAACGCTGGGGCCGTTGCTGGCCGGGGCGAGCCTGGCAATCAGTTCATATCTTCTCTCCTTGCGCTGGGCGAGCGATTTAAACAGCGTAATTGATAACGTGCTGCGTATTTTTCCGCTGATCCTGTCCTGGCTCTCGTTCTGGCTCCTTTATAGCGTCGTACCGACCACGCGCGTGCCTAACCGCGATGCGGTAGTGGGGGCGCTGGTGGCTGCAGTGCTCTTTGAACTGGGTAAAAAAGGGTTTGCCCTTTACATCACCATGTTCCCCTCTTATCAGCTGATTTACGGCGTGCTGGCGGTGATCCCCATTTTGTTTGTCTGGGTTTACTGGACCTGGTGTATCGTCTTGCTCGGCGCCGAAATAACTGTCACTCTCGGCGTATACCGCGAACTTAAAAAAGCAGCAGAAGCTGAAAAACAATTAGAAGCAGACCAACCATGATTGCATTGATACAGCGCGTAACCCGTGCCAGCGTCACCGTGGAGGGAGAGGTGACGGGTGAAATTGGCCCAGGACTTTTGGTGTTGTTAGGTGTCGAAAAGGATGATGACGAACAAAAAGCGAACCGCTTATGCGAGCGCGTGCTGGGCTACCGCATATTCAGCGATGCGGAAGGCAAGATGAACCTGAACGTCCAGCAGGCGGGCGGCAGCGTGCTGGTGGTTTCCCAGTTTACGCTGGCAGCGGATACCGAGCGCGGCATGCGCCCGAGTTTCTCTAAAGGCGCCGCGCCGGATCGTGCGGAAGCACTTTACGAATACTTTGTTGAGCGTTGTCGCCAACAGGAAATGAATACGCAAACCGGACGATTCGCTGCAGATATGCAGGTCTCGCTGGTGAACGATGGCCCCGTCACATTCTGGCTCCAGGTATGAGCCAACTGGCGGCGTGGCCGCGGGTAACAAGAGAGAGCACAGCTATGTATCACCTTCGAGTACCGCAAACGGAAGAAGAGTTAGAAGCGTATTACCAGTTCCGCTGGGAAATGCTGCGCAAGCCCCTGCATCAGCCAAAAGGCTCTGAACGCGACGCCTGGGACGCGATGGCCCACCATCAGATGGTGATGGACGAAGAGGGCAACCTTGTTGCCGTCGGGCGACTGTATATCAACGCCGATAACGAAGCGTCGATTCGCTTTATGGCGGTTCACCCGTCAGTACAGGACAAAGGCCTCGGCACCCTGATGGCGATGACGCTGGAGTCCGTCGCCCGTCAGGAAGGCGTCAAGCGTGTCACCTGTAGCGCCCGGGAAGATGCCGTGGAGTTTTTTGCCAAACTTGGTTTCGTTAACCAGGGTGAAATCACCGCTCCGCAAACCACGCCGATCCGTCACTTTTTGATGATCAAACCCATCGCCACGCTGGATGACATTCTCCACCGCGCGGACTGGTGCGGGCAGCTGCAGCAGGCCTGGTATGAACACATCCCGCTGAGTGAAAAGATGGGCGTGCGTATCCAGCAGTACACCGGACAAAAATTCATTACCACCATGCCGGAAATCGGCAATCAGAACCCTCACCACACCCTGTTTGCCGGCAGCCTGTTTTCCCTGGCGACGCTCACCGGCTGGGGGCTAATCTGGCTAATGCTGCGCGAGCGGCATCTCGGCGGCACCATTATTCTGGCCGATGCCCACATTCGCTACAGCGCACCGATAAGCGGCAAGCCGAGCGCGGTGGCGGACCTTGGCGCGCTGGGTGGTGACCTTGACCGTCTGGCGCGTGGCCGCAAAGCGCGCGTGCAGATGCAGGTTGAGCTGTTCGGCGATGAAACGCCGGGCGCGGTGTTTGAAGGAACTTACATCGTTCTCCCTGCGAAGCCGTATGGCGCGTATGAAGAAGGGGGGAACGAGGAGGAGTAATCGCCTGTTCACTCTCGTCGGATGTGATGAATCCGCCATGCGATATCCCGGATAACGTCTCGCGCTGACTGGCTAATTCCACCAAGCTGGAAGAAGCCGTGGATGACACCCAGCCAGCGCTGAGCGGTACACGTCACCCCTTGTTCCGTGAGGCGTTGGAACAGCGCCTCTCCTTCATCGCGTAGTGGATCGTACTCAGCGGTAATGATATGGACAGCCGGCAGGCCGCTGAAGTCTTCTCGCCACTGCGGGCTAACTTCAGGGTGCTGACGGTCGGCTCCAGCCAGATATATTTCATAGCCGCTCAGCAGGGTATCGCGAGTAATCACGTAATCCATGCCGTTGAGGCTATAGCTTTCAAAACTGGCCGTGGCGTCGAGCATGGGGTAGATAAGGATAAGCTGCGCAGGTTGCCACAGCCCTTTAGCCTTAAGCCGCAGCGCCGTCACCAGCGCCAGATGTCCCCCCGCGCTGTCTCCACAAAGGGTGATCTGATTCCTATCCACGCCCAATTTGTCTGCATACTTCCAGATCAGATCCGCACCTTTTTCGGCATCGTCATGTGCGGCGGGGAAGGTATGCTCCGGTGCCAACCTGTACTGAACCGCAATCACCCGGCAATTGCCGTAGCAGGCTAACTGACGGAGTTGGTTATCATGGGTATCAAAGCCGCCGCTGATAAAGCATCCGCCGTGATAGTAGATGGCAGCAGGCAATATTTCAGGCGCATTGAGAGGTGAAAACACGCGAATGGTCATATTTTCAATAACAAGCGTTTTAATCTGGACGCGCGTTTCTGTCTTCCCGGCAAGACCTGTGCTGAGAACATACCCCGCTCGTCGTAACTCAATAGTCTGACGACGTGATGAGGGGCGACCTGCAGCGATAAATCCTTTAACAAACCGTTCAATACCCTTTTCCAGTGCCATGAAAACCCCCTTAAGCTGTATGGATGTACAGTTTTATAGCCTGGTTTGATTCAAAAGAAAACAAGAATATTGTCGAGGATTATAAGCTAGAAAGCGGCTCGCAAGGGTGAGTGTTGTTATAAGCTGCGCTGTTCTCGCTCCTTATCGAAGAGGGTGTTGATGGTGCCGTTTGCATTTTCCGTGTCGCAGGAGAGGGCGGCAGTGTCCTGCGTCTAATTTGCTTTATTACGCACCACAATACGCACCAGCGAGTTATTCTCCACCACGCTTTCCCCGGTCTGCGCCTATGCCAACGCAGATGCCGTGCTGTCGCCCGTCATTTCGCCAAGTTTGGCATACCGATTCTGATGGGCCTTCATTACAAGTTGTCATGTCAACACCATGCTGACGTGACCACATAACTTCACTCCGGTCATATCCCACAAATTTCTGAAGCGAAAGTGATCATTTTTTTAGCGAATTAGCAACCCATAACATTGAACCAACAAAGCTACCTATACTTACACTTAATTTGATTAACAAAAGAAAAAACCTTGATGAAAAAGACATTTGTATCCCTCTATAAAAAAAGAAAAAAACTCCCCACATATATATAAAACCACCCCTGTTAGAAAAATTGACACTATGCTAAAAGCAATCAAAAAAAATAAAGGGAACATGAAATTTAGTGATTTCATTTACCACCTCCTGCTTTTTTCATTTTGTATTCTTTATATGTACCGCCAACTTCTGAAGATATACTATCTCCAATGTCGCCAATTGAACTGGGAACATTACTTGGCACCATTTCCTTTGAAATCCAGAAATCTCCTTTTATTTCAGTCAGCTGCATTAGCTCTGGGTTGAATTTCGGATCCCATCCAACTTTCCACCAGTTTGCACCAGAGTTTATTCATCACGAAAGGCCCTTACCGATACCATAGCCTGCGACAGAACCCACACCATTGATTAATGCGCCAGACAACGGGACTTTACCATCAATCCAGTTACCCAATGCCCCTCCGGCGGCATTCCAGCCCACAGTACCTACTGCGCCATAACCCCTACTAATTACGTTTACCCAGCCAGCAATAACTGCATTTGCCGGATCAATTGTGCCATAAAACCAATAACTTATACCTGCATTCGCTCCAGCCCCTAATGCCCAAAGTGCCAGTGCCTCCCCTGAGAGAAAAGCCGTTCCTCCAGATGCAATCGCCAGTGTGACAGCATCCCGCTCATTTATTGCTTTCTGACATGCCGCCCCGGACGGGTTATCGGCACATGACGCCATATCCGTTCCGTGTTGTCGTAACCACGCCGCCTGTGCATCTTCATTCCCGGCCATCAGGTTATTCTCCACCGTCGTCTTCCCGGCCTGCGCCCCTTCCACCGCAGATGCCGTGCTGTCGCCCGTCAGCCCGCCCGCGATGCCTGCGGCGAGGGTCGCCAGGGCGCTGATGGTCTGCTTTTCCCTTTCGCTCAGCGCACTAACATCCTTCCCGTACATCTCCAGCGCGAGCGTGCCCGCCAGCTCTCCGGCCGCAGCACCCGCTGAACCCGCAAGCGCGTCTTTCCCCTGCATTGTTGCCAGTGCGGCATTTGCCACCGCGTGGGCAGCGCCTTTTTCCATCCCGTCGTCCAGTCCGGACCGGTGACCGATAATCTCCGCCACGTACGGTGCGGCGGCTCCGGCCAGCGCGGTGGTCGTAACCACGCTGCCTGTGCATCTTCACTCCCGCCCATCAGGTTATTATCAACTATAATTTTTCGTTTTTATAATAAATATACCAGCATCCAATGCCAGCAATGATTGCTCCAAAAGAAAACCCTTTGATTATCCTAAAAAAGCCAGGGAGATACGTACCAAAGGGAATATCGCGAACAAAATAAAGATATATTTTTGCAGCTAAATATATAAAACAACTAAGTATAAAAGATGAAAACATAAAACTTAGCACAAGAAAAATCAGTAATGATAGCCATTTTAAAAATAACATTTTTATTGTTCTCCATTAACGGTATTTTTATTGGGATCAACTAAAACATTAAATCCTTCACCTGCACCACCACCAAAGAAAGTGCCTGTTATACCGGGGGTAGGATTCAAATGTGAGGGCTGGGACATTCCCACCCCAATATCATCCCACTGTAATACTTTCCATGTTGGGTTAATGAAATCATCTAAAGCAGGGGTAAGTATTTTATTACCTAAGCCATAACCGATAGCACCACCGACGCCACTAATAGTGCCATATAAGAATGGGTTTTTTCCATCGATAGAATTAGTTATAGCGCCACTGGCCGCATTTATTAACACAGTAGATTTGTAGCCAGTATTTCTGGTTAAAACTCCAGTCCAGTATGCTGCTATGACATTTTTAGGATCAACTGAACCGTTAAAACCAAAGTCGATAGCACTAACTGCGCCAGCAGTTATAGCTCCAGAAATAACCATCGCTTCAGGAAGAGCACCTCCTGACATCACGGTTCCCATTGCAGCCACAGCCATTTGACAGGACATTGGCGTATTCCCACTACACGCCTCCTTAATCGCAGCCTGCTGCTCTTCCTGCCACTTATCTACCGTACCTGATTTATTCGCCTCTGCCGCAGCAAGTACATGCGCCAGCGAGTTATTCTCCACCGTCGTCTTCCCGGCCTGCGCCCCTGCCACCACAGATGCCGTGCTGTCGCCCGTCAGCCCGCCCGCGATGCCTGCGGCGAGGGTCGCCAGGGCGCTGATGGTCTGCTTTTCACTTTCGCTCAGCGCAGTAACATCTTTCCCGTACATCTCCAGCGCGAGCGTGCCTGCCAGCTCTCCGGCGGCGGCACCCGCTGCACCTGCAAGCGCATCTTTCCCCTGCACTGCCGCCAGTACGGCACTGGCCACCGCGTGGGCTGCGGCTTTTTCCATCCCGTCGTCCAGCCCGGACCGGTGACCGATAATCTCCGCCACGTACGGTGCAGCCGCTCCGGCCAGCGCGGCGGTCATATCTCCGCCCGCCAGCCCCTGAGCCGCAGCGGTGGCGGCCTGGATGGCCCGCTGGATGTCGCTGCCCGTGCCGGACTGTGCCTCCCCGTTCAGCTCGCCCTGCGTGCGGGCGATATCAGACACCTGGCTCCCGATGTCGCTGATAAGCTGCGCCTCGTCGAGCCTGCGCTGCTCTTTTTCCTTATCGAATATCGTATCGATGGTGCCGTTTGCATTTGCCGTATCGCGGGAGAGGGTGGCTATGTCCTGCGCCTGATTCGCTTTATCACGGACAATCACCGAGCCATTCTCAATCGCAGCACGCGTGGTGCCTTCCGCGCTGCCGCTGCTGTCTGCCCCGCTCAGCTTGCCGTTTGCCATATTCCCGGCAAACTGTCCCGCAATGCTGCCGCCGGTGCTGATGCCCGCGCTCTGGTGCTCCACGCTGTATTCGGCTGTGTTATGGATATCCCGCCAGCCGAGCGTGCCGGTGTCGAGGCGGTTTTTATCCGCCGTGGCCGCAGAGGCCATCACGCCGCCGTCCAGCTGGGTGTGGCCGCCCACCGTGACGTCAAACCCGCCGGAGCCTGCGAATATCCCGCTCTGCTCCCGTACGGAGGCAAAATCGCTCTCCATTTTATCGCGGCTGTAGCTGATGCCGCCCGAGCCGGTCATGGTGCCGAAGCTGAAGCTGCCGCCTGCGCTGATGTTCTTCTGGCTGCTGTCGTAGTGGTCGGTGTCCTGCTCGCTGGTAATGGTCAGGTTGCGGCCGATATCGGCCAGCACGCTCTCCCCGCTGACCTGCGCCCCGGTGAGATTCGCATCGCGGCCGCTGACGATAGTGAGGGTATCCCCCGCGTTAACCGTGGTTTCGGTGTGGGTGAGGGTGGTGCCGTTCTCCTTACCTTTACCAGCATTCACGCTGGCGGAAATATTGATGCCCGCACCGCCGGATCCAAAGCCAATCCCGATGCCCGCGCTGCCGCCGTGGCTCTCATTTTTACCTTCAAGCGTTGAGGTGTTTTGTGCTGATATGAGGTTTACGTCGCGGCTGGCCTGAAGCAGCAGGTCGTTTCCGGCATCCAGCTGGCTGCCCTGCACCAGCACATCCCCGTCCGTCGCCACCACCGAGAGGTTATTGCCAGCGAAGAGGCTGCTGCCTTTCGCCGTGGTCTCCTTCATGGTCTGCGTCGATGTTGAGGCCTGGCTGCCGTAAGAGAGGCTGATACCGACGGTGTTGTCGTTGCCCGCCTGGTTGCCGGTGGCCTGGTCGCTGAGGACCGCCTGCGCCCCCTGTCCCGCGGTCATTGCACCTTTTACCGCCTGCAGCGCGGCCAGCCGATCGTTATCGGTCTCCCTGGCCTGTTTCAGGGTGCTCACGCTGGTGTTAAGCGCGCTGCCTGCGGAACCGGACAGGGCGAGCGTCAGGCCTGAGGACTTCTGCTCCACGGTATGGCTCTGTGCGCTGCTGTTCGCGGCGGCGGTGATGCTGACATTTTTCCCGGCAAGCGTCATGTCCTGCCCGGCGATCAGGTCTGAGCCGTGCACCGTCAGGTCATTACCTGCGCTGAGCGAGACAGTGCCGTTTACGGAACCGATGGTGCTGCCGCGATGGGTCACCTCCTGCGCATTATCCGCCACCTTCAGGCTCTGGCTGCCGTAGCTGATACCGATGCCGCCCGTGCCGGAGAGGCCGGATTTTTTCTCCTGTCGCTGATGGCTTTCCAGGCCGTGTTCTTCTGCTGAGGTGACGGTCAGATTGTTTCCGGCGGCGAGCCGGACATCGTTATCTCCGACAATATCGCTACCCTGGACCCGTAAATCATGTCCCGCTTGCAGGGTTACGCTGTCGCCGCTGAACAGGGAACCCTGTGCCGTCTCGCTATTTACCGCATCGTGCGTGGTCACGGTTTTTTTCGAGAACGCGCCGCTGCTGCCGGTGGATTGATGGTGTGATTCAAATTCGCTGCTGTCGATGGCGGCGGCGATGGACATGTCGCGACCTGCGCTGACGGCAAGGCTGCTGCCCGCTTCGACGGTCGCGGCCTGAGCGCTAACGTCGCGGCCCGCCATCATCGAGACATTGCCCCCGCCAGCCACCTCGCTACCCACCTGCTGCGTGGTGGACTGCTTCAACCAGTTATTTTTATCCCAGGTCAGGTTATCGCTGGCGGAAGTAGTCACGGTGGTGAGGTTCAGGTCACGTCCTGCGTTAAGCACCGTCTGGCTCTCGCTGCCGCTGTTAACGACCTGCGCCCCGGTCAGGTTGAGATCGCGCCCGGCGTTAAGCACAAGCTTGCCGTCGTCGCCCTGAACGTAGATGCCCGCAACACGCTCAAGGGTGGTGCGCTCAAAGCTGTTTTTCCCGGCGGTGCTTTTGGCGCTACGGGTCGTGGTGGTGAGGTTGATATCCCGCCTGGCGGTTGCCACTACGGAATGGTTACCCGAGATTGTGCCGCCGATGTTTTTAATATCCGTGCGGGCCAACAGGCTGACATCCGCACCGTGAATGGTGCCCGCGCGGTTGGTGAGGGAGTCTGCGCTCAGCTGAACCCTCTCCTTGCCGTGGATCGTGCCGCTATTGACCAGATCGCGGTTCAGGTTCATCACCACGTTCTGCCCGCCCATCAGCGCGCCCGCGCCGTCAACGTCACCCGGCTGTACGCGAACATAAACCTGCGGCACCATCACCGTCTGCCAGCTTCCGTCCGCAAGCTGGACGCGGGTGTTGACCAGCCAAACCATATCTTCCGTCAGCAGACCCATCTGCTCGGCGGTGAGCGCTACCCCTGGAACAAGCTGATGCGCCTTGCCGAAGGCGATACCGGCATCCATCAGCGCTTTGAACTGCGTTTCGTCGTCACGGTGATCGCCCAGGTAACGCTCGCCGGTAAGCGCAATCACCTGCTCCCGCACCAGCCGCTGCTCGTAATAGCCGTCGCCAAGACGCTTGTGCATATTGTCATGGTCCAGCGCGAACGCGTCCTGCATGTAGTCGCTGCCCAGCCACTCTTTATTGTTCGTGAACCGCGGGTCGGTCTCGATCAGGTAACGGGCATCGGGTGCTGGCAGCGTGTTAAACAGGCTGTTGTCCGGCAGGCGGATGTCGGGGGCGATTGCGCGGATCACATCGCCCTCTGCGCCGCTGGCAGGGGTTTCAATCCATTTTCCTGCCGTATTGCCTGCAGGTAATACAGGAGCAAGCTTTTCCTGTTCCGGTGAAGCCGCGTCCACGTCGACGGACAGGCTACCCGTCCCACTGAGCGCGGCATCTGTTCCGTGCGCGGTGGTGGGCGAAAGGGTCATGCCGCTGCCCTCGGCCTGGCTGTATCCTTCCATTTTTCCTGGCGACAGGGTGATAGACTGGATCACCGCGGGTGGCAGATAGTCCGAGGTGCTTTTTCCCTGCGAGTCGCCACCTTTTTTGGTTTTACGGCTGTAGTGAGTAACCGAGCCAGCATCCGTTATCCACCGGCTGCCTTCCGGCATGAAGTTATCGACCGTATCGGCGAAAATACCGAGCGTCCCTCCCGCGACAATCTGGCTTTTGTCGTTCAGAACGTGGTCCGCGCTGATGGTCATTTGTCCGCCAGAGAGGATTTTGCCAGGGTCGCTCTCTGCGATGACCTCCTCTTCGATGGTGCGGGTGTAGCTGTATTCGTAAAAGTTGTCGTTGTTGGCGCCGGTATCGTCCGGCGTGTTGAGGTTCAGCAGGTCGTCGGACGAATTGTGGTCGACAAACACCCCTTCATCATCGGCGCTCCAGCGATTGGGCGACCCGCTGTGCTGGTATTCGTGGATCTGCTCCGTGGAGATCCACGCCACCTCGGTGCTGAAATGGTCGTTGATGTTATTAAGCTGGCTAACGGAGAGCGCCATATCACCAGCGGATTCAATGGTTGCGCTGTGGTTGTTCAGCGTTTGCGCCTGCCCGGTCGCAAAGCCATTTTCATCCACGCGTCCACCGATGGCCAGCACGCCGTCGCTGTAAATCAGCGCGTGGTCACGGTTGTTGATCGTCCCTGCCCCGATGTCCACGCGCTGGCGTCCGGCAATGGTTGCCGCCGTACCGTCCTGGGCGAGGTTATTGAGCGTTGTCGCCTGAAGTGAAATATGGTCGCCATAAAGTCGCCCCGTTCCGACGTTGGACAGCGTGTCAGCTTTGATCCATGTCTGGCTGCCGTCGATAAGACCGTAATTACTGAGTGAAGAGGAGACGGTCAGCCAGGTCGCTCCGGCGGCAATCTCACCGGACGCGGTATTGAGCAGGCTGGCGGCGCTGAGATCAAGTTTTGCCCCTGCCAGCAGGTTACCGCTATTGGTCACGCTACCCGGCGTGGTGAATGTCATGCTGCCGTTAGCGATGACGTCACCCGCGTTGTTAAAACTCTGCTGCGTGCGAACCATCATGTCGCCGAGCGAGAGGATCTGGCCATCGCCGGTCAGGGAGTCGGCTTCAAGTGTGACGTTCTCGCCGCCAATCACGACGCCGTCTGTGTTGATGAGGCGCAGAGCCGCGCCGCTCAGCGACAGCGTGCCCGCGGCGGACAGTTCGCCCTGAGCGTTATTAAGGGTTTCGGCTTGCGTGATGTGCAGCGTATCGCCTGAAATCACGGTTCCCTGCGCGTTATCAAGCTGCTGGCTGACGATGGCCACATCCAGCCCCTCAATCCCTTTCTCGGCGGCCTGGGTGTTACGGTTGATCAGGCTGGCGGCGTTGAGCGTCACCGTTGCGCCGCTGCGCATCAGCCCAAGCGTATTGTCGATAACCCCCGAAACGGCGTTGACCATCAGGTTACCGAGGGATTGTATTTGCCCCTCGTGGTTATCAAGACGTTCGAGATGTAATTCGATCGCCTGCTCGCTGACCACGCGCCCACCAGCGCGGTTATCCAGCGACGTGGCGTGCAGCGTTATATCGCTCTTTGCGCCTATCGTGCCGTTCTGGTTATTCAGGATGGCAGTCGCCAGCTGCATTGACGCCAGGCTGTAGAGCGTGCCTTGCTGGTTATCCAGCTGATATCCGTGTGTATCCAGGAAAATGCCGTTGCCCTGCATCACTCCCTGACGGTTATCGGTATCGCTGCGCGTTGCAAGCGTTAGCACGTCCAGCGCCACCAGCGTGCCAGCGATATTGCTAAAGCGGGTAGTGTCTAACGTCGCCTGTTTCCCCGCCAGCACAACTCCCGTATCGTTTTGCACATCGGCGGCCTGGATCGTTATGTTACCCTGGCTGACGAGCCCGCCGGTGTCGCCGCTTTCGCGGTTGCTGATGTGCTCAACGTCCAGCGTCAGATCGCCGCCGCTCTGCACCAGACCGCCACCGTCGTTATCCAGCCGTTGCGCCGTCAGCGTAACATCGCGTTGGGCGGCGATGAGCCCTCCCTGATTGACGATTTGCGCGGTTTCTATATGTGCGTCGTCACCCGAGACCAGCGTTCCCTGTGTATTCTCAAGCGTCCCGGTACGTGCATTAAGCGCTCCCGTCGCGCTGACCGTACCGAACCGGTTGTCAACGGAGAGCGCATCCAGCTGCAGGGTGGCTTCAGAGGCCAGTGTGCCGTTGCGGTTATCCACGCGGGTGGCCTGAATCGTGCTCTTTTGCGCACCGGCCAGCATGCCGTACTGGTTATCAATGGTGCTGGCACGAACGTCCAGCTCGCCAAAGCTGACGATGCCCCCCGTGGCGAGGGTGTCCTTGTTTGAAATCGCATTGCCGCGCGTGTTGATGGACATTGCCGAACCGGACTGGATAAGACCGGAATTATTATTCAAGGCACCGCTTTCGAGGGACAGCGTGGTGCGGGCGGCGATTTGTCCGCTGACGTTGGTAATCGGCTTAACGCTGGCGAGCGCGACGCGGCCCTTTTCCGCGCTAATAAGCCCGCTGTCATTGAACAGCTGGTCTGCCGTCACGCTAACGCTTTCTGCGGCGGCCAGAACACCTTCGCGGTTATCCGCCGCACCCGCGGTCTGTAACGACAAGCTACCCGCATCTGCCGCCAGGATCTGGCCTTTACGGTTATCCAGCGCGGCGGCACTAAGGGTTACAGCGGCGTTTGCGGCAATAGTACCGTCGCGGTTATCTATACCGTCCCGGTGGTTAAGTTCCAGCGTCTGCGTTCCGCTCTGGCTTATCTGGCCTTTCTGGTTTTGCAGCTTTTTCGCCGTGAGCGTGACGCGGTCGGCGGCAAGCAGGCCGCTGCTGTTATCGAGGGTGCCGTACGTGGTGACGCTGAGCCGGTCATTCGCGACGATTTGCGCGCTGGTGGTGCTGATATCGCCTTGTCCGGCATTGAGCGTAATGTTTTTTGCCTGCGTCAGGCTCCCGGAGGCATCAAGACCCAGCCCGGATGCGCTTACGTTTCCGCCCGCCGCGTTCAGGCCATGCATCTCAAGTTTTCCGCTGGCGTTGAGCGTTATGTCGCCGTCGCGGCCTAATGTGCCGTCCGGCTGTACGCCTGCGGCCAGCGTGCCGGTGCTGGCAATCGTGTTGCCTGTCAGGCTGACGTTACGCTGAGCCGCGATGGATCCGCTGTTTTGCATGGAAGCGCTGCCGGAGAGGGCAACGTCAGTGGAAGACCAGATTGCACCGCTGTTTTCGATACGGCCATCGGCTGAGAGAGTAACCATCCCGGCCTCTGCGCCAATATTGCCCGCATTACGCACGCCGACGCCTTTTTCCGTCCCGCGAAGGCGAATTTTGCCGGCGTACATGCCGCCCACCTGCGATACGTCCAGCGCCAGGCTGGGCTTTGCCGTGCCGTTATCCGCGAGCGCAGCGATCTGTTCATGAGCGGCATCCACGCTGTTTCGCCCGGTCGTAACGCGTAAATCCTGTGCATGAATGGCAGCATTTATCTGCACCGCTCGGCCAATGATATCGGTGTGGCTCTGGCCGGTAGCGTTCATTCCGTTACCGCTGATGTGGATTTCACCCTGCTCGACCCGGTAGCCCGTTATCTGACCGTTCTGCATTTGCGCCGTGCCTGTGGTGAGCGTGGCGCGCCCGGCGTTGATAAATCCGCAGCCGTTACAGGTAATGCCCGACGGGCTGGCGATGATGACATCCGCTTTTTGTCCTGCCACTTCGATAAAACCGTTAAGGTGGCTCGGATCGCGGGCGTTAACCTCGTTGAGGATAATTTTCGCCTCGCCTTTTGCCAGCCATGGGTTGGCTGCCACCATTCCGCCAAGCTGGGTGGCGGCATTTTTATGGGAGTTGTTAAGAATCACACCACTCTGGTCAACGTCGAACTGACTGAAGGTATTGCGGGAAACGCCGCCCGCTGAAGGGGTCTGGATATTCACCTGCGGCGTACCGTTGGCGGTGCTGATGATGGTAGGCTGCTGTTTATTGGGTGCAGATTTATCCGCCACAATCCCTGCGGCCTGTACCGTTACTGCTCCGCCTGCCAGCCACAGGCTTAGGCTAATCGCCCCGATACGGCAGATAAGCCGCTGGTGGCAATGTTGAATACCGGAAGAGGGCGCGCTGCCAGAACAGCCGCGAGCCAGCTCCGATACCACCATCAGCATGCCGCGAGCTTTGTTAAAGACGATACGGTAAAGGCGTTTGTTCATGTGAAAATCCTTTTATGTTTTATCCGTTCAGCGGGTGCGTCTTTTTCCAGTGCAGCAACGCGTCGCGCGTGACCCGTTTGCCGTAAAACGTTTTGATGCGGCGTCCTTTTTCTTCACCGCGATGCCAGAGAGAGCGGGCCATGTGATGCGGGAAAATCTCTTCGCGTAACAGGCGGAACATGTCCCGCGCGTGGCCAAAGGGAGCGATAAAGTCGCGAAACCACAGGCGATCGCCGCTGCACCAGTCTTCCTCCGGCAGAAAAATTGCGGCTTCGTTGAGGTAGCGGCGTTCAGCCTCTTCGTTCATCCACGCCCAGCTCAGAAAAAAGATCGGGCGACCTTCTTTTTCTACCAGTACGTACTGCTGGCGTTTGATGATGGGCAGAAGAACCACAGGCAGCACGTGCAGCGGCGCATCCCGGTGGTTGAAAGAGTGCATCCAGAGCCAGACCGATGCGCCCAGCGCTTCTGCTTCGTTAAGGGTTTCACCCAGCATGAACGGACAGTGGACCGTGAACTCGCCATATCGCATCGTCAGAGATCCATATTCAGGTTGAAGCCGAAGGTGGCCGGGCTGGTTTTGAAGCCCTCGGGGCGAGAAAATGGTACGCCTGCAAACAGGTCGAAGCCGACTTTCCAGAGCGTGCCGCGTAGCCCGGCTGCGCCGCCGGCCAGATGATTTCCCGCCAGGTATTCCGTTCCGTTACCCGCCACTTCGCCGTAGTCGGCTGCCAGATAAAACTCGGTGCCTGGGAGAGGGGTTTGCCAGGAGAGATCGTTTCGCACCAGCCAGCCACGATCGGCATTCAGGGTGCGTTCGCCATCAAAGCCGCGCACTGTCCAGCGTCCGCCAATAGAGAATTGATCCTGCGAGGTCAGTGGAGTGGTGCTGGTCTGGCGCTGCCAGGCTATGTCGTAGCGGAAACGCTGGTCGATCAGCTCAAACGGCAGGCTCAGACGGGCATCCGTGCGAAGAATGCGCGTCAGCGCCGTGGCCTCATCGAAAACTTCTTCAGGCGCAGGCTGCGCGCCAAACCAGCGAGTACCGCGCTGATAGCTTATTCCCGCATCCAGCGTTGCCGGGCCGAAATAGTGACGGTGCGAAAGCCCTGCTTTCCAGGAGGAAACGTGGCGGCGTTGAACCTCAATTTCGGTGTCGCTGATGTAGTTTCGCGTTGTCCGGCTCTCAACGTCCCAGGTGAATGCGGTTTTTTGCGCGCTGTTGCGGTGCAGTACCCGGCTGATCTGGGCAGCCAGGCTCTGGCTCTTCCCGCTGTAGCGGTAATCACCGCTCAGTCCGGCGACCGTCTGTTGATAGTGGTAGTCGCTGCCGGTCAGGGAAAACCCCCACCAGCCAACCGGAACGGACCAGTGAGCGCTGAGGTTTTGGTTGCCTTTCTCCGGCCCGGTTTGCAGGTCGTGGTTAATGGAAAACCAGAAGAGATCGCTCAACGCCAGCGGGTTATCCAGTGAGAGGGTCAATCCACCCTGATAGCGCCCGGTTGATGACGAACCGGCGTCGTCAAGCGACAGGCCAAGCCGCCAGAACTTGCGCTGCTGGCGGGAAATGACAATATCGCTCTCGCCGGGCTGTTCGGCAGGAACAATCTCCATTTCCACCTGCACGGTGGGCAAACGCTGGAGGTTCTCAAGCCCTTGTTCAATGTCCCGTAAATCGAGCAGATTGCCGTCATGCGCCGGGAAGGCGCCGTAGAGCCAAATCCAGGGGCTGCTCTTGTCGGTTAAGGTGACGTGACGAATTTTTCCCGGTATCACGGCCAGTTTTAGATGGCCGCTTTTTATATCCTGAGCGGGGGCCAGCACGCGTGCGGTCGTCCAGCCGTGGGAAATCAGCCGGTTCTGAAGCGTGCTCATGAGGTGGTTAATCCCTTTCGCGCCGAGGCATCTTCCCACCGCCCGATCCGCGAGGCGTTGCAGCGGAAGCCAGTGTGGCAATGCCTCCTGTCCCGCGAGCGTGACGTCGTGAATAACAAAACAGGGTGTCTCGGCTGGGAATGTCGTGGTGATGGCTTTTTCGGCGGGGGGCTGCAGGCGAACGTCCGGTGCCTGCGGCGTCAGCTGGGCTTCCAGAGCATGCTGACGCTGTTGCTGAAGGATAAATTGCTCATCTGCCGGTGCGGCGACAGCCGCCGATGAAAGGCTGAGAACAGCGCAAATGAAAAAAGCGGTTCTGCCCGTCGTAAACAGTCGAAATTCCATTTCAACACTTTCCCTTACAAATAGTCATGTTTTGTTGCGAGGGATAGTGACGAAGTAATAGTGAGTTTTCTACGCGCAGCGCCTAAATAAAATCTGAAATGTCGCGCTATGGAAGGGGCTTGAGACGTGGGGAGGCGGATATAAAAAACGGGTATTTACAGGCCGGGCAAGCGTGCGCCGCCCGGCACTGTCACAGGAGATTACTCCCCTTCACCCGGGAACAAGAACGGGTTAATCGAGCTGCGGGCAAAGCCCTCTTGCTCCATCTTCGCGTCCAGAATCAGCGAGGCGAGATCGTCCGCCACCGCTTCGACTTTCGGGTCTTTTTCCTGATACAGAATCTTCAGGTAGGTTCCGCAGTCGCCGCAGCTTTCGGCTTTCACCGCTGCGTCTTCATTTTCCAGCGACCAGTAGTTGAGATCGCGGGTCTGCTCGCAGTTGCTGCACTTGATGCGCACCACGTGCCACTCGGTTTCACACAGGTTGCAGTGCAGGTAGCGCAGCCCCTGCGTGGTGCCAATCTGCACCATGCTGGAGACGGGCATGGAGCCGCAAACCGGGCAGAACTGGCGCGCTTCGCCGTATTCGGCGCGGGCTTTACCGGGGATCAGGCTCGCCATTTGCGCCCAGTAGAGCGACAGCGCGGCCCAGATAAACGGCGCTTTATCGCTGCTGACCAGCGAGAAGTCGGACGCGAACAGCGCGCTCGCCATCTCTTCCAGCTCCTGATCGGAGGCTTTTTCCAGGTTCTCAATGACCGCCAGCGCCGTGCCGCTCATCTCCGGCTTCAGCTCGGCAATCAGCGAATGCAGCAGCTTATGCCAGTGCTTGTCGCGTGGCAGGACGTGTATGTCCAGCGGCGGCTTGCCCTGCGCGTTGGCTTCTTTGATGCGTGCGGTCAGGTCCATTTGCAGCGGGTGGTCGTACAGCACCACTTCCTGCGCGTGGGCGACCAGCGCGGCAAAACGCAGAAAATCGCCCAGCGGGTTGTTCTCTGCCAGCTCGCGTAGACGCTCTGCGCGGCGGTTGTAGAGGTTCTTGAGTCTGGGGAATAACAACGGCGGAATATACTCCGCCGTGCGTTTCTCGCTCGACCCCAGCTCATCTTGCGGGATTATGCGAATACTCATTCAGATGACTTTTCCTGTTTCTGGCGGACTTCACGGTACCAGCGCGGGTGATGTTTCTTCGCCCACGTACTGGTTACCCATCCTTCCACCATCGCGGTAATGGTGCCTTTCACCCAGAGGGCGGCGTAGATATGCACCATGATAACCACAATTAACGCCACTGCGGCAAATGAATGCAGCATCAGCGCAAATCGGATCACCGGGATTGAGAAAGCAGGCGCAAAGTACGGACGCCAGATGATCACGCCGCTCACCAGCAACAGGACCAGGAAGATAATCGCCGCCCAGAATACGCATTTCTGGCCGAAGTTATAACGCCCGGTATCACCTACTTCCTCGTTGACGACGATCTTACGAATATTCTTCGCCCAAAAGATATCATCCCGATTGATTAGGTTATGGTGCCAGTAGCGGAAGAACATGATGATAAACGAGGCAAACATCACCACACCCACGAATGGGTGAAGAATGCGCGCCAGCTGCGGCGTGCCCAGCACCTGCATCAGCCAGTTGAAGGAGGGGAAGAAGAACCCCAGCCCGCTTATCGCCGCCAGCATGAAGCAGAAGGCGGTGACCCAGTGGTTGATGCGTTCCGGCGCGGTGTAGCGCACGATGGTGTCACGTTTTCTCATTTGCGCACCTCGTCTTTCTCTTCATGCAGGTTGTCGTCTTCCTCTTCCGCGCGGTTCGGACCAACGCCGACGTAGTGGAAGATGCTCGCTGCGAAGGTGGCAGCAAAACCTACCGCTGCCAGCGGTTTCCAGATGCCTTTCCAGAACTTCACGGTGGCGCTGATTTCCGGGTTCTCCGGCAGGCCGTGATACAGGTTTGGCTTGTCGGCGTGGTGCAATACGTACATGACGTGCGTACCGCCAACCCCGGCCGGATCGTACAGGCCCGCGTTGTCGTAACCGCGGGTTTTCAGCTCGCCCACGCGCTCTGCCGCCAGCGTTTTCATATCCTCTTTAGAGCCAAAGTGGATAGCGCCGGTTGGGCAGGTCTTCACGCACGCTGGCTCCTGGCCCACGTTAACGCGGTCAACGCACAGCGTACATTTGTAGACGCGGTTGTCTTCCGGGTTCATGCGCGGCACGTCGAACGGACAGCCGGCGATGCAGTAGCCGCAGCCGATGCACTGCTCGGACTGGAAGTCGACGATGCCGTTGGCATACTGAATGATAGCCCCTTCTGACGGACATGCCTTCAGGCAGCCCGGATCCGCACAGTGCATACAGCCGTCTTTGCGGATAAGCCATTCCAGCTTGTCGTTCTGCTCCACTTCCGAGAAACGCATCACCGTCCAGGACTTGGCGGTCAGGTCTGCCGGGTTGTCGTACACCCCGACGTTGTGACCCACTTCGTCACGGATGTCGTTCCACTCTGAACAGGCCACCTGACAGGCTTTACAGCCGATACAGGTGGTCACGTCGATAAGCTTCGCCACTTCCTGCTGGTGGTCCCGCGCCTGAGGCGCGGGCGTGAAACCGTTAGTCGCGGAACGACGGATAATGTCTTGAGATTGATAAGCCATAAGTCGTCTCCGTTACACCTTTTCCACGTTCACGAGGAAGGCCTTAAACTCCGGCGTCTGCGTGTTCGCATCGCCGACAAACGGCGTCAGGGTATTCGCAATGAACCCTTTCTTCGCCACGCCCTCATAGCCCCAGTGAATCGGAATACCGATGGTATCCACCTGCTGACCGTGAACGTTCAGCGTGCGAATGCGCTTGGTCACCACCGCCTTGGCCTTGATGTAGCCGCGGTTGGAGGAGACCTTCACGGTATCGCCATGGGCAATGCCGAGCTTGTTCGCCAGCTTCTCGCCGATCTCCACAAACTGTTCCGGCTGCGCGATGGCGTTAAGCAGCGCGTGCTTGGTCCAGTAGTGGAAGTGTTCGGTCAGACGGTAAGTGGTGCCCACGTACGGGAACTTGTCCTTTTTACCCAGCGCTTCAAAGTCGCCCTTGAAGATACGGGCTGCCGGGTTAGAGACCACGTTCGGGTGCAGCGGGTTGGTGCCCAGCGGCGTTTCAAACGGCTCGTAGTGTTCCGGGAATGGCCCTTCCGCCATCTTGTCGATAGCAAACAGGCGCCCCATCCCTTCAGGCTGCATGATAAACGGCCCGACGTCGCTGCCCGGTGCGGCGGTGCTGTAGTCCGGAATATCCACGCCGCCCCATTTCGCGCCGTCCCACTTCAGAAGCTGACGCTTCGGATCCCACGGGTTGCCCTGCGGGTCAGCGGAGGCACGGTTATAGAGGATGCGGCGGTTAAGCGGCCACGCCCATGCCCAGCCCAGCGTATTGCCAAGGCCCGACGGGTCGGCGTTGTCGCGGTTGGCCATCTGGTTGCCCTTCGGCGTCCAGCTACCGGCAAAGATCCAGCAGCCGCTTGACGTGGTACCATCATCGCGCAGGTGTGCGAAGGTGCTGAGCTGATCGCCTTTCTTCGCCAGAACCGCGCCGGTAGCCGGGTCGATAACGTCCGCCAGCGCCTTACCGTTGCTCTCCATCGCCACTTCTTCCGGCGCAGGGTTTTCCGGCGTCGAGTAGTTCCAGGTCATGTTCAGCACCGGCTCAGGGTTCGCGCCGCCTTCTGCCGCGTACATCTTACGCAGGCGTAAGAAGATACCGGCCAGGATCTCGCCGTCGTTCATGGCGATGCCCGGGGCGTCCGCGCCTTTCCAGTGCCACTGCAGCCAGCGGCCGGAGTTAACGATAGAACCGTTCTCTTCCGCGAAGCAGGTGGACGGCAGGCGGAACACTTCGGTCTGAATCTTCGACGGATCGACATCGTTCGATTCGCCGTGGTTCTGCCAGAAGGTCGAGGTCTCGGTGTTGAGCGGGTCAATCGTGACCAGGAACTTCAGCTTCGACAGAGATTCAACAACCTTATTCTTGTTCGGGAACGACGCCACCGGGTTAAAGCCCTGGCAGATATAGCCGTTGACCTGGCCCTGGTGCATCATCTCAAAGTACTGGAGAACGTCGTAACCTTTGTCCCACTTCGGCAGCCAGTCAAAGCCCCAGCTGTTTTCCGCCGTCGCTTTGTCGCCGTAGAAGGCTTTCATCAGCGAGACGAAGAACTTCGGATAGTTGCCCCAGTAGTTCACCTGGCCTTCGAGCAGCGGTTTTGGCGTGCTGGCCGTCAGGTAGGTCTGCAGGTCAGGCTGTTTCTCGCTTGGCAGGTTCATGTAGCCCGTCAGGCTCTGCGACAGCAGGCCGAGGTCGGTCAGACCCTGAATGTTGGAGTGACCGCGCAGGGCGTTCACGCCGCCGCCAGCCATCCCCATGTTGCCGAGCAGCAGCTGCACCATTGCCATGGTACGAATGTTCTGCGCGCCGATGGAGTGCTGCGTCCAGCCGAGTGCATACAGGAACGACGCCGTTTTGTCCTTCGCGCTGGTCTCCGCGATCAGCTCGCAGACCTTCAGGAAGTCCGCCTTCGGCGTGCCGCAGATGTTCTCAACAACGTCCGGCGTGTAGCGGGAAACGTGCTCTTTCAGCAGGTTCCACACGCAGCGCGGGTGTTGCAGAGTGGTATCGCGCTTCGCAAAGCCTTTCTCATCCAGCTCGTAGTTCCAGCTGGTTTTGTCGTATTTGCGTTTTTCCGCGTCATAACCGCTGAACAGGCCATCTTCGAAGTGGTAGTCCTCACGCACGATCAGGCTGGCGTTGGTATAGGCTTCGGTGTACTCGCGGTTATATTTTTCGTTGGTCATCAGGTACAGCAGTACGCCTGACAGGAAAGTGATGTCAGTACCTGAACGAATAGGGGTGTAGAAATCCGCCACTGACGCAGTACGCGTGAAGCGGGGATCGATCACAATCAGTTTCGCACCGTTGTGGATTTTGGCTTCCATCGCCCAGCGAAACCCGACAGGGTGCGCTTCAGCGGCGTTACCGCCCATCACCACAATGAGGTTGGCGTTCTTGATGTCGACCCAGTGGTTGGTCATCGCACCGCGACCAAATGTTGGAGCAAGACTTGCTACCGTTGGTCCGTGTCAGACACGCGCCTGGTTGTCGACCGCGAGCATACCGAGTGCGCGCGTGAATTTCTGGGTTAAATAGCCGGTTTCGTTGCTGGAGGCAGAAGCACACAGCATCCCGGTGGAGAGCCAGCGGTTAACCGTAACGCCGTCGGCGTTCTTCTCAATAAAGTTGGCATCGCGGTCTTCTTTAATATGTTTTGCGATGCGGTCAAACGCCTCTTCCCAGCTGATTTGCTGCCATTTGTCGGAGCCAGGCGCGCGATATTCCGGGAATTTCAGACGGCTTTCGGAGTGGATAAAGTCCACCAGACCGGCCCCTTTCGGGCACAGCGCGCCGCGGTTGACCGGATGGTCCGGGTCGCCTTCGATATGGAAAATAGACGCTTTGGCGTTTTTCGCACCGTCGCCGAGGCTATACATCAACAGCCCACAGCCGACGGAGCAGTACGTACAGGTGTTACGGGTTTCGCGGGTACGCAGCAGTTTGTACTGCCGCGTTTCCGCCAGCGCTACGCCAGGCGCAAAGCCCAGTGCCGCTGCCGTGGTGCCTGCCATACCGCCAGCGCAGATCTTAAAGAACTGCCTTCTGCTGACCTGCATGGGTCACTCCTTGTTCGACATTGCTTATATATGTAGTTTTAACTTCGCGGTTGAGAATTGACCGCAAAGGAGAAAAATTTGCGTTAATCCCTCATTTCTCCGAGGGATATCATCAGAATACCACAATGTCGGTATACCTGTTCCAACGGCGTTAATACAAAGTGAACGTATTATCACTGTGTTGATTATAAAGTGTGATACTGATCACACTATTAGCTCTGCATGTTAAAGGGGTGTAGCGGGGGCCGGGTTGCACCTCTTCTTAATGAGTAGGAGAATGAGTGTCGAAAAGTTGATCCATACTATGCGTAAGGCCTGTGGATTATGCTGCAATAGCAGGCTTACTTCCGTGGTTGTTCAGGAATACCGCTGTGTCTAAACAAAACCGTGCTACCCGCTCATCGCCACTGCCTGCGGGCATTGTGGAACTGTCGGTACGCAGACCGCCTAACATTACCCATGCCGCGCCCGATTTTCTGGCGGAAGAAGTGCCCGTTGCCCTCGTTTACAACGGTATTTCGCACGTGGTGATGATGGCTTCACCCAAAGATCTCGAACTGTTCGCCATCGGTTTTTCCCTTTCGGAAGGCATCATTGCGCACCCGCAGGAGATCTACGGCATGGACGTGGTGCAGGCGTGTAACGGTCTTGAAGTGCAAATCGAACTCTCCAGCCGCCGCTTTATGGGGCTGAAAGAGCGCCGCCGCGCGCTGGCCGGGCGCACCGGCTGCGGCGTCTGTGGCGTTGAGCAGCTTAATGATATTGGCAAGCCCGTCGCGCCACTGCCGTTTACCCAGACCTTCAATCTGGCGCATCTCGACCGTGCGCTTGAGCACCTCAACGACGTTCAGCCCATCGGCCAGCTGAGCGGCTGCACGCATGCGGCGGCGTGGGTATTGCCCTCAGGAGATATTGCCGGAGGGCATGAGGACGTAGGCCGCCACGTCGCGCTGGATAAGCTGCTGGGACGCCGGGCGCGTGAAAGTGAAGTCTGGCAGCAGGGCGCTGCGCTTGTATCCAGCCGCGCCAGCTATGAGATGGTGCAGAAGTCCGCCATGTGCGGCGTGGAGATCCTGTTTGCAGTTTCAGCGGCAACCACGCTGGCGGTAGAAGTCGCGGAGCGCTGCAACCTGACGCTGGTGGGTTTCTGCAAGCCGGGCAGGGCGACGATTTATACCCATCCACAGCGGTTAATAGTTAATCAGTAATTTTGAATGATAATAGCAAATCCTTCCGCTTTTAGTTGTTCAGGATGAGGGCTAGTATTTACCTCATCAAGGCACGGTGCCTTACCTAAACAACTTAATGAAAGGGTTTATATTATGAAAAGCATCAAAACTTTTGTCGCTGTAATCGCTCTGGCTGCTTCATTTGGTTCTTTCGCTGCACAGACTGTGACCGCAACCGCGTCCACCATTGATGGCGCAGAAGCGAAAATCGCGGCTCAGGCTCAGGAAGCGGGCGCGTCTTCTTACAAGATTACCCAGGCGTTTTCCGGCAACCGTGTACACATGACCGCTGAACTGAACAAATAAGTTATGCTGCCGCTGTCCCTGCTCTTCGGAGTCGGGACAGGTTTACTTTCTGCTGTTCCTTCCCCGAATCTCCCGCATATCTTCCAGGGTATTCCTGATTAACGAAACAATAACTGTAAAAGTTTCTCCTCTTTAGTTACTTTTGTTTGAAATTAAGCAATTCCATACACATTTCAAATATAAGGTCAGACCAGCCTTCTTCATATATTTATCAAAATAATGCATTGTGTTTTTTTGATGCTATATTACCGGTTTCACATTCAATGCAAATATGATTGATCTTGAGTTTTAAGGAATTCCTCAGGCGTAAATCCTAAAAGAATTTTGAAGCATTGATCGAGTTTATCTGTGATGCTATTTTCCAAAAACAAGCTGTTTTACGTAATAACCCCAGGCCAGATATTAATTATCTGGTTTATTTTGTATTTCACTTATATAAGGAAATTAAATGAACGCGATGTTTAAAAAAGGGATGCTGGCGTCCGTGCTGGCTGTAGCAGCGTCTTCTGCAATGGCGGCATCCAGCATTGATATTCAGGTTACAGGTAAAATTGTTCCGGCTTCCTGTACGCCAGCCTTCGTTAGCGGCGGCGGGATTGCTGATTTCGGCACCATGAAAGCGGCCGATTTAAATGACACCACCGCAACTGCGCTGGCGGATACTAAAATTATCCCTATTTCTATTACCTGCGAATCCCCTACGCGCGTTGGCGTAACGTTTAATGATGCGCACGCTGACTCTGCACCAACGGCTGATACACCTATCGCTTTTGGTGATTATGATTTTGGTATTAGCCCTGATTATACAGCCGGATTGGGCATGTATAACGGTAAGAAGATCGGTGCTTACTCAATGGGTATTCAGAAGGATGCCGGTACTGCGACAAATGATGCGGGTGACAGGCTGTATCCAATTTTTCAGGTTGATGCAAGCATGGCTTCGGCGTGGGGGGATAAATCCGGAATTCATTATTTGCAAATTAAGACTGATAAAAGCGAAACCTACTCCTTTACCAACGTATCAGGCGGCGATGCACCTGTTGCGCAGAAACAATTTAATTTTAATGTTGGCATCATGGCGCAGATCAACCCAACCAACGATCTCAATATTATAGACGAAGCTACGCTGGACGGTTTAACCAACGTTGAGCTGGTTTATCTGTAATTTTAGTTTTCACAAAATCATTTAGTCATAAACCGCAGGTTAAATATTTTCTATGCGGTAGCTATTTCATTTGAATAAGGAAATGAAATGAACGCAATGTTTAAAAAAGGGATGCTGGCATCCGTGCTGGCTGTAGCAGCGTCTTCTGCAATGGCGGCATCCAGCATTGATATTCAGGTTACAGGTAAAATTGTTCCGGCCTCCTGTACGCCAGCCTTTGTTAGCGGTGGCGGTGTTGCTGATTTCGGTACGATGAAAGCGGCTGATTTGAATTCTACAGCGCAAACAAAACTGGCAGACTTGAAAGTAATCCCTATTTCGATTACCTGTGAATCCGCTACGCGTGTAGGTGTTACGTTTAATGATGCCCATGCTGACTCTGCGCCAACTGTTGATGTAACCACGAACTTCGCTGCACCAGATTTACAGCTTGATCCTCCATATACTGCCGGGCTGGGCATGTACAACAGCAAGCCAATCGGCGCCTATTCCATGGGTATTGATAAAAGAACAGGTGCAGCGACTAACGCTGACGGTGATAACCTTTATCCGTTATTTTCATCAGACAATGGTGAAGTCTGGGGTAAAAGAGGTCTTGATTACATCCCTGTTAAAACAGACAAGAGCGAAGTATATGCATTTAGCGATGTACAGGGCGACTTAATGCCTTCTGCACAAACTCAATTTAACTTTAATGTGGCTGTGTCTGCGATCATCAACCCAACTAACGATCTCAATATTATCGACGAAGCTACGCTGGACGGTTTAACCAACGTTGAGCTGGTTTATCTGTAATAGCATCAAATTAAACACTCCACATCCGTGGAGTGTTATTTCAATATTAATGGACTAATATTATGCTGCTTTTAAAAAGAACGCTGATTTGCGCTTGCCTCTTAGCTTCGTTTAATACGCTGGCCGCCGGAATGGTGCCAGAAACGTCGCTGCTGATTGTGAAAGAAGATGAGCAGGGCGCCAGCATGGACGTCAAAAACACGGATGCTGACGCGCAGCTGCTGTATACCAAACTGGTCGACTTGCCAGATGACCCAAAACCCGGCCTGATTGTGACGCAGCCGGTAGTACGCGTGGACGCGGGAAAAACCCAGCGCGTGCGCTTTGTGCTGAAAAACAGCGCCGAACCGCTGAAGGTGGAGCATTTAAAACGCGTTATCTTCACCGCTATTCCGCAGCGCGAAAAAAATAAAGTCAAAGTAACCTTTAGCCAGAACCTCCCCGTGATAATTCGCCCAGCCGGGCTGGCGCTCAATCTGGAGCCCTGGAAGGATCTGACCTGGCAGGTAAATAACGGTAGCGTGATTGTCGAGAATAAAACGCCTTACGTTGTGCGCATGGAGCAAAAAGCAAAATTATTGCCATCAGGTTCCCTTGCTCAGTTCCCTAAACCCTATATATTGCCCGGCGAGAAAATAACGCTCAGCACAAAAGGGAAAATTTCGTCTTCAGATAATAAAATTGAAATATTACCGGCAACGCGTTATGGCTACAAAACGCAGAGTTATGTTGCCGAGCTGAAATAATAGCAAAAAATATAACAACACATGGAGTAGTTATGTTAACGGTTTCCTGTAAAAAGGGAATGCTGGCGTTTTGCCTTTCGGCGCTGGCTTTTAGCATTCGTGCGGAAATAAACCCTACCGCAAACGAGCCGATGGAACTGGCGAGAGCGATATTCGATGCAGACGCATTAAAAAACCAGGGCCTTGATCCTGCGATTGCTGAATACTACTCCATGGCACCGCGTTTTACGCCCGGCTACCATAACGTAACCGTGAATATTAACGGGAATAAGCGAACGCTGATGCCGGTGAAGTTTGATGAGGAAGGTACGCCCTGTATTGATGACGAGTTTCTGGAAAATGCGGGTCTGATTAAAAAAACCAGACGCGGTGATTGCCCAAAAATTCATCAATACTGGTCCGGCTCGACGATTCAGTCTTCCCCGGATATCGAAGAGATATCGATCGTGGTTCCACCGGAAGCGCTGGATCCTGATTTCGGACGCCAGTTCGCGGAAGTTCAGGGTGGCCGTGCGGCAATGCTGAATTATTCCATGTTCGGAACCCATAACCAGTATGACGATGAAAACGCCGACCGTTTCCAGTCCACCTTCGAAATGGGCTTTAACGCCGGGGACTGGATTGTGCGCAGCACGCAGTTCATCAGCGACGGTAGCGATCAGAGCTTTGATGTCGATTCCTCTTATACCTACGCCCAGCGCACCTTTGCCGATTATGGCGTGATGGTGCAGGGCGGCCAGATTAACGTGGCCAGCAGTCGCTTCAGTATTCCGTCTATCTATGGGGTACAGATGATGCCGGATAACGCCCTCCAGCCGCAGGGCGGTACGGGCGTGGAAGTAAGCGGTATCGCCCGCAACCCTCAGGCGCGTGTGGATATCCGCCAGGGCGGACAGTTGATTTACTCGACGCTGGTGCCTGCCGGGCCGTTTAACCTGGATGACGTGCCGCTGGCTAACCTCAACACCGACCTGAACGTGACGGTGACCGAGACCGACGGCAGCGAAAACCGTTTTACCGTGTCGGCGAGTACTTTCCGCAGCAATCACGTGGGCCGCGCACCGGGCTTTACCATGGCGGTAGGCCGTGTTGAAGACGACATGGGTTCGCGCTTCGAAAAGCCGTGGGTGGTGTCTGCCAATAACGGCTGGTCCATCAACAAGCGCGTAAATTTCCTCGCCGGAATGGTGATGGCGGATAACCACTATTACGGTTTCTCCGGCAACCTGGATACCGTCCCGGTGCAGAACCTGTATGCCTTACTCGGTTTTCTGGCATCGATAGATAACCAGTCGCAAACGGACGGCAACAAAACGACGCTCGACCTGGGGTATTCTCTGCCATGGGGGATCGGCATTTCGATGGGCGGCAGCTACGGCACGCCGGATTACCGCGAGATGACGGAGCTGTACGGTGACGACGACGATATATCGCAAACCAAATATGACACCAGCGTGGGTATCAACTGGTCTAACAGCACGCTCGGCCGTTTCTCTCTCAGCTACTACCGCAATGAGAGCTGGAACAGCGAATACGACAGCCGCCGCTTTATTACGTCATGGTCACAGACCTTTAAATACTTCAACGTGAGCGTGAACTGGGAGTCTGACGTCAGCCGTCACGACGACAGCGATAACGACATGCTCTATGTGAACGTGTCGATCCCTCTGGGACGTACGGGCGTAAATACCAGCTCCTGGTATCGTGAGAGTGAAGGGAATAGTTCCTGGGGCACGCGCGCGATGGGATCGCTCAACGATACGAACCAGTATATGGTTGGCGTCTCTCAGGACCATGATCGGAACACCACCAGTTGGGATACTTCGCTGAACAGCAATCTGCGTTACACCAACCTGGCGCTGGCGGCGGGTGGCGATAACGACAGCAACACGAACTATTCTGCGGCCCTGAGCGGCGGGATTGTGGCACACGGCGATGGTGTGACCTTCTCGCCTTACCGCGTGGCGGATACGTATGCCATCGCCAAACTGGATAAACCGGTAGCAGGCATTGAGATTGGTACCGCGCGTGGCCCGGTATGGACGGACAAATGGGGCCAGGCCGTAATCCCTTCTCTGTCACCGTTCCGCGAAAGCACTATTGAGGTCAACACGGAAAGTCTGCCGGGCAACCTCGATGTGCGAAACGGCAGGACAGCGATCAAGGCTTCTCACGGTGCCGTGGCGAAGTGGGAGTTTGCGACGTTAAGCCAGCGCCGCGTGCTGCTGGCTATCAGCCGCCCGGACGGTACGCCGCTACCGGAAGGTGTCTCCATTGTGGACGAAGCGGGTGAGTACGTCACGACGGCACCAGAAGATGGCGTGATCTTCCTTAACGATATCTCCGCCAGCCAGCAGCTCTACGCGAAGCTGGATGAGGGGCGTTGCAGGCTGACGTACACCCTGCCGGAGGCAGAACCAAATAAATTCTACGAAGAGGTGACAGGGAAATGTCTCTAAATAACGTTCATAAGTACTTGATGATGGTCGCCTTGCTTTGCGGGGTATCTGGGATACCGGCAGTCGCGCAGGCCGAGGATGGCGAATGCGAAATGATGTCCGCCGTAAAGACGGTCGACTATGGGCGTTACCGTAAAGAAGATATGCGAAAGGGTTCTGCTGAGCATGTGGGCAAAGTCTATAACGGTTATGCCTCGGTAACGCGGGAACTTCAGGTGTCGGTGATATGCCCGGATGCGCGTAAAATGCGCATCTCCATCAGCGGTGCGGCCCGACAAAATATGGCCTGGCGATATTCAGATAACGGCGCGATGAAGATTGCGTTCAAGGATGGCCGCGTGGACGGGAATACGGTGCAGCTGGCCGCTGTTGATACTGGCGCGGTGGCTGTTCAGGGTGGGGCGTCAGAAGTGACGTTGCCGCCGGAAAAAGCGCTGGCTGCCGTTAACGGAACGGAAGTTGCGGGGGAGCAGTTCACCGCAACGATGATGGTGACGACCTACCTGTCAGATAAAGCCTTTAGCACGACCAACGAGACCGATTTTACCGAGACGCTGACGCTGAGCGTCGACACCCTTTCAGCGCAATAACCTCCGCTGATGCCCGGCAGACCGATTATGCCGGGCATTTATTTAGTGGATCCCCGCTACGCGCAGCAGCGCCGTCACCACCGCCGCCGCAACGATCACCACAATTAACGGCATTTTGCGCCAGGCAAGAAACACCGCAAACGCCACGCCCAGCACGCGCGCCATCCCTGCGAAATGTTCCCCTTCATAAAACGTGGTCGCCAGCGCGACGGAAAACAGCAATACCGTTGCCGCATCCGAAAGCAGCGCCTGAGACCGTTCAGAGAGCGCCAGCCGGTTGCCCAGCTTTGCCCCGCCGAGCCGCATCAGGTAGGTTCCGGCAGAAAGAATGGCGATGCCCAGAATAAAAAACGTCATGTTTCCCATTATTTTTTCCTCGCAGCGAGACCGAGTAACGAGAGCAGCACCGGTAAGCCCACCGGGGCAAACGGTACGGCGGCCAGTGAAAGCGCGGCGCCGCTGCAGGCGCGGATCAGCGTGGTACGGTTTTTAAACGCGGGTACCACTAACGCCAGTAAAATTGCCGGGAATACCGCATCCAGCCCGATGGTTTCCGGGTCCGGCAGCAGTTTGCCGACCATGGCTCCCAGCAGCGCCCCCACCGGCCAGACGATCGCCACGCCTAAGCCGCATAGCCAGTAGGCCGCTTTACGCTGCTCGGGCGTTTTTTGCGACAGGCCAAACACCACGCTTTCGTCGTTCATGATGTGACAGCCGAGATAGCTCAACCCCCGTTTGCCCACCAGTTCACGCACCGTCACGCCAAACGGCACGTGGCGCGCGTTGACCAGCAAACCGGCGGCCGCTGCCGCCAGCGGGTTGCCGCCGCTTGCCACAATGCCGATAAACATAAATTCCGATGCGCCCGCCAGCACGGTGAGGGAGAGGACAAACGGCACCCAGAGCGGGAAACCATAGGCCATCGCCAGTGAGCCGTAGGACATCCCAACCACCCCAACCGCGAGGCAAACCAGGATGATTGCTTTTATCGTGTCGCCTTTCAGGCAAGAGAGGGGATTCTTCATACCATTTTAGCCATATCGAACGTATTTCCATTATAATGAACGCATCAAAAACGTTTTACAAGACGAACGAATCGTTCGTTATAGATAGAGACCGTTCTTATGACGCAGCCAATCAGCGTGATCGCCAAAAGCCTGGTGCGAGAACGCCTGCGAACCGGGCTTTCGCTGGCGGAAATTGCCCGCCGTGCCGGGATCGCCAAATCCACGCTTTCTCAGCTTGAATCCGGCAACGGTAACCCGAGCCTGGAAACGCTGTGGTCACTGTGCGTGGCGCTGGATATTCCTTTTGCCCGCTTGCTGGAGCCGCAGCAGCCGACCACGCAGGTGATCCGCCGTGGTGAAGGCACAAAAGTGGTTGCCGGGCAGGCAAACTATGAAGCCATTTTGCTCGCCGCATGTCCACCGGGCGCACGTCGGGATGTCTATCTTCTGATGACCCAGCCGGGTGCCGATCGTATTTCTCAGCCGCACTCGCCCGGCTCAGTAGAGCATATTATTGTGATGCAGGGGCGGGCCCTGGTCGGCCTGCTTGACGCTGCGGAAGAGCTCGCCGCCGGGGATTACATTTGTTACCCCGCTGACCAGCCGCATATCTTTAAGGCGCTGGAGCCGGATACGCACGCGCTGCTGGTGGCGGAACAAAACTAAGCAGACCCGGACTCATATCGCTTCACGGCAAAGAACCGGAGCGGCCAGCCACGCGTAGTGGTTTTCGGTCGCCCGGCAATGTCGGTGAAAGGTGATTATTTGGTAACCGTTGTTTCGGGCATAATTCCTAAAACCCATTGTGTCTAAACATAATTATTTTTTATTTAAGTTAAGCCATGTAATCACGGCATTTATCAGTAATCTTTATTTTAATAAAAATTAAAATACTTTTAAGAAAACCTAATCATTTAGATAATGTTTCGCTATTTTAACGATATTTTTCCCATTTGTTTGATTTTTAACTTGTTATTTCATGTTGCCTACCTTAAAAGTGTAAAAAGCAATCAATTCATTTGCTAAATCCATTCATTATGTGAATGTGTGTTTTGATTTTTTTAAACCTCGCCAGACAGGAATGTCATTTGTTGTATTTTGCAATAACTTTACATCTAATTTTACAGGATGTATTTTTGCCTTAACTTAGCAATTAAAAATATACCCCTTATATTTCTGTAAGCGGGTATCCCATGGAGAAACAATGATGAAAACTAAATTAATTGCGGCATTTATTTTAACTGTCGGTATGAATGGCGTTGCGTCTGCTGACAATACCGTTCGTTTTATTGGTGAAGTGAGCGATCAGACGTGTACGATCAAAATTAATGGCGCAGACTCTTATCCGGTGGTGCTGTTGCCAACCGTTAATAAAGGTTCGCTGTCTGCCGCTGGCTCCAGCGCGGGAGATACACCCTTTACGGTAACCCTCAGCGGTTGTGATGTCAGCGCAACCTCTGTGCAGAAGGACGCGGCGGCTCGCTTCGTCAGCGGCAATATTGACGGGACTAACCTGTCGAATATTGCGGCCTCCAGCCCGGCAACGAATGTTGCGATTCAGCTTCTGGAGGGTACCACCGCGCTGGACTTCACCAGCGGTGAAGCGAAAACCTCGAAGCAGTCTGTCGGGGGAGATGCGGGTTCGGATACGGTCACTTTCGATATGATTGCGCGTTATTATTCCGCAGCCGGTAATGCGACATCAGGGGCAGTAGAATCCAGCGCACAATTTGCGGTGACCTATTTGTAATTGTATTAAAGCGCCGCCCCGCGCGGCGCTTATTTCATTTAATTCATGGTTAATAATATGACGTACATCAGCAGGACGCTTGTGTGGGTTGTCATTTACTTATTTTTCGCGGTTACTCCTTCAACAGCCAGTGTCATATTAAAGGGAAACAGAATTATTTATTCCGCTGCGGCAAAAGAAAAAGTTGTGGAATTTATGAATAATGGCGATACGCCCATGCTGGTTCAGGTCTGGATGGATGCCAATAATCCTCAATCAACGCCAGAGACCGCCGATGCGCCGTTTATTGCCACGCCGCAAATATTTCGCATGAATGCGAATGCGGGGCAGGCGCTGCGCCTTAAGTATACAGGCCAGCCGCTTCCTGACGATCGCGAGTCTCTGTTCTGGCTTAACTACCTGCAATTTCCTGCCGTCAAAGCGGCGGATACCGAACGCAATCGCCTTTCTGTGGTGATTAAGAGCAGGCTGAAAATTTTTTATCGCCCGGCAGGGTTGAAAGGTGAGGCCAATCAGGCGCCTTCAGCATTAAAGCTGATCCGGCAAGGCCGTTCGCTGAGCCTGACAAACCCGACGCCCTGGCACATTAACGTACGTAACGCTGTGCTGAAGCAGGACGGAAAAACGGTCGGCATCGGGAAGCCGGTCACGCTTCCCCCCTTTGGCTCGACCCGCTGGTCGCTGCCGGAGACGCAGGCGACATCCATGACTCTTTACGCCATTAACGACTACGGTACGGCTGTGGGTCATACCTTTACGCTGCCCCATTGACGTGTTGAGGTTTCTAACCGGGAGAGTGTTATGTTTCGATGTTCCCACCTCGCACCGTTGCTGGCGGTGGCGTGTCTTCGCACTGCCGACGCCTTCGCCAGTGAGGATTACTATTTTGACGCTGCGCTACTGCGCGATACCGGATTAAGTAATAGCGACATACGTCAGCTTAATCAGGACACGCTGGTTAAGCCTGGCGCTTATTTGCTGGACCTGTACGTTAACGGCGTGGCTGTTGCGCGGGATGAAATCCTCTTTAGTGACGACGGGAACCGCATCTCGCCCTGTTTTACCTGGCAGACGCTGAAGAAAACGGGGCTAAAAGCGCTGCCAAAAACAGCGGGGGCATCGTCCTGCTATCGCCCGGACGACGCTGTATTTGATGGGGTAGCGGTGAACCTCGCGATGCCGCAAATGCGCATTGATTTCTCTGTGCCGCGGGCGCTGCTGAATATGCCTCCGCGCGGTAGCGTACCGGAGGAGAGTCTGGAGGCGGGTGAGTCCATGCTGTTTCTGAACTATATGGCTAACCAATACCATGTGAGTCAGAAGCAGGCGGGCAACGAGAGTTCGGATTCCACTTTTCTTAACCTTAACGGCGGCATCAATCTTGGGCTGTGGCGCTACCGCGAACAGTCCTCCCTGAACTATGACACCGATGCAGGCAGCCGCTGGACGACATCCCGCCGTTACCTTCAGCGCGCGCTGCTTCCCCTCAAGAGTGAAATTATGCTGGGTGAGGGTTTTACCGATGGCCGCTTTTTCTCGGGAATGGGCTTCAGCGGTGTACAAATGACCTCTGACAGCCGCATGCGCCCTGACTCCCAGCGCGGCTATGCGCCGGTGGTGCGCGGAATCGCCCGCACAAACGCTAAGGTGACCATCCAGCAGGGCAATACCACGCTTTATGAAACGACCGTGGCGCCAGGGGCGTTTGTTATTGATGACCTGTATCCAACCCACTATGCAGGCGATCTCAACGTTACCGTGCGCGAAGCGGACGGCAGCGAGAGTACATTTACGGTTCCGTTCTCGGCGCTGGCAGAATCATTGCGCGCCGGGCTTTTTGACTATGCCGCCACGGTGGGCCGTGCGCGGGATGTGGGAGATGATGACCTGTTCAGCGAGCTGGTCTGGCGGCAAGGCATCAGCAATGCGCTGACCTTAAACCTGGGCAATCAGCTGGCGGACGGGTACCAGGCATTCATGCTGGGTGGCGTCTACAGTTCGTCGCTGGGTGCCTGGGGTATGGACGGAACGTTCTCCCGCGCTCGCCTGCTTGACGACGATTACCAGACCGGATGGATGTTCCGCCTGAACTACAGCAAATATTTCTCGCAGACTTCCACGTCGGTTGCGCTGGCGGGCTACCGCTACTCCACCCGCGGATTTGCCGAGCTGTACGATGTGTTCGGCGCGCGGGCGGCGCGCCAGAGCAGCGAGGAGTGGCAATCGTCCACATATCAGCAGCGTACGCGGCTGGAATTGTCGGCTAACCAGTCCCTCAACGCGCTGGGGAATCTGGCCATCTCGCTCTCGTCACAGGATTATCGTGATGGTAAAAGCCGCGACAAGCAGATGCAGGCGAGCTGGAACAAAACCTTCGATGGGGGCGTTTCGGTGAACTTTACCGCCGCTCGCACGCGACGCGTCTCACCCGCCAGCGGCAGCCTTTTTGCCGACACCGGCTGGCAGGCTGACACACAAACCCTCTGGTCACTCTCCTTTTCCATACCTCTGGGCCATAACCGCTACTCACCAACGCTGTCGCTAAGCGCCAACCGCGCAGACGATGAAAGCGGCGGTTACCAGTCGACCCTGAGTGGGATGTACGGCGAGCGCGATCCGCTGAGCTATAGCCTGAACTATGCCGACGATGAACACGGCGATCGCGCCGTCTGGGGGGCGACCGTACGCAAAAACTTCCCGTGGGCTAACGGCGGCGCCTCGTGGTCAACTTCCAGTACGTACTGGCAGGCATCGGCCTCCGTTCAAGGGGCGCTGGTGGCGCACCGCGGCGGTATCACGCCCGGTCCTTATCTCGGAGATACGTTTGCGCTGGTTGAGGCGCCAGGCGCAACGGGCGCACAGGTTATGGGCGGCCAGGGAGCACGGGTGAATGCGTTTGGCTACGCGCTGGCACCGGCGCTGGTGCCTTACCAGTTTAATACGGTGGGATTAGACCCTCAGGAGATGAGTGACGATGCTGAACTGCAAACGTCCACGCAGCGTGTTGCTCCCTATGCCGGGGCGATGGTGCGGCTACGCTTCTCGACGTTGCAGGGGCAGGCGATGCTGATTGCTGCTCAACGTCCGAACGGTAGCGCAATTCCGATGGGCGCGGCGGTGTATGACGAATACGACAACAGCGTGGGGATGGTCGGACAGGCTAACCAAATCTATTTTCGTGCGGCCGATGAAAAAGGACGACTGCAGGTCAGATGGGGCGACAGCGTACAGGATCGCTGTCAGATCCAGTGGCAACGACCCACCACGTCGGAGCCGTTATCTGTCTTGAGTCTGCCCTGCCGCTAACGTCTGGAGGAACTGATGGAAAAGATTCGTATATTACTGGCCGCTGGATTGTGTTTACTGAGCGCCGGAGCCAGCGCGGTCTGTCAAAAAGGCCCCGACTTCGTGAAAACAACAAACGACTCCCTGGGCGTTGGGATTGGCCTTGGCAATATCAATCTCACGTCCGTTAATATTCAGCCGGTGGGCACGGTGCTGGCGAGCACGGTGTTTAATTTCTCAGATAACGCGCTCTATAAAGGCCCCGACAGCGTCTTGTATGTGTGTGATATCACCGATACAAACAACATCTATGAGGTTATCGCAACCAATGGCGACGATCGCAGCGGGGGGTTCTGGGATATGGGAGTGGCTGACGGTAATCCCAATGTGTACGGCACATGGTTTAACTACGTTGGTCTGCGTTTAACTCACGTCAATTCCGGGACGGTATTCACCCGCAACTATCAGCGGATCCCAATGACCCGTTATGCCGTATCGGCAGACGGTAAAAAGATAAATATTCGGGTTAAAGATTTTAGCCCGATTCGTGCTGATGCCATCCGCGTCAGCGCCATTACCCCTGCTTCGGGCGCACCGAGCAGCTACTGCGGGACGCCGAAAAGCAGCGGCAGCTATTCCGCCTGCAATCAGCCCAATGGTTATGTCGCATTTTGTTCGCCTGGCAGTGGAAACATTGCCTATTGTGATACCGGCGACTCGGCGTTTATCTATACCGGCTGGTGGTACGATAACTGGATGGCGATGAACATGGGCATGGCGCCTGCTTCCACGCTCACCACCACTGCCACCTGCGTGGCGAAAAACGTTACGCCGGTGGTGATTTTCCCGACGATCTCGCGGGCGGAACTGGAAAACGGTCAGCAGGCCCGTTCTCCGTTTACCGTGAGCGTGCGGTGTGAAAACGCGGCGGTGAGCGGTGTTACCACCTCGCAAACGGCGCTTGGGCTACAGGTTTCTTATGCCAGCTATCAGGTCGCGCAATCGCTGGGGCTGGTGAACAGCAGCGGCGGAGTGAGCCATCTGCTGTCCGAGAATTACGGGCAGAGCGACATCGCCAGCGGGGTCGGCATTCAGATTGCCAATGCCAGCGACGGCGTGCTCCGCCAGTTTCTCGGCTGGGATCGCTGTTCAACGGCCGGCGGATGCGCCACGGGCAACAGCGGCGGCTGGTACCCGGTACGCGCCGGTGCCACTCTGGTATCGGACCGTAATGGCGTGAGTGAATATCTGATTAATTTCAATGCCTTTCTGACGCGATTACCGGGAAGGCAGGTTACGCCTGGCCGGGTCGATGCGCGGGCTTACGTCTGGGTAAAAGTGCAATGATGCGGATTCTCCTCCTGATGTTTTGCCTTTGCCTGTCCGCCTCTTCTTCTGCGGGGCTGGTGGCCGCCGCTACGCGGGTTATTTTTCATGAAGGGGAAACGCAAAAGAGCCTGATGCTGGTGAACGCCAACGCCTGGCCTGTGGTGGTGCAAAGCTGGGTAGATCACGGCGATGTCAACGCCGCGCCGGGCAGCGTAAAAACCCCCTTTGTCGCTATTCCGGCGGTGTTTCGCCTGTCTCCGAATGGTGGGCAGGGGCTGCGGCTGGTCTACAATAACATGCCGTTACCTGCTGACAGGGAGTCCGTCTTTTGGCTCAATCTGTATGAAATCCCTCCTGTTACGCAGCAGGAGCAAAGCATGGTGCTAACCATGAACACACAAATGAAAATTTTCTGGCGCCCGCGCGGGTTAGGGCAGCCGGACACGGCGTTAAAACAGCTAACGTTTCGTCTGGAGGGCGGCGATCTTGTCTGTCATAACGCCTCGCCCTATTTTGTCTCGTTTGCTGAACTCGCGCTGGAATCATCAGGCTCGCTGCGCCGCGCGCGGCAACAGCCCGATATGATGGTTGCCCCGTTTAGCGAGAAACGTTATCCGCTGGAGCCGGGGGAGCGCCATCGGGCTGAAAGGGTGCAGGTGGACATCATCGACGACAACGGGAATCGCGAAATACATCGCTATCCCGTGCAGTAAACATGGGTGAAGCTATCACGCCAGGTAAAACACCTCTTCCAGCCCGGTACTCACCGGGCTGTTGTCCGGGTTCGACGGCATTACATCACGCATGTGTTTCCACCAGCGCTGGCAGACGTCGGTATTCGCGACCGCGTTCCAGCGCTCCTCCGATTCAATCTCCACCGTTGCAAACAGCAGGTTGCGCTCTTTGTCGAGATAAATGGCGTAGCGGTGCGCGCCGTGGTCTTTCAGCACCGCTTCCAGCTCTGGCCAGATAGGGTTATGGCGACGCGCGTACTCCTCGTGGGCGTCCGGGTTGACCTGCATAATAAACGCTTTACGAATCATAATGCCTCCAGATACAGCTCGCGGACCTCATCGCGGCAGGCGGCTTCGTCGCGCATCCAGCGCGTGTCGACGCCCATCGCCTGTTGCGTTACGCGTATAAATCCAGGGCCGACTGCATCGGGGTAACGCCAAAACGTTTGCCCAGCGCGATCAGCTCTTCCCGGGTGATGGTCTGCTTCATGCCGCCCATGGAATAGACCTTCACCAGCACTTCCGCGGATTTCTCGGCGGTGTCGATCAGGCCGAAGGTTTCATCCAGCGTCGGTCCGCTGCCGAACACGCCGTGGAACGGCCACAGCACCAGCGAATGTTTTTGCATGGCCGCAGCGGTGGCCTCGCCGATTTCGTCCGTACCCGGCACCATCCACGGCAGAATACCGACGCCGTCCGGGAAGACCACCAGGCATTCGGTACTGCCTTCCCAGAGCTTGCGGGTGATGTAGTCGGTGCTGTTTTCCAGCACGTAGGTCAGGGCAATCAGGTTGGTTGCGTGGCAGTGCATGATGACGCGGTCTTTACCGTGGGTCGCCGTGATGCGCTCGCAGTGAGAAAGGAAATGCGCTGGCAGTTCTGACGTCGGCACCGCCTCGTCCGTCAGCCCCCAAAGAATGTGGTAGCCCGCGCCGTCGCTGTCTACCCTCACGACGCCGAGATTGGCCTGCGGGTCGAGCTGGACGTTACGAAAGAACTTGCCGGAGCCGGTGACGATAAACGGCGTGTTCGCGAGCAGCGGCATCGGCTGACTCAGCGCAATATAGCGCGGTTTTTGATGGAAATCGGCGGCGTACGGCTCAATGTCGGCATCGTCCAGACGCAGCGTCAGGTTGCCGCCGTTGCGCTCATCCCAGCCTTTTAGCCAGGCGTCAGAGGTGGCTTTGATCATGCCCTGGACGAACCAGGAAGTCGTGATGGTCTGCATAGTTTTTTTTTCCAGTTATCGTGGTGAGGGGCCAGTTACCCGCGCTTTCTCAATACGTCCTTCTCATACGCCCGCACGTTCTCCAGCCACTGGCTGCCCGCAGGCGCGTCGTTACGCTGGCAGTACATCTCCCACACCGCCTGCCACGGCAGGGATTTTTGCTCCTCCAGCAGCGCCAGGCGCGCGGTGTAGTCGCCGTTTGCTTCCAGCTGTTTCAGCGCGGCAGTCGGCTCCAGCAGAGCGCGAAGCAGCGCTTTCTTCATGTTGCGGGTGCCGATAACCCACGCCGCGATGCGGTTGATGGAGGCGTCGAAGAAGTCGAGGCCGATATGCACGCGGTCGAACAGATCGTGGCGGACGATCTCGCTGGCAATGGCCTGCGTTTCGTCATCCAGCAGCACCACGTGGTCACTGTCCCAGCGCACCGGACGGCTGACGTGCAGCAGCAGGCGCGGAACGTAGAGCATGGCGGCGGAGATTTTGTCGGAGATCGCCTCGGTCGGGTGGAAGTGGCCGGCATCCAGGCACAGGGCGGTCTGGCGGCTGGTGGCGTAACCCATGTAGAACTCGTTCGAGCCGACGGTGTAGCTTTCTGCGCCAATGCCGAACAGCTTGCTCTCCACGGCGTCAATGTGGTGCGCCGGGTCCAGTTTTTCGCTGATGGCTTCATCCAGTGCGGCCAGCAGGCGCTGGCGCGGGGCGAGGCGGTCAATGGTGATGTCCTTCATGCCGTCGGGGATCCAGATGTTCATCACTGACGGCGTGCCAAGCTGTTCACCAAAATAAGCCGAGACGCGGCGGCTGGCCTTCACGTGGTCGATCCAGAACTGACGGATTTCATCGTTGGCATGGGAGAGCGTAAAGCCGTCCGCGCTGAGCGGGTGCGAGAAGCAGGAGGGGTTGAAGTCCAGCCCCAGCCCGTTGGCTTTCGCCCATTCAACCCAGTGCTTAAAGTGTTCCGGTTTAATCTCGTTACGCGCGACCGGCTCGTCGGACTCAAGATAAATGGCGTGCAGGTTCAGGCGTTTTGGCCCGGGGATGAGGCTCAGCGCCAGTTCCAGATCCGCACGCAGTTCGGTAGCATTACGCGCTTTGCCTGGGTAGTTACCCGTTGCCTGAATGCCACCCGTCAGCGAGCCGCCAGGATCCTCGAACCCGGCGACGTCGTCGCCCTGCCAGCAATGCATGGAGACCGGCAGACGGTCGAGCTGGCGCAGTGCCGCTTCGACATCCACGCCGACGGCGGCGAAACGCTGTTTAGCCAGGTCCCAGGCTTGTTCAAGTTGAGTGGTCATGCACAAAGCTCCTTAGTCAGACGTTTTTGCTGAAACTGCGCCCGGTAGCGGGCAATTTCATGGCAGGGATTGGGGATGAAAGTAGTCAGGCGGGTATTCGCGGTGACCACCGAACGGAATTCATCGACGTCTGAAAGTTCGTCCAGGGTCATCAGCTGAATACCGATGTTACCGAGCGTTGAGGCCTCCACCGGACCCGCCACCACGGTGATGCCGCAGGCATCGGCGCAGAGCTGGTTCAAAAGCTGGTTCTGGCAGCCGCCGCCCACGATATGCAGCTGGCTGAACGGTTTGCCGCGAAGGTTTGCCAGCTCGCTCAGCACATCCGCGTAAAGCAGGGCCAGGCTGTCAAAAATACAGCGCGCCAGCTCGGCAGGACGGGAAGGGACCGGCTGTCCGGCCTCGAAACAGGCGGACTGGATTTCGGCGCTCATATGCACCGGGTTAATAAAGCGGTCGTCGTTCGGGTTGATCAGGAACGTACAGGCCTTCAGCGTTTCGGTTTCTGCGAGAAGCGCAGGCAGGTCGAAAATATGCTGCTCTTTCAGCATCCGCTGGAGCAGCCAGAGTCCCATGATGTTCTTCAGCACGCGGTAGCGCCCTTCGGCACCGCCTTCATTAGTGATGTTCGCCGCCATCGCGGCGTCGCTGGTGTACGGCGTTTTGCTCTCAAAGCCCATTAGCGACCAGGTGCCGGAAGAGAGATAGGCCGCGTCTTTGCTGGCCAGCGGGGATGCAATCACCGCGCTGGCGGTATCGTGACTGGCGACGGCAACAACAGGGATGGGGTTCCCCTGCGGGCAAAGCCACTGCCCGATCGCATTACCCGGATGGGTCGGCGTGCCGAACCAGGAAGGCGGAGCGCCCGTCCAGGCCAGCAGGTGTTCATCCCAGCTATCGGTGTTGATGTTGACCAGCTGCGTGGTGGTGGCGTTGGTGTATTCCCAGTTCATGTTGCCAGTCAGCCGGTAGCTTAAGTAGTCCGGGATCAGCAGCGCATGCGTCACCTTTTTCACCAGCTCCGGCTGCTGCTCAACCAGCGCGCGCAGCTGATACAGCGTATTAAACGGCAGAAACTGAATGCCGCTGCGGCCATAGATGTTGTCTTTGCCAAGCTGGGCGATGGCGTGCGCCATCAGTCCGTCCGTGCGGCTGTCGCGGTAGGAGACGGGCAGGCCAACGCGATTGCCGTTGCGGTCCAGCAGCACGTAATCAACGCCCCAGGTATCAATGCCGATGCTGTCGATGAGGATCCCGCTATCGCAGACTTTTTTGAGCCCGGTACGGATCGCTGCCTCAAGTCCGTCAATGTCCCAGGTATTAAAACCGTCCTGTTTTTGCAGGTAGTTCGCAAAACGATGCATTTCGCGAAGCGAAAGGGTGCGCTGGGTGCAGTCCCAGGTGGCGAGCATTACGCGACCGCTGGATGCGCCTAAATCGACAGCGACACAATGGCGAAAGGTCATGGTCTTATCCTTCTGGAAATCATTAGCGCTGAGTGTAAAAAAGGGAAGAAAAGACCACCTTCTCGCCACGGACAGCGCCCATTCCGCGCTGGCAAGAAAGCAAAGATGAACGTGAGGGAGTTCACACTTTTCCGTTAAGGCGCGCCGTCCAGCCAGTGTGACGCTGACCGCAATTCCGGATCTTTCCGCCTTTTTCTTGAAAAACAGGCAGGTTTTGCGGCGTTTTCTGCCGAAAATTTAAGGTGAGTATGAGAGGCCTTATTTACTATTTTGAGAACTTTTCTCATTAGTGGGTGCCGTTATGACCGTACTACACAGCGTGGACTTTTTTCCGGCGGGTGGTTCGCCTGTAGCGATTGAACCGCGGCTCCCGCAGGCTGCTTTCCCTGAGCATCATCATGATTTTCATGAAATTGTTATTGTTGAACATGGCACGGGCATCCACGTCTTTAACGGTCAGCCCTACACCATCAGCGGGGGCACCGTCTGCTTCGTGCGCGACCACGATCGGCATCTGTATGAGCATACCGACAACCTGTGCCTGACGAACGTGCTCTACCGGTCGCCGGACGCGTTCCAGTTTCTTGCGGGGCTTCATCAGCTACTGCCGCAGGAGAAGGAGGGGCATTATCCGTCCCACTGGCGCGTGAACCAGGCCACGCTGCAGCAGGTTCGCCAGATCTTGCTCCAGATGGAGCAAAGCCAGGACGGACAGGATATGCACGCGATGGCCACGCGCGAGATGCTGTTTATGCAGCTGCTGGTGGCGTTACGCCGTAGTAACCCGGTGGAGGGGGAGAGTAGCGAAGCCCGTCTGAACCAGCTGATGATCTGGCTGGAGGAACATTTTGCCGAGGACATCTGCTGGGAAGCGCTGGCGAGTCATTTTTCGCTGTCGCTTCGCACCCTGCACCGTCAGCTTAAGCAGCAAACCGGGCAGACGCCCCAGCGCTACCTTAACCGTCTGCGCCTGATAAAAGCGCGCCACCTGCTGCGCCACAGCGATGACAGCGTCACGGACATCGCCTTTCGCTGCGGTTTCGGCGACAGTAACCACTTTTCGACGCTGTTTCGCCGGGAATTCAGCTGGTCTCCGCGTGATATTCGCCAGGGAAAGGACACCTCACTGCAGTAACGCGAGCCCAGTCAACGTTTTGCTGTCGTAAAGCGGGTAATAATGTCAGGTTTTCGCCGTTGAGGTGGTGATGTGGCCGCGCCGTTAATTCTTCGCAAAGATGACTTTTTTGCCTCCGCTGAACAAGCCGTTGCGGTGGCGGATCGCTACCCGCAAAACGTCTTTGCTGAACATACGCACGAATTTTATGAGCTGGTGCTGGTGTGGCGCGGCAACGGTCTGCACATTCTCAACGATCGGCCTTACCGCATTACCCGGGGGGATCTGTTTTACATTCGCGCCGAAGATAAACACGCCTACGCCTCGGTCAATGACCTGGTCTTACAGAACGTTATCTACTGTCCCGATCGGCTCAAACTTAACGTCGACTGGGCCGCGTGTATCCCCGGCTTTAACGGTGCGAAAGGTTCACCGCACTGGCGCTTAAGCAGCAGTGGCATGACCGCTATTCGTCAGGCAATTTCTCTGCTTGAACAGGAGAGCGCTAAAACCGATCCGCTGGTTAACCCGATGTCAGAGATCCTCTTCGCGCAGCTGGTCATGATGCTTAAACGCTATCGCTACGCGACGGATAACCTCTCCGCCACGCAGCAGGAAACGCGACTTGATAAGCTGATTGCCACACTGGCGGCCAGCCTGAATAAAAGCTTTGTGCTGGAAAAGTTCTGCGAGCAGGAGCAGTGCAGCGAGCGTGCCCTGCGCCAGCAGTTCCGTACCCAGACGGGCATGACGGTAAATCACTATTTGCGCCAGCTGCGTATTTGCCACGCCCAGTATCTGCTCCAGCATACGGAGCTCATGGTCAGTGACGTGGCAATGCGCTGCGGCTTTGAGGACAGTAACTACTTTTCGGTGGTCTTTAACCGCGAGGTGGGGATGACGCCGGTGCAGTGGCGTCATCACAGTCGAAGGGCGGCGTAATCAGTTCGCCATACCGAGGCCTACAATGTTGGCCGCAATGATAATCACCACGCAGCCCAGGCTCAGAACGCCCACTGGTCGACGTCCGGCGTTGTTCCACTCCTTCAGTACCAGCCCAACCAGCCCGCCGCACAGCACGTAGAAGCTCATGTGCAGCATCCAGCTCATATAGTCGTATTGCGCCGGAATGCTGGCGTGCCCCCAGGCGTAGAAAAAGAACTGCAGGTACCACATCAGGCCGCCGATCGCCGAAAGGAGTACGTTGGCGATGATGACCCGCTTTGCCAGCGAGAAGTCGGCTTTTAGCGACAAACTCTCAACTTTTGCCAGGCGGATAACGCAGAAACCGAGGTTGACCAGCGCACCGCCGCCCATGATCACCACGTAGCTGGGCAGCGCCACGTACAGCGGGTCGACGCCCAGGGCGGCGGCGGCCTCATGCATCGGTTTTGCGGCGTTCATGGCAAACGACATGCCGGCGGAGAAGATGCCGCACATGACCGCCAGCAGCAGACCTTTTTTGAGGTTAAAGTCCTCGGCTTTAATGCCCATCTTGCGCTCTTTCAACTGGCCCGCGCGGGTCACGATCCCGACGCCGATAACCGCGACCAGCACGCCCAGCAGCGTCATTCTGCCGCCTTCGGTATTAAGCAACACGTCGAGGTTACCGTTGAGGACGGGCGTCATCAGGGTGCCGACAATTAGCGTGATGCCAATCGCGATGCCAATCCCCATCGACATGCCGAGATAACGCATGGTGAGGCCGTAGTTGATATTGCCTATGCCCCACATGGCACCAAACAGAAATACCGGCAGCAGGATGGAGGCGTTAAAGGAGGAGAAGTAGCCCCAGAAATCCGGGAGTAGCATGGCGCTGATGGCCCAGGGAAGCAGGATCCAGGAGACCACGCCGCCAACGGACCACATGGTTTCCCACGACCACCCTTTCACCTTTTTGAACGGGGCATAGAAACAGGCTGCACTGGCTGCGCCTATCAAATGCCAGAAGATACCCATCGTAATCGCATGATTCATGTTTACGTCCTCATCGTTTTTATCGATCAATGGCTTCCCACCGACCCGATGAGTGTAAAAATTAACCAGAATGGCCACCTTCGGGAGGCTGCCGCACTTTGGTTTTGAATGGCAATCAACGCGTTAAACGGGTGAGCTGATTCACATTTTCGCGCTTCATCAGAAAACGAATAACCTTATAAAAACTACGGCATTGATAATCATTTTCAATATCATTTAATTAACTATAATGAACCAACTGCTTACGCGGCATTAACAGCTGTGCCGCCCGACAATAATGGAGAGGATTATGAGTTATACACTGCCATCCCTGCCGTATGCCTACGACGCACTGGAACCGCATTTCGACAAGCAGACGATGGAAATCCATCACACTAAACACCACCAGACCTATGTGAACAACGCGAACGCAGCGCTGGAAAGCCTGCCAGAGTTCGCTAACCTGCCTGTTGAAGAGCTGATCACCAAACTGGACCAGCTGCCGGCAGACAAGAAAACCGTGCTGCGTAACAACGCGGGCGGTCACGCTAACCACAGCCTGTTCTGGAAAGGCCTGAAAACCGGCACCACCCTGCAGGGCGACCTGAAAGCGGCTATCGAGCGCGACTTCGGTTCCGTTGACAACTTCAAAGCGGAATTCGAAAAAGCTGCTGCAACCCGTTTCGGCTCTGGCTGGGCGTGGCTGGTTCTGAAAGGCGACAAGCTGGCGGTGGTTTCTACTGCTAACCAGGACTCCCCGCTGATGGGTGAAGCGATCTCTGGCGCATCCGGTTTCCCAATCCTGGGTCTGGACGTGTGGGAACACGCTTACTACCTGAAGTTCCAGAACCGTCGCCCTGACTACATCAAAGCGTTCTGGGATGTAGTGAACTGGGACGAAGCAGCAGCGCGTTTCGCCGCTAAAAAATAAGGTTGCATTGACGCCTGTGAGAAGCGAGTCTGATGACTCGCTTTTTTTGTATCTGAAGGAGTTGAGATGCATTACCCGGTGAATGTTTTTACAGGCAAGGTAAGGGAGTACGACGGCAGCCGCCCGAGCGCCATCGCTAAAATTCAGGTCGACGGGGAGCTGACGTTAACCGACCTCGGGCTGGCGGGTGACGAGCAGGCCGAAAAGAAAATCCACGGCGGGCCGGAGCGCGCGCTGTGCCACTATCCGCGCGAGCACTATCAGCACTGGAAAACCGAATTTCCCGAGCAGGCGGACCTCTTCGTCGCGCCCGCGTTTGGCGAAAATCTCTCGACCGAAGGGCTGACGGAGAAAAACGTCTTTATCGGCGATATCTACCGCTGGGGTGACGCCCTGATTCAGGTGACGCAGCCACGCTCGCCGTGCTTCAAGCTCAACTACCATTTCGGGATTCAGGATATGTCGGCCCAGCTGCAAAACGCGGTTAAAACCGGCTGGCTGTACCGCGTGGTGCTGGCAGGACAGGTATCTGCGGATGCGCCGCTGGAGCTGGTATCGCGCCTGAGCGACGTGTCCGTTTACGACGCCTGCGCCATTGCCTGGCATATGCCGTTTGACGACGAGCAGTATCACCGCCTGCTGTCTGCGGCGGGGTTATCGACAAGCTGGACCAGAACGATGCAGAAGCGGCGCTTAAGCAACAAGATCGAAGATAATTCACGGAGATTGTGGGGGAAATAACTTCTCCTCACCCCGGCCCTCTCCCCAAAGAGGCGAGGGTGTTTTACGTCCCCTCTCCCCTATGGGGAGAGGGTTAGGGTGAGGGGATTACGAACGCTTATACAACGGCAGCCACAGCGTTAACCGCAACCCGCCCAGCGGGCTGTCGTCGGCTTTCACCCAGCCGCGATGCTGCTGCATGGCGGTTTCTACAATCGCCAGCCCCAGCCCCGTGCCGCCAGACTCGCGGTCGCGCGCTTCGTCGGTACGGTAAAACGGACGGAAAATCTGCTCGCGATCTTCCGGGCTGACGCCAGGACCGTCGTCATCGACAATGACGGTAATCCCGTCTTTATCCACCGAAAACGCCACTTCAATCTTCGTATGCGAGTAGCGCAGGGCGTTACGCACGATATTCTCCAGCGCGCTTTCCAGCGTGTTGGGGTTACCGTACAGCGGCCACGGGCCCGGCGGGAAGTTGACGGTGAACGATTTACCCATCTGTTCCGCTTCGAACGCCGCGTTGTCCAGCACCTCGTGCCACAGGTGATTGGCCTTCACCGTTTCGCTCACCAGCGCGTTTTTCTGCTGATTGCGCGACATCACCAGCAGATCGTTGATCATGCTGTCCAGACGGTGCGCTTCCGTTTCAATGCGCTCCAGCTCTTTGCTTTCCCCGCTGCGGCGGCGCAGCAGGGCGGTGCCCAGCTGTAAGCGCGTGAGCGGGGTACGCAGTTCGTGTGAGATGTCTGACAGCAGGCGTTGCTGCGCGGTCATCATCCGATCCAGCGCGCTCACCATCTGGTTAAAACTGGTCCCGGCGGCCAGGAACTCCTGCGGCCCGGATTCCAGCTCCGGATGCTGTCGCAGGTTACCCTGCGCCACTTCATCGGCGGCATTTTTCAGCTTACGCGCCGGTTTCGCCAGGCTCCACGCCAGCCATAGCAGCAGCGGGGAACTGACCAGCATCGTGACAATCAGCAGCAGAAGCGGACGGTCAAACAGCAGGTTGATGAAGTCGGACTGGGAGCTGCTCGCGGGGCGAATCAGATAGAGCTGATAATTGTCTTCCCCATCACGTACCGAGAAAGGACCGACCATCTCTACCCGACCATATTTCTTCTTCTGTGGGTGATCGGCGTTATCCGCCTGGCCAATAAAGTTGCGGATGATCTGCATTTCATTGCGATCGGCTCCGATCACGCGGCCTTCGCTGGTGACCAGCAAAAGACGTTGTCCTGGCGGTGCCCACTTGTCGATAGCGCGAAACAGCCTGCGCCACCACATCAAATCGTTCGGCGGATCGTTTGCCAGCTCCGCTTCCACGTGCTGCTCGATCATCACGCCCTGACGTTGCTCGCTGTCGAGAAGCTCCGTCATCTGGCGTGAGTCGAGTTTTGGCAACATCAAAACGAGCATTAAAACCAGTGCCAGCGTCAGCCAGAAGATGGCGAAGATGCGGGCGGTTAAGCTGCCTATCATGAAGCGGAAACCATCAGATAACCGCGACCACGCAGGGTTTTAAACCATGGGTGACCGTCTTTACGCTCCGGCAGCTTGCGGCGCAGGTTAGAGATGTGCATGTCGATGGCGCGGTCAAACGGCGTGAGGCGTTTGCCCAGCACTTCCTGGCTTAAATGTTCACGCGAAACTACCTGGCCGAGGTGCTGCGCCAGCAGATACAGCAGCGTGAACTCGGTGCCAGTGAGTTCCAGCGTCTGGCCGTCGAAGCTCGCTTCCTGACGGCCCGGGTTCAGGCTCAGGGAGTCCACTTCCAGCGTTGGCGAGCTGTTGTCGGTATTCTGCTGCTGCTCGCTCCAGTGGGAACGGCGCAGGATCGCGCGAATACGGGCCACCAGTTCACGGTCGTTGAACGGCTTCGGTAAATAGTCATCCGCACCCAGCTCAAGGCCGAGAACGCGGTCAAGCTCGCTGCCGCGGGCGGTCAGCATGATAACGGGGGTCTGGTGTGTCTGGCGAAGCTCTTTCAGCGTATCAATACCGTTTTTCTTCGGCATCATTACGTCGAGCAAAAGTAGATCGATGCTGTCGTCAAGGAGACTCAGCGCCTGCTCGCCATCATGGGCAACCAGGACGTTGAAACCTTCCATGTCGAGCAACTCCTTTAAAAGGGATGTGAGCTCTCGGTCATCATCAACTAACAGGATTTTATTCATTGTTTAAATACCTCCGAGGCAGAAATTACGACATCAAGGCTATCTAATCCATGACTTTACGTTGTTTTACACCCCCTGACGCATGTTTGCAGCCTGAATCGTAGACTGTCTCTCGTTGAATCGCGACACGAAAGATTTTGGGAGCAAGTGATGCGCAAAGTTACCGCTGCCGTCATGGCCTCAACGCTGGCGTTCAGTGCGTTTAGCCAGGCTGCTGTAGCTATCATCGGCGATAACGGTTCCTCGCAGGAGGGCGCAACGCACAGCAGCCAAAGCCATATGTTTGACGGCATAAGTTTAACCGAACATCAGCGTCAACAGATGCGAGATCTGATGCAGAGGGCACGACACGACCAGCCCCCTGTTAATGTTAGCGAAATGGAGACAATGCATCGCCTTGTCACCGCAGAAAATTTTGACGAAAGCGCTGTCCGCGCTCAGGCCGAAAAAATGGCACAGGAACAGGTTGCCCGCCAGGTAGAGATGGCGAAGGTCCGCAACCAGATGTTCCACCTGCTAACGCCCGAGCAGCAAGCGGTTTTGAATACCAAACATCAGCAGCGGATGGACCAGCTGCGTGAGGTTGCACGGATGCAGCGAAGCTCAGAAACAACGTTTTTCAGTAGCAATAGCAGTACCCGTAGTAACCAGTAAACCCTGTTTTCCTTGCCATAGACACCATCCCTGTCTTCCCCCACATGATGTGGGGGTTTTTTTTGCCCCGCATTCTGATTTGTTAACCGTTTATTCATCCTTTGCCTCCCCATGCTTCCGTTATACTAGCGGCATGACATGACAGGAGCGTTTATGAATCAATCCTATGGAAGGCTGGTAAGCCGGGCCGCCATTGCGGCGACCGTAATGGCCTCTGGCCTGCTGCTGATCAAAATCTTTGCCTGGTGGTATACCGGCTCGGTCAGTATTCTGGCGGCGCTGGTGGATTCACTGGTAGATATCGCCGCCTCGCTGACCAACCTTCTGGTGGTGCGCTACTCGCTGCAGCCGGCGGATGAAGAGCACACGTTTGGGCACGGCAAAGCGGAGTCGCTGGCCGCGCTGGCGCAAAGTATGTTCATTTCTGGCTCCGCGCTGTTCCTGTTTTTGACCGGTATTCAGCATCTGGTTTCGCCTTCACCGATGAACAATCCCGGGGTCGGCGTGGTCGTCACGGTAATTGCACTTATGAGCACACTTGTTCTGGTAACGTTCCAGCGCTGGGTCGTTCGCAAAACGCAAAGTCAGGCCGTACGGGCGGATATGCTTCATTATCAATCTGATGTTATGATGAATGGGGCTATTCTTATTGCGCTCGGTCTGGCCTGGTATGGCTGGCATCGGGCCGATGCGTTGTTTGCGTTAGGGATTGGTATCTATATTTTATATAGCGCCCTGCGGATGGGGTATGACGCGGTGCAATCACTGCTCGATCGCGCTCTTCCGGACTCAGAACGTAGTGAAATTTTTTCCATCGTGACCTCCTGGCCCGGCGTCAGCGGTGCACACGATCTTCGAACGCGGCAGTCAGGGCCGACCCGCTTTATTCAGATTCATATTGAAATGGAAGACAACCTGCCGCTGGTTCAGGCTCACGTGATTGCTGAACAGGTCGAGCAGGCGATTTTGCAGCGTTTTCCTGGTTCAGACGTCATCATTCACCAGGATCCCTGCTCGGTTGTACCCGGACATGTTGGGCTTTCGTAATTCGTTGTAAAAAAGTGAGCCAGGCCAGCATTTTGTGTATAAATTACCGCCATTTGGTCTGACCTGAATCAATTCAGCCAGAAGGGATTGATATACTATTTGCAGTATTCGTTGGTCGATAAATTTCTTCCGGCAACAGATTTCAATTTTGCATTCCTAAGTTCAGAGGTAGTCATGATTAAGAAAATCGGTGTGTTGACAAGCGGCGGTGATGCGCCGGGCATGAACGCGGCAATTCGTGGGGTTGTCCGTGCAGCGCTGACGGAAGGTCTGGAAGTTTTTGGTATCTATGATGGTTACCTGGGTCTGTATGAAGACCGTATGGTTCAGCTCGACCGTTACAGCGTGTCTGACATGATCAACCGTGGCGGTACCTTCCTTGGGTCTGCGCGCTTCCCGGAATTCCGTGACGAACACATCCGTGAAGTGGCTATCGAGAACATGAAAAAGCGTGGCCTGGACGCGCTGGTTGTTATCGGCGGTGACGGCTCGTACATGGGGGCAAAACGTCTGACCGAAATGGGCTTCCCGTGCATCGGCCTGCCGGGCACCATCGACAACGACATCAAAGGCACTGACTACACCATCGGTTACTTCACCGCGCTGGGCACCGTTGTGGAAGCCATTGACCGCCTGCGTGACACCTCATCTTCTCACCAGCGTATCTCTATCGTTGAAGTGATGGGCCGCTACTGCGGTGACCTGACCCTGGCGGCGGCTATCGCCGGTGGCTGTGAGTTCGTGGTGGTTCCTGAAGTGGAATTCAGCCGTGAAGATCTGGTTGCTGAAATCAAAGCCGGTATCGCGAAAGGTAAGAAACACGCGATTGTGGCTATCACCGAGCACATTTGTGACGTTGACGAGCTGGCGAAGTACATCGAAACCGAAACCAAACGCGAAACCCGCGCGACCGTTCTGGGTCACATCCAGCGCGGCGGTTCCCCTGGCCCGTACGATCGCATTCTGGCCTCCCGTATGGGTGCGTACGCTATCGAGCTGCTGCTGCAGGGCCACGGCGGCCGTTGCGTCGGTATTCAGAACGAACAGCTGGTTCACCATGACATCATCGACGCGATTGAAAACATGAAGCGTCCGTTCAAAGGTGACTGGCTGGACTGCGCGAAAAAACTGTACTGATCCTTCGAGCCCTCTTCTTTCTGAAGAGGGCTTTTATTCCTCCACGTTATAGCCAATCTTTTTTTATTCTTTAATCCTCGATTCGCTTTCTGGCACGCTGCATTCATCAAAACACTACACAAGAGAGCTGGGCGATGAATAAATGGGGCGTGGGGTTAACGTTATTGCTGGCATCGACCAGCGTGCTGGCAAAGGACATTCAACTCCTCAACGTGTCGTACGACCCGACGCGTGAGCTGTACGATCAATACAACAAAGCCTTCGCGGCGCACTGGAAGCAGGAAACCGGCGATAACGTGGTGGTTCGCCAGTCGCACGGTGGCTCCGGTAAGCAGGCAACGTCTGTGATTAACGGTATTGAAGCCGACGTGGTTACCCTGGCGCTGGCCTATGATGTCGACGCCATCGCCGAGCGTGGTCGTATCGATAAAAACTGGATCAAACGTCTGCCGGATAACTCCGCGCCATACACCTCGACCATCGTCTTCCTGGTGCGTAAAGGCAACCCGAAACAAATTAAGGACTGGAACGACCTGATCAAACCGGGCGTTTCTGTGATTACCCCGAACCCGAAAAGCTCCGGCGGCGCACGCTGGAACTACCTGGCGGCCTGGGGATACGCGCTGCACCATAACAACGGTGACCAGGCAAAAGCGCAGGAATTCGTCAAATCCCTGTACAAAAACGTTGAAGTGCTGGACTCCGGCGCACGCGGCGCCACTAACACCTTCGTCGAGCGCGGAATTGGCGACGTGCTGATTGCCTGGGAAAACGAAGCCCTGCTGGCGACCCACGAACTGGGTAAAGACAGGTTTGAGATCGTGACCCCGAGCGAATCCATCCTCGCTGAGCCGACCGTTTCCGTGGTCGATAAGGTCGTTGATAAGAAAGGCACCAAAGCGGTGGCGGAAGCCTACCTGAAGTATCTCTACTCGCCGGAAGGCCAGGAAATCGCGGCGAAGAACTTCTATCGCCCACGCGATGCGGCTGTCGCGAAGAAATACGATAGTGAATTCCCGAAACTGAAGCTCTTCACCATTGATGATGTGTTCGGCGGCTGGACGAAAGCGCAGAAAGAGCACTTCTCTAATGGCGGCACCTTCGACCAGATTAGCCAGCGCTAACCGTCAACAAACGACACGGCGACCCGGTGTGAGAAATCCACCGGGTTTTTTATTTGGTCATCATTTTGCGTTACTCTTTTGCCTCTATTGAAAACAGGGAACGCGTTGTGAAAAAAATTATCTTATTGATCCTGATTGTCATCGCCCTTGCCGCAGGCGGCGTGTACTGGATAAAAGCGGGTAATCCGAATGCGTTGCGTCATATCGTTCTCGACCAGTGCCTGCCTAATCAACTGCAACACCGTAACCCGGCGCCCTGCGCGCAGGTGAAGCCTGACGCGGGCTATGTGGTGTTCAAAGACCGCAACGGGCCGCTGCAGTATCTGCTGATGCCAACGTACCGCATCAACGGCACCGAAAGCCCGCTCCTGACCGAGCCTCACACGCCAAACTTCTTCTGGCTGGCGTGGCAGTCGCGCAGCTTTATGACCCTGAAGCGTGGATCCGAGGTGCCGGATAGCGCCATTTCGCTGACGATTAACTCACCGACAGGACGCACGCAAAACCATTTCCATATCCATATCTCCTGCCTGCGCCCGGACGTGCGCGAGAAGCTCAACGCGGCGCAGGGAGACATCAGCACCCAGTGGCTACCGTTCCCGGGCGGGCTGGAAGGGCATGAGTATCTCGCACGACGGGTGACGGAGAATGAACTGGTCCAGCGCAGTCCGTTTATGATGCTGGCGGAAGAGCTGCCGGAAGCGCGCGACCATATGGGGCGCTTCGCGCTGGCCATGGCGCAGCAGTCGGATGGTTCGTTTGTTTTGCTGGCGACCGAGCGTAACCTGCTCACGCTCAACCGCGCGTCGGCAGAGGAATTGCAGGATCATCAATGCACTATCCTGAAATGACCCCACCATAAATCGCGTTTACTCAGGCTGCCTGTCACCGTAGACTTGCTGAAAAATTCTACAGGAGACAGGTATGTCGCTCTGGTTAACGCATCCTCTGCTGCTGCCCTCGCTGATCGTCGGCGTCACCATCGTGCTGTGGGCGACGTCGCTATTGCCGGAATTTATCACCGCTCTGCTGTTCTTTACGGCGGCGATGGCCGCCAGAATCGCCCCTCCGGAAGCGATCTTCGGTGGTTTTGCCTCGTCGGCTTTCTGGCTGGTCTTCAGCGGCTTTGTGCTCGGCGTGGCGATCCGTAAAACCGGGCTGGCGGACAGGGCCGCCCGGTCGCTGTCGGCAAAGCTCACCGACTCCTGGATGCTGATGGTGGCGAGCGTGGTATTGCTCAGCTACGCGCTGGCGTTTGTGATGCCGTCGAACATGGGGCGTATTGCGCTGCTGATGCCCATTGTCGCGGCGATGGCGAAACGCGCCGGTATCGCCGACGGCTCCCGCGCCTGGTTCGGGCTTGCGCTGGCCGTCGGGTTCGGCACCTTCCAGCTTTCGGCCACTATCCTGCCTGCAAACGTCCCTAACCTGGTGATGAGCGGCGCGGCGGAAGGCTCGTACGGCATTCACCTGAACTATGTCCCGTATCTGCTGCTGCACACGCCGGTGCTGGGCATTCTCAAAGGCCTGATTCTGATTGGCCTCATCTGCTGGCTGTTCCCCGGCAGCCCTAAACCACCGAAGGATAGGGCGCCGTCTGAACCCATGGGGCGGGATGAAAAGCGTCTTGCCTGGCTGCTGGCGCTGGTGCTGGGGATGTGGGTAACGGAGAGCTGGCATGGCGTAGGGCCCGCGTGGACGGGGCTGGCGGCATCGGTCATCGTTATGCTGCCGCGCGTGGGTTTCATTACCGGGGACGAATTTTCTGCCGGGGTGAACATGCGCACCTGTATCTACGTCGCGGGCATTCTTGGGCTGGCGATCGTCGTGACGCAAACGGGTATCGGAGCGGCCGTAGGCGAGGCGCTGCTGCGCATTATGCCGCTGGATGCGGACAGGCCGTTTACCAGCTTCCTGGCGCTAACCGGAATTACTACGGCACTCAACTTCATTATGACCGCCAACGGCGTTCCGGCGCTGTACACCACGCTGGCGCAGAGCTTCTCGGACGCGACCGGTTTCCCGCTGCTGTCGGTGATCATGATTCAGGTGCTGGGCTATTCCACGCCGCTGCTGCCGTATCAGGCGTCGCCGATTGTGGTGGCGATGGGGTTAGGAAAGGTGCCTGCAAGGGCGGGGATGATGCTCTGTCTGGCGCTGGCGATAGCGACGTATCTGGTGCTGCTGCCGCTGGATTATTTATGGTTTAGCGTATTAGGTAAAGTGTAGTTCAGTGCGAGGGGTTTCCCCTCACCCCAACCCTCTCCCAAAGGAGAGGGAGGAGAAGAGCGGTGGGTAAGCGCAAGCGCCACCCGCCGCAAAGGCCATTACGCCTGTTTAGCCGCTTCTGCCGCTTTAACGATCACCGCGAAAGCGTCCGCTTTCAGGGATGCACCGCCAACCAGCGCGCCATCGATGTCTGGCTGGGTGAACAGCTCAGCAGCGTTGGAGGCGTTTACGGAGCCGCCGTACTGGATGATCACTTGCTCAGCCACTTTCGCGTCGGCTTTAGCAATGTGGTCACGGATGAATTTGTGCACCGCCTGAGCCTGCGCAGGGGTAGCTGATTTGCCGGTACCGATCGCCCAGACTGGCTCGTAAGCGATAACCGCGCCTTCGAACGCTGCCGCGCCCTGCGTTTTCAGCACGGCGTCGATCTGACGTGCGCATACTTCTTCGGTTTTGCCCGCTTCGTTTTCCGCTTCGGTTTCACCGATGCACAGAACCGGGATCAGACCCTGCTCTTTCAGCACGGCGAATTTCTTCGCGATAAACTCGTCAGATTCTTTGTGGTAGGTGCGACGCTCGGAGTGGCCGATGATGATGTATTTCGCGCCGATATCTTTCAGCATTTCAGCGGAAGTTTCACCGGTGAACGCGCCAGACAGGTTAACGTCAACGTTCTGCGCGCCCAGCACGATGTGGCTGCCGTCAGCGGCACGTTTAGCCAGATCCAGGTACATATCTGGCGGAGCGATAGCAACCGCGCAGCCGGTCACGCCAGCCAGCTCTTTACGCAGGTTCGCAACCAGTTCGTTTACCATGTGGCGGCTGCCGTTCAGTTTCCAGTTACCCATCACTAAAGGATGTCGCATTTCAATTCTCCACGCTAAATAAGCGAATTAAGGAATATGGCCGCCCTGTCGGGCAGCATGGTCTGTGAATCAGTATAGAGATTTTCCCTAGAAAGGCTTTGCTTTTTGTCATTAATTCGCCCCGCCAAGGGTTTCAGATAGCGCCAGCTTAATCGGTTCAACGGCGAAGGTCAGTCCTTTTTCGCCGTTATCCGCCACCACATAGCGAATCGCGCCTTCGGTGGTGGCGTAGTACCGCTTGTTTTTACCGGCGGCCAGCAGCTTTTGCAGCTTTTGCTGGCTCTGCTTTTTCGTCAGCGCAGGCGTAAACGCCTGCAGCACCGCGCTCATGTAATCAAGCGCCTTCGATTTAGCGGCTTTCTGCTCTGGCCCCTGAATCGGCAGCCAGGTGATTTGCATGCTTTTGATTTTTAACGTACCGCGCTCCAGCGCCGTAGAAGCATACAAATTCTCGTTAATTTTGCTCGCCGCACGGGTCAGGGTTGGGGTATCTCGTGAGCTATCAATGGCGCGAAATTCATCCAGCGGCAGCGCTGGGTTGGCCTGATTGAAAGCTTCGCGAAACTGGCTAATGGACTGATCGAAAGACGGTGCGCCCGCCAGCAAATACGGCGCAGCGGTGGGGGCCGCGGTGTTGGCGGCGTGCAGCGGAAAACCCGCGCCGAGCATCGCTAAACACAGGAAAAGAGAATGTGCCGAATTTTTCATCAACGTTGCACCTGGCCGTAAGTGCTCATGATTAAAACGATATCTGGTCGGCTTGTCAAAAGGTCACAACTCCAGGGTAAAATGCGGGCTAAACGATAATAAGGAACCTTACATGACCATACAGCAGTGGCTGTTTTCATTCAAAGGGCGTATTGGACGCCGAGATTTCTGGGTCTGGATGGTGACGTGGGTTGTCGCCATGCTGCTTCTGTTTTTCGTTGCTTACAACGCCTGGCTGAGCACGCAAACGGCGGCCTTCGCGCTGGTCTGCCTGCTATGGCCAACGGCGGCCGTTGTGGTGAAACGCCTGCACGATCGCGGCCGCTCCGGCGCATGGGCATTTTTGATTATTCTGGCGTGGATGCTGGTGGCAGGTAACTGGGAGATGTTGCCGTCCATCCTGCCGTGGATCGTGGGCAGGCTGCTGCCGTCGGTTATCTTCGTGATGATGATTGTCGATCTGGGCGCGTTTATCGGCACCCAGAGCGAAAACAAATACGGTAAAGATACCGTCGAGGTGAAATACCGCTGATCACCAGTAGTGTTCGGCGGTCATATGGCCCGGTCGGCGGCGAAGATGTTTCGTCATCTGCCGGGTATCCTTCAGAAGCTGCTGCGTGTCCCGCACCATCTGCGGGTTACCGCACAACATTACGTGGCTGGTTTCGGCCGTCATCGGTAAACCCACTGCGTCTTCCAGGGCTCCACTCTCGATTAGTGCCGGGACGCGGCCGGTAAGCGTTCCTGCTACGGTTTCGCGGCTGACCACGGTCTGAATCTTTAACTTTCCACCGTACTTCTGTTCCAGCGCCTGCATCTGCGGGAGATAGCTTAAATCTGCGGCGTAGCGCGCGGCGTGCACCAGCACGATGTTTTTGAAGCGCTCGAGATCCTTACCGTACTGCAAGATAGAGAGATACGGACCGATGGCCGTGCCGGTTGCCAGCATCCAGAGCGTGTCACAGTCAGGGATCTCTTCGAGCACAAAGAAGCCCGCCGCTTCGCTCACAATCTGCACATCGTCGCCGGGCTTAAGGGCGGCAAGACGCGGGCTCAGCTTGCCGTCCGGGACGGTGACCAGATAGAACTCGAGGTCCGGGTTATCCGGCGCGTTAACGTAAGAGTAGGCGCGCTGCACGCGCTCGCCGTCGACATCCAGCCCCAGCTTCGCAAATTGCCCGGCCTTAAACGGGTGCACGGGAGCATGCAGGGTGAGACTAAATAGCGCATCGGTCCAGAATTCTATCTTAGTGACTTTACCTGTTACCCAGTCCGCCATGATCTTCTCCTGTGCTGTTTCTCTGTTCTATCTTCCGTACTTGTGGGAAACATTTCCAGCCCCTTCGGGCCGGAAAGCTCTATCGATCAAACGGTTTTACAGAATGTGCATCTGCACGTCAGGGTCTTTACGGTCGAGATAGTGAATGGACTGAATGCGTCGAATGGTGCGCGATTTGCCGCGGATCAGCAGCGTTTCAGTGGTCGCCATGTTGCCCTTGCGGGTGATGCCGTCCAGCAGATCGCCTTTGGTGATGCCGGTTGCGGAGAAGACGACGTTATCGCTGCGCGCCATGTCGTTCAGCGCCAGCACTTTATTGGCTTCGATGCCCATCGCTGCGCAGCGCGCTAGCTCGTCCTCTCCGATACGACGGTTCTCGTCGCTGTCGCCTTTTACCTCATGACGCGGCAGCAGGCGCGCCTGCATATCGCCGTCCAGCGCGCGGATCACCGCCGCAGAGACCACGCCTTCCGGCGCGCCGCCGATGCCATAAAGCACGTCCACTTCGCTGTCCGGCATGCAGGTCAGAATAGACGCGGCAACGTCGCCATCCGGAATGGCAAACACGCGCACGCCGAGTGCCTGCAGATAAGAGATGGTGGCGTCGTGGCGCGGTTTCGCCAGAATAGTGACGGTGAGTTCGTTGAGCGGTTTACCCAGCGCCGCTGCGATATTGCGAAGATTGGCATCCAGCGGCAGGCTGAGGTCGATTGCGCCTTTCGCACCAGGACCAACAATCAGCTTTTCCATGTACATGTCCGGCGCGTTGAGGAAGCAGCCTTTATCACCCACGGCCAGTACCGCCAGGGCGTTGGCCTGGCCCATCGCCGTCATGCGCGTACCTTCGATCGGGTCCACCGCAATATCCACGGCATCACCTTTACCCGTTCCAACTTTTTCACCGATGTAGAGCATTGGCGCTTCGTCGATCTCGCCTTCACCGATGACGATAGTGCCGTCGATGTTGACCTGGTTAAGCACAATGCGCATGGCGTGGACGGCCGCGCCGTCTGCAGTATTTTTGTCGCCACGACCCAGCCATTTGTAGCCTGCGAGGGCGGCTGCTTCGGTGACGCGGGAAAACTCGATAGCAAGTTCACGTTTCATGAGGGACTCGTACAGTCAAAAGGAATTGCACGAAGTTTATCACAGAGTGGGGAGGGGGGAGGGACCGGTGCGGTCGGGGGGGGGGGGGGGGGGGGGGGGGGGCCGGCCCCCGCCGCCGGCGCGCGGGGGGGGGGCGGGGGGGGGGGGGGGGGGGGGGGGGGGGGGGGGGGGGGGGGGGGGGGGGGGGGGGGGGGGGG
>NZ_JAWNEU010000014.1:0-97072 GCF_034107645.1 Enterobacter sp. 118C5 | reverse complement strand
GCTTGTATCCAGGTATGAGTGACTGATACTTTCTAAGTCATGCCGTTCTGGTTTTTCTGGCTTAAGAAAACTCGCCTTGTGTCACGCACTGAAGAAAATGTCATCCTTTCGTTACGCTTAAACAACGCGGGGAGGGGCATGGACGGCTTTCTCGTCGTTGTACAACATGTCACGCATAAATATTTTTATAAAAAATAAAACCGGCCTGTGTAATGCCTTTTATGGTGCAAATTACAACTTTGTGGTGAGCTGAAAAATAAAAATAAGCCGCGCGGGTGAGATATTTAAAATGTTTCAACGGACATACTCTTCACCGTAACGACGCGTTAACAAAAACGAGCCGTTTAATACGAAATACGATCAGAGTGTTTTCAGGTAGCCGGATCCAGGGTGACAACATGAAAAACACATCGTTATTTTTGATGTTTACATTACTGGGTGCGCCTGGATTTGTAACCGCAGCGAATTCAGATTTAGCAAACGCTGAATATAATTTTGCGGTTAATGAATTAAGTCATTCATCATTAAATCAGGCAGCCATTATTGGTCAACAGGGCGTATTTAATGACGCTCAGCTTCGCCAGGAAGGATCGAAACTCTTGTCCGTCATTTCCCAGGATGGGGCAGGCAACAGAGCGAGAGTTGATCAATCAGGGACTTACAATATTGCCTGGATCGATCAGAGCGGTAACGGGAACGATGCAGGTATTACGCAGGATGGATATGGTAATAGTGCGAAAATTATCCAGAAAGGGTCGGGTAATAGAGCAAATATTACGCAGTACGGTACGCAGAAAACCGCAGTTGTAGTGCAGAAACAGTCGCAGATGGCAATTCGCGTTATTCAGCGCTAGCTATTTCGCGGCGACGTTAATCAATCCGATGGGGGTTTACCATGAAATTTATCAAAGTGGCAGCACTTGCAGCAATCGTAGTTTCTGGTAGTGCTATGGCTGGTATGATTAATCAGGGCGGATGGGGTCATGGACACGGTCATGGTCAGGGCGGAAACAGTGGTCCAAATTCAACCCTGAATATTTATCAGAACGGTGGCGGTAACTCCGCGCTGGCGTTGCAGACCGATGCCAGAAATTCCGTTCTCAATATTAGCCAGACCGGTGGCGGTAACGGGGCTGATGTCGGTCAGGGTTCTGACGACAGTAAAATCAACCTGACCCAGAACGGTTTCGGCAACAGTGCGACACTCGATCAGTGGAACAGCAAAAAATCCGTTATGAATGTTAGCCAGTACGGCGGCCTTAACGGTGCGCTCGTAGACCAGACGGCGTCTAACTCCACCGTCAACGTTACCCAGATCGGCTTTGGTAACCACGCGACGGCGCATCAGTACTGATACTGAAATCTGTACTACAAAAAAACAGGGCCGATGCCCTGTTTTTTTTCGGGAGTTCCACATGAATACCTTCATTCTCCTTGCCGCGCTTTCCGGCCAGATAACCTTTCAAACGTCACAGCAGGGAAATATGACGACCATTATTCCGCAGGTCATTTTGACGGAACCGTGTGATTGTCAGGTTCATATCCACACCTTGAAGGAAGGGCAGAGCGGGCAAAGTGCTTCGCGGCAGCAAAATACCCTTTTTATACCCGCTAATCAGCCGATTGATTTAACGCGGTTGAGTTTAACTATTTCTGCGGGAGACACGATAAAAATCGTTGTCACCGTCACGGATGGAAAAGCGCTTCATTTATCACAGCAGTGGTCGCCAGCCGGGGGTGCGCTGTAAATATTCATGAAATCAATACATTGCGAATATTTGCCGTTGAACTAAGCTGTTATCAGGAACTGCGTTGTTAGGTTCCGTAACGTCAGCCTTCGTTTGCATAATGAAGCGCGTTTGCCCCTCATGGACGATTTTCATTGAGGAGTACATATCGTGACCCACTATTTTGCTCATCTTATTTCAGGTCTGGGCCTGCTCGTTTCTGCTTTTATCGCTCCAGCTTATTCAGCCACTATTGCAGAAGGTGGTGTTATTCACTTTCGCGGTGCAATCGTTGCTGACCCTTGTGAAGTCACACCGCAACAGCGGCAGCTTGCGCTGTCATGCCCGGAAAAAAACCGTATGCAAACGCGTACGATCAGTTTTGACGATGCGCTGAACGGCAAGTCGACGGCTTCAAGCCTTGCGACAGTCAATATGACGTACCTGAATCCTGAAAAAACGCTCGCGGTTGTTCAGATCCAGTACCGTTAATACCCGTGCGCGCCCGTCGGTGGGCGCGGTTTTATGCCTGTCATTTTTCTCAATAACCCCTCTGCGATACACTTATAAAAAAGCGGACAGCAGAGGGGCTTTATGAAACCGCAAATTGAAGTTATTCATGGCGATATTACGACAGTTCATGTCGACGTCATCGTCAATGCGGCCAATCCTTCCCTGATGGGGGGAGGAGGCGTAGACGGCGCTATTCACCGGGCTGCCGGACCACAGTTACTGGAAGCCTGTAAAATCGTGCGTCAGCAACAGGGTGAATGCCCTCCGGGCCATGCGGTGATTACGCTGGCGGGCAACCTTCCTGCTAAAGCGGTGATTCATGCCGTCGGGCCCGTGTGGCATGGTGGCGACCAGCATGAAGCGAGCCTTCTGGAAGAGGCATACCGGAACTGTCTGCGGCTTGCTGCCGACAACGGCTTTAAAACGATGGCCTTTCCGGCCATCAGCACCGGCGTGTATGGTTATCCAAAGGCAGCCGCGGCGGCCATCGCTGTAGATACCGTCTACCGTTATCTGTCACTCAAACCGCTGCCAGAGAAGGTGATTTTTGTCTGCTTCGATGAAGACACCACGCATCTTTATCAGCGGCTTCTGACCCAGCGCAGACAAGAGCTGGAAAGCTGAAGTAAAGGCGGCGCACTCAGTGCGCCGCGCTGCTCAGGCGGCTTTCGGCTGTGGTTTTCCTGAAAACAGGAAACGCAGGAGAGGGATCCGCAGATGGATCTCATAGAGTACGACGGCAATCCCCACCACAAACACCAGCCCGGTAAAGAAGCCCAGCGTGTTGGATGCGATATGCGGCGTGATGTATGCCCCGAAGAACAGCGTCAGCGGGTGGTGCACCAGATAGATAAACAGTGAGGCGTTGACGAAGTAGGTCACGCGGCTGGACTTAAAGTTCAGCAAACGGTGGCCGAGCGCGAACACCACGTTCACCATCCACAGGCCCAGCAGCATGGTAATCACGCTTTCCGTTTCATACATCCAGGCGTCGCCGCTTCCGTAGCGCTGGTTCAGCAGGTAGGCCACGAAGGCGATGGCCGCACCCACCGCGCACCACGGTGACGGGGTGGTAAACAGCGCTTTAAGCTTCGGATGGATAAAGGCCAGTGCGCCAATTAAAAAGAATGGAATGTAGAACAGCGACTGCATCACCACAAAATTGAACAGGCCGTCGCTCAGTATCGGTGGATAGATGATAAACAGCGTGCGTCTCACCGCGGCATAGGCGATCCCCAGCAGTAAGAAGAGCACCGACAGTTTGCCCAGCGTGACGTTGGCGAAGAAAGCGTCTGCTGTCGTGCTGAGATGACGGCGCAGGCGGCTGAAAATCACCAGACTGACCGTGGTCAGCACCACCAGAACCAGCAGGAACCAGAGGTGAGACACCAGCTCCCAGACCAGCGTGTTGTACTTTTCATACAGCGAGAGATTCGGCCAGTTCTCCGCCTTGCCCTTAACGTACTGCAGCATAATGAACTGCGGCAGCGTCAGCAGCGGGATGGCGGTTAACATGGGAATACCTACGCGCTCCACGCGCACTTTCCACCAGCGCTTAAGCGGATAGCGTAAAAAAAGCATGTACGAAAAATAGCCGGATATAACAAAAAACACCTGCATGCGGAAGGCGTGAATAAAGTCATTAAACAGCGTCAGCCACCAGGAGGGCATCTGGCTATTAACATGCCACGTGTGGCTGGAGTAAATCAGTGAAATATGAAAGGGGATCCCCAATAGCATCAGCCATGCCCGGATCGAGTCGAGGAAATATTCCCGTTGTATCGGTGTTGTGCTCATATAACGTTGTGCATTCTCAGACTTTTCGCCTTATCCCTAAGGCTCATAATGGTTACATTCGAAGCCAACCCTACACCAAGACCGACACACTGTCTCCAGGATAAGCACGCAAAGTGAATAGCGGGTTCTTTCATTTGCTTAATCCATGAGCCAGCAGCTGAACAAAGCAGTGATTATGTTGTCGGATTGCCTGAGTTTCCATTAAAATGGATCGGATCGATATAAGCACACAAAGGGGGAAGTGCTTACTTATTATGAAACATAAACCACAGATGATGAAAATGCGTTGGTTGGGTGCTGCAGTGGTGTTATCACTGTATACCTCATCGGCACTGGCCTTTAACATCGACGATGTCGCAAAACAGGCAAAATCGATGGCAGGCAAGAGCTACGAAGCGCCGAAAAGTAACTTGCCCTCCGTTTTCCGCGACATGAAGTATGCGGACTATCAGCAGATCCAGTTCAACCACGATAAAGCGTACTGGAACAACATTAAAACCCCGTTCAAGCTTGAATTTTATCATCAGGGTATGTACTTCGACACGCCTGTTGCCATCAATGAAGTGACGGCAACCGCGGTACGCAAGATCAAGTACAGCCCGGATTACTTCAATTTTGGCAATGTGCAACACGACAAAGATACGGTGAAAGACCTGGGCTTCGCAGGCTTCAAAGTCCTTTATCCGATCAACAGCAAAGATAAAAACGACGAAATCGTCAGCATGCTTGGCGCCAGCTACTTCCGCGTGATTGGCGCGGGGCAGGTGTACGGGCTTTCTGCGCGCGGTCTGGCTATTGATACCGCGCTGCCATCAGGTGAAGAGTTCCCGCGTTTCCGCGAGTTCTGGATTGAACGTCCAAAACCAACGGACAAACGTCTGACTATTTATGCGCTGCTCGACTCTCCGCGTGCAACCGGTGCCTATCGCTTTGTGATTATGCCGGGTCGTGACACGGTTGTTGACGTGCAGTCTAAGGTTTACCTGCGAGACAAAGTGGGCAAACTGGGCGTTGCGCCGCTGACCAGTATGTTCCTGTTCGGGCCGAACCAGCCGTCTCCGGCAACCAACTTCCGCCCGGAACTGCATGACTCCAACGGTCTGTCTATTCATGCCGGTAACGGTGAGTGGATCTGGCGTCCGCTGAATAACCCGAAACATCTGGCGGTTAGCAGCTTTGCGATGGAAAATCCGCAGGGCTTTGGCCTGCTGCAACGTGGCCGTCAGTTCTCTCGCTTTGAAGATCTCGACGACCGCTATGACCTGCGTCCAAGCGCCTGGGTTACGCCGAAAGGTGACTGGGGTAAAGGCAAGGTAGAGCTGGTTGAAATTCCAACCAACGACGAAACCAACGACAACATCGTCGCATACTGGACGCCGGATCAGCTGCCGGAAGCCGGTAAAGAGATGAACTTCAAGTACACCATTACCTTCAGCCGCGACGAAGATAAGCTGCATGCGCCGGATAACGCGTATGTGACGCAGACTCGCCGCTCTACGGGTGACGTGAAGCAGTCTAACCTGATCCGTCAGCCTGACGGTACGGTAGCGTTTGTCGTGGACTTCACCGGTCAGGATATGAAGAAACTGGCTCCGGATACTGCGGTGTCGGCCCAGGCCAGCATCGGTGACAACGGTGAAATCGTAGAGAACACCGTGCGTTACAACCCGGTAACCAAAGGCTGGCGTCTGACCCTGCGCGTGAAAGTGAAAGATCCGAAACAGACCACTGAAATGCGTGCTGCGCTGGTCAGTGAAGATCAGCCGCTGAGTGAAACCTGGAGCTACCAGCTACCTGCCAATGAATAATACATCTGAATATATTGATGCCATGCCGCTGACGGATATCGAAAAAGCGGCGCTGCCTAAGAGCGACATCCGCGCGGTTCATACCGCGCTGGATGGCGAACATCGTCAGTTTTCCCGTGATGATGATACGCCGCTGGGGTCAGTCAAGGCGCGTCTGGAGCAGGCCTGGCCAGACTCGCTGGCAGAAGGGCAGTTGATTAAAGACGACGAAGGACGCGATCAGCTTCAGGCAATGCCGAAGGCGACGCGTTCCTCAATGTTCCCCGATCCATGGCGCACCAACCCGGTTGGCCGCTTCTGGGATCGCCTGCGCGGACGTGACGTCACGCCGCGCTATCTGTCGCGCCTGACGAAAGAAGAGCAGGCCTCCGAACAGAAATGGCGTACCGTGGGGACAATTCGCCGCTATATCCTGCTGCTTCTGACGCTGGCGCAGACGGTTGTCGCGACCTGGTACATGAAAACCATTCTGCCTTACCAGGGCTGGGCGTTTATCAACCCGACTGACATGATGGGCCAGGATCTCTGGGTCTCCTTCATGCAGCTGCTGCCGTACATTCTGCAAAGCGGCATTCTCCTGCTGTTCGCGGTTCTCTTCTGCTGGGTGTCGGCCGGTTTCTGGACCGCGCTGATGGGCTTCCTTCAGCTGCTGATGGGACGGGACAAGTACAGCATTTCGGCGTCAACGGTCGGGGATGAACCCCTCAATCCCGAGCACCGCACCGCGCTGATTATGCCTATCTGTAACGAAGACGTTGACCGTGTATTTGCGGGGCTGCGTGCAACCTGGGAGTCCGTGAAGGCGACCGGTAACGCGGAACATTTCGACGTTTACATCCTGAGCGACAGTTACAACCCGGATATCTGCGTTGCAGAGCAAAAAGCCTGGATGGAGCTGATTGCGGAAGTGCAGGGCGAAGGGCAGATCTTCTACCGCCGCCGCCGCCGTCGCGTGAAGCGCAAAAGCGGCAACATCGATGACTTCTGCCGCCGCTGGGGTAACCAGTACAGCTATATGGTTGTGCTGGATGCTGACTCCGTCATGAGCGGTGACTGCCTGAGCGGTCTGGTGCGTCTGATGGAAGCTAACCCGAACGCGGGCATCATTCAGTCTTCGCCAAAAGCGTCCGGTATGGACACCCTGTACGCGCGCTGCCAGCAGTTCGCCACCCGTGTTTACGGCCCGCTGTTTACCGCCGGTCTGCACTTCTGGCAGCTGGGTGAGTCGCACTACTGGGGCCACAACGCCATTATCCGCGTGAAGCCGTTCATCGAACACTGTGCGCTGGCGCCGCTGCCGGGCGAGGGTTCGTTTGCCGGTTCAATTCTGTCGCATGACTTCGTGGAAGCTGCGCTGATGCGTCGTGCTGGCTGGGGCGTCTGGATTGCCTACGACCTGCCGGGATCGTACGAAGAGCTGCCGCCGAACCTGCTGGACGAGCTCAAGCGTGACCGCCGCTGGTGTCACGGTAACCTGATGAACTTCCGCCTGTTCCTCGTAAAAGGGATGCACCCGGTTCACCGTGCGGTGTTCCTGACGGGCGTGATGTCCTATCTCTCCGCACCGCTGTGGTTTATGTTCCTCGCGCTCTCCACTGCGCTGCAGGTCGTCCATGCCCTGACGGAGCCGCAATACTTCCTGCAACCGCGCCAGCTGTTCCCGGTGTGGCCGCAGTGGCGTCCGGAGCTGGCGATTGCGCTGTTTGCTTCCACCATGGTGCTGCTGTTCCTGCCTAAGCTGCTCAGTATCATCCTGATCTGGTGCAAAGGCTCGAAAGAGTACGGCGGGTTCTTCCGCGTGACCCTTTCACTGCTGCTGGAAGTGCTGTTCTCCGTGCTGCTGGCGCCGGTGCGTATGCTGTTCCACACCGTGTTTGTGGTCAGTGCGTTCCTGGGCTGGGAAGTGGTCTGGAACTCACCGCAGCGTGATGACGACTCCACGCCGTGGAGTGAAGCCTTCATGCGCCACGGCTCTCAGCTGCTGCTGGGTCTGGTGTGGGCAGCCGGAATGGCCTGGCTGGATCTGCGCTTCCTGTTCTGGCTGGCGCCGATTGTCTTCTCGCTGATCCTGTCGCCGTTTGTGTCCGTGATCTCCAGCCGTTCAACGGTGGGGCTGCGTACCAAACGCTGGAAACTGTTCCTGATCCCGGAAGAGTATTCCCCGCCGCAGGTGCTGGTGGATACCGATACCTATCTGGAACAGAACCGCAACCGCACGCTGGACGATGGCTTTATGCACGCCGTGTTTAATCCGTCATTCAACGCTCTAGCGACGGCGATGGCCACCGCGCGCCACCGCGCAAGCCAGGTGCTGGAGATTGCCCGCGATCGTCACGTTGAGCAGGCGCTTAACGAGACCCCGGAAAAACTCAACCGCGACCGCCGTCTGGTGCTGCTGAGCGATCCGGTCACGATGGCAAGGCTTCACTATCGCGTATGGTCCGCTCCGGAGAAGTACTCTTCATGGGTGAACTACTACAAAGAGCTGAAGCTGAACCCGCTGGCGCTGAAGGCGAAGTAAGCGGTTAAGCAAAGCGCCACCCGCCAAATAAAATACCGGCTGCGAGGCCGGTATTTTTTTAGAGGTTACTGATGAAAATAATCATCGTCGTCATGATGGCATGCCTGCTAAGCGGCTGCGGCAGCATCATCAGCCGCACCATTCCAGGTCAGGGCCACGGCAACCAGTACTACCCGGGCGTGAAATGGGATGTCCGTGATTCCGCATGGCGCTACCTGACGGTGCTCGATCTGCCGTTCTCGCTGATTTTCGACACGCTGTTGCTGCCCATCGATGCCAGCCACGGCCCGTACGAGTAGCGAAAATTAACGCTCGTCCCATTCATCGGCTGCGGTTTGACCTTCTTCCGTATCCAGCGGTGGCTCGAGCTGAAATTCGCCCTCATCCCACTCGTGCAGCGTATTCTCCTCCAGCCATTCCTGGCGTAACTCGATTTCATCATAGTCGCCATCAAACACGGCCTGCGCACCTGCACCGCTCAGGACCGGCAAACATTCCCCTTCTTCGCCTTCATCGGCAAAGAATTCGGCCTGCCACATAATATCCCCATCCTGCAGAACATATTTTTGGATATTAAGTTGTTGCACGTCAGCATCTTCTTCCTCAACGCCGGGATTATCGGCAAGGAACTCTTCACGAGCGGCATCAATAGCTTCTTCCAGCGTGGCGTACATGGTCATTGGTGTCTCCCTGTTTTCCAGAAGGTTTCAGGGAAAGAATAGCTGAATATCAGATTCTGCAAGTATGAATGCGAAAATAAGCCGTCAGGCTTTCTTCTTATTCCGTCACCGGCCGTAGCGCGCGGGATAAACTGAACCACGAGTAAATCGCGTTGAACAGCACCACGCCAGCCGTCACGATAAAGACGGCGCGAAAACCGAAGCTGGCGGAAATACCCGCCCCGAGAAGCGGTCCGGTGACGTTGCCGATATCGCGAAACGACTGGTTATAGCTAAAGATACGCCCGGCAATCTGGTTCGTGGAGTTGTAGACCAGCAGGGTCTGCACCGCGGGCAGCAACGCCCCGTCGGCGGCGCCCAGCAAAAAGCGAAGCACGCCCAGCTGCCACGGAGAGTGCACCATCGACATGGGGATAAGCAGCAGGACGGAGATGACCAGCGCACAGATTAGGATCTTCTCCGGACCCACGCGGTCCCCCAGCTTCCCCAGCCGCGGCGCACTAAGCAGCGCCGCCACGCCGGGCACGGAGGCAATCAGCCCGCTGATAAACGCAATATTGCTGACGTTACCCGCGAGGTCGCGAACGTACAGCGTCAGAATAGGGGCAATCGATCCGGTTGCCACCTGAATGATTAATGTCGTTACGAACAGGCTCAGCACCAGTCTGGGGTTTTTAAGCGAGGTCAGCACGTCTCTGGCATGGAGCATCTCTTTTTTGGCGACGGGCGTAAATTTTTCACGAATGCAGACCAGGGTGACGATAAAGCACAGGAACAACACGCTGGCGGTGATGAAAAAGACCGGGCGCAGGCCGTAGTTATCCGCCAGTAATCCCCCCGCCAGCGGCCCCAGCAGGGCACCGCTCACGCCGCCGGTTGAGAGCGTGCCAAGCGCCCAGCCGCTCTTATGGCGAGGAATTTGCGTGGCGATCAGGGCATTCGCGTTGGGAATAAATCCGCCCAGCAAGCCCAGCAATGCGCGCAATATCAGGAACTGCCAGACGTTCTGCGCCACGCCCATCAGCGCCATGATAATCGCCATTCCCAGCGCTGAGCGCAGCAGCATAATTTTACGTCCCTTACGGTCGGCAAGGCCGCCCCAGAAGGGCGAGGCAATGGCGGAAAAGAGAAACGTGATGCTGAATACCAGGCCAGACCACATGTTGAGCGCGCCGTGGCCCGTCACGCCCAGCTGTTCGACGTAGAGCGGCAGGAAAGGCATGACCAGGCTAAACGCCGCGCCGGTAAGAAAACAGCCAAGCCACGCAACCGTGAGGTTACGCTTCCAGTTTATGGGGGCATCTGAGGGTGACATAACAATCCGCATAGTGAGGTGCAGAGCACCTGAAGCATGAAGTAATAAGCCTGCTAATTATGCGCCTGGGTTATGATTGCCGCAATGAGGGGGAGCTTTTAAAGCTAAAACAGCATGCGGCCCTGAAGGCCGCATGAGGATTAATAGCGGGACGGTGTGCCTTCTGGCCGCGTTTTAAAGCGGCGATGCAGCCACATATACTGCTCGGGCGCCAGCATGATGCACTTCTCCACAACGCCGTTCATCCAGCGCGCGGTGGTTTCCGCATCTTCCAGCGGCGGCGCGAGTTCCGGCTCAAGCATCATCAGCTCGTAGCCTGAGCCATCCGGCATACGGCGGGGAACAAAGGGAACGATGGCGGCCTTGGACATCCGCGCCAGCATCCAGGTGCCGGTCGTGGTGGCGGCCTCGTCGACGGCGAAGAAGGGGACAAAGACGCTGGCCTGTGGGCCATAGTCGTGATCGGGGGCATACCAGACCACTTCACCGGACTTCAGCGCGCGGATCATGCCCTTCAGATCCTTACGGTCGATCATGCTTTTGTTGGAGCGCATGCGGCCGTTGGTCTGGATGAGATCGATAACCGGGTTGTCGTTAGGACGATAAACCCCGATGCCGGGCGCCTGCATGCCAAACATACGCGCCCCGATTTCGAGCGTCAGAAAATGGACGCCGATCAGCAGCACGCCGGTCTGATTGGCCTGAAGCGTATGCACCGGCTCCATGCCGGTGCCTGTAACCTTGCTCCAGCGGGCCATGCGTTTGTCCGACCAGAACCACGCCATGCCGGTCTCCATAAGACCCATGCCGACGGATTCGAAATTCTTCGAAACCATATCATGGCGCTCTGCCTCGCTCATCTGCGGAAAGCACAGCTCAAGGTTACGATACGCGATGCGGGCGCGGCGCTTCATAAACGTTTGCGCGAGTCGGCCTAATGATTTACCTAACCGGAAGATAACAGGGTAGGGAAGCTGTACCAGTAGCCATAAAAAGCCAATGCCAAGCCAGGTCATCCAATAGCGGGGGTGCAAAAGGGCGACGGTAAATTTTGGTAACTGGGTCATGTCTTTCCTGTGTTCAAACGTCCTGTTTCGCTATTGTCGCATTTTTTGAGACATAGCCAAAATATCTGCCGTCGAAACCTGCACGACCGCAGTAATTGTTAAGCCTGATTCATCAGGGTGTGTGAAATGTAGCGTAAATTGTGTGGATGTAAATTGGTTTTGTTTGCTATATGATGCCGACCGATTTTGATTCTCTCTGACGATTGCAGGACTTGTACACCATGCCAGTGTTACACAACCGCGTTTCGAATGAGATGTTAAAGGCGCGCATGTTGGCTGAAACCGAACCGCGCACGACCATCTCCTTCTACAAATACTTTACCATTGACGATCCGCAGGCGACCCGCGATGCGCTTTATCAGGCCTTCACGGCGCTGAACGTTTTCGGGCGCGTCTATCTTGCCCGCGAAGGCATTAACGCGCAGATTAGCGTCCCGGAAAGCAAAGTGAATGCGTTCCGCGACGCGCTTTATAACTTCGATCCGGCCCTTAACGGCTTACGCCTGAACATTGCCCTGGATGACGACGGAAAATCGTTCTGGGTGCTGCGCATGAAGGTGCGCGAACGCATCGTGGCGGACGGTATTGACGATCCTGATTTTAACCCGGCGGACGTCGGCGAATATCTGAAGGCCGCTGAAGTGAATGCGATGCTGGACGATCCGGATGCCGTGTTCATTGATATGCGTAACCACTACGAGTACGAAGTGGGGCATTTCGAAAACGCGATGGAGATTCCGGCCGATACCTTCCGCGAGCAGCTGCCTAAAGCGGTGGAGATGATGCAGGAGCATAAGGATAAAAAAATCGTTATGTACTGCACCGGCGGTATCCGCTGCGAGAAGGCCAGCGCGTGGATGAAGCACAATGGGTTCAACAAGGTCTGGCACATTGAAGGCGGTATTATCGAGTACGCCCGCCGCGCCCGCGAGCAGGGCTTACCGGTACGCTTTATCGGTAAAAACTTCGTCTTTGACGAGCGCATGGGCGAGCGCATTTCAGAAGACGTGATTGCCCACTGCCATCAGTGCGGCGCGCCGTGCGATACCCACACCAACTGCAAAAACGACGGTTGCCACCTGCTGTTTATCCAGTGTCCGGCCTGTGCCGAGAAGTTTAACGGCTGCTGTAGCGAGCTGTGCAGCGAAGAGAGCGTCCTGCCGGAAGAAGAGCAGCGACGTCGTCGCGCAGGGCGTGAAAACGGCAATAAGATTTTTAATAAATCACGCGGCCGTCTGAATACCAAACTGGGAATTCCTGACCCGGAATGATAATAACGCCCGGCACGGCGAAAGCCTGCCGGGCGAATCTATTACGACTTCTGCTGCACACCCTCAACGGAAATAACCAGCTCAACGTCCTGAGACGCCGGGCCTAAATCCGTTGTGATATTAAAATCTTTCAGGTGAATTTTACCCGCCGCTTCAAAACCTGCGCGTTTGCCGCCCCACGGATCGTCGCCCTGACCGATCAATTTCGCATCCAGAGTAACGGGTTTGGTTACGCCATTCAGCGTGAGGTTACCGGTAATAGCCAACTTATCACCGTCTTTTTTCACTTCCGTAGAGGCGAAGGTGGCCTGTGGGAATTTTGTGACATTCAGGAACTCTGCGCTGCGCAGGTGTTTATCGCGCTCAGCATGGTTCGTGTCGACGCTGTTCGTATTAATGGTCACATTGACTTTATCTGCCGCAGGATTTTTCTCGTCAAAAGTAAATGTGCCGTCGAAATCTTTAAAGGTGCCGTACAGCCAGCTGTATCCCAGGTGCTGAATGCGGAAATTGACGAAAGCGTGCTGGCCCTCTTTATCAATTTTATAGTCAGCCGCCACGGCAGAACCGGCGGTGAATAACAGAGATCCAAGGGCGATACCCAGCAGGTGTTTTTTCATTTTATGCTCCAGAGTCAACTGACGAGCGGCCAAGCATGCGCTTAAGCGTATCGTCTTTATCAATAAAGTGGTGTTTAAGGGCGGCGAGCCCGTGCAGTACGGACAGGATCACCACGCTCCAGGCAAGCCAGAGGTGAACGACGCCTGCCGTGTCGGCCTGAGCCCCGGCATCGCTGAGCGTTGCCGGAACCTCGAACAGGCCAAAAACGCTAATCGGTTTGCCGTCTGCCGTTGAAATGAGATAGCCGCTGATCAGAATGGCAAAGAGCAGCGCGTAGAGCGCAATATGCGCGGCGACGGCGCTGACCCGGGTTATTTTACCGTACGTCTTTAGCGGCGCGGGCGGTGGAGAAATATGTCGCCAGATCACGCGAAACACCAGGCCCAGCATCAGCAGAACCCCGATGCTTTTATGCAGCTCGGGTGCCTGATGATACCAGCCATCGTAATAGCTGAGCGTGACCATCCAGAGTCCAAGTCCGAACATACCATAGACGGCAATGGCAAATATCCAGTGCAAGCTTATGGATATTATTCCGTAGCGCCGGGAGGAGTTACGCAATTGCATCAGAATGTCCATTTTCAAATTAACCGAAAGTTAAAAATGAACGGGAAGGCGGGATATTGCAACTGAAAAAATTGACTATTGATTTTTATTTTATTTATTTCAGCGATTTTGAAAAGGAACCGCAAGATTAATTCAATGGCTTCGTGCAAGACGTATTTAGCAGAAGAAAAAAGCTTAAATAAACATAAAGTAACGTCAGTTAACGTCAACTGTCGCTTTCAATAAAACACAATGTAAATAACATCAAAGATAGCGAGCACCGCCCACAATAAGATATAGAGCATAAAGTGCTCGCGAATGTTATTGATGAGGAAATCCACGATCCTGCGCATAACGCCCCACGGTTGAGTACGAAGAAAACGGGCCCCGATACCGCCGGAGCCCGTGGCCGATTATCCGTTAAAACGCGAGAGTGAGAACGGCGTCAGATCAAACTGCGACGTGATACCCTGGGCAAACTGCGCGGCGATTTCACCCAGCACCGAAGCGAACTTAAAGCCGTGGCCGCTCAGCCCGGTAATCAGCAGGGTGTTGTCATGGCCCGGCAGCGTATCAATGATAAAGTCTTCATCCGGCGTGTTGTCATAGGTGCAGGCCGCGCCATAAAGCAGGCCACCGACGCCCGGGAGAATATTGCGCAGGAACGAGAAGGCTTCTGAACCGTCCTGCGGGCAGGCGCCAAACGGTTTGCGCTCCTCCGGTGAGGAGATGACCTGCCCGCCGTTATGTTTTCCAATCTTGAGGGCGTCCTTTTCGGAAGGGAAACCGTAGAACTGATCGCCGTTGGCTAACTCGCCGGTAAACGCCGGGAATTTATTTTGCGCGCTGTAACGCCCGTCCGACTGGAACCAGGAGAAGACCTTGCGCACCGGCTGGATCGGCAGGTCCGGGAGAAGGCGGGTAACCCAGGTTCCTGCGCTAATAAGCAGGCGGGAAGCTGAATAGTCCCCGTCTACGGTTTTCACCGTAACGCCGTTTGCATCATGCGTAATGGCCTCTACGGGGCAATTGAACAGCTGCGCGCAGCCCGCTTTGGCAGCCAGATCGATCCAGGTTTTGATCGCCGTTTCACAGTGCAGTACGCCGGAGTTGGCTTCAAAGAGGCCGATATAATCCTCCGGGACGGTAATTTCAGGCCAGCGCGAGGTAATGGCCGTCGCGTCCAGCTTATCAACGTCAAGATTAAAGGCTTTCGCGCTGCGTTCGACGTTGGCGAGAAATTCTGAACGGGCCGGACCGAGGTTGATGACTCCCGTGCGCTCAAAAATGCGCTCTTCAGTCTGTTTCGCCAGCTCGTCCCAAAGCGTCTGGGCGCGAAGCACCAGCGGTACGTAGCGCTCCCCCTCGCCGTAGGCATGACGAATGAGGCGGGTGTCGCCATGATGGCTACCTTCGCTGTGAGGCGGCAGGTGGGCGTCAATCATCAGGACGTTTAGCCCTGCCTGCGTTGCGTAATAACCGGCGGCCGAACCAACGGAGCCGCTACCAATAATGATTAAGTCGTATCTCATATGCATCTCGTAAACTTACGGTTTGTTAGCAGAGTAATTAACAACGCGGGCGCAAACAAGCGGGAAATAAATAAGGCACCGCGAGGGTGCCTGTTGAGTGAAAAGTGGGCATACGGTTAGTGCCGTTTATACTCATTTTCCTGATAGTCGCCAGATTCTATTTTTGCAATGCCTGCCTCTAAAATAGAAATAAACTGACGGGCGACGTCTGTTGTTAGCCACAGCGTCTGTCCAACTTCCGCTTCGTCACGGTTGAGTTGATTTGGGGTCTGGTAGTGCAAACGCAGCATCAGCGCATCGTAGCTATCTACGGTACTGATATCCCAGCCTACAAGCGGATGGGTCTGGATGACTTCGTTATTCTTTTCCATTATAACCCCCTAAATGCGTGTTAGAAGACAACGGCTCTGAGGTTCAATGCATGTTTTTCTGAAAGCTTCTTCAGTATACCAAGTAATAAGGGTTCCAACGGGAAAAATAAACAGGTAGCAACACATTTTTCTGCTTTTTAGGATTGTTCGAACAATAAAACACCATCTCGTTCACGATTTTTTAAGAAGACGCTGAATTAATTTGAATTATCGAAATTACAGGCAAAAAAAAGCCGGGGCGACCCGGCAAAAAACACAATGAGGGAGCAGTGTTAATCGGTAATGAACCAGTCGTCTGCGCTTTCCCACGTTTCCTGCAGGATTTCGCTGATGCGATCTTTGTCTTCTTTTGCGGCACCCATAACGGAGAGGTTGTTCGCTGCGGCGTAGCGCACCGTTACGGCGCCAGCGTTGTCGGGAAAGGTGTTGTTAATACGACGGGATAATTCGCCTGCCAGAGCGTCAAGCGCGCCGGCAGGCAGAACGGTAGTTTTGGCTATGGTGACTTCAATACGCATAAATGCCCCCTGTGTAATATACTGTTTATTTATACAGGCATATTGTCGGTTTGACAACAAGGGGCGTTGATTTTTTAGCGTTTTACCGTCCAGCTTACGGTTTCACCTGCCAGGAAGGGGATCAGCGTGTCATCCGTTAGCGCGATAGACTCCTCAACCTGGCTCGCTTTGCGCTCCAGTTCAATGAAGGTGTCATTGACCGTCAGGCCGTAGAAGCGCGGGCCGTTGAGGGAGCAGAACGCTTCGAAATGCTCCAGCGCGTCCATCTCTTCAAATACGGTTGCATAGCTGGCAAGCGCCGTTGGGGCGTTGAAACAGCCCGCGCAGCCGCAGCTAGCCTCTTTACGATGGCGGGCGTGAGGCGCGGAGTCCGTGCCCAGGAACGCACGCGTGAATCCGCTGGCGACCAGCTCGCGCAGCGCCTGCTGGTGAACGTTGCGCTTGAGGATCGGCAGGCAGTACAGGTGAGGGCGCACCCCGCCCACCAGCATATGGTTACGGTTAAACATCAGATGCTGCGGAGTGATGGTCGCAGCGATCAGCTCATTACCGTCGCGAACATACTCTGCCGCATCTTTGGTGGTGATATGCTCAAAGACCACCTTAAGCGCCGGCAGGCGCTGGCGCAGGGGCTCCATCACGGTCTCGATAAAACGGGCTTCACGGTCGAAGATGTCAATCTCTGCATGCGTTACTTCGCCGTGTACCAGCAGCGGCATGCCCAGCTTCTGCATGCGCTCCAGCACCGGCATGATGGCATCAATGCTGGTGACGCCGTGGCTGGAGTTGGTGGTGGCATTCGCCGGGTAGAGTTTCGCCGCCGTAAATACGCCTTCGTTAAACCCGCGTTCCACTTCGTTCGGATCCAGTGAATCGGTCAGGTAGCAGGTCATCAACGGGGTGAAATCATGTCCCGCCGGAACGGCATCCAGAATGCGCTGGCGGTAGGCAACCGCTGCATCGACGGTGGTGACTGGCGGAACCAGGTTTGGCATGACAATCGCGCGGCCATAAATTTCACTGGTATAGGGCACGACGGTTTTCAGCATATCGCCATCACGCAGATGGATATGCCAGTCGTCTGGGCGGCGGATTTTAAGAACCTGGGGTTGTGCAGTCATGGAAGCTCCGGCTTGTCAGGAATCAGTCATAAGGATGGCTGTTTTTGCCGGACACAAATCATAAGCGGAAACGTTTTCGTTTGCACACTTTTCCGTAAAAAAAAGGGCGCCGCAGCGCCCTTCAGGTTAATCGGTGAAGGGAATAACGATCTCTCCCGGCTTCACCTCTATCCCTTTTGCGTATTTCTTCGCGAGAGCTTCACCCTTGCTTTTGTCTTCGCTTAAGACGTACGCCGGCTGCTGGTTAAAGTAGTTTCGCAGCGACTGGTTAAGATAGGGCATCAGGGTTTGCAGTACCGGTGCCATTTTGTCCGGCGAAACCTGCGCATCGACCACTTCCATCTCCTGCAGGAATATCGCCCCCTTCTCTTTGTTGAAAACGGGAAGCGCCTTCAGCTTGAGCTTGATGTTGGCTTTCTGATTGCCAAAAAGGGAGGTCATATCAAGCGCGGCATCGCCTGCCAGAGTGACTTTATTCGGCTCTTCGCGACCAATCTGGCTGGTGAGATTGGTGAGCACGATGTGGGCATCGGCCAGCCCCGGCACGCCAATGTCTTTAGAGAAATTGTTATGTTTTTCCAGCGCCTGATTAATTTCCTGCTCACTGACGGTATATTGCGTAAGCTGGTTACAGCCCACCAGCAGTCCGCTGACAATAAATGCGGCGGCAATGACAATTTTCTTCATAGTGTTCCTCAACGAAAAATCGGCGCTTCTGTCCTGTTTCGCAAGTATGTCAGTGTGAAATGGCATAAACCAGCAGAAAATACTGAGAAGTGAGGCGGGAGTTTTCTCCCGCCGGAGGGAAGGTCTACGCGCCGGGCTCGAGCATGCCGCTCGCGCTGCGCTTCTGGCTGAACTGCCACCACAGGGCGAGGAGCGTCATGACACCCACCACGCCGAGCATCATCCAGGGGAGCTCCGGCTGGTTCAGCGCTTTGCCGGCATCGAACAGCCAGCCGCCGCCGGCGTAACCCAGCGCACCGCCAAAGGCCAAACCCAGGCGGCTGAAGCCCATATAGCTGCCCCGCGCACGCGCATCCGCAAGCGAGGCGCTCAGCGTTTCGCGGGCGGGCTCGGCAATGATGGAGCCGATGTAGAAGGTGCAGATCAGCGTAAAAAGCTGCTGAAGCGTGTTTACCAGACCGATCGGCATCATGCTCAGCGTCATCAGAAACAGCCCGGCCATCAGGCGATGCTCCAGGCGAAAACGTCGTTCACTCCAGCGGGCAATCGGGTAGAGCAGCGTTAACGACAGGCAGGCTTCGATGGCGTACATCCATTTTACGGCAGCAGGCGTGCCCGCAATATCGTTCACCATGATTGGCAGCATCAGCATCACCTGTACGGCCAGCATGTAATAGCCGGTCAGGGTCAACACGTAGGTGACAAAACGCCTGTCGCGCAGGACGCGTCCGAGCCCTTCGCGCACCGGGGCTTTTACCGTCGACAGCTTCCAGGCCGGAAGGTAGAGGCCGTTAAACAGCGCGCAAAGAATAAACAGCACCGCCCCGGCCGCGCAAACCAGACGGAAATCGTACTGCAGCAGCCAGCTGCCCAGCAGGGCGCCAACAACCGCCCCGGCGCTGTCCTGCATCATCAGAATGGAGAAGAAGCGGCCGCGGTGCTGAGGACGAATCAGCTTTACCACCAGCGCGGTGCGCGGCGGGTCAAACAGGGTGCCACCGATACCGGAGAGGAAGCAGGAGAACCACAGCAGCCAGGGCTCGTGGGCAACCGCCATCGTGGCAAAGCCTGCCGCGCGGAGCAGCATACCGGTAACGATCATCGGTTTAGCGCCAAAGCGGTCAGCGATCGCGCCGCCAAAGACGCCCAGACCCTGCTGGACAAACTGACGTAGCCCCAGCGCAATACCGACCATCAATGCCGCCCAGCCCATTTGATCGACAAAGCGGATCGAGATGAGGGGGAACACGACAAAAAAGCCGAGCACGACCAGCATGTTATCGACGAGCAGGAAATATTTACCCAGGCTCCTGGCCTGTGATACGCGGGACATTTTCCCTCCAGGGAAAATAAGAAGGTGAGCACGCTAACATTCTGCGGTGTCGCCGCGTTTTTTCCCACCCCCGGGCGCGACAATATTTTTTTATCAAAACGGTGCTTTGATAGAGAGTTCTCATCGAAAAATGTGAAAAGAGGTCAAAATGGTATGTCACTGTTTTCACAGACGGCACAGGCGCAGGTATAGTAAAGCTAATGGGTAAGCTGAAGTGACGGGAAGGAGTGGTATTGATGTTTGGCTATCGCAGTAATGTGCCAAAAGTGCGTCTGACAACGGACAGGCTGGTCGTTCGTCTTGTGCATGAGCGTGATGCCTGGCGTCTGGCGGATTATTACGCCGAGAATCGCCAGTTTTTAAAACCCTGGGAACCCGTTCGGGACGAGAGCCATTGTTACCCCTCCGGCTGGCAGGCGCGCCTCAGCATGATCGCTGAATTTCATAAGCAGGGCAGCGCGTTTTATTTCGCGCTGCTGGATCCAGAAGAGAAAGAGATTATCGGGATCGCCAATTTTTCAAACGTGGTGCGGGGATCGTTTCACGCCTGCTACCTTGGGTACTCCATCGGCCAGAAATGGCAAGGGCAGGGGCTGATGTACGAGGCGTTAACGGTAGCCATCCGCTATATGCAGCGCACGCAGCATATCCATCGCATTATGGCGAACTACATGCCGCATAATCAGCGCAGCGGCAATTTGCTGGCGCGTTTAGGGTTCGAGAAAGAGGGGTACGCTAAAGACTATCTGCTGATAGACGGAGAGTGGCGCGACCACGTTCTGACGGCATTAACCACCCGTGACTGGACCGCAGGTCGTTAAGGAGAAAAGATGAAATATCAGCTAAACGGTACGGAAGCGCGCGTGATTGGGTGCTTACTCGAAAAACAGGTCACCACGCCGGAGCAGTATCCGCTCTCTGTCAACGCCGTGACCATGGCCTGTAACCAGAAGACCAACCGCGAGCCGGTGATGAACCTCAGCGAGCATGAGGTTCAGGACGTGCTGGATGCGCTGGTGAAGCGCCACTATCTGCGCACCGTCAGCGGCTTCGGCAACCGCGTGACCAAATACGAGCAGCGCTTCTGTAACTCCGAATTTGGCGACCTGAAGCTGAGCAGCGCGGAAGTGGCGGTCATTACCACGCTGCTGCTGCGCGGGGCGCAAACGCCGGGGGAACTGCGAACGCGCGCTTCCCGAATGCATGAGTTCAGCGACATGCAGGAAGTCGAGCAGACCCTGGAAGGGCTGGCCGCGCGTGAGGATGGCCCTTACGTGGTGCGCCTGGCGCGCGAGCCGGGCAAACGTGAGAGCCGCTATATGCATCTCTTCAGCGGCGATGTTGACGCCACAAGCGTGGCGACGGAATCGGGCCCTGCAACCCGTGACGACCTTGCCGCGCGCGTAGAGGCGCTGGAAGACGAGGTGGCCGGGCTGAAACAGCGGCTGGATGCACTGCTGGCACATTTGGGAGACTAACGGTGAAAAAATTACGCATTGGCGTGGTGGGGCTCGGCGGTATTGCGCAGAAAGCCTGGCTGCCCGTACTGGGCGCCGCGTCTGACTGGACGCTGCAAGGGGCATGGTCACCTACCCGAGAAAAGGCAGAACGTATCTGCGAAACCTGGCGTATCCCGTATGCGGCATCGCTTCAGGATCTGGCCCGCGAGTGCGATGCGGTATTTGTGCATACCTCAACGGCAACCCACTATCAGGTAGTGAGCGAGCTGCTCAATGCGGGCGTTCACGTCTGCGTGGATAAACCGCTGGCGGAAAATGTTCAGGACGCCGAACGGCTGATTGAGCTGGCGGCCCGTAAAAAACTGACGCTGATGGTCGGTTTCAACCGCCGCTTCGCGCCGCTTTACCAGCAGCTGAAGGCGCAGTCCGGCAATATGGCCTCGCTGCGCATGGACAAGCACCGCACCGACAGCGTGGGTCCGAACGATCTGCGCTTTACCCTTCTCGATGACTACCTTCACGTAGTGGACACAGCGCTGTGGCTGACTAACGGCAATGCACAGCTGAAAAGCGGCACTCTCGTCACCAACGAGCAGGGGCAGATGGTGTATGCGGAACACCATTTTGCCGTTGAGCATCTTCAGGTCACCACCAGCATGCACCGCCGCGCGGGCAGCCAGCGGGAATCCGTACAGGCGGTGACCGACGGCGCGCTGTACGACGTTACCGACATGCGCGAGTGGCGGGAAGAGAAGGGCAGCGGCGTGGTGATGCAGCCGGTCCCCGGCTGGCAAAGCACTCTGGAGCAACGTGGTTTCGCAGGATGTGCCCGCCACTTTATCACCTGCGTGCAAAATCAGACGGTTCCTGAAACGTCCGGCGAGCAGGCCATTCTGGCTCAGCGCATTGTGGAGCGGCTCTGGCGCGATGCCATGAGTGAATAACTCGCTGTAACATCTGCGGATAGTAATTCGTTGAAATCGGGTTAGACTAAGCGCCGCTTGTTGGCTTTGCCGGGTGGCGCTTGCGCGTACCCGGTCTATAAATCCGTATGGTTCTGGAAATTCACGTTAATGAACTTATTAAAATCGCTGGCGGCCGTCAGCTCGATGACCATGTTCTCTCGCGTTCTCGGTTTTGCGCGCGATGCCATTGTGGCAAGGGTCTTTGGTGCAGGGATGGCAACGGACGCCTTTTTCGTCGCGTTCAAGCTGCCGAACCTGCTGCGTCGCATTTTTGCTGAAGGGGCGTTCTCCCAGGCGTTCGTGCCCATTCTGGCGGAATATAAAAGCAAGCAGGGTGAAGACGCGACGCGCGTGTTTGTCTCTTATGTCTCCGGGCTGTTGACGCTGGCGCTGGCCGTGGTGACGGTAGTCGGTATGCTGGCCGCGCCCTGGGTAATTATGGTGACCGCACCCGGCTTTGCCGACACGGCGGATAAATTTGCCCTCACCTCGCAGCTTCTGCGCATTACCTTCCCCTATATTCTGCTGATCTCGCTGGCCTCGCTGGTGGGGGCGATCCTGAACACCTGGAACCGCTTCTCCGTTCCGGCGTTTGCGCCGACGTTCCTCAACGTCAGCATGATCGGTTTTGCGCTGTTCGCCGCGCCGCACTTCAACCCGCCGGTGCTGGCCCTGGCCTGGGCGGTCACCGTGGGCGGGGTGCTGCAGCTGGCGTATCAGCTGCCGCATCTGAAGAAAATCGGCATGCTGGTGCTGCCGCGCATCAACCTTAAAGATGCCGGGGCTATGCGGGTGATTAAGCAGATGGGGCCCGCCATTCTTGGCGTCTCCGTCAGCCAGATCTCGCTTATCATCAACACCATCTTTGCCTCTTTCCTGGTGTCGGGTTCCGTCTCGTGGATGTACTACGCTGACCGTCTGATGGAGTTTCCGTCCGGCGTGCTGGGCGTGGCGCTGGGGACCATCCTGCTGCCGTCGCTGTCGAAAAGCTTTGCCAGCGGCAACCATGACGAATACTGCCGCCTGATGGACTGGGGCCTGCGTCTCTGCTTCCTGCTGGCCCTGCCAAGCGCGGTAGCGCTGGGGATCCTCGCCAAGCCGCTGACGGTGTCGCTGTTCCAGTACGGTAAATTCACCGCGTTTGACGCCGCGATGACCCAGCGCGCGCTGGTCGCTTACTCGGTGGGATTGATGGGGCTAATTGTCGTCAAAGTGCTGGCGCCGGGGTTCTATTCGCGTCAGGACATTAAAACGCCGGTGAAAATTGCCATTGTGACGCTGATTATGACGCAGCTGATGAACCTGGCATTTATCGGCCCGCTGAAGCATGCCGGCCTGTCGCTCTCTATTGGTCTGGCGGCCTGCCTGAATGCCGGGCTGCTTTATTGGCAGCTGCGCAAGCAGGATATCTTTACGCCGCAGCCGGGCTGGGCAAGTTTCCTCGCGCGTTTGGTTGTGGCGGTGCTGGTGATGTCTGCGGCACTCATCGGGATGATGTACGTCATGCCGGAGTGGTCCCTCGGCACGATGCCTTACCGTCTGATGCGCCTGATGGCCGTGGTGGGCGTTGGGGTGGTAGCCTATTTCGCCACGCTCGCCGTGCTGGGCTTCAAAGTGAAAGAATTTACCCGCCGGACGGCATAAACGCCAAAAGGGGAGTTCACCTCAGGGTGCTCCCCACTGCATGATTTGTCGCTTAAGCTTCAAATCGAAATCTTTTTTACACCCGCAATACGTGCCGTCGCCGTCTGACCATCCGCGCCGTACAGTCCGGTTTCTTTATGCGGCTTCAGCACCTCAAGCGCCTGCTGATTACGCTCTATCTGGCCTTCTAGCAGCCAGCCGTTATGCTGGTTGAGATCGCGCAGATGCTGGGTTTTTTCGGTAATGGTCTGCCAGCGCTCGGCAATATCGTCATTGGCGCTGCGCTTCGAGTCCTGCTCGGCGCGGCGCTGCTGCTCCAGATAGTCCAGCGTCGCCAGCAGCGAACTCTTATCTTCAGTAATACGCTGCAGCGCGCTGCCGTTAATGTGACCGGAAGAGAGATGCTGCTGTTCAGCGTCCATTACCGTTTTCAGGTCGTTCAGGACAACCGTCATTTGATCCAGTATTTCTGACAGTCGACTCATACGGTTAGTTACTCTGTAAGAAACTCTGTGCTTCCTGAATCAGGGCATCAGCGATTTTGCTGGTGTCCATTTTCAGCTCACCGTTGCGAATAGCCGTTTTCAGCGCTTCAACACGTTCCATATTGATATCGTTGCTGCCTGGCTGCATCAGTTTTGCCTGGGCATCGCTCAGGGTCACGCTGGTGCTGTTAGACGTTGACGGTTTTTCCAGACGCGTTTTCTGAGGGGTTGCGTCGTTCGTTTCGCGAGGCTGTACAGCGCTTACCGGCTTCAGGGCTGATGTACGATCAATGCTCATAGTGTTGTCCTCATCGAGGGTTCGCGGCGTTTGCGCCTGACATCATCATTAGTGGAATATTTATCGGCACGCGCCGCGAAATCTTTAAAAAGATTATAGGTTAATCAGAATATTCCCATCAGAATCGACGGTTCCGCTCACCACCTGGCCTGAGGACATTCTGACGCGGGCGTTTTGCGCTACCGCGGCATTGTTTAACGCTTTCCCTTCACTGTTGATGCTAAAGCCGTCTCCGTTGGCGACCACCATCACCTGCTGTCCCGCTTTGACACGCCACGCCTGGCGCAGCATGGAGAGCTGAATCGGCTGGCCCGGCGCGACGTCGCGCAGGCTGACGGCGTCCTGTGCCTGGTTAATGTCCAGCATTGTCCGCGGCGGGAGCTGATCCAGACGCCCACGCTTTAACGTCACGCTGTTTGCCTGCAGCGCGCTGCCACGCACAATGGGTACGGCGGCGACAACATAATTGCCCGTCGCCTGAACTGCAACCTGTAAATAGCGTTTTTCGTTGGCGCAGCGTGCCAGGACGTTCACATTGCCCCACAGCTTGGTGGTCCCCGTCACGCTGAATGACGGTTGCTCGCAGGTCGGATACAGATTCGGCGGCGTGCGGATGGTCACGTTAACGTCGTCGCTAAAGCCCGCCAGCTTCTGGGCAAAAAAATTGGTCAGCGCATCCTGTAAATCCCCGGCATTCACCAGAGGGCTAAACAGCAAGAAGGTTGCCATCAGGCCACGTTTTAACGTTTGCATCGCAAGTTCCACCGTTTCCAGAGTTGAGTGAATTCTACCTGCAGTGGTTTTGCATCAACGGAATAAATAGCGACGCATTTTGTGCTTATTCCGTCGATAGGGGAGACCGGGTGAGATTTAAGCTGTGAACTGAAATTTTGCCATCAGCGGAGGAGACATGCTCGATAAACTCGACGCCGCGTTACGTTTTCAGCAGGAAGCGCTCAATTTACGCGCCCAGCGGCAGGAGATTTTAGCCGCCAACATCGCTAACGCCGATACGCCCGGGTATCAGGCGCGCGATATTGATTTTTCCAGTGAACTCAAAAAGGTGATGGAGCGTGGACGTGCCGAAGGAACGGGTGTTGCACTCGCCATGACATCCTCTCGCCATATTCCCGCTCAGGCGATGACCGCGCCAGCGACCGATTTACTTTATCGCATCCCTGACCAGCCTTCACTCGACGGTAACACCGTGGATATGGACCGGGAGCGTACGCAGTTTGCCGATAACAGCCTGAAATACCAGACGGGCCTGACCGTACTCGGCGGACAAATCAAAGGCATGATGAACGTCCTGCAGGGGGGCAACTGATAAATGGCCTTGCTGAATATTTTTGATATCGCCGGCTCGGCGTTAACCGCCCAGTCAAAACGTCTGAACGTGGCCGCCAGTAACCTGGCGAACGCCGACAGCGTGACCGGACCTGACGGACAGCCTTATCGTGCCAAACAGGTTGTGTTTCAGGTCGACGCTGCGCCAGGCGCGGCAACGGGCGGCGTGAAGGTGTCTGACGTGGTAGAGAGCCAGGCGCCGGACAAGCTGGTGTATGAGCCCGGTAACCCGCTCGCGGACGCTAACGGATACGTGAAGATGCCAAACGTGGACGTGGTGGGCGAGATGGTGAACTCCATGTCGGCGTCCCGTAGCTACCAGGCGAACGTCGAAGTGCTTAATACCGTGAAGAGCATGATGCTCAAAACACTCACTCTCGGCCAGTAAAGGAGACATGCATGTCCATCGCCGTAAATGTGAACGATCCGACGAACACGGGTGTTAACAACACCAAAAGTTCGACAAGCTCCAGCTCCCTGACGGGAAGCAATGCCTCCGATTTGCAGAGCAGCTTCCTGACGCTGCTGGTGGCTCAGCTTAAGAACCAGGATCCGACTAACCCAATGCAGAACAACGAACTGACCACGCAGCTTGCGCAGATCAGTACCGTGAGCGGCATTGAGAAACTGAACACTACTCTGGGTTCCGTCTCCGGTCAGATTAACAGCGCCCAGTCCCTGCAGGCGGCAAGCCTGATTGGTCACGGCGTGATGATCCCGGGGACCACGATCCTTGCGGGCACCAGCACCACCGACGGTACATCGACCACCACCACTACGCCGTTCGGCGTTGAATTGCAGCAGGCGGCTGACAAAGTGACGGCGACGATCACCGACTCAACCGGCGCCGTGGTTCGCACCATCGACATCGGCGAGCTGAAGGCGGGCGTTCACACCTTTACCTGGGACGGCAGCCTGACCGACGGCACGAAAGCACCAAATGGCTCCTACAAAGTCGCGATTAGCGCCAGCAACGGGACAACCCAGCTGGTGGCGCAGCCGCTGCAGTTCGCGCTGGTTCAGGGCGTGATTAAAGGGGGCGACGGCAACAAACTGGATTTGGGTACCTCCGGTACCACCACACTCGACGAAGTTCGGCAGATTATCTAAGCCTTAACACTTATCAGGAGTAAGTCATGGCCTTTTCTCAAGCGGTCAGCGGCCTGAATGCTGCGGCCACCAACCTGGACGTCATTGGCAACAACATCGCCAACTCCGCGACCTATGGTTTCAAATCCGGTTCTGCGTCCTTTGCAGATATGTTTGCCGGTTCCAAAGTGGGTCTGGGCGTAAAAGTTGCGGGCATCACTCAGGACTTTACCGACGGCACCACCACCAACACCGGTCGTGGCCTGGACGTTGCCATCAGCCAGAACGGTTTCTTCCGTATGGTCGATGCAAACGGCTCGGTGTTCTACAGCCGTAACGGCCAGTTCAAGCTGGACGAAAACCGTAACCTGGTGAACATGCAGGGGATGCAATTAACGGGTTATCCGGTTGCCGGAACGCCATCAACGGTTCAGACCGGTGCGAATCCACAGGCGATTAATATCCCGACCACGCTGATGGCCGCGAAGTCCACCACCACGGCTTCCCAGCAGATTAACCTCAACTCTACCGATGCCGCACCGACCGCCGCCTTCGATCCGGCTAACCCGGATACCTACAACAAAAAAGGTACGGTAACCGTCTTTGATAGCCAGGGTAATGCGCACAACATGAACCTGTTTTACGTCAAAGATGCGACCCCGGCTAACTCCTGGAAAGTGTATGCCCAGGACGGCAGCGTGGCAGGCAGCACGGCGGCAGTGGCCACGACGTTGACCTTCGATAATAACGGTACGTTGATTGGGGGGGGAAACATCAACATCACTACCGCGACTATCCCAGGTGCGGATCCGGCGACCTTCGCGATGAGTTTTGCTAACTCCATGCAGCAGAACACCGGTGCGAACAATATCGTGGCGACCAACCAGAACGGCTTCAAGCCGGGCGACCTGGTGAGCTATCAGATCAACGATGACGGTACCGTCGTCGGGAACTACTCCAACGAGCAGACCCAGGTGCTGGGCCAGATCGTGCTGGCTAACTTTGCCAACAACGAAGGCCTGAAATCTGAAGGCGATAACGTCTGGTCGGCTACCCAGTCCTCCGGCGTGGCGCTGCTGGGTACGGCGGGAACCGGTAACTTCGGCACGCTGACCAACGGCGCGCTGGAAGCCTCTAACGTGGACCTGAGTAAAGAACTGGTGAACATGATTGTCGCGCAGCGTAACTATCAGTCGAACGCGCAGACCATCAAGACCCAGGATCAGATCCTCAACACGCTGGTTAACCTGCGTTAAGCGGCTAACAGGAAAGCGCAATGGATCACGCAATATATACCGCGATGGGCGCGGCAAGTCAGACGCTCAACCAGCAGGCCGTTACCGCCAGCAACCTGGCCAACGCCTCTACGCCGGGCTTTCGCGCGCAGCTGAATGCGCTGCGCGCGGTGCCGGTGGAAGGGCTCTCCCTGCCGACCCGTACGCTGGTGGCGGCATCCACCCCGGGCGCAGACATGACGCCAGGGCAGATGGATTACACCTCACGCCCGCTGGACGTTGCTCTGCAGCAGGACGGCTGGCTGGCGGTGCAAACGGCGGACGGAGGCGAAGGCTATACCCGTAACGGGAATATCCAGGTCAGCGCGACCGGCCAGCTGACGATTCAGGGGCATCCGGTGATGGGTGAAGCGGGCCCGCTGACCGTACCGGAAGGCTCTGAGCTGACCATCGCTGCGGACGGTACCATCTCGGCGCTGAACCCGGGCGATCCGGCCAACACCGTTGCTCCCGTCGGGCGTCTGAAGCTGGTCAAAGCGGAAGGCAAAGAGGTGCAGCGCGGCGACGACGGCATGTTCCGTCTGACCCAGGCGGCCCAGGCTACCCGTGGTGCCACGCTACAGGCCGATCCGAGCATCCGCGTGATGTCCGGCGTTCTGGAAGGCAGCAACGTTAAGCCGGTAGCCGCCATGAGCGACATGATCGCCAGCGCCCGTCGTTTTGAAATGCAGATGAAGATTATCAGCAGCGTGGACGAAAACGCGGGCAAGGCTAACCAACTTCTGTCGATGAGTTAACAGGACTCTTTATGATCAGTTCTTTATGGATCGCGAAAACTGGCCTGGACGCGCAGCAAACCAATATGGACGTGATTGCCAACAACCTGGCAAACGTGAGCACCAATGGTTTCAAGCGTCAGCGCGCCGTTTTCGAAGATTTGCTTTATCAAACCATCCGCCAGCCGGGCGCGCAGTCTTCTGAACAGACGACGCTGCCGTCAGGCCTGCAGATCGGTACCGGCGTTCGCCCGGTGGCGACCGAGCGTCTGCACAGCCAGGGCAACCTGTCTCAGACCAACAACAGCAAAGACGTGGCGATCAAAGGCCAGGGCTTCTTCCAGGTGCAGCTGCCTGACGGGACCTCTGCCTACACCCGTGACGGTTCCTTCCAGGTCGATCAGAACGGCCAGCTGGTAACGGCGGGCGGTTTCCAGGTTCAGCCTGCGATCACCATTCCGGCGAACGCCCTGAGCATTACCATCGGCCGTGACGGCATCGTGAGCGTGACCCAGCAGGGGCAGGCCGCGCCGGTTCAGGTCGGTCAGCTCAACCTGACCACCTTCATGAACGATACCGGCCTGGAAAGCATTGGTGAGAACCTCTACACCGAAACGCAATCCTCCGGTACGCCAAATGAAAGTACGCCAGGCCTGAACGGTGCCGGTCTGCTGTATCAGGGGTATGTCGAAACCTCCAACGTGAACGTGGCGGAAGAGCTGGTGAATATGATCCAGGTCCAGCGCGCGTATGAAATTAACAGTAAAGCAGTCTCGACGACCGATCAGATGCTGCAGAAACTGACGCAACTCTAAGGTGTAGCCCGGTGCGGTAAACCTCGCACCGGCTCCCTGTTTTCGAAGATGAAGGCAATGCAAAAAAACGCGGCGTTTCGTTATCCGATACTGACTGTTCTGGCCGTCACCCTCAGCGGGTGCGCCTTGATCCCGTCTAAACCATTGGTCCAGGGTGCGACGACTGCCCAACCCGTTCCTGGCCCTGCGCCAGTCGTAAACGGCTCCATTTTCCAGACCGCGCAGCCGATTAACTACGGCTATCAGCCGCTGTTTGAAGATCGCCGCCCGCGTAATGTCGGCGATACATTGACCATTGTGCTGCAGGAAAACGTCAGCGCGAGCAAGAGCTCGTCGGCGAACGCCAGCCGCGATGGCAAAACCAATTTTGGCTTCGACACCGTTCCACGTTATTTGCAGGGCCTGTTCGGCAATGCCCGTGCGGATGTTGAGGCCTCCGGCGGCAACACCTTTAACGGTAAAGGTGGCGCGAACGCCAGCAACACCTTCAGCGGTACGCTGACCGTCACGGTTGACCAGGTGCTGGTTAACGGCAATTTACACGTCGTGGGTGAAAAACAGATCGCCATTAACCAGGGCACTGAATTCATTCGCTTCTCGGGCGTGGTGAATCCACGCACCATCAGCGGCACCAACACCGTTCCGTCCACCCAGGTGGCGGATGCGCGCATTGAGTACGTCGGTAACGGCTACATTAATGAAGCGCAGAATATGGGTTGGCTGCAGCGCTTCTTCCTTAATTTATCGCCGATGTAAGCGAGGTGACCCATGTTTAAATCGATCTTCGCCGCGGCGCTGGTTCTTGTCGCAACGTTTGCCCAGGCTGACCGCATTCGCGATCTCACCAGCGTTCAGGGCGTTCGCGGGAACTCGCTGATTGGCTATGGCCTGGTGGTGGGGCTGGACGGTACCGGTGACCAGACGACCCAGACGCCGTTTACCACCCAAAGCTTAAACAACATGCTTTCCCAGCTCGGCATTACCGTGCCGGCGGGAACCAACATGCAGCTGAAAAACGTGGCCGCGGTAATGGTCACCGCATCCTACCCGGCGTTTGCGCGCCAGGGGCAGACCATTGACGTGGTGGTCTCCTCAATGGGTAACGCCAAAAGCCTGCGCGGCGGTACGCTGCTGATGACCCCGCTGAAAGGCGTCGACAGCCAGGTCTACGCGCTGGCGCAGGGTAACATCCTGGTCGGCGGGGCGGGCGCATCCGCTGGCGGAAGCAGCGTGCAGGTGAACCAGCTGAACGGCGGGCGTATCACCAACGGTGCGATCATCGAGCGTGAACTGCCGACCCAGTTTGGCGCGGGCAACACCATCAACCTGCAGCTGAATAATGAAGACTTCACGATGGCGCAGCAGATTGCCGACACCATCAACCGCAGCTATGGCAATGCCACGGCACTGGATGCGCGTACCGTGCAGATCCGCACCTCCACCGGCAGCAGCAACCAGGTGCGCATGCTGGCGGATATCCAGAATCTGGAAGTGAACGTGCCGGTGCAGGATGCCAAAGTGATCATCAACTCCCGTACGGGCTCCGTGGTGATGAACCGGGAAGTGTCGCTGGATAGTTGTGCCGTGGCGCAGGGTAACCTGTCGGTGACGGTTAACCGTTCTGCCAACGTCAGCCAGCCGGATACACCATTTGGCGGTGGACAGACGGTAGTGACGCCGCAAACGCAGATTGATTTACGCCAGAGCGGCGGTTCCCTGCAGAGCGTGCGCTCCAGCGCCAACCTGAACAGCGTGGTGCGTGCCCTGAACGCGCTGGGCGCGACGCCGATGGATCTGATGTCCATTCTGCAATCCATGCAAAGCGCGGGTTGCCTGCGCGCCAAACTGGAAATCATCTGATGCTGACCGATAGCAAACTGTTGACCAGTGCCGCCTGGGACGCCCAGTCGCTCAACGAACTGAAATCCAAAGCAGGTAAAGATCCGGCGGCGAATATCCGCCCGGTTGCCCGCCAGGTGGAAGGGATGTTTGTACAGATGATGCTGAAAAGCATGCGTGAAACCCTGCCGAAAGACGGGATGTTCAGCAGCGATTCAACGCGTCTTTACACCAGCATGTATGACCAGCAGATTGCGCAGCAGATGACCGCCGGTAAAGGCCTCGGTCTGGCTGACATGATTGTCAAACAGACCGCCGCCGCACAGGGTGTTCAGCCTGAAGAGCAGCCGCAGCAGGTGCCGATGAAGTTCGACCTTGAAACGGTGACCAGTTATCAGAACCAGGCGCTGACGCAGATGGTGCGTAAAGCGATACCGAAGGCAACGGGCAGCGGCGTCGAGGCGCTCTCCGGTGACAGCAAAGACTTCCTGGCGCAGCTTTCTCTGCCTGCGCGACTGGCCAGTGAACAGAGCGGCGTGCCTCACCACCTGATTCTCGCCCAGGCCGCGCTGGAGTCGGGCTGGGGCCAGCGCCAGATCCGCAAGGAAAACGGCGATCCGAGCTTTAACATCTTCGGCGTGAAGGCCACCTCCAGCTGGAAGGGGCCGACCACGGAGATCACCACCACCGAATACGAGAACGGCGCGGCGGTGAAGGTGAAAGCGAAATTCCGCGTTTACAGCTCTTATCTGGAAGCCTTGTCCGACTATGTGGGGCTGCTGAGTCGAAATCCGCGTTATACCGCCGTTACGCAGGCAGCAACGGCGGAGCAGGGCGCCCAGGCCCTGCAAAACGCGGGCTACGCGACCGATCCGAACTACGCCCGTAAGCTTACCAGCATGATCCAACAGCTGAAATCCATGGGCGAGAAGGTCAGCAAAGCCTATAGCACAGATATCGAAAATCTGTTCTGAAAGTTCTCAAGTCCCGGTGGAGGTTGCCGATAACCTTCATCAGGACTCGTGTCTGAACGTATAAAAGGAACCCCCATGTCCAGTTTGATTAACAGCGCCATGAGTGGCCTCAGTGCCGCGCAGTCGGCACTCAATACCGTCAGTAATAATATTTCAAGCTATAACGTGGCAGGTTACACCCGCCAGACGACGGTGCTGGGTGCATCTAACAGCACGCTGACCGGCGGTGGCTGGGTGGGTAACGGGGTGTATGTCTCCGGTGTCCAGCGTGAATATGACGCTTTCATCACCAACCAGTTGCGCGCCGCGCAGACCCAGAGCAGCGGCCTGACCACGCGCTATCAGCAGATGTCAAAAATTGACGATGTGCTCTCCGATACAACCAACTCGCTTTCCACCACCCTGCAGGATTTCTTCAAGAGCCTGCAAACGCTGGTGAGCAACGCCGAAGATCCGGCTGCGCGTCAGACGGTGCTGGGAAAAGCGGGCGGCCTGGTCAATCAGTTTAAAACCAACGATCAGTATCTTCGCGATCAGGATTCGCAGGTGAATACCGCAATTGCGACCAGCGTTTCGCAGATCAACAACTATGCCAAACAGATTGCGAATCTTAACGATCAGATTTCCCGCCTCACCGGCGTCGGCGCGGGCGCATCGCCTAACGATCTGCTCGACCAGCGCGATCAGCTTGTCAACGAGTTGAACAAAATCGTGGGTGTGGAAGTTTCGGTTCAGGATAGCGGCACGTTTAACATCTCTTTCGGCAATGGCTACAGCCTGGTGCAGGGCAGCAAAGCTAACCAGCTGGCGGCCGTAAAGTCCAGCGCCGATCCATCCCGCACCACTATCGCCTACGTCGATGAGGTTGCGGGTAATGTCGAGATCCCGGAAAAGATGATCACCACCGGCTCGTTAGGCGGTTTGCTGACCTTCCGCGCGGAAGATCTGGATAAGGCCCGTAACACCCTGAACCAGATGGCGCTGGCGTTTGCTGACGCGATGAACAAGCAGCACGAGGCCGGCTTTGATGCCAACGGCGATGCGGGCGGCAAGCTGTTCGGCTTTGGCTCTCCGGCTGTGCTTTCCAACAGCAAAAATAGCGGTACGGCGGTCGTCAATGCCACCGTTGCGGACAGCACCAAAGTTCAGGCAACGGACTATAAGCTGCAGTTTAACGGCACCGACTGGACCATTACCCGCACGTCGGACAAGACCAGCTTTACCATGAGCCCGGATGCCAGCGGCAATCTGTCGTTTGACGGTCTCAACGTGAACGTCAGCGGTTCGGCAAACGCCAAAGACAGCTTTACCGTGAAGCCTGTTTCCGACGTCATCATGAACATGGAACTGTCCATCAGCGACGAGTCCAAACTGGCCATGGCCGGGGTGCAGAACGGCGGTGACAGCGATAACCGCAACGGGCAGAAAATGCTCGATCTGCAAAACAGCAAAGTGGTCGGCGGGAACAAAACCTTCAACGATGCCTACGCCTCGCTGGTCAGCACCGTGGGGAGCACCACCGCTTCACTGAAAGTCAGCAGCCAGACGAAAGCCAATGTGGAAACGCAGTTAATTAAGCAGCAGCAGACCATCTCCGGGGTAAACCTCGACGAAGAGTATGGCAACCTGCAGCGTTATCAGCAGTATTACCTCGCCAACGCGCAGGTGCTCCAGACTGCCAGTACGCTCTTTGATGCAATTATCAACATTCGTTAAGGTTGAGGTGAAAAATGCGTATTAGCACCCAGATGATGTACGAACAGAACATGCGCGGGATCACCGATTCCCAGAGCAGATGGCTGAGCTATGGTGAGCAGATGTCCACCGGCAAGCGCGTTAACCGTCCGTCGGACGATCCTATCGCGGCTTCACAGTCTATTGTGCTGTCACAATCTCAGTCTCAAAACAGCCAGTTCGCGTTAGCGCGCACCTTTGCCACGCAAAAAGTGTCGCTGGAAGATAACGTGCTGACCCAGGTGAACACCGCGTTATCAAGCGTGCGTGAGAAGCTGGTTTACGCGTCAAACGGCACCTTAAGCGATGACGACCGCCTCTCTCTGGCGACCGATATCCAGGGGATCCGCGACCAGCTCATGAACCTGGCTAACACGACGGATGGCAATGGTCGCTTTATCTTTGCGGGTTACAAAACCGAGAGTGCACCGTTTGATGCCGCAACCGGCACCTACAATGGCGGCACTGAGGCGATCACCCAGCAGGTTGATACGGCGCGAAACATGGCGATCAGCCATACCGGCCAGCAGATCTTCGAGAGCATTACCAGCAATGCGCAAGAGCTGCCGGGCGGTGGGTATGGCGATACCAACATGTTTAAAATCCTTGATTCCGCCATTGCTTCGCTGAAGACGCCGATTGAGAACGATCCGGCCGCGGCTGCCGCGCAAAGCCAGGTGATTTCCAATGCGCAGATCGGTATTAAAAACGCTCAGAACAACGTCCTGACGGTCGTTGCGGATGTGGGTACCAAGCTGAATGAGCTGGAAAAACTCGATACCCTGGGTGACGACCGCGCGCTGGGTCAGACTAAGCAGATGAGCGACCTGGTGGACGTGGACTGGAACGAAGCGATTTCCTCTTACACCATGCAGCAGGCGGCCCTGCAGGCCTCTTATAAAGCGTTTAGCGATATGCAGGGCATGTCTCTGTTCCAGCTGAACAAATAACATCTTGACCTCTTGGAACATGTCTTGAAACTGGGCATGTTTTACTGCCCAATCCGTCTGGATTGGGCATTTTTTTTATGCCATTTCTGCTGGTGCCGAGGCGACGCGCGCGCTTTCGATCATACGGATTGCCAGCGCAATGATGCCGCAGACCGTTGCCAGCGCAACCACGCCCGTCCAGCCAGCCAGCGTATAAATATTGCTGCCTAACGCGGAACCTAACGCCATGCCGATAAAGATCACGGTAAAGAGCAGGGCGTTTAGACGGCCACGAGCCTGTGGCTCAAGGCTGTAAACCAGATTCTGGTGCGCGACCAGGCTGGACTGCAGGCCCAGATCGAACCCGATAGCAGAGACGGCAATCAGAATCAGCTGTCCGTGAACCCCCAGAGCGGGCATCAGGAACATCAGGGCAAACGAGACGGTCACGAGGACGGCGCCAAGCTGCGTGACTTTTCCTGCACCCAGTTTATCCGCCAGGCCGCCCGCCAGCGGGGCTGCCAACGCGCCGGCTGCACCTGCGATACCAAAACCACCGGCGACGGCACTCCCGAGGTGATAGCGTTCCAGCAGCATGACCGCAAGCGTAGACCAGAAGGCGCTAAAGGCTATCGACAGAAAACCCTGGGCCAGCGCCGCGCGGCGCAGAGCGGGATAGCGACGCCACAGATGTTCCATCGAGCGCAGCAGAGCGGGATAGCTCAGCGTGGAGTGAACCGCGAAACGAGGGAGCACGGCCCACATCACCACGCCGATAAACGCAATACTTGCCGCAGCCAGCTGATACATCACGCGCCAGCCAAACGCTTCACCCACCACGCCGCTGACGGTTCTGGAGAGCAAAATGCCCAGCAGCAGACCGGTCATCACCGTACCCACGGTTTTCCCCTGTTTGCCTTCTGGCGCAAGGATCGCCGCAGCCGGGACAATATCCTGCGCCATGGTAGCGGCCATGCCGATGAGCAGGCTTGCCAGCAGCAGGGAGTGGATCTGTCCGGTCAGGCTACAGCCCAGCAGGAACAGCGCCAGTGCCGCGCTCTTTATCAGGATTAACGTTCTGCGGTCGTGGCGATCGCCGAGCGGCAGCAGGAACAGGATCCCCAGGGCATATCCCGCCTGGGTGAGGGTCGGGACCATGCCCATTCCTTCGATACTGAGGTGAAGGTCTGCGCCCATCAGGGGCAGCAGAGGCTGGGCATAATAGATGGATGCCACGCTGAAGCCCGCACCGAGCGCCAGCATTAATATTACCCAGCGGCTTACGGCATGGGCGGCGGTTGTTGTGTTCATAAGACGTTCCTCATTCATCGTGTGAGGCTATTTTTTATCACTACGCCTTGCGGCGGTAGCGGGCGTGGTGGTAAAACGCTTATACGTTGGGTGTATAGGTAAAAATGAGATGAAAAGAGCTGAGCGTATAGACAGGGTGGAGCTGATGCGGACGTTTGTGCGCATTGTGGAGGCGGGCTCTCTCTCTGCGGCGGCACGGCAACTGGCCACAACCCAGGCCACGGTGAGCAGGCGGCTGCAGTCGCTTGAGACCATGCTGGGCGTGCGTCTGATGTTGCGCACCACCCACACGATGCGGCTGACGGATGACGGGGAGCGCTGCTACCAGCACGCCCGTCGGGTGATTGACAGCTGGCTGGCGCTGGAAGATGAGGTAGGGCAGACGGAAGATGAACCGGTAGGCGTGCTGCGGGTGCGGGCACCGCATGCGTTTGGTCAGGATCAGCTCCTGAAACCCTTAACCGAATTTCTACAGCGTTATCCGCAGCTTTCTATTGAATGGATGCTCAACGATCGGTCGGCTGATTTTTTGGGCGACAACCTTGACTGCGCTATTCGGGTGGGAATGGAAGTCGACCCGGCAACCGTGTCCGTGCTGCTGGCCGAAGTGCCGCGCTCGGTGGTGGCCTCTCCGGCATTGCTGGACCGTTTTCCGACGGTTAACGCCCCGGAGGATCTGCAGCAGCTTCCCTGGATTGCCATCAGCTCTTTCTACCAGCACCATGTGGAGCTTTTTCACGAGGCATCATCCGCCACCGCGCGCGTGATAATTACCCCACGCCTGAGCACCGACAGTCTGTACGTCGCACGCAATACGGCACTCACCGGACTTGGCGTGGCGGTGGTATCCAGCTGGACGGTACAGGATGATATTCAGGAAGGGCGGCTGGTGCATTTATTGCCAGAGTGGCAGCCGGCGGCGTTACCGGTGCATCTGGTTTACCCCTGGTCCCGGTATTATCCGGCGCGATTGCGGCGGTTTCTGGAGCTGATGCGGCAGATCATGCCGGAGGTCACCGGGATGAGAAAGCCCGTGCAGCAGGCATAAAAAAGCCGACCCGGAGGTCGGCTTTTTACTTTCTGCGTCGTTATTCGACAGACTGCGGACGCGTCGCCGGTGCAGTCGCCTGATGCGTTGCACTGTGGCCGCCTGCAGCGCCTTTACCGTCAAAGCTGAACGCCGGGCGAACCCAGTCGCTGTGACGCGGTGCTTCTGGCACATACTCTGGTGCCGGAGCGCGCGTCATCGGCGCTGTCGCAACGTGAGCTGGCGCAGGTGCGGCAACAACCTTAACCGGCTCTGGCTCCACTTCAGGCGCTTTCGCTTCTTCAACAACCGGTTCAACCTGAATCTCAACGTCCTGAACGACTTCTTCAGTGGTGGTTTCGACGAGGGTTTCAGCAGTTTCTTCCGCCGCGGCTACAGGTTCGGCCTCTTCAGCAACTTCCTCAGCCACCACGACATCTTCTTCGGCGATAATCTGCGGTGCGGCATCAACCGGCGCGGCAATCACTTCAGGATGGGTGGTTTCGACGTCCACTGCGTGTGGTTCTGCCGCTTCAACAACCTGAGGTTCAACCACGGTTGCTGCTTCGGTCACAGCCTCTTCAACCGCTGCTACAGGGGCAATCACCTCTTCGGCCACAGTCTGTTCTTCAACAGCCTGCTCCAGGCGAGCGACCGGATAATGGATCCAGACTTTGCCGGATGCCATTTCTGGTGACGCGCACGCCACGGTCAACGGCATTGGAGACTGAGTCGGATAACGCTCGTCACGGTAGCGACGACGGCGCTGGCCACTCACGCGCAGATGACGCGGAGAACGGCGGGAGCGACGCGGCATACCTGCGTTGTCACGGTTTTCACCGTTTTCATCCTGCTCAACGTTATTGTCCACGACGGCTGGCAGGTCAACTTTTGCAACCTGCGTGCCTGTTGCGGTTTCTGCCGCTTCAGCCGGAACTACGGTGGTTTCTTCTACCGGAGCCGCACCGGTGCGCACTTTCTGGGCCAGCTGGCGCTGCTTACGACGCGGCATAACGTGAGTACGTTCTTCCTGCTCGCCGTCCTGCTGCTCAGCGGGCTCTTCGCGGTTCAGGTTTTTAACTTCCTGCTGCGCCTGACGCTTCTCGTCGTTACGACGACGGTTACGTTCGCGGCGTGGCTGCTGCTCGTCGCGCTGTTTGCTCTTCTCGGACTCATCGCCCGCCTGCTGGCGAATTTCACGATCTTCAACGTTCTGCTGCTGTTTCTCGCGACGGTTGCGACGGTTGTCTTCGCGCTGCTCACGGCCTTCGTTATTGTCTGAACGGCTGTCACGGCGCTCGTTACGCTCGCTGCGGTCGTTACGATCGCGACGGTTATTCTGACGCTTGCGACGGTCCTGCTGACGCTCAGGTTTGGCTGCTTTTGGTTCTTCTTTCGGCTGCTCTGGCTGAACTTCCTCACCCGCAAACATCTTCTTCAGCGCGCCGAAGAAGCGGCTCAGCAGACCCGGTTGCGCCGGCTGGGCTTTCGCTGCTGCGGCTTCTGGTTTCTGTGCCGCCGGTTTGGCTGCCGGTTTTTCCAGCGCCGCTTCCGGTGGTGCTTCAGGCATAATGAAGGTCGCTAACGCAGGCTGCTCAGGCAGTTTGCGCTCGGCAGGTTCTTCATCGGAAGGCAGCGCCATCTCTTCTTCATGCAGCTTCGGCAGCAGGTAGCTGAGGGTGCTGGTTTCTTCGCCTTTACGGACACGCAGCACGTGATAGTGCGGGGTTTCCATCTGGTCGTTTGGCACGATGATGCAGCGAACGCCACCCTGACGGGCTTCGATTGCGCTGACCGCTGCACGTTTTTCGTTCAGCAGGTAAGAGGCAATTGGCACAGGCACAATCGCGTGAACCTCTTTGGTGTTCTCTTTCAGCGCTTCTTCTTCAATCAGACGCAGGATAGAGAGAGACAGAGATTCGTTATCACGCACGGTACCGGTGCCGGAGCAGCGCGGGCAGACGTGATGGCTGGACTCACCCAGCGACGGGCTCAAACGCTGGCGGGACATCTCCAGCAGGCCGAAGCGCGAGATATGGCTAATCTGGATACGCGCGCGATCCTGACGCACCGCTTCACGCAGGCGGTTTTCAACCGCGCGCTGGTGGCGAACAGGCGTCATGTCGATGAAGTCGATAACAATCAGACCGCCCAGGTCGCGCAGGCGGAGCTGGCGGGCGATTTCATCAGCGGCTTCAAGGTTGGTGTTGAAGGCCGTCTCTTCGATGTCGCCGCCGCGGGTTGCCCGCGCGGAGTTGATGTCGATAGCGGTCAGCGCTTCGGTGGTATCGATAACGATAGAACCGCCGGACGGCAGGCGCACTTCACGCTGGAAGGCGGATTCAATCTGGGATTCGATCTGATAGTGGCTGAACAGCGGGATTTCACCGGTGTACAGTTTAATTTTGCTGGTGAAATCCGGACGACCCAGCGCGGCGATGTGCTGGCGAGCCAGCTCAAGCACTTTCGGGTTATCGATCAGAATCTCACCGATGTCCTGACGCAGGTAATCACGGAAGGCACGCACGATAACGTTGCTTTCCTGGTGGATCAGGAACGGAGCAGGGCGGCTTTCTGCAGCTTTCTGGATAGCTTCCCAGTGCTTCAGACGGAAGCTCAGGTCCCACTGCAGCGCTTCGGCAGATTTGCCCACGCCCGCGGTACGCACGATAAGCCCCATGCCATCCGGCAGCTCAAGGCTTGCCAGGGCTTCTTTCAGCTCGGTACGGTCATCACCTTCGATACGGCGAGAGATGCCACCCGCGCGCGGGTTGTTTGGCATCAGCACCAGATAGCTCCCCGCCAGGCTGATAAAGGTAGTCAGTGCGGCACCTTTGTTGCCGCGCTCTTCTTTATCAATCTGAACGATAACTTCCTGACCTTCACGTAGAACATCTTTGATGTTTGGGCGGCCATGAGCGTTGTAGTTTGCAGGGAAATATTCGCGGGCGATTTCTTTCAGAGGGAGGAAACCATGACGCTCAGCACCGTAATCGACAAATGCAGCTTCAAGGCTTGGTTCAATGCGGGTGATTTTACCTTTGTAAATGTTCGCTTTTTTCTGTTCGTGTCCAGGACTTTCGATATCCAGATCGTACAGGCGCTGCCCATCCACAAGGGCGACACGCAACTCTTCTTGCTGAGTTGCGTTGATTAACATTCTTTTCATCGTAACTTACTCGTTATTCTTACATTGACGACAAAGCTGCGGGCAAGGTGACGCTTTCCGGGGTATGAACCGATGGCCTCGTGTCTGTTCACGTCGCCAACCTCACGGTTGTCGCTCGCTTAAGAGGCGCAGAGTGTCGGTTGCCTGTATTTCATACGGAAACACAGCGCAATTATCAGGGGAATTGCCTGGGTAGAACTCTCCAGAGAACAATCCTTATACCGGGAAGTACTGCAACCCGCAGCCCGCTAACTGCCTGAAAGATCAATACGTCTTACGCCATTGCTGCGTGGATGATCGGTCAGACAAAATTGGTCATTCCGTCGACATCCTTACAAAACCCGGATTTAACGCGGAAAACGGTCTCATTATTCCACTGCTCGCCGGGTTATAGCAAGATGACTTTTACCAATTATCACCCGGTTACTCACAGTTTCTTCACCTCAAGGTGGTGATTGGTTTAATAACCACCAAATCGATTGCGTGAAACAGGGCGCAGGCCGGATAAAAGTAAATATAAGCATAGAAAAATGAGTGGCGCTAATGGCTGACGATATTTAGAATCGCCAACCATGAAAACAGAGACTCCAGCCGTAAAAATGGTTGCTATCGCGGATGACTACGCGGGGCAACGTATCGATAACTTCTTGCGCACCCAGTTGAAGGGCGTGCCAAAGAGTATGATTTACCGCATCCTGCGTAAGGGCGAGGTGCGGGTGAATAAAAAACGCGTGAAGCCTGAGTACAAGCTCGAAGCGGGCGATGAAGTGCGTATTCCACCGGTGCGCGTGGCAGAACGTGAAGAAGAGGTAGTTTCGCCGAAGCTGCAAAAAGTCGCGGCCCTGAGCGATGTCATCCTTTATGAGGACGATCATATTCTGGTGCTGAATAAGCCATCGGGTACCGCGGTCCACGGTGGTAGCGGCCTGAGCTTCGGCGTGATTGAAGGTTTGCGTGCGCTGCGTCCGGAAGCCCGTTTCCTCGAACTGGTGCACCGTCTGGACCGTGATACCTCAGGCGTGCTGCTGGTAGCGAAAAAGCGTTCTGCGCTGCGTTCCCTGCACGAGCAGCTGCGCGAGAAGGGCATGCAGAAAGATTATCTGGCGCTGGTGCGCGGTCAGTGGCAGTCCCACATGAAGGTGGTGCAGGCGCCGCTGCTGAAGAACATTCTGCAAAGCGGCGAGCGCATTGTTCGCGTGAGCCAGGAAGGAAAACCGTCTGAGACGCGCTTTAAGGTAGAAGAGCGCTACGAGTTTGCCACGCTGGTGCGCTGCAGCCCGGTGACGGGGCGTACTCACCAGATCCGCGTCCATACGCAGTTTGCGGGCCATCCGATTGCGTTTGATGACCGCTACGGCGACCGCGAATTTGACAAACAGCTGGCGGGCACCGGGCTGTCGCGTCTTTTCCTGCATGCGGCCGCGCTGAAGTTTACCCATCCTAATACCGGTGAAATCATCCGTATTGAAGCGCCGCTGGATGATCAGTTGAAACGCTGCCTGAAGGTTTTGCGCGGTTAAGGTAAATGTAAAACGGCAACGAGGTTGTCGTTTTTAATGTTTGCTCCCTCTCCCTGTGGGAGAGGGCCGGGGTGAGGGCATCAGGCCGCAGTTTAGTAGCCCCATGCAAGTGAAGCGCCGCTGGGCGAAAGTCACATGGACAGCGGATTACATTCTTCTCTTCTTAACATCTGGCACAGCGCAATCAATGGCAGCCCCACCAGCGTATTCGGATCCCGACCGTCCAGCTTGTCGAACAACGCAATCCCCAGTCCTTCACTCTTAAAGCTCCCTGCGCAGTTCAGCGGACGTTCCCGGCGCACGTAATCCATAATTTCCTGCTCACTTAAATGGCGGAAGTGCACGTCGAACGGCTCGCATTCGGTTTGCAGATGGCCGGAGGCGGAGTTATAGAGCGCCAGGCCGGTGTAAAAGGTCACGATACTGCCGCGCGCGCGCAGAAGCTGCTGGCAGGCGTTTTCTTCCGTATGGGGCTTGCCGGTGATTTCGCCATCCAGCACGCAAACCTGATCGGAGCCTATAATCAAATGTGCAGGATAACGTGCGGCCAGCGATTGCGCCTTCTCCTTAGCGAGACGCGTCACCAGATGACGCGGTGATTCGCCCGGCTGCGGCGTCTCATCAACGTCCGGCGCGGCGCATTCAAACGGGATCCCGAGCTTTTCCAGCAGCGTTCGACGGTAGGGAGAAGTGGAAGCAAGTACGAGATTTGGCATATTTTTATCACCAGATATAGCGTATCGATGCCAGCCATTTTAAACTACAGGCCGCAATGTGTGCGAATAATTGGCAAAAGGCAGCTCTGGTTGCCTTTTTCTTTGACTCTATGACGTTACAAAGTTAATATGCGCGCCCTATGCAAAAGGTAAAATTACCCCTGACTCTTGATCCGGTTCGTACGGCTCAAAAACGCCTCGATTACGAAGGTATCTATACTTCCGATCAGGCCGAGCGTATTGCCGAATCTGTAGTCAGTGTGGACAGTGATGTAGAATGCTCCATGTCGTTCGCTATCGACAACCAGCGTCTCGCCGTTTTAACCGGTGATGCAAAGGTAACGGTAACGCTCGAGTGTCAGCGTTGCGGGAAACCGTTTGTACAGCATGTTCACACAACGTATTGTTTCAGTCCGGTTCGTTCTGACGAACAGGCTGAAGCACTCCCGGAAGCGTATGAGCCGATTGAGGTTAACGAATTCGGTGAAATCGATCTTCTGGCTCTGGTTGAAGATGAAATCATCCTCTCCTTGCCAGTAGTTCCGGTGCATGATTCTGAACACTGTGAAGTGTCCGAGGCGGACATGGTCTTTGGGGAACTGCCTGATGAAGCGCAAAAACCAAACCCATTTGCCGTATTAGCCAGCTTAAAGCGTAAGTAATTGAGGAGTAAGGTCCATGGCCGTACAACAGAATAAACCAACCCGTTCCAAACGTGGCATGCGTCGTTCCCATGACGCGCTGACTGCAGTTACCAGCCTGTCTGTAGACAAGACTTCTGGTGAGAAACACCTGCGTCACCACATCACCGCTGACGGTTTCTACCGCGGCCGCAAGGTTATCACTAAGTAATCACGCGTCAGCGTGATTAGGCTTAGTGAGGATTTCCCCGTGCAAACGGGGAAGTTACCGAACCAGGCTGCGACGATACCTTGACACGTCTAACCCTGGCGTTAGATGTCATGGGGGGAGATTTCGGCCCTTCCGTGACAGTGCCTGCAGCATTGCAGGCACTGAATTCTAATTCGCAACTCACACTTCTTTTAGTCGGCAATCCCGACACAATCACGCCATTACTTGCAAAAGCTGACTTTGAACAACGTTCGCGTCTGCAGATTATTCCTGCGCAGTCAGTTATTGCCAGTGATGCCCGGCCCTCGCAGGCGATTCGCAATAGCCGCGGCAGCTCTATGCGCATCGCGCTGGAGCTGGTAAAAGAAGGGCGAGCGCAGGCTTGCGTCAGCGCCGGCAATACCGGTGCGCTGATGGGGCTGTCGAAATTACTGCTCAAGCCGATTGAGGGCATTGAGCGCCCGGCGCTGGTGACGGTGTTACCGCATCAGCAGAAGGGGAAAACGGTGGTGCTCGATTTGGGCGCTAACGTGGATTGTGATAGTACCATGCTGGCTCAGTTCGCCGTGATGGGGTCGGTGCTGGCAGAAGACGTGGTCGGGATTAACAATCCCCGCGTTGCGTTATTGAATATTGGTGAAGAAGAGACCAAAGGCCTGGACAGCATTCGCGAAGCTGCTGAAATGCTCAAACAGGTTCCCTCCATCAACTATATTGGTTATCTCGAAGCCAATGAGTTGCTGACGGGAAAAACGGATGTTCTGGTGTGCGATGGCTTCACCGGAAACGTAACGTTGAAGACCATGGAAGGGGTCGTGCGCATGTTCCTTTCTCTGCTGAAATCTCAGGGAGAAGGCAAAAAAAGCGCCTGGTGGTTGATTTTATTGAAGCGTTGGTTACAAAAGAGCCTGACGCGGCGATTCAGTCACCTCAACCCCGACCAGTATAATGGCGCCTGTCTGTTAGGATTGCGCGGCATCGTGATTAAGAGTCATGGCGCCGCCAATCAGCGAGCATTTTCTGTCGCCATTGAACAGGCAGTGCAGGCGGTGCAGCGACAAGTCCCTCAGCGGATTGCCGCTCGCCTGGAATCTGTATTAGCTAAAAGTGACTGAGCGTACATGTATACGAAGATTTTAGGTACCGGCAGCTACCTGCCAAAACAAGTGCGTACCAACGCCGATCTGGAAAAAATGGTAGATACGTCTGACGAGTGGATTGTCACGCGCACAGGTATCCGCGAACGTCGTATCGCCGCGCCAGACGAAACCGTGTCCACCATGGGTTACGAAGCCGCACAGCGCGCTATCGAAATGGCGGGTATCGATAAAGAAGAGATTGGCTTGATCGTGGTTGCCACGACGTCTGCCACGCATGCTTTCCCAAGCGCGGCGTGCCAGGTGCAGAACATGCTCGGTATTAAAGGCTGCCCGGCGTTTGACGTTGCCGCCGCGTGCGCAGGTTTCACCTACGCGCTGAGCATTGCCGATCAGTATGTTAAATCTGGCTCCGTCAAATATGCGCTGGTCATCGGTGCTGACGTGCTGGCGCGTACCTGCGATCCAACCGATCGCGGAACGATCATTATTTTCGGTGATGGTGCCGGTGCGGTGCTGCTGGGGCAGTCCGAAGAGCCGGGTATCATCTCCACGCATCTGCATGCCGATGGCCGTTACGGCGAGCTGTTAACGCTGCCTAACGCCGATCGCGTTAATCCGGACAGCTCCATCTACCTGACCATGGCGGGTAACGAGGTGTTCAAGGTGGCGGTGACCGAGCTTGCGCATATCGTCGATGAGACGCTGGAAGCGAACAACCTTGAACGCACCGCGCTCGACTGGCTGGTGCCGCATCAGGCAAACCTGCGTATCATCAGCGCGACGGCTAAAAAGCTGGGCATGTCGATGGATAACGTTGTGGTGACGCTGGATCGTCACGGCAACACCTCTGCGGCGTCGGTACCGTGCGCATTTGATGAAGCGGTACGCGATGGACGAATCAAACGGGGCCAGCTGGTCTTGCTTGAAGCCTTCGGTGGCGGGTTCACCTGGGGTTCCGCGCTGGTTCGTTTCTAGGATAAGGAATAAAAAATGACGCAATTTGCTTTTGTGTTCCCGGGCCAGGGTTCTCAAACCGTTGGGATGTTGTCTGAAATGGCAGCAAACTACCCGGTCATTGAAGAGACTTTTCGTGAAGCTTCTGATGCGCTGGGTTATGATCTGTGGGCGCTGACCCAACAGGGTCCGGCCGAAGAGCTGAACAAAACCTGGCAGACTCAGCCAGCGCTGCTGACTGCGTCAGTTGCGCTGTGGCGCGTATGGCAGCAGCAGGGCGGTAAAGCGCCAGCGCTGCTCGCGGGCCATAGCCTGGGTGAATACTCTGCGCTGGTGTGCGCCGGTGTGATTGCGTTTGCTGACGCGGTGCGCCTGGTAGAACTGCGCGGTAAATTCATGCAGGAAGCGGTGCCAGAAGGAACGGGTGGCATGTCTGCCATTATTGGTCTGGATGATGCCGCGATTGCCAAAGCGTGTGAAGAATCTGCTGAAGGGCAGGTGGTTTCTCCGGTTAACTTCAACTCGCCGGGCCAGGTCGTTATTGCTGGTCATAAAGAAGCGGTTGAGCGTGCCGGTGCAGCCTGTAAAGCCGCGGGCGCCAAACGTGCACTGCCGCTGCCGGTCAGCGTACCATCTCACTGCGCGCTGATGAAGCCCGCTGCCGAGAAACTGGCGGCTGAGCTGGAAAAAATTACCTTTAACGCACCGACGATTTCCGTTGTGAACAACGTCGATGTGAAATGCGAAACCGCGCCGGAAGCGATTCGTGACGCACTGGTTCGCCAGCTCTACAGCCCGGTACAGTGGACCAAAACCGTTGAGTTTATGGCTGCTCAGGGCGTTGAGCACCTGTATGAAGTCGGTCCTGGTAAAGTCCTCACCGGTCTGACGAAACGTATTGTTGACACCCTGACTGCCTCGGCGATTAACGAGCCGGAAGCGATGTCAGCGGCACTCTCGCAATAAAAGAGGAATACCATGAGTTTTGAAGGAAAAATTGCCCTGGTTACAGGCGCAAGCCGCGGTATCGGGCGTGCAATTGCTGAAACACTGGTCGCGCGCGGCGCGAAGGTGATTGGTACAGCAACCAGCGAGAATGGCGCTCAGGCCATCAGCGAGTATCTGGGTGCGAACGGTAAAGGTCTGGTACTGAATGTGACCGAACCTGCATCTATCGAATCTGTTCTGGAAAATATTCGCGCAGAGTTTGGTGAAGTGGATATTCTGGTCAATAATGCCGGGATCACTCGCGACAACCTTCTGATGCGAATGAAAGATGATGAGTGGAACGATATTATCGAAACCAACCTGTCATCTGTATTCCGTCTGTCAAAAGCGGTAATGCGCGCTATGATGAAAAAGCGTCATGGTCGTATTATCACTGTTGGTTCTGTGGTTGGTACCATGGGAAATGCTGGTCAGGCTAACTACGCTGCGGCGAAAGCAGGTCTGATCGGTTTCAGTAAGTCGCTGGCGCGTGAAGTCGCGTCCCGCGGAATTACTGTAAACGTTGTTGCTCCGGGCTTTATTGAAACGGACATGACGCGTGCGCTGACTGATGATCAGCGTGCGGGTACGCTGGCGGCAGTTCCGGCGGGTCGTCTAGGCGACCCTAAAGAAATCGCCAGCGCGGTTGCATTTTTAGCCTCTGACGAAGCGGGTTACATCACTGGTGAGACCCTCCACGTCAACGGCGGGATGTACATGGTTTAATCACGATCGAAAATATTTGCGTTATTAGGGCAAATGGCCTCAAAATAACGTAAAATCGTGGTAAGACCTGCCGGGATTTAGTTGCAAATTTTTCAACATTTTATACACTACGAAAACCATCGCGAAAGCGAGTTTTGATAGGAAATTTAAGAGTATGAGCACTATCGAAGAACGCGTTAAGAAAATTATCGGCGAACAGCTGGGCGTTAAGCAGGAAGAAGTTGTGAACTCCGCTTCCTTCGTTGAAGACCTGGGCGCAGATTCTCTTGACACCGTTGAGCTGGTAATGGCTCTGGAAGAAGAGTTTGATACTGAGATTCCGGACGAAGAAGCTGAGAAAATCACCACCGTTCAGGCTGCCATTGATTACATCAACGGCCACCAGGCGTAAGTGAACATCTCCAGGCGGTCATTCGACCGCCTGAGTTTTATCTTTTTTAGTCCCACGAATCTCTTTTTTTATCCCTCCCTGGAGGACAAACGTGTCTAAGCGTCGTGTAGTTGTGACCGGACTTGGCATGTTGTCTCCTGTCGGCAATACCGTAGAGTCCACCTGGAAAGCTCTCCTTGCCGGTCAGAGCGGCATCAGCCTAATCGACCATTTCGATACTAGCGCCTATGCAACGAAATTTGCTGGCTTAGTAAAGGATTTTAACTGTGAAGAGATCATCTCGCGCAAAGAACAGCGCAAGATGGATGCCTTCATTCAATATGGAATTGTCGCTGGCGTTCAGGCCATGCAGGATTCTGGCCTTGAGATTACGGAAGAGAACGCAACCCGTATCGGCGCCGCTATCGGCTCCGGGATTGGCGGTCTTGGCCTGATCGAGGAAAACCATACATCGCTGATGAATGGCGGACCGCGTAAGATCAGCCCGTTCTTCGTTCCGTCCACGATTGTTAACATGGTGGCAGGTCACCTGACCATTATGTTCGGCCTGCGTGGGCCAAGCATTTCTATCGCTACCGCGTGTACGTCTGGCGTACATAACATCGGCCAGGCCGCGCGTATTATTGCGTACGGCGATGCAGATGCTATGGTTGCGGGCGGTGCTGAAAAAGCCAGTACCCCACTGGGTGTCGGTGGCTTCGGCGCGGCGCGTGCGCTCTCTACCCGTAACGATAACCCTCAGGCGGCGAGCCGTCCGTGGGATAAAGACCGCGATGGTTTCGTGCTGGGTGACGGCGCAGGTATGCTCGTGCTGGAAGAGTACGAACATGCGAAAAAACGTGGCGCAAAAATTTATGCTGAAGTCGTTGGCTTCGGTATGAGCAGCGATGCGTATCACATGACGTCTCCACCGGAGAACGGCGCAGGTGCTGCGCTGGCGATGGAAAACGCGATCCGTGATGCGGGTATTACCCCGGCACAGATTGGCTACGTTAACGCGCACGGCACTTCTACGCCTGCAGGCGATAAAGCTGAAGCGCAGGCGGTTAAGTCTATCTTCGGCGAGGCTGCCAGCCGCGTTATGGTCAGTTCCACGAAATCCATGACCGGTCACCTGCTGGGTGCGGCGGGTGCAGTAGAGTCAATCTACTCCATCCTTGCGCTGCGCGATCAGGCTGTACCGCCAACCATCAACCTGGATAACCCGGATGAAGGTTGCGATCTGGACTTCGTTCCGCACGAAGCGCGCCAGGTTAGCGGTATGGAGTACACCCTGTGTAACTCCTTCGGCTTTGGCGGCACGAATGGTTCTCTGATCTTCAAAAAGGTCTGAGCCTGACAGCCCGAAAGCTATAAAAAAAGGTCCGCTTGCCGGGCCTTTTTTATTAGGGAAAATCCCCTTGTCCGGCTTTTAACATCCTGCCAGACTGAGCCTCCACGCATAAGGAGACACCATGTTTCTCATTAATGGCCTTGAGCAAGAAACGCTGCCGGCAAGCGACAGGGCAATCCAGTTTGGCGACGGCTGTTTCACCACTGCGCGTATTCTTGACGGTGAGGTGTGCCTGCTTGACGCCCACATCCGTCGTTTACAAAAAGCCTGCGAGAAATTGCTGATTCCCTTCATGCAGTGGGACATTCTCGAGCGCGAGATGCGTCGTCTGGCGTCAGGTAATACAAACGGCGTATTAAAAGTTATTCTCAGCCGCGGCAGCGGCGGGCGAGGGTACAGCGGTGCCGCCTGTCAGCATCCCACGCGTATTCTTTCTGTTTCAGCGTATCCTGCTCTCTATGCGCGCTGGCGTGAGGAGGGGGTGACGCTGACGCTGAGCCCGGTACGGCTGGGGCGAAACCCAATGCTCGCCGGAATAAAACATCTTAATCGCCTTGAACAGGTGCTTATTCGTACTCATCTTGAACAGACGGGCGCCGATGAGGCGCTAGTCCTTGACAGCGAAGGGTTCATTACGGAATGCTGTGCGGCTAATTTATTCTGGCGGAAGGGCCGTGAGATATTCACCCCTTCGCTGGAGCAGGCTGGGGTTAACGGCATCATGCGTCAGTTTTGTTTGCAGCAGCTGGCACATGCAGGCTTTCGCGTTGTCGAAGTAAACGCGAAGGAAGAGGCGCTGCTGTCCGCCGATGAAGTTGTCATCTGCAATGCGCTGATGCCTGTTATACCCGTCCGGGCGTATGGTCAACAACGCTGGTCTTCGCGCGAGCTGTTTACGTTTTTAGCCCCGATATGTGAGCAAATCAGATAGTCATGAAGAAAATGTTGCGCTTTGTCCTTCTCCTGATCGTTGCGCTGGGTATCGCCGGCGGAGCGGGAGTATGGAAAGTTCGCCAGCTGGCGGACAGTAAAATCCTGATTAAAGACGAGACGATTTTTACCCTGAAAGCAGGTACCGGGCGGATGGCGCTCGGCGAGCAGCTATACGGGGATAAAATCATCAACCGTCCACGCGTGTTCCAGTGGTTATTGCGTATCGAGCCTGAACTGTCTCACTTCAAGGCTGGTACCTATCGCTTTACGCCCGGCATGACCGTCAGAGAGATGCTGCAACTGCTGGAAAGCGGTAAAGAGGCACAGTTCCCGCTGCGTTTTGTCGAAGGGATGCGCCTGAGCGATTACCTCAAACAATTGCGTGATGCGCCTTACATTAAGCACACGCTCAAAGATGACCGCTATGAGACGGTCGCCGAGGTGCTGAAATTTGAACATCCTGAGTGGGTGGAAGGCTGGTTCTGGCCAGACACCTGGATGTATACGGCGGGCACGACCGATGTGGCGATTCTTAAACGCGCACACAAAAAGATGGTCGAAGCAGTTGATTCCGCCTGGGAAGGGCGCATGGACGGGCTGCCTTATCAAGATCAAAACCAGTTTGTGACAATGGCCTCGATCATCGAGAAAGAGACGGCCGTGGCGGCCGAGCGCGACCGGGTCGCGTCGGTATTTATCAACCGCCTGCGCATCGGCATGCGTCTGCAAACCGACCCGACCGTCATCTACGGCATGGGCGAGAGCTATGCCGGCAAGATCTCCAGAAAAGATCTGGAAACGCCAACGGCGTATAATACCTACGTGATTAACGGCTTACCGCCGGGCCCGATAGCCACGCCGAGCGAGGCTTCGCTCAAAGCCGCCGCGCACCCGGCCAAAACACCGTATCTCTATTTTGTGGCTGACGGAAAAGGCGGGCATACCTTTAACACCAACCTTGCCAGCCACAATCGCTCTGTTCAGGACTATCTGAAGGCACTTAAGGAAAAAAATGCGCAGTAAATACATTGTCATTGAGGGACTCGAAGGGGCGGGTAAAACCACCGCCCGCAACGTGGTGGTGGATACGCTGAAATCGCTTGGCGTCGCTGACATGGTGTTTACTCGCGAGCCGGGCGGTACGCAGCTGGCGGAGAAACTGCGCAGCCTGGTGCTGGACATTAAATCCGTTGGCGATGAAGTTATCACTGACAAAGCCGAAGTACTGATGTTCTACGCGGCCCGCGTGCAGCTGGTTGAGACCGTGATTAAACCTGCGCTGGCCGAAGGCAAGTGGGTGATCGGCGACCGTCACGATCTGTCGACTCAGGCCTATCAGGGCGGGGGACGCGGTATTGACCAGGCGATGCTGGCAACCCTTCGCGATGCCGTGCTGGGGGATTTTCGCCCGGACCTGACCCTCTATCTGGACGTGACCCCGGAAGTGGGCCTCAGGCGCGCGCGCGCGCGCGGTGAACTGGACCGCATTGAGCAAGAGTCTTTCGATTTCTTTAACCGCACGCGCGCGCGCTATCTTGAACTGGCCGCACAGGACAGCGCAATTCGTACCATTGATGCCACGCAATCTCTGGACGACGTCACGCGCGACATTCAACAGACCGTTACGCAGTGGCTACAGGAGCAGCAGGCATGAAATGGTATCCATGGCTGCGCCCGCACTTTGAACAGCTGATCGCCAGCTATCAGGCCGGTCGGGGGCATCATGCGTTACTGATACAGGCGCTGCCGGGAATGGGGGATGATGCGTTGATCTACGCCATCACTCGTTTCCTGATGTGCCAGCAGCCGGAAGGGCATAAAAGCTGCGGTAAATGCCGCGGCTGCCAGCTGATGCAGGCGGGCACGCATCCTGACTACTACACGCTTGAGCCTGAGAAGGGCAAAAGCGCGCTCGGTATTGATGCCGTTCGTGAAGTCAGCGAGAAACTGTATGAACATGCGCGACTGGGCGGGGCCAAAGTCGTCTGGCTCAACGACGCTGCGCTGCTTACCGAGGCGGCGGCGAACGCGCTGCTTAAAACCCTGGAAGAGCCGCCGGAAAAGACGTGGTTCTTCCTCTCATGCCGGGATCCGGGTCGATTGCTGGCGACGCTGCGGAGCCGTTGCCGTCTTCATCATCTCGCGGTGCCCCAGGAATCGTGGGCGTTGAGCTGGCTGGAACGCGAGGTGACAACGTCACAGGAAAGTGCGCTGTCTGCGCTGCGCCTCAGCAGCGGCGCACCCGCGGCGGCGCTGGCATTACTGCAGCCTGACGTCTGGTCGCAGCGAGAAACGCTCTGCCGGGCCGTTGAGGCTTCACTTAACACCCAGGACTGGCTGGGTTTACTGCCTGCGCTGAATAGCGAACGAGCCGTTGAGCGTCTGCACTGGCTGGCCGCCTTATTGCTCGATGCGCTAAAAATCCAGCAAGGGGCTACGCTGCTGACTAACCCGGACGCGTGGCCCCTGGTCAACATGCTGGCGAGCCGCCTTACAGGCGCGTCTCTGCACGCTATCCTTCATGATATTTGCGAGAGCCGCGAACAGCTTTTAACCGTGACGGGTCTTAATCGCGAGCTTTTGCTGACGGACCAGTTACTGCGTATTGAACACTACCTGCAACCAGGCGTTACGCCGCCTGTTTCCCATCTCTGAGAGAGACATTATGTTTTTAGTCGACTCACACTGCCATCTTGATGGCCTGGATTATCAATCCCTGCACAACGACGTGGATGACGTGCTGGCGAAAGCCGCTGCCCGCGATGTGAAATTTTGTCTTGCGGTGGCGACGACGCTGCCGGGGTATCGCTCAATGCGTGAGCTGGTGGGCGTTCGCGATAACGTGGTGTTCTCCTGCGGCGTTCATCCGCTGAACCAGGATGAAGAGTATGACGTAGAAGAGCTGCGCCGACTGGCAGCAGAAGAGGGCGTCGTGGCGATGGGTGAAACCGGGCTGGACTATTTTTACACGCCGGAAACGAAAGCGCGCCAGCAGGCGTCTTTCCGCAACCATATCCGCATCGGCCGCGAACTGAATAAACCGGTCATCGTGCATACCCGCGATGCGCGCGCCGACACGCTGGCGATCCTCCGGGAAGAAAACGTGACGGATTGCGGTGGCGTACTACACTGTTTCACAGAAGACAGAGAAACGGCGGGTGAACTGCTTGATTTGGGGTTTTATATTTCGTTTTCCGGGATCGTGACGTTCCGTAACGCTGAGCAGCTCCGTGATGCTGCGCGCTATGTCCCGCTCGATCGCATTCTGGTGGAAACAGACTCTCCGTATCTGGCGCCGGTACCGCATCGCGGTAAAGAGAACCAGCCGGCCATGACGCGAGACGTTGCGGAGTACATGGCCGTGCTTAAAGGCGTCAGTATCGAAGAACTGGCCCGCGTCACGACGCAAAACTTCTCTGCGCTGTTCCATATCGACCCCGCCCGCCTGCAATCCGTCTGATAAGCCTGTTTTTTTTAGGCTCGTAATTAATAAGTAAAACGAGTAAAGTTCACCGCCTCATTTGGGGCGGTGACGGCGTTCTTAGAAACATCCAGACATGATTTTTGTAAATTACTGAAAGTTTTTCGACCGTCTTAAGCTGAAACGTGATAGCCGTCAAACAAACTCAGAGGGAATTATTTTACTCTGTGTAATAAATAAAGGGCGCTTAGATGTCCTGTCCACGGCACGGTACTCCCCCCGGGCCAATGCGTGAAAGCGTAAAAAAAGCACAAATACTCAGGAGCACTCTCAATTATGTTTAAGAATGCATTTGCTAACCTGCAAAAGGTCGGTAAATCGCTGATGCTGCCAGTATCCGTACTGCCTATCGCAGGTATCCTGCTGGGTGTCGGTTCTGCTAACTTCAGCTGGCTGCCAGCCGTAGTTTCCCATGTGATGGCTGAAGCAGGCGGTTCCGTCTTTGCTAACATGCCTCTGATCTTCGCTATCGGTGTGGCGCTGGGCTTCACCAATAACGACGGCGTTTCTGCGCTGGCTGCAGTGGTTGCTTACGGCATCATGGTGAAAACCATGGCCGTGGTTGCGCCGCTGGTTCTGCATTTACCGGCAGAAGAGATTGCCGCGAAACACCTGGCAGATACCGGTGTTCTGGGCGGGATCATCTCCGGTGCGATTGCAGCGTATATGTTCAACCGCTTCTATCGCATCAAGCTGCCTGAGTATCTGGGCTTCTTCGCGGGCAAGCGTTTTGTTCCGATCATCTCTGGTCTGGCCGCGATTTTCACTGGCGTGATCCTGTCCTTCATCTGGCCACCAATCGGTTCCGCTATCCAGACCTTCTCTCAGTGGGCTGCTTACCAGAACCCGGTTGTCGCGTTCGGTATCTACGGCTTCATCGAGCGTTGCCTGGTACCATTCGGTCTGCACCACATCTGGAACGTTCCATTCCAGATGCAGATTGGTGAATTCACCAACGCAGCAGGCCAGGTGTTCCACGGCGATATCCCACGTTATATGGCGGGTGACCCAACTGCAGGTAAACTGTCTGGTGGCTTCCTGTTCAAAATGTACGGTCTGCCGGCTGCTGCGATTGCAATCTGGCACTCTGCTAAGCCAGAAAACCGTGCAAAAGTGGGCGGTATCATGATCTCCGCAGCGCTGACCTCGTTCCTGACCGGTATCACCGAGCCGATCGAGTTCTCCTTCATGTTCGTTGCGCCGATCCTGTACATCATCCACGCTGTACTGGCTGGCCTGGCGTTCCCAATCTGTATCCTGCTGGGTATGCGTGACGGTACGTCCTTCTCTCACGGTCTGATCGACTTCATCGTTCTGTCCGGTAACAGCAGCAAGCTGTGGCTGTTCCCAATCGTGGGTGCGTGCTACGCCGTTGTTTACTACACCATCTTCCGCGTGCTGATCAAAGCACTGGACCTGAAAACTCCGGGTCGTGAAGATGCAACTGAAGACAGCAAAGCAGGCGCGACAAGCGAAATGGCTCCGGCACTGGTTGCTGCGTTCGGCGGTAAAGAGAACATCACTAACCTGGACGCGTGCATCACTCGTCTGCGTGTGAGCGTTGCCGACGTTGCGAAAGTGGACCAGCCGGGTCTGAAAAAACTGGGTGCAGCGGGCGTGGTTGTTGCAGGTTCGGGCGTTCAGGCAATCTTCGGTACCAAATCCGATAACCTGAAAACCGAAATGGATGAGTACATCCGCAACAGCTAAGCTGTGACCTGGGGAGACTAAGGCAGCCGAATGGCTGCCTTTTTTATTGCTGTGGTTTGTCGTGCCAACACTCAGAAGTCGTAGCTCGCGCTCACCGAGACGTTCAGCGGCGCGCCATAAACCACGTAAGAGCCGACGTAATCGTAATACTCTTTGTCGAACAGGTTGTTAACGTTCGCCTGAACAGCAAAATCTTTGGTGACCTGATAGCGGCTGAACAGGTTAACCAGCCCGTAGCTGCCTTGCTCTGCGCGGGATTGTCCCGCCGGGCCGCCGTCCACATCCGTCCACACTTTGTTCTGCCAGTTTACGCCACCGCCCACCGTCAGCGCCGGCAGCATTGGCAGTTGATAACGGGTAAACAGCTTCATCGTCGTGCGCGGCTGATCGGAACTGACAGCGTTGCCGTTCTTATCTTCTGCAATGTAGCGGGTCGCGCCGAACGTCAGCTGCCAGTTATCGGTCAGGGCGCCGTTTAGCTCGAACTCAATCCCTTTGCTGACCACGCCGTCCAGCGATTCATAAATCGACTCACCGCTCGGCATGTAGGTATAAGTGTTGCTCGCCACGTTATCCTGTTCAATGCGGAAAATCGCCAGCGAGGTGGTCAGACGGGTATTGAACCAGTCTGCCTTTACGCCGGCTTCGTAGCTTTTGCCCGTGGTTGGATCGAGATAGCGTCCGCTGGCGTCACGCTTGTCCTGCGGCTGGAAGATGGAGGTATAGCTGACGTAGGTCGACCAGTCTTCGTTGATATCGTAGACCAGGCCCGCGTAAGGCGTTACGTCATCTTTGGTGCTTTCCAGCCGGGTGTCAGGGGAGCCCGCCGGGTTATAGCGAATGTTGTAGTTGGTGTAGCGCGCCCCGAGGATCAGGTGCAGCGGGTCGGCCAGCGAGAAGCGGGCGGAGGTATACGCTGAGGACTGGCGAATGTCGTCCTGGCTGTAGAGCTTCCACGGCGTCCACTGCGGATCGGCGATATTTCCGTTCCAGTTTTTGAAATTCCCCACGTCCACCATGCCGTACAGGGCATCCGGCATTCTGTTGTCATAGTGGTTGCGCTGTCGGCTGAAGCTGCCGCCAAACATCATCTCATGCTGGCGGTCAAAAAGATCGAAGCCGCCGCGCAGGAAGGCATCAACCGCATCCTGTTTGCGTTCACCTCTGTTCCAGCCGCCGTAGCCCACCATGCCCGCCCCGGTCTCTTTATCAGGATAGCCGGACATATACATCAGCTTGCTGTCGAAGTTGGTCTCCGCGTGCATGCCGTTGACGTGTGCTTCCCAGCCGTTGTCGAAACGCTGGGTCAGGTTAGCGAAGATGCGGGTGCTGTCCTTGTCCGAGTAGGCCCAGTCAGGCGCGACGGTCTGGCTGCGATTGTAGTCGGTTTTACTGCCGTCGCTGTACCAGGTCGGCAATCCGCCCCAGGTCGGATCGGCGGTGTGGCTTTCCTGATATTCATAGCCCACAGAGAGGGTGGTGCTGTCGGTGACGTCCGCATCCACCACGCCGTAGAGGAATTTCTTCCGGTAGTGGTAGTTGTCCACGAAGCTGTCGTTATCCTGATAGCCCGTAATCAGGCGTCCCCGTACCTTCCCGGACTCTACCAGCGGTGCCTGGAGATCCAGCACGTAGCGCTGCTTATCCCAGCTGCCGTAGCTGGCCGAGACATTGCCTTTGAATTCATTGCTGTCCGCATGCTTACGCACCATATTGACGTACGCCGCCGGGTTGCCGGTGCCGGACATCAGCCCGGTCGCGCCGCGAACCACTTCGATACGGTCGTAAATCGCGGTATCGGCGGCGGTGTCGCCGAAGTTCCACACCTCGCTGATGGAGGTTGGCAGGTCGTCAAAGGCGTAGTTACTGACGAAAAATCCGCGCGAGTAAAATACGGTACGGTCGCTGTCCTGCACCTGCGCCGTTACGCCAGTCGTGTTGGTTAACACCTGGCCGATAGACTGCAGGTTTTGATCCGCCATGCGCTGTTGGCTAATGACGCTAACGGACTGTGGGATATCGCGTGGCACGAGGAGTAGTTTGGTCCCCGTGGTGGTGGTCTTTACGCTGTAATCCCGATCCTGCCCGCTGGCTGCATCCGGGGCGCTATCGAAACCGCCCTCAACCACAACGGTATCTTCGCCTGTGGCGGCGGCAAAACTCACGGCTGGCATCAATGCCATGGCAATACAGGCTGCCAGCAACGAAGGCGTTGCGACAGGCCGACGTTGCCCATCCCTGGTGTGATGATTGAAAGACATTATCAAACCCTTAATGAACGGTGAATGTGAGCTGCATCAGTCCCGCAGACACGGTCTGAAGTCGTTTTCTATGTTAAAAATGCGCATGAAAATGCAAATGCGAAATATACGCATTGCTATTAATGCTGTAAACAGATGTGTCATGCGAAACTGAAATAATGTTTCAGCCCGTTTAGGCGCGCGAGCGGTCACTCTTCAGTCAGCTGATGAATATTCAGCAAAGAATTCGGGGGAGGAGGTTGAAAGGACAGGAGAAACTCCCTCATACTCTTGAATTGTGTCACACAGTCCTCCAGCGAGTGTGTTAACAGCGGACGCACCTAACAAAAAAGGAAAAGGTCATGGCTGAAGAAACGATTTTCAGTAAAATTATTCGCCGCGAAATCCCGTCGGATATCGTCTATCAGGATGAACTGGTAACGGCTTTCCGGGACATTTCCCCTCAGGCACCGACACACATCCTTATCATTCCCAATATTCTGATTCCGACCGTAAACGACGTAAAAACCGAGCACGAAGTGGCGTTAGGTCGTATGCTGACGGTGGCTGCGAAAATTGCCGAGCAGGAAGGTATAGCGGAAGACGGCTATCGTCTGATCATGAACTGTAATCGTCATGGCGGCCAGGAAGTTTATCATATTCACATGCATCTGCTGGGTGGACGTCCGCTGGGACCGATGCTGGCTCACAAAGGTCTGTAACATGTTTAAAGGGCGTATTGCAGCGCTGGTAATGACGATGATGATTGTGGGGTGCAGCACGCGTCCGGCGATCCCCGTCAGCGATGAACAGACGCTGGTAATGGAATCCTCCGTGCTGGCTGCGGGCATCACGGCGCAACAGCCCGCGCTGACCATCAGTGAAATTAAATCTTCTGCCTCCTCTACGCTCTTTAACGAAAGAAATGAACCGGTGACGGTCCACTACCGTTTCTTCTGGTATGACGTAAGAGGTCTTGAGATGCACCCGCTGGAGGCGCCGCGCAGCGTCACTCTTCCGGCAAGGTCGTCGGTAACGCTCTATGACAGCGCCAGCTATCTGGGTGCGCATAAGGTGAGACTTTATCTTTATCTCTAAGGGGTGAACCTTGATTAAAAATATGAGCCGTTATGCGCTCGTGACCGCATTCGCGCTGTTCCTCGCAGGGTGTGTGACCCGTACAGAACAGCCAGCACCTGTGGAAGAGGCAAAGCCGGGTACCGAGCAGCCGACACCACCAACGCAGACCCAGCCAACCGTGCCGTCTGTACCGTCTATTCCGGCACAGCCTGGCCCGATAGAGCATCAGGACCAGACGTCACAGCCTGCGCCGCGCGTGCGCCATTACGACTGGAACGGTGCGATGCAGCCGATGGTCGGTAAAATGCTGCAGGCTCAGGGAGTGACGGCAGGCAGCGTACTGCTGGTCGATAGCGTGAATAACCGTACCAACGGTTCGCTGAACGCGGGCGAAGCGACAGAAACGCTGCGCAACGCGCTGGCAAACAACGGTAAGTTTACGCTGGTCTCTGCTCAGCAGCTCGCGTTAGCCAAACAGCAGCTGGGGCTGTCGCCGCAGGATAGCCTCGGCACCCGCAGCAAGGCGATTGGCATTGCCCGCAACGTTGGCGCCCAGTATGTGCTGTACTCTAACGCGACCGGTAACGTGAATACCCCAGCCCTGCAGATGCAGCTGATGCTGGTTCAGACAGGCGAAATTATCTGGTCAGGTAAAGGTGCGGTTACGCAACAATGACACCGCGCGTGAAGAGATTCTGACGCGTTATTTTCCACAGTACCGCCTTATCGCGCCGCAGGCCCACTCCGGGCTTAGCGGCGCGAGTTGCATTATAGCGCAGGGCGCGCACCGTCTGGTCTTGCGGCAGAACCACGATCCCTTCGCCCCGGCTTTCCAGTTTCGCCGTCAGTTTCGCGCTCTCAAACGTCTTCCAGCGGATCTCGTGCCTGAACCCCTTTTTTTCAAACAGGGCTGGATGGCCGTTGACTATCTGGAGGGGGAGGTGAAAAGCGCGCTGCCGGACACCCCAGCGCTTGCGGCGATGCTGTATCATCTGCACCAGCAACAGCGTCTGGGGTGGCGAATCGCCTTACTTCCGCTGCTGGAAAACTACTGGCAACAAGCCTCTCCAGCAAGACGTACCCCGCTGTGGCTTGCGCATCTCAAACGGCTGCGTAAAGCGGGCGAGCCGCAACCGATTCGGCTCTCGCCGTTACATATGGATGTGCACGCCGGGAACATCGTGCATACGCCACAGGGAGCCAGGCTTATCGACTGGGAATATGCCGGAGACGGCGATGTGGCGCTGGAGCTGGCCGCGGTCTGGACGGACAGTGAAGCCGCGCGGCAGAAACTCATCAGAGAGTATGCCAGAGTGGCGCACGTTGACGCCGATGCGCTGGCCCGCCAGGTGAGGCGCTGGCGGCCCTGGGTCATCATGCTGATGGCGGGCTGGTTTGAGATGCGTTTGCAGCAGTCCAGAGATAAACAATTTATTGCGCTGGCAGACGATGCCTGGCGCCAGTTACAAACTAAAGGATAAGAGAGGTGAGTGTGGGTCCAGTCATGTTGGATGTAGAAGGGTTTGAGCTGGATGCGGAGGAGCGTGAAATTCTGGCCCATCCGCTGGTGGGCGGCCTGATCCTGTTTACCCGCAACTATCACGATCCGGCGCAGCTGCGGGAACTGGTGCGCCAGATCCGCGCCGCGTCGCGCAATCATCTGGTGGTGGCCGTCGATCAGGAGGGGGGCCGCGTGCAGCGTTTTCGCGACGGTTTTACCCGCCTGCCGGCAGCCCAGTCTTTTGCCGCGCTGCTCGGCACGGAAGAGGGTGGGATACTGGCGCAGGAAGCCGGCTGGCTGATGGCCAGCGAAATGATCGCCATGGATATCGATATCAGCTTTGCTCCGGTACTGGACGTGGGCCACATCAGCGCCGCGATTGGCGAGCGCTCATACCATGAAGATCCGCGTATTGCGCTGGCAATGGCGACCCGGTTTATCGACGGGATGCACGAGGCGGGAATGAAAACCACCGGGAAACACTTCCCGGGCCACGGGGCGGTGACGGCGGATTCCCATAAAGAGACGCCGCGCGACCCGCGTCCGGAAGCGGAAATTCGCGCCAAAGATATGTCGGTGTTCCGCTCGCTTATCACCGATAACAAGCTGGACGCCATTATGCCCGCGCACGTGATTTACAGCGACGTCGATCCGCGTCCTGCCAGCGGCTCCCCGCACTGGCTGAAAACCGTTCTGCGCCAGGAGCTGGGCTTCAACGGCGTCATTTTCTCCGACGATTTGTCGATGGAAGGGGCGGCAATTATGGGCAGCTACGCGGAACGCGGCCAGGCCTCGCTGGACGCAGGTTGCGATATGATCCTGGTCTGCAATAATCGTAAAGGTGCCGTTAGCGTGTTGGATAACCTGTCACCGATCAATGCAGAGCGTGTTACGCATTTGTATCATAAAGGTTCATTTAGCCGTCAGGAGCTGATGGATTCGGCGCGCTGGAAGTCGGTCAACGCCCGGCTTGAAGACCTGAATGAGCGCTGGCAGGCACATAAAGCCAGCCTGTAAACCCTCCCGGAAGGCGTAGCGTGGTGAGAAGACGATGATCATCTATTTACACGGTTTTGACTCAAACAGTCCTGGTAATCATGAGAAGGTGCTGCAGCTGCAGTTTATCGATCCCGATGTACGGCTGATTAGCTACAGTACGCGCCATCCGAAGCATGATATGCAGCATCTGCTCAAAGAGGTAGACAAGATGCTGCAGCTTAACGTCGACGATCGCCCGTTGATTTGCGGCGTGGGGCTGGGCGGCTACTGGGCGGAGCGGATTGGCTTCCTGTGCGACATCCGCCAGGTGGTCTTCAATCCTAACCTTTTCCCGAATGAGAACATGGAAGGCAAAATTGATCGCCCGGAAGAGTATGTCGATATTGCGACCAAGTGCGTGAGCAACTTCCGTGAGAAAAACCGCGATCGCTGTCTGGCGATCCTCTCGCGTAATGATGAGGCCCTCAACAGCCACCGGGCCGCAGAGCTGCTGCATCACTATTACGAGATCGTCTGGGACGAAGAGCAAACCCACAAGTTTAAGAACATCTCCCCGCATCTCCAGCGCATCAAGGCCTTTAAAACGCTGGGCTAAACCGCAGCCAGCCACTTCAGGAACCCGGTCGTGAACGCGCACCGGGTTTCTTTTTGTCCAGAATTGTCTACTTTTAAGCCATCAAAACTTGATGCATATCAATTTTGGTATGACCAATGCGCCTGACGTGATATTCTCAATGCACCTGAATGGTTTCAGTGCTGTAACCTGTTGTTAATTAAGGGTTATTTTTATAACTTTTAATTAACAATTGGTTAATAATTTGAGGGGGTCACGTTGACTACGCCATTGAAAAAGATAGTGATTGTAGGCGGTGGTGCCGGCGGGCTGGAGCTGGCCACACAGTTGGGCAAGAAGCTGGGGCGCGGTAAAAAAGCCAAAATCACGCTGGTGGATCGTAACCACAGCCACCTGTGGAAGCCGCTGCTGCACGAAGTGGCGACCGGCTCACTGGATGAGGGCGTGGACGCGCTGAGCTATCTCGCGCACGCGCGCAACCATCATTTCCAGTTCCAGCTGGGCTCGGTGGTGGACATCAACCGTGAAAGCAAAACCATTACCCTGGCCGAGCTGCGTGATGAAAAAGGCGAGCTGCTGGTCCCCGAGCGCAAGCTGGCGTATGACACGCTGGTAATGGCGCTGGGCAGCACCTCTAACGATTTCAACACGCCGGGCGTGAAAGAGCACTGTATCTTCCTCGATAACCCACACCAGGCGCGTCGTTTCCATCAGGAAATGCTGAACCTGTTCCTGAAGTACACCAGCAATCTGGGTGCGAATGGCAAGGTTAACATTGCCATTGTCGGCGGCGGCGCGACGGGCGTTGAGCTGTCCGCGGAGCTGCACAATGCGGTGAAACAGCTGCACAGCTACGGCTACAAAGGGTTAACCAACGAAGCGCTGAACGTGACGCTGGTTGAAGCGGGTGACCGCATTCTGCCTGCGCTGCCTCCGCGCATTTCCGGCGCAGCGCACAATGAACTGACTAAACTGGGCGTGCGCGTACTGACGCAGACCATGGTGACCAGCGCTGACGAAGGTGGTCTGCACACCAAAGACGGCGAGTACATTAAAGCGGATCTGATGGTCTGGGCGGCAGGTATCAAAGCGCCTGACTTTATGAAAGATATCGGCGGTCTGGAGACGAACCGCATTAACCAGCTGGTAACGGAGCCAACGCTGCAAACCACGCGTGACCCTGAAATCTTCGCTATTGGTGACTGTGCCTCCTGCGCGCGTCCTGAAGGGGGCTTCGTACCGCCGCGCGCTCAGGCCGCTCACCAGATGGCAAGCCTGGTGCTGCACAACATCCTGGCGCAGTACAAAGGCAAGCCAATGAAGGCGTATGTCTATAAAGACCATGGTTCGCTGGTATCGCTGTCAAACTTCTCTACCGTCGGTAGCCTGATGGGTAACCTGATGCGCGGCTCGATGATGGTGGAAGGGCGCATTGCACGCTTTGTGTATATCTCCCTTTACCGTATGCACCAGATCGCGCTGCACGGCTACTTTAAAACGGGCCTGATGATGCTGGTGGGCAGAATTAACCGCGTCATTCGTCCACGTCTGAAGCTGCACTAATCTTTCACTCCCTCCGGGCCCTCCGGAGGGATTTTTTAGCATATCATGCTGCTCGTCGTGGATTAGGTGCTTAAGAGTTCTCCTAAACACGATATATCTCTCCCCGATGCCCGCTTTTTGATCCTTTGTCTTATTGGCGAAGCCGCGCCTCCATTGCAGAATTGTTACCAATAGCAACAAAGGAGGAAGTCCCGTGAATAAATCAATGTTGGCGGGTATAGGGATCGGCGTCGCAGCTGCGTTAGGTGTGGCTGCTGTTGCCAGTCTCAACGTTTTAGATCGCGGCCCGCAGTATGCGCAGGTGGTTTCCGCAACGCCTATTAAAGAAACCGTAAAAACCCCTCGTCAGGAGTGCCGTAACGTCTCCGTAACCCACCGTCGTCCGGTACAGGATGAAAACCGTATTGCCGGCTCTGTTCTCGGTGCGGTAGCGGGTGGGGTGATTGGTCACCAGTTTGGCGGTGGCCGGGGTAAAGATGTCGCGACCGTAGTCGGCGCGCTGGGTGGCGGCTATGCCGGTAACCAGGTGCAGGGCGCGATGCAGGATAATGATACCTACACCACGACCCAGCAGCGCTGTAAAACCGTCTATGACAAGTCGGAAAAAATGCTGGGTTATGACGTGACCTACAAGATTGGCGATCAGCAGGGCAAAATCCGTATGGATAAAGACCCGGGCACCCAAATTCCACTGGACGGAAATGGCCAGCTGGTACTGAATAACAAAGCGTAAAAAAGATGTTCTCTGAACTTAGCTCCTCAAGCGCTCAGGCTGAGGAGCTTTTTTTTGCGTCAGATTTTGAGCAGTTCTGGCCACAGGCGCAGCGTAGTGTCGGAAATGTTCTGCAGTTTTTCGAGCGTCGCCCCTTCACGGGCGCTGATCGACATTCCCTGCAAAATACAGCTCAGGTACTGCGCCAGCATCTGAGGCTGGCAGTGCGCGGGAATTTCACCGCGCTGCTGGCGCTGAGCCAGAAATGCGCTGAGCGTCTCCTCCTGCATCGCATGACGCGATTTCACCGTATTGGCGATCTCTTTCGATGCTGCCGCCAGGGTGGCAGAGGTGTTAATCATAAAGCAGCCCGCGGGCGTCTCTTTACTGGTGAAACAGGTGGCAACGGCGGTGAAATAATCCCGTAGCGCCTGTTCCACGCTTTTCTCTTCACAAAATAGCTGGGCTTCGTGTTTCGCTGCAAAGCGCGAAATGTACCTGTCCAGCACCGCCCTGAACAGCCCCTCTTTATTGGTAAATTCAGCATAAAGCGTCGGCGCTTTGGCTCCGGTAGCTTCTACCAGATCGGAAAGCGAGGTCGCTTCATACCCATGTTGCCAGAAGAGAGTCATGGCCTTATCAAGCGCTGCATCCCTGTCAAACACTTTTGGTCGGCCACGGCTTTTCTTCGCACAACTCGTGACGTCGGTTGTCATTTGCCGTTGGTCCTCTGTTGGTTTGTTGAATGACCATTATAAAAATAAACGCAACCCACCACCAGTGCAGAATGCTTAAAAATAAATTAATCATATATGTATGAAAAATAACGACTTTAAAATTTAATTAATGCTCGTTATAAAAATGTGTTGACGCGTGAGCTGGATCACACTTATGATTTACCTATCGATCGTTAACTAAATAGCTAACGACCTAAAAATTCATCTGCCAAAGGTAAATATTATGAAAAACGTAAAAACCCTCATCGCTGCTGCTGTTCTGAGTTCACTCTCTTTCGCAAGCTTCGCTGCTGTACAGGTACAATCCACTCCAGCCGATCAGCATAAAGTCGGGACGATCTCTGCGTCTGCCGGGACTAACCTGAGCTCACTGGAAGATCAGCTGGCACAAAAAGCGGAAGCAATGGGTGCAAAATCTTACCGCATCACCTCCGTGACCGGTCCTAACACCCTGCACGGCACCGCTGTTATCTACAAATAAGCCGGGCATAAACCCTCATTTATGCCACTGCAAAAAAAACGCCCTGCTAAGCAGGGCGTTTTACTTTCCGTCTTACATGGACTGCTGGACGACATCGTGATGCCGGGTGACATCGGTCGGCATGCCTGATCGCGCTTCCATCGCGCGCTCCATCACCAGGCTATCGGTGTTCGCATTCGTTTTGAAGCTCACCATCGCGGCATTCAGGTTAATGGGTAACGTCTGCGGATCGTCGCCGATATTTTTCGATAGCGGCTGGTGAATCTCAACCAGCCGCACGCCGCCTGGCTCTTCAGAGACTTTAATCGGCGTGTTGATAATATTCACCTTCGTTCCCGGCGTAACCACGTTAAACAGCGTTTTGATATCGTCATCGCGCAGACGAATACAGCCGGAGCTGACGCGCATGCCGATGCCAAAATCCGCGTTTGTGCCGTGCAGCAGGTAAACGCCGCCGTATGCGGCAAGGCGGATCGCGTGATGACCCATCGGGTTATCCGGGCCTGCCGGAACCACGGCAGGAAGTTCGATGCCCTGGGCCTTATAGCGGGCGCGAATGTTGGCCGTCGGCGTCCAGGTTGGGTTGGCGCGTTTATCCGAGACGGTGGTGACCATCGTTGGCGTCAGCGTATCGCCGCCCAGCTGACCAATACCGATAGGATAGACGGTGACCTCATTTTTACCCGGCGGGTAATAGTACAGACGCAGCTCCGCCAGGTTAATCACGATCCCCTCGCGCGGAGCGTCCGGCAGGATGGTCTGTAACGGGATGGTCAGTACGCTGCCCGCGCGCGGGACGTACGGGTCGACGCCGGGGTTCGCCTGCAGCAGGGCCAGAAAACCGACGTTATATTTTTTGGCTATCGCTTCCAGTGAGCCACCATTGTTTTCAACCACATGAAAGCGGTTTTCGCCCACCACCTTGCTGCCGGGCGGGGGAAGGGGCCAGGTGTTTGCCCGCGCAGGAAGCGCAACCGCGACGGTGGCTGCCAGCGCAAACAGGGTTATCCAGCGGGTAAAACGCGAAGAGGTCATCATCACCATAATCCATGCAAATGATAAGGTTATTGTTTTATAAAGAGTTAATGATAATTATGGCGAATGGGTGTGTCGGGAAGATCGGGTGAAGTGCAAAGAGTTTGTAAATTGTCCCCCCCGGCAGCAATGCGCTAACGGGGGGGGGGAAGGGCGAGTTACGCGACGGCGTTCTCTTCCAGCTGACGCATAAAGTTACGCACCCAGTCCATGCGGGTTTTACGCTCCGTCAGCTCCTGGGTAAATTTCAGACGCGTCGGGCCATCAAGACGGAAATGCTGCGGCTGTTTTTGCAGCAGGCCGATCAGCCACATCGGGTTGACGTGGTTCTTCTCGGCAAATTCAATCATGCCGCCTTTTTCGTTGCCTTCAAGCTTGCGAATGCCCAGCTTCTGCGCCTGCTGGCGCAGGCGCGCGATATCCAGCAGGTTACGCGCCGCATCTGGCAACAGGCCGAAGCGGTCGATCAGCTCCACTTTGATCTCTTCCAGCTCGTTCTCATTCTTCGCGCTGGCGATGCGCTTGTAGAACGACAGGCGGGTATTCACATCCGGAATGAAATCGTCCGGCAGCAGGGAAGGCATACGGAGTTCAACCTCGGTCTGCTGGCTGGTCAAATCTTCCAGAGACGGCTCGCGTCCGGCCTTCAGGGCGTCAACCGCGTTTTCCAGCAGCTCCATATAGAGCGAGAAGCCGATGGTCTCCATGGAGCCGCTCTGGTCCTCACCCAGCAGCTCACCCGCACCGCGGATCTCCAGATCGTGCGTGGCCAGCGCGAAGCCTGCGCCAAGGTCTTCCAGCGAGGCGATGGCTTCCAGGCGCTTTTGCGCGTCGGTGGTCATCGCTTTCGGATGCGGCGTCAGCAGCCAGGCGTAGGCCTGATGGTGCGAACGCCCGACGCGGCCGCGCAGCTGGTGAAGCTGGGCCAGGCCAAAGTGATCCGCACGTTCGATGATAATCGTGTTCGCGGTCGGAATGTCGATCCCGGTTTCGATGATGGTGGTACACACCAGCACGTTAAAGCGCTGGTGGTGGAAGTCGTTCATCACCCGCTCCAGCTCGCGCTCGCGCATCTGTCCGTGGCCGATGGCAACACGCGCTTCCGGTACCAGTTCCGCCAGCCTGTCGGCGGCTTTCTGGATATTTTCAACGTCGTTATACAGATAATACACCTGGCCGCCGCGCAGCACCTCACGCAGGATCGCCTCGCGCACCACCAGATTGTCGTACTCGCGGACGAAGGTTTTTACCGCCAGACGGCGCGCCGGCGGCGTGGCGATAATCGACAGATCGCGCATGCCGCTCATCGCCATGTTCAGCGTGCGCGGGATAGGCGTGGCGGTCAGGGTCAGAATGTCGACGTCCGCGCGCATCGCCTTGATGCGCTCTTTATGACGCACCCCGAAGCGGTGCTCTTCGTCGACGATCAGCAGCCCCAGATCTTTCCACTTCACGTCGTTTTGCAGCAGCTTGTGGGTACCGATCAGAATGTCAATTTTGCCTTCGCTTGCCTGCTCCAGGATCTGCGTCTGCTCTTTGGTGCTGCGAAAACGCGACAGCATCTCGATGCGCACCGGCCAGTTGGCGAAGCGGTCGCGGAAGTTGTCGAAGTGCTGCTGGGCGAGCAGGGTGGTCGGCACCAGCACCGCCACCTGCTTGTTGTTTTCCACCGCCAGGAAGGCGGCTCGCATCGCCACTTCGGTTTTGCCGAAGCCGACGTCGCCGCAGACTAAGCGGTCCATCGCCAGCGGCTGGCACATGTCGCTCAGCACGGCGTTAATGGCCTGGGCCTGATCCGGCGTGGTTTCAAACGGGAAGCTGTCGCAGAACAGCTGGTACTGTTCTTTGTCGTGCTTAAAGGCGAAGCCCTCTTTGGCCGCGCGCTGGGCGTAGATGTCCAGCAGCTCGGCCGCCACGTCGCGCACTTTTTCCGCGGCCTTCTGGCGCGCGCGCGCCCAGGCGTCGCCGCCCAGCTTGTGCAGCGGCGCGTTCTCCTCCGCGCCGCCCGCATAGCGGCTAATCAGGTGCAGCGACGAGACCGGTACATAGAGTTTGGCGTCATTGGCGTAGGTCAGCATCAGGTACTCACCTTTAATGCCGCCCGCTTCCAGCGTGGTCATCCCCTGATAGCGGCCAACGCCGTGCTCCAGGTGAACAATCGGCTGGCCCGGGTGCAGCTCGGCCAGGTTGCGGATCAGCGTGTCCGGGTTGATGGTCCGACGGCTGTCCTGACGGCGGCGCGCGACGCGCTCGCCCAGCAGGTCGCTTTCGCAAATCAGCGCCAGGTTGTTGAGCGTGTCAATGAACCCGTGCTCGGCGGCGCCAATCATCAGGTAACGACCGTTTCCGGTCGCTTCGCTCAGGCGCAGGATGCGCTTCGGCGCCACCTTAATGCGTCCCAGCAGCTCACCGAGCGCCTCGCGGCGGCCTTCACTCTCAACGGAGAAGACCACCGGGCCGGTAAAGGACTCCAGAAACTTGCGCAGATTGTCCAGCGGCGATTTCTGCTGCGCCTGAACGGCCAGGTCCGGCAGCGTGCGGAAGGCGAGGTTGGTGTTGGCGGCCTTATCGGCAAGCGAATCGGTTTTCAGCTGCATGCGCGGCCAGCGCTTCAGCTCGGCGTTGAGCTCGTCGGTGCGCAGCCACAGCGATTCCGGCGGCAGGAGCGGACGCATCGGGTCAACGCCCCGGTTTTCGAAGCGCGCGCGGGTTTCGCTTTCAAAGCGGCTGGCGCTGGCGTCGATATCGCCGGTGTTCACAATCAGGGTATTCGCCGGGAAGTAGCTGAACAGGGGAGGCAGCGGCTCGCTGAAGAACAGCGGCTGCCAGTATTCGATCCCGGCCGGGAGCGTACCCTTGCTGACCTGCTGATAGATATGTTCTGCATCACGCTTCACGTCGAACCTGTCGCGCCACTGGCTGCGGAACAGCTCGATGGCGGTTTTGTCCGTCGGGAACTCGTGGGCAGGCAGTAAATTGATGGATTCCACCTCTTCCAGCGTGCGCTGGGTGTCGGCATCGAACACGCGCAGGCTGTCGATTTCATCATCAAAGAAATCCAGACGATACGGCTGGTCGCTGCCCATCGGGTAAAGGTCGAGCAGCGCACCGCGGGTCGCATATTCCCCGTGTTCCATAACCTGATCGACATGGCGATATCCGGCACCGTCAAGCTGGTCGCGCAGGGTGTCGCGAGACAGGCGCTGGCCTTTTTTCATCACCAGCGCGTGACCGTGCAGATAGCTGTGCGGGCAGACGCGCTGCATCAGGGTATTCACCGGCACAATCAGCACGCCGCGCTGCATGGTCGGGAGTTGATACAGGGTCGACAGGCGCGAGGAGATGATCTCCTGATGCGGAGAGAAGCTGTCATACGGCAGCGTTTCCCAGTCGGCCAGGCTGAACACCAGGCTATCGGTGAACTGGCGGATTTCGTCGTGCAGGCGCAGGGCGTTTTGCATATCCGGGGCAACCAGCACCACCGGGCCAGGGTGCCGCTCAGCGATTTCTGCCACCAGCGTGGCGCACGCCGCGCCCGTGAGTTCACCCAGCTGGCGCTGGTCGCCCGCTTTGACGGGCAAGGAATAACGATAGTGTTCAGGCATGGCTATGTCAGAGTCTCTTATGGATATACCAACAGTATTGGGGCATATCACTGATACGCAATGTCTTTATTATCCTCGATCGTTTTACATAAGCAAATCGTAACCGCACGGCAGGGCTAAACGCCCCCAAAACGGGGGCGGAGAGGGCATTAACGCGTGGAAGGTGACAGGGTCCGCGTAGACGGAGGAGAGAAGAAAACGTCCCCGAACAGGGCGGTGGAGATTTTACGCATCCCGAGCCCGGCAAGGGTACAGATAAGCAGGCTGGCAAACGGGTAGACCAGAATTAAGGACAGCTCGGCCCAGACCGGCCAGTATGCTGCATTCATCTCGCCAATCAGGATCAGGCTGAAGGCCTCAATTAAGATGCGGTGGGTGGTATAGATCGCAATGGTGTTTGAGCCAATCACGTTCAGCAGGTTGTTGGGATGCACGGCATAGCGCTGCTCAAGGCTGTAGAACAGCTTCATGATCAACACAATCGACAGCAGAGAAAGCAGGAGAGGAACGTTAGCAAACCACAGCACGACGGAGACGGCCGCGAAAGCGCCAGTAGCTAGCCAGGTGCGGCGCAGGTTGAAGCTTTTCATCCACGCCATCAGCTCTACGCCATACCACGCCCCCAGGCTGTAGTAGATCATGTTGCGTACCACGCTGTTCATTCCCCACCACGGCAGCGGCAGGAAGTTGATCGCGATGCTCGCCAGCGCAAGCAGTCCGAGTACCGGCAGCTTCCAGCGGCTCAGCAGTTTACACAGCGTGAAGTAGACCACCAGGGCATACAGATACCACAGGCTGGTGCTGGCGGTGAGCATGCCCCGCACAAATCCTGCCAGGGACTCGGCGTAGGCCGCGTTCGACGAGGTGGCAAGCTCGCGATCGGGCGCCAGCCAGGCGTTCAGGTGGGTCAGCGCCTGCCATTGCAGGATCCCCCACAGCGCCAGAACCCAGACAATGCTCCAGATCCGCTTGTCGAGGCTGGTGCGCCAGTCTACCTCATCAATATAACGACGGATCAGATAGCCGGAGATAAAGAAGAAGACCGGCATCCGGAACGGGGCGAGATAGAGGTTAAAATAGACCCAGCATTTGGCGAGGAGCCCGGAGAGCGGGTGTTGCAGCCCGCTCAGATGCGGGTAAAAGGTGATGACCGAATGGTAGATAACCACAAGGCAAATACACAGCCCTTTTATCTGGTTAATCCATAATGCTTTTTGCTTCATTGTTCGCGACTACCTTATTGCCATAAACGAACGAGCAATTGTTGTTAAACGAAGCCGGGATGTAACGGGTAACAGTCTGTATCAGGAGGTTTTTCGGAAAAGGTGGAGGCTGCGAGGTGAGGATTCAGTCAATAGCACGCTGATTTATCTGAATTTATCGGAAAAATGATTACCAAAGCTTACGGTTTCAGTCATTTACCCTTAACGGATTCGCTTATATACTCGTGGGTCTGCTATCAGCAAACAGACGGACTTCATGTATCAACCTGTCGCACTCTTCATAGGCTTACGTTACATGCGTGGGCGCGCCGCGGACCGCTTCGGTCGCTTTGTCTCCTGGCTTTCGACTATTGGCATTACGCTCGGCGTGATGGCTCTGGTGACGGTACTTTCCGTTATGAACGGCTTCGAGCGCGAGCTGCAAAACAATATCCTGGGGCTGATGCCGCAGGCCATTCTCTCCTCAACCAACGGTTCCGTTAACCCGCAACAGCTGCCGGAAAGCGCGGCGAAGCTACAGGGCGTCACGCGCGTTGCGCCGCTCACGACGGGCGACGTGGTGCTGCAAAGTGCCCGCAGCGTGGCGGTCGGCGTGATGCTGGGAATTGACCCGGCGCAAAAAGACCCGCTGACGCCGTTCCTGGTTAACGTGAAGCAAACCGATCTGGAAGCCGGAAAATACAACGTGATCCTCGGTGAACAGCTTGCCGGGCAGCTTGGCGTCAACCGTGGCGACCAGCTGCGCGTGATGGTGCCGTCGGCCAGCCAGTTTACGCCGATGGGGCGCCTGCCGAGCCAGCGCCTGTTTAACGTAATTGGTACCTTTGCCGCCAACAGCGAAGTTGACGGCTATCAGATGCTGGTGAACATTCAGGATGCTTCACGCCTGATGCGTTACCCGGCGGGGAATATCACCGGCTGGCGCCTGTGGCTCGATCAGCCGCTGAAGGTCGATACCCTCAGCCAGCAAAAACTGCCGGACGGCACCAAATGGCAGGACTGGCGCGAGCGTAAAGGCGAGCTGTTCCAGGCCGTGCGCATGGAAAAAAACATGATGGGGCTGCTGCTGAGCCTGATCGTTGCCGTGGCTGCGTTTAACATTATCACCTCGCTGGGCCTGATGGTGATGGAGAAGCAGGGCGAGGTTGCCATCCTGCAAACCCAGGGGCTGACGCCGCGCCAGATCATGGCGGTCTTTATGGTGCAGGGGGCCAGTGCCGGCATTATCGGCGCGCTGCTGGGCGCCGTGCTCGGGGCACTGCTTGCCAGCCAGCTTAACAACTTGATGCCGATCATCGGCGCGCTGCTTGACGGCGCGGCGCTGCCGGTGGCTATTGAGCCGCTGCAGGTGGTCGGTATTGCGCTGGCCGCGATGGCCATTGCGCTGCTTTCTACGCTTTATCCTTCCTGGCGCGCTGCCGCCACTCAACCCGCTGAGGCTTTACGTTATGAATAAGATCCTGTTGCAATGCGACAACCTGTCCAAACGCTATCAGGAAGGCACTGTGCAGACCGACGTGCTGCACAATGTGAGCTTTAGCGTGGGCGAGGGCGAGATGATGGCGATTGTCGGCAGCTCCGGCTCCGGCAAAAGTACGCTGCTGCACCTGCTGGGCGGGCTGGACACGCCAACCAACGGCGACGTGATCTTCTCCGGCCAGCCGATGAGCAAAATGTCCTCTGCGGCGAAGGCCGAGTTGCGTAACCGCGAGCTGGGCTTTATCTACCAGTTCCACCACCTGCTGCCGGACTTCACGGCGCTGGAAAACGTGGCGATGCCGCTGCTGATTGGCAAAAAGAAACCGGCAGAAATTAACGCCCGCGCCAGCGATATGCTGAAAGCGGTAGGGCTGGGCCACCGTGGCAATCACCGCCCGTCGGAGCTGTCCGGCGGCGAGCGCCAGCGCGTGGCGATTGCCCGCGCGCTGGTCAATAATCCGCGCCTGGTGCTGGCGGATGAACCGACCGGTAACCTGGACGCGCGCAATGCGGACAGTATCTTCCAGCTTCTCGGCGAGCTGAACGCTTCTCAGGGTACCGCGTTTCTGGTGGTGACCCACGACCTGCAGCTGGCAAAACGCATGGGTCGCCAGCTTGAGATGCGCGACGGCCATCTGAATGCGGAACTGACCCTGATGGGGGCAGAGTAATGGCGTCACCGTTATCGTTACTCATCGGGTTACGCTTTAGCCGCGGCCGCCGTCGCGGCGGCATGGTGTCGCTGATCTCCGTGATCTCCACCATCGGTATTGCGCTGGGCGTGGCTGTCCTGATTGTCGGCTTAAGCGCCATGAACGGCTTTGAGCGCGAGCTCAATAACCGCATTCTGGCGGTGGTGCCGCACGGGGAGATCGAGCCGGTTAACCAGCCGTGGACCAACTGGAGCGATGCGCTCGCCAAAGTTGAAAAAGTGCCCGGCATTGCGGCGGCTGCACCTTACATTAGCTTTACCGGGCTGGTGGAGAGCGGGGTAAACCTGCGCGCCATTCAGGTAAAAGGGGTCAACCCGGCGCAGGAAGAGCGGCTCAGCGCGCTGCCGAAATATGTCCAGAACGGCGCGTGGGCTAACTTTAAGGCCGGCGAGCAGCAGATCATCATGGGTAAAGGCGTTGCCGATGCCCTGAAGGTGAAGCAGGGCGACTGGGTGTCAATCATGATCCCGAACGCCAGCGCCGACCACAAATTACAGCAGCCCAAGCGCGTGCGCCTGCACGTCACCGGTATTCTCCAGCTGAGCGGCCAGCTTGACCATAGCTTTGCGATGGTGCCGCTGGAAGATGCGCGCCAGTATCTCGACATGGGCGACAGCGTGAAGGGCATTGCCATTAAGGTGAACGACGTCTTTAACGCCAACAAGCTGGTGCGTGATGCCGGCAGCGTCACCAATAACTACGTCTATATCAAAAGCTGGATCGGCACTTACGGGTATATGTACCGTGATATCCAGATGATCCGTGCGATCATGTATCTGGCGATGGTGCTGGTGATTGGCGTAGCGTGCTTTAATATCGTCTCGACGCTGGTAATGGCGGTTAAGGACAAGAGCGGCGACATCGCCGTGCTGCGTACCCTCGGGGCAAAAGACGGTCTTATTCGCGCCATCTTCGTCTGGTACGGTTTGCTGGCAGGGCTGTTCGGCAGCCTGTGCGGCGTGGTGATTGGCGTGGTGGTTTCCCTGCAGCTGACGCCGATCATCAACGGGATTGAAAAGCTTATCGGCCATCAGTTCCTGTCCGGTGACATCTATTTTATTGACTTCCTGCCGTCTGAACTGCACTGGCTGGACGTTTTTTACGTGCTGGTTACAGCACTTTTACTGAGTCTGCTGGCAAGCTGGTATCCGGCGCGTCGCGCAAGCCGAATTGATCCGGCGAGGGTATTAAGTGGCCAGTAATTACGTCATGGTGTAGCGGTCCTGAGGCCGCTATGTCAGAAAGAGGAATGCACTATGTATTATGGATTTGATATTGGCGGCACCAAGATTGCTCTCGGCGTGTTTGATAAAGATCTCAAACTGCAGTGGGAAACCCGCGTTCCCACGCCGCGCGAAAGCTACGATGAATTTTTAACCGCCATTGCCGCGCTGGTGGCGCAGGCGGATGAACGCTTCGGCGTAAAGGGCAGCGTCGGCATCGGCATTCCTGGGATGCCGGAAACCGATGACGGCACGCTGTACGCCGCCAACGTGCCGGCCGCCAGCGGTAAACCGCTCCGCGCCGACCTCTCGGCCCTCCTTGAACGCGACGTGCGTTTAGATAACGATGCCAACTGCTTTGCCCTCTCTGAAGCCTGGGATGATGAATTCCGACAATATCCGCTGGTGATGGGGCTGATCCTCGGTACCGGCGTCGGCGGGGGGCTAGTGATCAACGGCAAGCCGATTACCGGGCGCAGCTACATCACCGGGGAGTTTGGCCATATCCGCCTTCCAGTGGATGCGCTGGATGTGGTGGGGCGTGATTTCCCGCTCACCCGCTGCGGCTGTGGTCAGCACGGCTGTATCGAGAACTATCTCTCAGGACGCGGGTTTGCATGGCTTTACGAACACTTCTATCATCAGAAACTTGAGGCCCCTCAAATCATTACCCTGTGGGAGCAGGGGGATGCGCAGGCGCGTGAGCACGTCGAGCGCTATCTGGATCTGCTGGCGGTGTGTCTGGGAAATATTCTCACCATCGTCGACCCGGATCTGCTGGTGATCGGGGGAGGGCTGTCAAACTTTACTGCGATTACGGAACGGTTGTCCGGGCGTCTGCCCCGACATTTATTGCCGGTCGCCCGCGTGCCGCGTATTGAACGCGCGCGACACGGGGACGCAGGAGGCATGCGCGGAGCCGCATTCCTTCATCTTACCGATTAGTTTACGAGGTCTTTATGCTGTCGCGTCGCCAGGGTCGACTCAGCCGTTTTCGCAAAAACAAACGCCGCTTACGAGAGCGCTTGCGCCAGCGGATCTTTTTCAGAGACAGAATCATGCCAGAAGCGATGGATAAACCCAGAGTGGTGGTGCTGACCGGCGCGGGGATCTCCGCCGAGTCAGGAATTCAAACCTTCCGTGCAGCGGACGGGCTGTGGGAAGAGCACCGCGTCGAGGACGTGGCGACGCCGGAAGGCTTTGCCCGCGATCCGGATCTCGTGCAGGCGTTTTACAACGCTCGCCGTCGGCAGCTTCAGCAGCCTGAGATTGCGCCGAACGCGGCGCATATGGCGCTGGCGAAGCTGGAAGAGGCGCTCGGGGATCGTTTTCTGCTGGTGACGCAGAATATCGATAACCTGCACGAGCGGGCCGGTAACAAGAACATCATCCACATGCACGGTGAGCTGCTCAAGGTTCGCTGCGCCTGGAGCGGCCAGGTGCTGGACTGGAAAGAGGACGTGCTGCCAGAGGATAAGTGCCACTGCTGCCAGTTCCCGTCGCGCCTGCGTCCGCACGTGGTCTGGTTTGGCGAAATGCCGCTGGGGATGGATGAGATCTACAGCGCGCTGTCAATGGCGGACGTGTTTATCGCTATTGGCACATCAGGACACGTTTACCCGGCGGCGGGGTTTGTTCACGAAGCGCGACTGCACGGGGCGCATACGGTAGAGCTCAATCTGGAGCCGAGCCAGGTGGGCAGCGAGTTTGAAGAGAAGCAATACGGCCTGGCGAGCGAGGTGGTGCCAGCGTTTGTGGATAAGCTTCTGAAGGGGCTGTAAGCGTAACGGGCGACGTTGCGTCGCCCGTTACGCATTGCATTAACGACCTGCTTTTAACTTCTGATAATACTCTTCGTAAAGGCGGCTCGCGTCGCCTACATCGTTCTGCCATTCACCTTTGCTGATGGTTTCGGCATCCGGATAGAGTGACTTATCGTTAGCCACGTCAGGCTTCAGCAGCTTGCGGGCGGCCAGGTTTGGCGTCGGGTAGCCAATCGTCTCGGCAACCTGTTTCGCCACGTCCGGACGCAGCAGGAAATTAATCAGCTTCAGCGCGCCGTCCACGTTCTTCGCGTTGGCCGGGATCGCGAGGCTGTCCATCCAGAAGATGCCGCCTTCCTTCGGCCAGACCACTTCCAGCGGCGTCCCGGCCTGGCGGGCAACATACGCAGAGCCGTTCCATACCATTCCCAGGTTCACTTCGCCTTCCATATACGGGTTTGCCGGATTATCAGAGTTGAATGCCGCCACGTTAGGCATCAGCTTTTTCAGCTCGTTGTAGGCCGCTTCGATCTCTTTCGGATCGGTGGTGTTACCGGAATAGCCAAGTTTACGCAGCGCGATCTGGAACACTTCGCGCGCATCGTCGGTTAACAGCAGGCTGCCTTTGTATTCCGGTTTCCACAGATCGGCCCAGCCGGTGACCGTTTTCGGATCGATGGCCTCGCTGTTCACGCCAATTGCCGTTGCGCCCCAGATGTACGGAATGGAGTAGTCGTTATTCGGGTCGAACGGCTTGTTGAGCATCTCCGGATCGAGGTTTGAAAAATGGGTTAGCTTCGTTTTGTCGATCTTCTGGATCATCCCCTCTTTGCGCATTTTGTCGACAAAGTAGGTGGAGGGAACGACCAGATCGTACGCGCCGTCTTTATAGGTTTTCAGCTTGGCGTACATAGTTTCATTCGACTCGTAGGTCGAGTAGATAACCTTGATGCCCGTCTCTTTGGTGAACTGCTCCAGCAGGCCCGGCGGCACGTATTCGGTCCAGTTGTAGAAGTAGAGCGTTTTGCTGTCATCAGCGTGTGCGGCACCCATGCCAAGCACCAGCGCCGCAGCGGCGAGCATTTTTTTCATTTCATTGTCCCCTGAGGTTTTGTTTTATCACGAGCAATAACCTGGCTGGCGATCACCAGAACCAGCGAAAACACCAGCAGAATGGTCGCCAGCGCGTTCACCTCCGGTGAGACGCCGACTTTCACCATCGAATAGATCTTCAACGGCAGAATTTCGTAGCTCGGCCCGGTCACGAATGAGGAGACCACGACGTCATCCATCGACAGGGTAAAGCTGAGCAGCCACCCGGCCGCCACGGCAGGCATCGCCAGCGGCAGGATGATTTTGCGCAGGATGGTCATCTCGCTGGCACCCAGATCTTTCGCTGCCTCCAGCATGCGCACGTCGAACCCTTTCAGGCGGGCATAGACGGTCACCACCACAAACGGCAGGCAGAAGGTGATATGGGAAAACAGCAGCGACCAGAAGCCAAGCTGTACGCCCAGCAGCATAAACAGCACCAGCAGCGAAATCGCCATCACGATGTCCGGCGACATCATCACCACAAACAGCATGCCGCTGACGAACGGCTTGCCGCGAAAGCGGTAGCGGTACAGCGCCACGGCGGTGAGGGAGCCAATCAGCGTGGCGAAGGTGGCGGAGACGATCGCCATCGTCAACGAGTGCTGGGCTGCCTGCAGCAGGCTGTCGTTGTTCATCAGCAGGCTGTACCAGCTGGTGGTAAAGCCCTGCCAGTTAATCCCGAAGCGCGAGCTGTTAAACGAGTTCACGATCAAAATGATAATCGGGATATAAAGGTAAGCGTAAATGGCGGTCATAAAACCGCCGCGAAGCAGTCGACCGATCATTCGAGCTCCACCTTTTTATTCAGCAGACGCGAAGCGCGCCAGTAGACCAGCAGCATCAGGCCCATCACCACCGTGAGCGTAATGCTGGTCGCGGAGCCGAACGGCCAGTCGCGGATGTTGAGGAACTGGCTCTTGATCACGTTACCGATCAGCAGGTTTTTCGCCCCGCCCATCAGGTCCGACACGTAGAACAGGCCCATCGCAGGCAGCATCACCAGCAGACAGCCCGCGATAATGCCGGGCATGGTCAGCGGAATGATAATCCGGATAAAGGTCTGCAGCTTGCTAGCTCCCAGGTCTTTTGCCGCTTCCAGCAGCGGTTTATCCAGCTTCTCAATGCTGGAGTAGAGCGGCATCACCATAAACGGCAGCAGGATATAGACCAGGCCAACGATCACCGCGCTCGGGGTGAACATAATGCGGATCGGCGTATCAATCACCCCCAGCCACAGCAGAAATTCATTGAGGTAGCCTTTGGTGCTGAGGAAGATTTTCAGCCCGTAGATGCGAATCAGCGAGTTGGTCCAGAACGGCACAATCAGCAGAAACAGCAGCAGCGGGCGCACCTTTTGCGGCAGTCCCGCCAGGAACCATGCGAAAGGGTACCCCAGCAGCAGGCAGGCCACGGTGGCAATCAGCGCCATATTGAGCGAGTGCAGCAGCACGTCAAAATAGAGCGGATCGAGCAGGCGCGCGTAATTATCCAGCGTAAAGACCAGCGAAACGAAGTTTGCATCGTCGCGGGTCAGGAAGCTGGTGGCAACGATCATCAGGTTGGGTAAAAAGACAAATAGCACAAGCCAACCGACGATTGTGGCAATCACCACCTTCTGGAACTTACTTGTGTTCTTCATCAGCCAGCACAACCTCCCAGCTTTCTACCCAGTTGATAACCATTTTCTGGTCAAGAGAGTGGTCAAAGTCAGGGTCGTCCTCGTTAAAGAATTCGCTGACCATCACCATTTTGCCGTTCTCCAGTTCAACCACGGACTCGAGGGTCATCCCTTTATAGTTACGTTCGCGAACGTAACCGATCAGACCTTCGACGTCGGCCGCGTCGTGGATCTCATCAACGCGGAGATCTTCCGGGCGCAGCAGGACGTTGAGTTTTTGGTCTTTCTCGACGGCAAAGTTCACGGTGATAATGCAGTCGCGTCCCTCGACGTTCGCGCGAACGCGCTGCGCATCCAGACGCTCAAGAACCGTGGCGTTGAAGATATTGATCTCGCCAATAAAGCTGGCGACAAACAGGTTTTTCGGCTCTTCGTAAATTTCACGCGGCGTACCGTCCTGCTCGATTTTGCCGTCGCGCATCACCACGATGCGGTCAGACATGGTCAGCGCCTCTTCCTGATCGTGGGTGACAAACACGAACGTGATACCGAGCTTGCGCTGTAGCGCCTTCAGCTCGTTCTGCATCTGCTTGCGCAGCTTGTAGTCCAGCGCGGAGAGGGATTCATCCAGCAGAAGCAGGCGTGGTTTATTGACGACCGCGCGGGCAATGGCCACACGCTGCTGCTGACCGCCGGAGAGCTGGTGGGGCTTTCGCTGGGCAAACGCTTCCAGCTGTACCATGCGCAGAGCTTCGGTGACGCGCGGTTCGATCTCATTAGCCGGGGTTTTTTGCATCCGCAGGCCAAACGCCACGTTCTCAAACACGGTCATGTGCGGGAACAGAGCGTAGCTCTGAAAAACGGTATTGACGTGGCGATCTTCGGCAGGAACTTGGGTGATGTCCTGGTTCTCAAGATGGATGCGGCCATTATCAACGCTTTCCAGCCCGGCGATAAGGCGCAGTACGGTGGTTTTGCCGCAGCCGGAGGGGCCAAGCAGCGTAAGAAACTCACCATCATTGATGGTCAGGTTGAGGTCTGAAATGACGTCTTTGCCATCAAAGCTTTTACGAATTCGTTCCAGTTGCACCAGCGGTGAACGAGAACGGGATTGTGTATTCAATTTTTGCGCTGTCCCATATAGACGCCTCAGGCAGCAGACTGAAGCGGGGTTTGTGTGTAACCACCTTGGTGACTCGTAATGAGGGCGGACATTCTACGGCAATCCCCCGTAATCGCCAATCCTTGTCACTGATTCATAAGCTACATTTATTAACGCATAAAGATATAAACGTAAAAAGTTCTCGTTTGCGGGATAAAAGTGACCTGACGCAATATTTGCGTTTTGATGCTTACTGATAATGTTGTCACAAAAAGTGAGGGTGACTGCATGGATAAATTACTTGAGCGTTTTTTACAGTATGTTTCGCTGGATACCCAATCTAAGCCGGGTGTCCGCCAGGTGCCAAGCACCGAAGGCCAGTGGAAGTTGTTAAACCTGCTTAAAGAGCAGCTTGAGGCCATGGGGCTGGTCAACGTTACGTTAAGCGAAAAAGGCACTGTGATGGGAACGCTGCCGGCGAATGTGCCGGGTGATATTCCGGCGATTGGCTTTATCTCCCATGTCGACACCTCTCCGGATTTTAGCGGCAAACACGTGAACCCGCAGATCGTGGAAAACTACCGCGGCGGCGATATTGCGCTGGGTATTGGTGACGAAGTGCTCTCTCCGGTGATGTTCCCGGTGCTGCACCAGCTGCTCGGCCAGACGCTGATCACCACCGACGGCAAAACGCTGCTGGGGGCGGATGACAAGGCGGGCATCGCGGAAATCATGACGGCGCTGGCGGTCCTGAAAGGTAAAAACATCCCGCACGGGGACATCCGCGTGGCCTTTACCCCGGACGAAGAGGTGGGTAAGGGCGCGAAGCACTTCGACGTGGAAGCTTTTAACGCGCAGTGGGCGTACACCGTCGACGGCGGCGGCGTGGGCGAGCTGGAGTATGAAAACTTCAACGCCGCCTCGGTGACCATAAAAATTGTCGGAAACAACGTTCACCCAGGCTCTGCCAAAGGGGTGATGGTGAACGCGCTGTCGCTGGCGTCGCGTATTCATGCGGAAGTCCCGGCGGAAGAGAGCCCTGAACAGACCGAGGGGTATGAGGGCTTTTATCACCTCACCAGCATCAAAGGCACCGTGGACAGCGCGCAGATGCACTACATCATCCGCGATTTTGACCGTAAAGCCTTTGAGGCGCGCAAGCGCAAAATGATGGAGATCGCCAAGAAGGTTGGGAAGGGATTGCATCCTGACTGCTATATTGAGCTGATCATTGAAGACAGCTATTACAATATGCGCGACAAGGTGATGGCCCATCCGCACATTCTGGATATCGCCCAGCAGGCGATGCGCGACTGCGATATTGAACCGGTCTTAAAACCGATTCGCGGCGGCACTGACGGCTCGCAGCTGTCGTTTATGGGGCTGCCGTGCCCGAACCTGTTTACCGGTGGCTACAACTACCACGGCAAGCATGAGTTCGTGACGCTGGAAGGAATGGAAAAAGCGGTGAAGGTGATTGTGCGGATAGCGGAGTTAACCGCGAAGCGGTAAGCAAAAGCCCGGTGGCGAAGCGCCACCGGGCATTAAAGCAACTCAGTCCTCAAAGAACCAGTACCCGCTGTTGACCAGCGCGGCCAGCATCGCGAGGAAGGACGGATCTTCCAGCGCATCGCCAAAGGTGTCGGCAGTCAACACCAGATGGCTTGCAATGGCTTCCAGCGCCGGGCGATGCGGGGAGTCGAGCTTCTCACCGTTGACGAAGACCTCTTCACCAATGCGCAGCACGCGCAATCCGCCCAGACGAACCAGCTTGTCACCCTGCTGCAGCGCATCATAAATCTCGTCTGCCTGATACGGCGGCTCCGGCGGTGCAACGTCCAGCTCGTGGCGGGACTGGCTGATAAACTCGCCAAACCATTGTTTAAAGTGCTCCGGCTCGTTGATCAGATCCAGCATCATGCCGCGCAGCTTATCCAGCTCTACCGGCATGATGTCTGCCGGATGCTCGCGCGCGGGCACGTCCGGATCGCTGTAGCGATAGCTGCCCAGCTCGCGCTGCAGGACGTAGTCGGCAAAGCCGCTGATCATCTCGCGGCCGCTCGGCGCGCGGAATCCAACGGAGTAGTTCAGCGAGTTCTCGAGGGAGTAACCTTCGTGAGGGAAGCCTGGCGGAATGTAGAGGATATCGCCCGGCTCCAGCTCTTCGTCGATAATGCCTTCGAACGGATCAACCTGAAGCAGATCCGGGTGCGGGCAGTGCTGTTTCATCGGCACTTTTTCGCCCACGCGCCAGCGGCGGCGTCCCGTACCCTGAATGATAAACACGTCGTACTGGTCCAGATGCGGACCCACGCCGCCGCCAGGTACGGAGAAGGAGATCATCAGATCGTCCATGCGCCAGTCCGGCAGGGCGCGGAACGGGCGCATTAGCGCGGCAGTCGGCTCGTGCCAGTGGTTGACCGCCTGCACCAGCAGTGACCAGTTGCTTTCGCCGAGATGATCGTAACTTTCGAAAGGACCGTGGCTGACCTGCCATTTCCCGTCCTGGTGGCTGACCAGGCGGCTGTCGACTTCGTTTTCCATGGCCAGACCGGCCAGCTCGTCAGGTGAGATAGGGTCGACAAAGTTGCTGAACCCGCGTTTCAGAACCACCGGGCGCTTTTGCCAGTAACGTTCAATAAATTCGGGCCAGTTAAGTGTTAAGTGATAATCCATATTTTTTTATTCCGCAGGCTCTTACTGACTCGGATTATAACGGAAGCTCAGCCCCCCGGCTGCGAGATCCTCGCATTTTTCACATAACGGGTTAACTATCGTCCGATGTGGGCTGCTGACGACCAAAAATCACTTCCATTCTGGCCCCGCCGAGCAAGCTTTCGCTGGTTTCGATTTTTCCGTCGTACTGGTCGACAATCTCGCGGGCGACGGCTAGACCCACGCCCTGACCGGGGCGCAGCGTATCCGCTCGCTGACCGCGATCGAACACCACATCACGTTTATTGAGCGGGATCCCCGGGCCATCATCCTCAACGATAACGTGTAACTCGTTATCCGTCTGGCGCGCCGACACTTCCACAAACTCCAGGCAGTATTTGCAGGCGTTATCCAGCAGGTTGCCCATCACTTCCATAAAGTCATTTTTTTCACCGACAAAGCTAATCTCAGGCGAAATATCGAGGCTAATGTTCACCCCTTTACGCTGATAAACCTTGTTGAGGGCGGACGTGAGATTGTCCAGCAGCGGAGCCACCGGGTGCAGCTCGCGGCTCAGGAGCGCGCTGCCGGAACGCATGCTGGCGCGATGCAGATAGTAGCCAATTTGCTGCGAGATTCGGCTGATCTGCTCCAGCATCACCGGCTCGGCATCGTCGACGCTCAGCCTTGAGCTGCGCATGGAACGCAGGGTGCTTTGCATCACGGCCAGCGGCGTTTTCAGGCTGTGGGTGAGGTCGGTCAGGGTCGTACGGTACTTATCATAGCGTTCACGCTCGCTTTTCAGCAGGCGATTGAGGTTACGCACCAGGCTGGTCAGCTCACGGGTGGTTTCCGGATTGAGCTTTTCACGATGGTGTTCCTCCAGCTCGCGCACCTCTCGCGCCAGGGACTCAATAGGGCGCAAGCTCCACCAGGCTGCCAACCAAAGCAGCGGGATCACCAGCAGCAGGTTTGCGGCCAGAACATAAACGAACCAGCCCCAGACCTTATAGGAACGTTTTAGCTCAACCGGAATGGTGTCGATCACCACAATGGTCAACTGCGGCATGTTCATGGTCGCCGGGTAGATATTGATCGCCACCGAGTGCGTCATTTCCGTCTCGGCATCGTCAGCACGGATTTCATTGAGCTTTTGCTGCATCGAGCGATCTTCGCGGATCAGCGTGCTGGTGGTGTTGAGATCGGCTTCTATCTCATGAAACCCGTTGGTTTTAAGCCACTCCGGACGAATGCTTTTCGCCAGCCACGGGATATCGCGCTGTGACCAAAGCAACTTTCCCTTTTCGTTGTAAATCAGGGCTAAAGTGGGGCTCTGTTGATCCAGATTCTCCGGCATATCAACGGTGATGTGGTTGTCTTCCCATTTGGCCAGGGTATAAAACAGGTTACTTTCGCCGCGTAATAGTCGAAAGGTCGTTTTATCAAAGCTGACGCTGTAGCCCACCAGGGCGACCAGACCGTAGGAGAGCGACAGCACCAGCACCACCGCGGCCGTTGCCAGTAAAAAACGAACCCGCAGCGAGAGGGGCAGAATGTGGCGCAAAATCCGTCTCATTTAGCGTAATTCGAACAGGTAGCCCTGGCCGCGGACGGTCGTAATCACGTCCTGCGGATACTGCGCCTGGATTTTCTTACGCAAACGGCCCATCAGCACGTCAATGGTGTGACTCTCGCGCAGCTCAGCGTCAGGGTAGAGCTGGAGCATTAAGGAGTCTTTGCTCACTACCTTGCCGCTGTTACGGATCAGCGTTTCCATAATGGTGTATTCGAACGCGGTGAGCTTGATCACTTCATCGTTAATTGAGAGCTCGCGCCGGGAGAGATCCACCTGGAAAGGTGGAATGGAGATAACCTGTGAAGCCAGCCCGCTGTTGCGGCGTAACAGCGCCTGCATGCGCGCCGCCACTTCTTCAATATGGAACGGTTTGGTGACGTAATCATCGGCACCGGCGCTGAGCACTTCAACTTTGTCCTGCCAGCCTTCGCGGGCGGTGAGAACCAGAACCGGCAGGGAAACGTCATGGCTGCGCCAGCGACGAATTAACGACAGGCCGTCTTCATCAGGCAGGCCTAAATCGACAATGGCGATGTCCGGCAGGTGTTCATTGAGATAATAATCGGCTTCTTTTGCATCTTCAGCATCGTCCACCTGATGTCCCATCTCCTGAAGCTGAACCTTCAGGTGGTGGCGTAGCAATGCGTTATCCTCAACAACCAGTACGCGCATCATCTTTTCTCCCGGAATAAATAGTATGAATAGTTTAACGCTGATTATGTAGTTTAAAACCAGCATCATGAAATTAAATGACTTTTTTAATGCTACCAATGCCTTGGGGGCGTCTTGGGGGCATTGCAGTCGGCATCTGATTATTTAGCATATTGACCTGATCCTGGTTCATATCTCCAATCCACTTCGAGTAAACCTCGTACACCATACGTGCATCTTCATGACCCATCTGGCTGGCGATAAAGGAAGGGTTAGCACCGGCCATAAGCGTCCAGCAGGCGTAGGTGTGTCGCGACTGGTATGGATTTCTTTCACGTATACCGGAAAGTTTAGTGCCCCGTTTCCACCCATACGAAATCGAGTTTTTGGAAAAATACCGGTTCTTGCCCGACGTACACCTCTCAGGAGAAAAAACGAAACGTAGATTTTGCGTTTCGGTTTTGCCAAGCTCCCTATGATGGAAGATGATTTGCTGCCTGGGACTATTGCCGGTGATTTCATACTGCTCTTTCAACGCATCAAGGGCTGGTTTCAGTAGGGTGATCGTTCTTATCCCGGCATCAGTTTTGGGCGGCACAAACAACCCTTTATTCGTCAGGCTTCTGGATACGTGAATTTCGCCTTTCTTCAGGTCAATATCCTCCCATGCCAGAGCACATACCTCACCCGGTCTCATTCCTGTATGGACAGACACAATAATGATTAAAACCCACTTACGAGGGAGGAGAGCAATTAACGCATGATACTCATGAAGTAAAAGCGGATCAGGATCTGCCTTTGATAGCTTGAGCCTCGATACTCCCTCATAAGGAGCGTGTAATATAAACTGGCTTCTGTTCGCAAGCTTCAGCATTTCTGAGAAAACAGCCATCTGTTTATTGACTGTTGAAGGCGCGCGACCTTTTTTGCTCCGATTGGGCATCGAAGGATTCACAACCTCCCCGGTCAGCAGCTCTTTGCGGTAATTCAGAACATCAGCGTGCTGAATATCAACCAGGCGAGTGTTTTCGCCCACGACACGCTTAAGGGTATTAACCACAGAGACAATGGAATGCAATGTAGCCTCTGAGACCTCCAGAGCCTTAGTATCTATAAAAAATTCACATAGATCGTTGAACGTGCCGATTCGTTTAGTTGATGAGAATTTTTTAAGAGCCTTTGATTCAGGGAAGCGCGCCGCGTAATCGAACTGGCCGAATTGGATCTCACTTACGATGACTGCGCGGAGGTTTCCCGCCTTCTTGATGTTACTGCTGTTAATCACCCAGCCACGCAGAACTTCGCGGCAGCGAATGCCGCGATATGTAAATGTGATCCTGATTTTTCCGTTGTGAAGTTCAACGCCGGTTGGAAAGTTCATCATGCTTCCTGGATAAATCTATTAATCAGCGGAAAGTTGTACCAGACCAAAGCGCGTTTGCTTTCTCCACCGGGTACTGCGGGTACTCGCTTAAAATGAACCCCTTCAATCCAGCATCCGAGGCGATAAGCTTTTATTTGCCTGTCATCAAGCCCCGTTTTTTCAGTTAGCTTTCCCGCCACCATCCACTCTTCATCGAAAATGATTTGCGCCATGCTTAACTCCATGACGCCGCCACGATACCGCAGCGGCAGATAGTATATTGATTGTCAAAAATCACCGACCAAGCCCGGGGAGGCATTGCAAAGGTCTGGCCCTGGTCATTGCCGTGGCCATATAGCTGCGTGGCCTGTTAACAACCTCGACCGTAATTTTTCTCCCTTGGATCTTGATGGTGTAAAAAGTCTGTTTGTCGCTTCGACCATGCTCGCCGTATTTCTCAAAATGGCATTTGAGCGCGGCGGCACATGCGGGCCCGCCGATGCTGTCTCCCTTGCTACGGTTAATCAGACGCACAGGAGCCTTCCTGATGGTTGATAACGCTGTGTGCAAGCCCGGCGGCCATAGCCGGTAATTCCTCATATTGATTGCAATATGCCGGGTTGGAACATAAGCCCTGCAGTGCTGCAATGATCAGCTGCTGCAGGTAGGTAACAGCAGAAAGCGGAGCGTTTGTTTCAGGTGCTGGTTCGGGCTCTGCTTTTGGCTTTGCAGTAACTGCCAGTGAATCGAGCACGACAGATTTTGGTGGTTCCGGTCGGCGGTATTCCACGATCGCATCAAGAGCGATTTTCTGACGAACGCTTATATCGTCAGACCAGCTATCCAGCATGGTGGTGGCCACGTCGTGGATCTCCTCGTCGGTGAAATCAGGGGACAAGCAAAATTCTGTGGCGGTGATATCTTCCATCAGTAGCGGGATAACATCGGAAACGAGCTGGCCGGTGCATGCAACCACTCCCTCTGCCTCTTCTTTCCCCAAGATGTCGGTGCGGCCAGAAATCAGGTCATTGAGTGCATGCAGAATTGAAATTTCGCGTTCGCCTGGCGCTGGTGGTACTTCCTGTTTTTCGACTTCATTTGAGGGGGAGACATTTATCAGTGCATCGACAGAGAAGACGCCTCCGCCAAGGTTCTCCACCTTCGGCTGGTCGATGGGCTGCTGTACTGGCGCGGAGCTCTGAGCGAATGCCTCATTGAGTTCTTTGTCGAGCTGCGCAGCTTTGGCAGGGCAAACTGCTGGTGGCTGAGTTTCGCCAGGTACAGGCGATTTGGCTTCATCATTTTCGTTTCCCTCAGGGGTGGCGCGGGATTTTGGGCGGCAAGCTGCATCAACCGTTTTCTGATCTGGGTGCGCGTGGTTAAATTCAACCAACTCGCGATTGATGTACTGGCGCAGCGCGACAGGATCTATCCAGAGTTTTTCCGGAGCCGATTTAATTAAGGCGATGATGGCTGCCCGGGAATAATCCAGAATACCGGGGGTGCCACGCAGTTTTTTCCACCATGCAGTAAAGCGGGGGTCCTGTTCTGCTTCCGCCATGGCTTTCGCCGGAATAAATAATCTATTCGGGATGCCGTAAATGTCGATCTCGTCGTACATGCCCAGAATCGCAACAGCAACCTCTATCTTGAGCGTAGACAGGTTGTGTGCCAGATCTGGGCTGCGGTCTGTCTTGTTTCCTCCGCCCAGAGTGGAGTCAGTGTCCGTGCGGTTTTCTTCGGTGTTAGTGATAATAGGCTGAGGTCGCTTATCAATCGGCGTATCGATCCATTTAGTGATCTGCTTTTTAATGTCCGGCCACTGTGCAGATTCTTTTGTGTTCTCACGTACCCAGGCGAGTAATTGCTCCTGCCGTTCCGGTGCCAGGGCCAGCGATCGTGTTTCTTTGGATAGTGCTTCGGCCAGCTCGCGGGCAAAGCTGGGTTCATCATCATTCTTCAGATCTACGATCTGGCCGTACTGCGCTGAAGTGATTCCAGGGACCGGGCCGAACAGTGCTAGACAAGCTGCTCGGGATGCCTGGTCGAGCTGCGCAACGATTTTAATTTCTTCCTGTGCCTTGTTGTCGTCCCATTCCGTCTTTTCTTCAGATTCAGGCTGTGGCGCCGCAGCTGGTTCGCCAGCGTTAACATTCCAGATTGCCACGGTATCGAAAAATTCAGGTGAGAAAACATCAAGCTCAGGGCACGGCAAACCATCACGGTGCTCCCAGATTTTCACTTTAAAATAATCATCAATATGTTCAGGGTGCTCAGCCGCCAGCTTGCCGAAAATTACGGCTTCAGCGATGGCTTTTGTTGCCGCATTAACTGCGGTTGCAAGCGGTTTTAAATCTGGGTGTTTTTTTAATGCTTTATCTTTTGGGAAATAAGCACCACCAAATACTTTTAACTCAACAGACATAATGACCTCGCTTAATATTTGAAAAAAGATGTTTAATGAAATGGCTTGCGGATGCCGCGTTTTACCTTTCTTAAAGCGTCACGTTTTTCTCTTTTTTCATTGCATTGCTCACATAAATAAATCGTGCGCTTAAAGAGATATATTTCTGTTTTCCTTTCGTGCATTTCCGATTTTTTATAGTCGTGACAGCAAACAGCGCAATGACAATTGATCTCATCCATATCAATTAAGTTGTTGGCGCTTATGGTCGTAATAGGACATGCCACAGGAGTTCTGCGCTTCTGCGAATTTCACAGACAGCAAACTAATGTGTTTAACAGCGCAGGCAGGGCAACCGAACTCTCCGAGTACGTAGCCACCATCAATCACAACGGTAACAGGGCCAGAGGATGGCAAATGAACCACGCCTGAAATAACACCGTTAACATTAAAGGTGGCAAGATTTTTATTTACGATTGCCAGGCTCAATTCTACGGTGGTAATAGTTGCTTTCATTTTATGATCCTTAATTTAAGGTGTGAAAATCCCTGCCGTTTAAGGCATGGTTTTTAATAGTGTATAATTAAATGACAGTCAGGTTATTGCGTTTTATCGACGCTATTAACCTTCAGAGTTCAGGGTTGGCTTTTTGAGCAAGCAAATAACAAAGTTTTCGAAGTTTTATTTCAAACCAGTTAAGGCGGACTGCCTGTTGTCGTGATGGTTGACGATTAAAGTCTGTCATAATGAATCCCCTATTAAGGTTATTAACAGCCATCTACAATTTCGATTGCCCACAACTGGAAGCACACTCCGCCAGCTAACAAACCAATCCCCATTAGTGAAAGGGTGGAATGCGCTTCCAATTGTGCGCCTGTCTTTTCACCACTTCAGGCTCGGTGGTATTCTGGTTGCTCTCACACAGCCAGAAGGAAACTTGCATGCGCGGAGTCGTCGTACATCATGAGCACCGCATTGGTTACATCGTTATCCGTGACCAAATCGGAGAATTCACAGTCGCTGAGCTGCTCGGTGGGTATGACATCGAGAAGGGGCACGTCATATCCGGTGATTTCCATAGCCTCGGTGGCGAAACTTTCATGAACGAGACCGAAGAAGAAGAGATTGAGGTATTTGTTCAGGGTTACGGCTTGTCTGAACAGCAATCTATTCTCATGATCCGAGGCACTCGTTAATCCATCGATGAAAAAGAGCACAGTGCTTTAACGTCGTATTGCAGTATTCGACGGAGATGACCTGGCCTTGTGTTGAATGAGGCTTATTCTCTTCGTTGATCTGCAACCCTCGCTTGGCTGCCATCTCCAGGCGTGCAATCTTTTCAAAAAGTTCTTCCACATTCTTATCCAGTTACTTTCCTCAACTCATACTGGCGAATCATCCCGGTCTTCATATGCCCCGGGCGGCTACTTCGTGGACATCCTACCTGTTCGCTTTGTTTACCCTTATCGCCGGGTAGGCGGAACGTTTACTAATTACTGCGTGTTTTGTTAGTCTAAGTTTATAAACAAATAAACCAAAATGTAAAGTCAATAGTAAACAAAAAGGTGTGAAAAATTAGATGTGGTTGAATTTGCAGAAAAAAAAGACCGCAACAGGCGGTCTTTATAGGGGAGTTAGTCTATTTCGAGGTCTTTGAGCATCTGAAGGATTTCTTGTTTGCTCTTGCCTTTCAGCCTTGCCTTGAGCTCATTGTCTATGGAGTTAACTTGGGCCCTGAGGTTTACCATGTGCTGCTCTTTTTCCCATTCAGCAAGGCTGTCGAAAAGGTCTAGTAATTCTTCATGGCGCGCGTCAAATGGGCGAGGGGATCTTATATCTTCACCCATAGGTTCTTCATCAAGATAACCAGGAGCCATGCCGTAATCTCGTTCAATACGGCGCGCAGCTCTCTCGCCGAACGACGCTTTGCCGTTGATCAGCTGTGAAAGGTAGCTCTTCTCTTTCTCCGGCAGGGTTCTGCTGGAAAACCATGCCGCTAGGCGCTTACGCCTGATTTCTTTTGTGTCCATGCAGTCATTTTGATTAGTAATTTCTAAACAAGCAAAAACTTGACATTAATGTTTAGTGGTTTATAAACTTACAACTCGACACATAGGAGCAATTATGCAACTCAATGACTTTTTGAAAGCCGGTGGGCCAAAGATCCGCAAGGCGCTGGAGCAACATCTTGGGATATCGAAATCTTACCTCTCCCAACTTGCAACGGGGCGAGCTGCTATTTCGCCAAGTCGATGCATCGTTATCGAAACCTTTACCGATGGAAAGGTTTCTCGTTCTGACATGCGGCCAAGCGATTGGGCTGAAATTTGGCCTGATTACAAGCCAAAAAATAACACAACAGCTCAGGAGGATACTGACTGATGGAAATCAAAAAACTGGCATGTGAGCTGGAGTCATGGGCACAGGAAAAGGGCTGGAAGACGGTTACACAGCTGATAACCCCGCATCACTTTGGCGGTCTGCTTCAGCCACTGGATAACGTGACGGACTCAGACGAGTACGCGCGCCGACTGCACAACAACAAGCAGATTATCCAGCGTGCATTCCGCAACGATACGCCTAACTACCTGAAACAGGCGGAAGCCCTGAGTTATGCCATCCGCACCGCCATTGATAACGAACTGGAGCAGAAAGACTGCATGCTCTACCGGGCTGCCAGGGTTAACAAAGAGTGTATCGAAGCCACCAACGCGGTCTTTACCGGCAAACCGCAACCGGTAATCAGGCGAGAAACCCTGGAAGCGATAGACGCGCTGGCGCAGCTGGTGGGCGTAAAGGTTCAAATCATGAACAGCCATCGGGCTGCATAACGTTCTGGAGGCAACTATGCGTACTTCTCAGGAATTAGCGAGCGCACTGGCAGAGCGCATGAAAAACGCGATGAATAACCGACCCGCTCAGGAGCCAGTGGATCGCCGCGGTGAAATCATTCCAGGGAAGCGATACCTCGACGAACGCGGGCGCATGGTGACTGTTTTACGTGCATCCCAGCTCCGCGTGTCATATCGCCGGGAGGGGCACACCGGCGTCAGTGAAACAGGGCGCCGAGAGTTTGAAATTAAGTTCACTGAGGTGAAGTCGTGAGCGTGAAATTATCTTCCTGGGTGTGGGACGGTTGTGCCGCACAAGGTGTCAAGGGCATAAAACTGCTGGTTATGGCTCGCCTGGCCGATTTTAGCTCGGATGAGGGTGTGTGCTGGCCGTCTGTTGCCACCATTTCCCGCCAGCTTGGGGCCGGGCGAAGTACTGTGATAACTGCGATAACCCAGCTTGAGGCAGACGGATGGTTAACCCGTACCGAACGTCGAAACGGCCAGCGCAGCGGCACTAATTTATACACGCTGAATGCTGAAAAATTACGCAAGGCGGCAGCATATTTTCAGAGTTCAGATTCTGAACGTTCAAAATCTGGACATCAATTAAACAAGGGGTTAGCCAACCCTGATGATTCAGATTCTGAACATTCAGGTTCTGAACGTTCAAATCCCGAACGTTCAGAAAACGCGAATAAACAGGGTTCTCAGGGTTCAGAATCTGGACACGATCCGTCAGTAACTACAGATCCATCATTAAAACAGATCTCTTCGTCCGAAAATTCTGGCGAATTTCCAGACGGCGAAGATTCAGCCAAAAAAAGACCGGCCGCGAAAAAATGGGGCACACCAGAAGATCATCAATGCGCAAGCTGGATATTTTCCAAAATCCGAACTCTGTATGAACAAGCAGCCGAAACCGATGGTGAAGTTTCTCGCCCCAGAGAACCAAACTGGAACGCATGGGCAAACGAGATCCGGTTGATGCGCACTATCGACGGGCGCACACACCGCCAGATTTGCGACATGTTCAAGCGAGTCCATAGCGACCCGTTCTGGTGCCGAAACGTGCTAAGCCCGGCGAAGTTGCGTGAAAAATGGGATGACTTGGTACTGAAACTGGCACCTGTCGCTCACAGCGGAGTGATGCGCAGTTCCTTTGACGATGAATATTACAAAAACGACATTGAGGCCGCGGCAAAAGCGGGCTTCAGGGTCTGATCTAACTGAATTTTATCAGGAGAATATTTATGGAAACCGTACTTGATGCACTGAAAGCCATGAAAAAAGCGACATATCGCGAGGTTGCTGCCCGTCTGGAAATCGAGCCCGTTGAAGCGCTGAACATGCTGCGCGAGCAGAAAGAACAGGGTTTATGTGATTTCTATGATGGGGCATGGTCTCTCGGTACCGTGAAAGAGCAGGCCAAGCAGCCGACCAAACCGCAGGCAGCGGTGCCAGCACATCAGGCTCCGCGCCTGAAAGGTGATGAACCAGCACCGGTTGATACTGTGGCTATCCGCCAGTTGCTTGGAAAGAGCGGAGCTATGACCACCGCGGCGCTGGCTGCAGCTGTAAATCGTAATGCCCGCGGCATGGTCTCAGTAATGCTGTCTTTTGAGCGCCAGGGCGTGGTTATCAAAAATGGGAAGGGGAAGGGCGTGACATGGTCTCTGCCTGGAGCCGGTGAGGCCGCAGGCGCTACAGTTGAAGCTGCGCAGCCAGAAAAAACAACTGCAGAAATTATTGAGACCATCCCGGCATTTGCTTCCCGTCCGGATGACCTGATTATTACGTCATCCCGTTATATCTCTGGTGAAATCCGCCGAACAAAAGCGAAGCTGTCAAACCTGCAGCGTCTGCAGGGGGCTGTTCGGGAGCTGCGCCGCCATAAGCATCTGCTGGAGGGGCTGGGGAATGAATAATTTACCGAAATGTCCTCAATGCGGCATGACCCCTTCACTGAGGGTTCGCAGCCGGGGAATGAACTGGGGTTCAGCAGAGGTCCGCTGTTCGAACGGTTGCCCTGACATCCGAGCGGGATTTTCGTTCCCGCCTGATGGTGAGGCAGCGGCCCGGCAGTTGCTTCAGGAAAAATGGAAAGAGCTTATGGGAGGAATCAACGATGCCACGACCAAAAACTCATGAAGAGCGCACGGTGATGATTAACCGGATTATCGAACTGGTGAAAGAGCAGGGCCATATCACGACTAAGGACGTCGTCGCGATATTTAACTTGCACCGAACCACGGCAGAGAAGTACATCCGGATCGCCGTGCAACGTGGAGAGCTTATCCGCTATGGTCGCTGCGGTATTTTCCGTGACCAACGTGCAATTATCGACTTTGACCTTAGCCGCTTTTCCCAGCATAGAGTGGCTATGCAACCTTAAGTAAGGCTTTCACCGCAGAAAGGGCACACATCATTCTTAATTCAATGAAAGCGCGAACCCAATGGATGATTATCCAGGTCGATATGAACAAGCAACAATCCCTGACTGGATAACTCCTGATAGAGCTAGAATGACGATACATTTATCACTGTTGTTTAATACAGATTAAAACAATGATGCTAAAATCTTTCCCTACATCTATGATCTGTGTAAGTGATTGATTCTATTGATTTATCGTGATTATGTTGTGGTTTGTGACAAAATTTGATTGATCTTTTTTGTGGTTGTGACTAGGGGGCTTGTCAATTGGATTCATCGATCGATGAAAAAAGAATTGATCGATGAATCCTTTGATTCTAAACTAACAGTATTGAAGTAATCAGAGATTCAGCCATGGCTAACAATTATTCAACTCAAGCTTTCTTCGATTTCCTGTACGAACTGCCTTCATTGGGACTCATCAATGAAGCAACTGCACGTAACCTGAAGAATTCAGCGTTGTTATTGCTCTCTGTTATCAAAATTCACAGTGATGATGATGTACGAGATCTAGACGTTGAAGACTTGATCGCGAAGTATATTGCAACCCAGTCCACGAAGCCTGGTGAATCTTCCATTCAAAGCTATCAAAGCCGATTTAAAAGCGCCGTAAACAAGTTCGAGGAGTATGTGCGAGTGGGTACTATTGTAAACCAGTCAGATACTGACGGAAGCCAAGACGGATTTGATACTGCGGATCAGAATGCGGAGAAGATTAAACTGGGCAAGAGAGAGAAGGTGCAAGCCTTCAATTTGCCGATTGTAGTTCGCCCGGAGACAGGAACGATGATTACTGTCCAAGGCTTACCAACTGATCTCACTGCGGAAGATGCTGAGCGTATTCTTTCGGTATTAAAAGCGTATGTGCGTTCATAAAAAAAATTTGGGCCCATCCTTTGGAGAGGAAGGGCCCGGATTGGGGATGTTGGAGCACCCGCAATCAGTACTGCGTATACAACAGTACAGTAGCGGATCCCCATATTTTAATCAAGTTTTAGGGAGGTGCTCCCCTGAGGCGAGGTTTATGTATGGCTTTAAAAGACATCGCTACCAAACCGTTACCAGCCGGTTTTCGCTGGGTAAAATGCCGTTTCCGTAAAGCTCGTGCAAAGGCAGGGACTCCTGATTCTGAACGTAAGATTCTTGATGCTCATGCCTATGGTTACAAATGCTGGTCCTTTCCAGTGCGCACTAAGCACTAACTCTTAAACCCGCTTCGGCGGGTTTTTTTATGCCTAATGCCAAATATCCTTTAACATTTCGTGCTCTTAATCCATTGATCATTTTTCTGTATGGCGTTACTGTATAAATATACAGTTAATTGACAGGGGTGGTTATCATGGGTTTTCCATCACCAGCAGCAGACTACGCAAAACAGACGCTCACTATCACCAGCCTTTGCGGCTATGACGGCAACTGCCGAACCATCGAAACATCAGCCGGGTACGCGATCATAAACGTCGCCAGAAAGCCGGAAGTGGGTGATACCGTCCTGATTTCGTTCTGCGGCAGTCTGGACTTCGCAAACGTCCAGGGGAAGGCACTGATCACTCAGGATGGAGAGGCTATCGAGGGCGAAGCGCTGGACGATGCGACCGTAATGGGCGTGGTAACGCACCTCCTAAATCATGTGACCGATACTGACAGGCGGCCTGTGATTTAAAAACTCTGATCTGATTCCTGTGTATTGAAAGCAGATCGGTTAGACAGGCCAATTACAGTTAATTGATCTTTCTAACCTATTAGACATCTGGTTAGCGAAACCTCAATGAAATCAGTTCACAGGGAGAAAAGGACCGCCCCCGCAAGGGGAAATCCATTTTTAGGGATGTGCCCATGAAATTGAACGAATTTGCTGCCGGTCTAACCAAAGACGGAATACTTGTTTTATGCCTTACTGATGGTGAAATAACAGATTACTTGGTGACCAGCAAGGCATTGCGCACACTGATTCGCCAGAAAGAAGGAGGGCTTTCAGCCCAGGTTCTGGATGATGAAGATCGGATAATAATCTTAAACTCCCTTCCAGAAGCTCTTAAGGTTCTCAAGCCGTAAGTGTTGATTTATAATAATCAAACGGGCTGAACACCCACTGATTACTGCGCCAACATGAGGAATCAAAATGGCGCAGAGCATTACCCTAAACAACTCTCACCGCCCGTCTATGTGCGGTGTTTCTGCTTATGCTGGTGGTCCGGCATGAAGAAAGCAGACAGCCTCCATCTTTCGCGTGTGGCCGCACTGAGCTGCATCGTGTGCAGAAATCAGAACTTGGGCGAAACGCCTGCGGAAATCCACCACATCCGAACCGGGCAGGGCGCAAGCCAGCGCGCTGACCATCGAAAATCAATTCCCCTATGCCATATGCACCATCGCAACGGCGGTTATGGTGTGGCGATTCATGCTGGCCGTAAGCAATGGGAGGAAAACTTCGGTACCGAGTTGCAGCTGCTGGAGCAGGTCCAGTTAGAGCTGGGGGTGTTCTATGCCTAAATACATCATCACCCCAGTCGGAAAACCCCGCATGACTCGCCGCGATAAATGGAAACAGCGGCCGCCGGTGATGCGCTATCGCATGTTTTGCGATGAAGCTCGCCTTCATGGAATTAAGGTACCGGAGAGCGGTGCCCATATCACTTTCGTTTTGCCGATGCCGACGAGCTGGAGCAAGAAGAAGCGCGCAGCGATGGACGGCCAACCCCATCAGCAAAAGCCCGATCTGGACAACTTAAAAAAATCTCTGCTGGACGCCTTGTTTGAGGATGATTCCCACATTTGGGACGCCCGGACATCAAAACTATGGGGCGAAACCGGAATGATAATTATCGAAAAAATTGGAGAGGAAAATGCGTGACATGTACGAGGTAATGGACCGCTGGGGAGCCTGGGCTGCAGCTGATAGCAGTGGAGTTGACTGGCAACCAATCGCTGCTGGTTTTAAAGGTCTACTGCCGCACGGTAAGAAATCGCGCCTGCAATGTGATGACGATGAAGGGATAATGATTGATGGCTGTGTTGCACGCCTGAAGAAATATAAGCCGGAAGAATATGAGCTGATTATTGCTCACTTTGTTATTGGTATCTCGCTACGTGCTATAGCAAAGAAACGTAAGTGTTCTGATGGAACGATACGAAAGGATCTCCAAACAGCCCTTGGGTTCATCGAAGGGCTGTTTATATTCATAAA
>NZ_JAWNEU010000013.1:0-108976 GCF_034107645.1 Enterobacter sp. 118C5 | reverse complement strand
GGAGGCGCATTATAGGGAGTTCTCCGCAGGCCGCAACCGCTAAATGACAGAAAAATGACTGACTGCTGCATTCCACAGCAAAACCCCGCCTTATACCTTTTTACACACAGACTTATCCACAAACTCATCTGGATCCCACTGCGATCCTGCGAACTGAAACGGAAGATCATCTATACTAGCGGCAAATATTCTTCTCCGCAGAGCCCCCTCATGAATACACAACGCCTGCGCCGCGACTGGCATCTCCCTGGAGCCGGGTTAATGTTGCTGGCAATCCTCTTCGCGGGATTTACCCTGCATACGCACTGGAACGCCTTTATCCAGTGGTGTCTTGCTACGCAAATTACCCTGCACCGTTATCTGGTAATGTATCTGCTGCAGCTTAATAACCACCAGTACAGCGGCGGATTATGGCTCTTAACAGGCGCTTTCCTCTATGGCGTCCTTCACGCCATCGGGCCGGGTCATGGGAAATTCATAATGACGACCTATCTGACCACCAATAAGGAGAGCGAGCTGGCCGCCCGGGTGGTCCCCTTCATTGGCAGCCTGATGCAGGGCGTCAGCGCCATTCTGTTCGTCTTTATACTGGCGGTGGGGTTTAACCTCACCTCTGGGGATATCAGTACCAGCCGCTGGTACGTTGAGAAGATAAGCGCCGTGCTGATTGGCGCGTTTGGTGCTTTCATCATTTACCAGGCGCTGAAGAGCCTGCGTTCACAGCGAATGTCGATCTCAGCTATTAAGCCCCTTCATCAGCATGATGAACGCTGTGGCTGTGGTCATCACGGCGTGGGCGCAGATCTGACACAAGGAGACTGGAAAACGCGTCTGGGCGTCATTCTGGCGATTGGCGCACGCCCGTGCAGCGGTGCGATCATGATTCTGATGTTTTCGAACGCGCTGGGCATTGTCACCTGGGGAATGGCGGCCGTTATGACCATGTCTTTAGGAACGGCACTCTCTATTATGGGGCTATCACTGGCGGTTCGTTATGCCCGTGAACGCACGGTGGCATGGTTCGGGGGAAATAGCTCGTTCAGGTGGCTGGTGCCGGCCGTTAAAATTGCCGGAGGGATCGTCCTGATCCTGTTTGCGACCGTCCTGTTCCTGACGGTCATCCCCATCAGCGCCAACGGCGACTACATCGCCGCCGGATGCTAATAAAAGAAAACCCGCCGTTGGCGGGTTTCTTTATTACTCGTTAATCCGTGGATGTTGATCAACAAGACGGGAGCGTTTCTTCTGCAGCTCTTCAATCTCTGCGTCGATATCCTCAATCTTCTGCTCAACGTTATCGTAGTGCTCGCGCAGGATCTCTTTCGCTTCCTGAATATCGGATGCCGCAGGCGTCGCCCCTTTCAGAGGACGGTTCGCCGTCTCCTTCATGGTCAGGCCGGTCGCCAGACCGACTACCGCGATAACCATCAGATAGTAGGCTGGCATCATCAGGTTCTGCGTGCTTTCCACCAGAGAGGCGGCAAGCGTAGGCGTCAGGCCAGCAATCAGAACGGAGATATTGAACGCCGCCGCCAGCGCACTATAACGAATGTGCGTCGGGAACATCGCAGGTAATGTAGACGCCATCACCCCGATAAAGCAGTTCAGGATCACCGCCAGCATCAGCAGACCCGCGAAAATCAGACCCAGCACGTTACTGTTGATCAGGATAAAGGCCGGGATCGCCAGCGCAAACAGCGCCACGCTCCCCAGGATGATAAACGGTCGGCGGCCAAAGCGGTCGCTCAGCAGCCCCATCATTGGCTGCACAAACAGCATACCCACCATGATGGCGATAATAATCAGCACGCCGTGATCTTCCGAGTAGTGCAGGTTATGCGACAGATAGCTCGGCATGTAGGTCAGCAGCATGTAATAAGTGACGTTGGTGGAAATCACCAGACCAATACAGGTCAGCAGGCTGCGCCAGTGCTTCGTCGCGATCTCTTTAAAGGAGACTTTTGGACCATCCTGCAGCCCTTCGCGGTCGCCCTGCTCCAGTTTCTCAACGTGCTGCTGGAACGCAGGCGTCTCTTCCAGCGCGTGACGCAGGTAAAGACCGATGATACCCAGCGGAAGCGCGATAAAGAACGGGATACGCCAGCCCCAGTCGAGGAAGTTCTCCTCACCGACCACGGTTGAAATCAGGACCACGACGCCTGCGCCCATCACAAACCCGGCAATCGAACCGAAGTCCAGCCAGCTGCCCATGAAGCCGCGCTTACGGTCAGGGGAATATTCCGCGACGAAGATCGACGCCCCGGTATACTCACCCCCGACGGAGAAGCCCTGCGCCATCTTACAGAGCAACAGCAGAATAGGTGCCCAGATGCCGATCGTGGCATAGGACGGAATTAGGCCGATACAGAACGTACTGATCGACATAATGACAATGGTGATAGCGAGTATTTTCTGGCGACCGTATTTGTCACCGAGCATACCGAAGAACAGACCACCCAGCGGGCGAATGAGGAAGGGAACGGAGAACGTACCCAGTGCGGCAATCATCTGCAGGCTGGGGTCAGCCCCGGGGAAGAACACTTTACCTAACGCGTAGGCGACAAAGCCATAGACACCAAAATCGAACCATTCCATCGCATTACCAAGCGAGGCTGCGGTAATGGCTTTACGCAGTTTTGCGTCATCAATAATGGTGACGTCGCGCAGCGTGATGGGTTTAACTTTTTTCCTTCTCAGCATAGCTATCCTCGTTGACTCGGCCCTGTCTGTTTCACAGTCCTGTTTACGTGCTGTGAACCATGGGATCCGCTCCATGCGAATCGCCTTATTCAAGCGTAGCAGGTTTACTTACATTGACGTTTTCCGTCGATACAACCGAACCTGTTGACGCCTGTCTGGGCAGTTAATGACCTTTTTACCCTACCAGCGTTTATATTTGTGATCAACTTCACATATATATTTATGCTGCGTAAAGTGAAGACAGTATTTGTCAACTTCCGCAAATAAGACCTTCCTCAAGCCGTCCCCGAATGAAGATTTCAGTCAAAAGCTTTTTCATTTTAATCACTGAATAAAAAGCCATTTTTTTACAAGAGATTTACATAAATCTAAGCCTGCCAGAACGCGTCTTAAAGTTTACATTCAATATGTGATGCAGATAACTAAAACACAGTTTTATTTTCATTGAATCATTATTCCAGTGATCGCATGATAATTCCCGAAACACAGCGCCGAGCGCTTTCTGACAAGAGAAAACGAGAGCGCTTGCTGAAAATGAGTTGCGGGGTTATCAAATACAAACCATCAAAAAACCCTTCATCAAATTGAATTTATTAATTTTTTATTTACACCTGCCGCTCGCCACGAGTGGTAAAAATTGTGAGGGTTGTATATGAAGATTAAAGCCACGATAGAACGCATACCGGGTGGTATGATGCTGGTGCCGCTGGTACTCGGTGCCATTCTGAATACATTAGCGCCTGATACCGGGGCTTATTTTGGTGGTTTCACAAAGGGGATGATTACGGGTACCGTTCCCATCCTGGCGGTCTGGTTCTTTTGTATCGGCGCATCGATAAATTTACGCGCTACGGGTACCGTATTACGCAAATCCGGAACGCTGGTGATAACCAAAATAGCGGTTGCCTGGGTTGTCGCAATGATATGCGCGATGTTCATTCCGGAAAATGGAATTCAGACCGGTTTCTTCGCCGGGCTATCCGTCCTGGCGATTGTCTCGGCGATGGATATGACCAACGGCGGGCTGTATGCCAGCCTGATGAACCAGTACGGAACGAAAGAGGAGTCAGGCGCATTTGTTTTGATGTCTCTGGAGTCCGGCCCGCTCATGACGATGCTGATCCTGGGCTCCGCTGGCCTTGCCTCTTTTGAACCGCATCACTTTGTCGGGGCGATCCTGCCGTTCCTGATCGGTTTTGCCCTGGGGAATCTGGATCACGATCTGCGTGATTTCTTCAGCAAAGCCACGCCGGTGCTGATCCCGTTCTTTGGCTTTGCGCTGGGCAACACCATCAACCTGAACGTGATCCTTGATACGGGACTGCTGGGGATTGTGCTGGGTGTCGCGGTTATCATCATCACCGGTATTCCGCTGATTATTGCCGACCGCGTGATCGGCGGAGGAAACGGCACGGCGGGCGTCGCCGCCTCTTCAGCCGCAGGCGCTGCCGTCGCAAACCCGGTCATTATCGCCCAGATTAACCCGGCCTTCGAACCGGTGGCCGCTTCCGCGACGGCACTGGTTGCCGCCAGCGTGATTGTCACCGCGATTCTGGTGCCCATCATCACGGCGCTGTACGCAAAACGCTACGGAAATGCACCCAAGCAGGAATTAGAGCGGGAAGCGGTAGAACTTCATCATTAACACACCGCACCAGTCTCTCCCCTCTCCCCTATGGGGAGAGGGTCAGGGTGAGGGGAATTCAACCAAAAATCTCTTCCACCATCGCATCCACCAGCCGTTTTGCCGAACACAGCCTCGGCATACCCAGCGCGACGGTCTGCCAGTTTTGCGTCACTGACCAGCTCACCGGGTGTAGATCCGCCTGACACCAGTCGCCCAGCCAGCCCAGCATGTCTTTATGATCGATTAAACCCGCCGAAGCGGGTGTGGTTAGCCATTGATGATAAAAATGGCGCGTCGTGGGGGACGCATTGATACCCTGCGCGAGGTAGTTGGCGGCCATGCTGCGTAAATTATCCTTGAGCATTGCCGACACATCGTTGTTCGCCAGACGACATGCATCGCCAAATGCTCCCCAGCGCAGCTCTTCCAGAACAATGAAGCAGCGCCCGGCCAACGACCAGCCATCATAGTGACCGGCTCGCCAGCGGGTGAAAATTTGTTCACTGTGCTCGCCTGCCTGTACCGTCAGTCCACGCTGGGTCAGCGCCTTTTCTTTATAGGCGGCACGTTGGGTAAAATGAGAAGAGAGCTCCGCATACTGTTCAAGCAGGCCGGGAGATGGCTGAGCGCGCAGGTGAGCCGGCTGGCGCAGTGCAATCAGCTTATCGGCCATCAGCGTCAGCGCGAGATGGCCCGGATCCAGCATGCCTGCAAGCTTTTCCGCCAGCCCCAGGCGCAGGGCCGCGTTCTCATTAAGCATTCCCGCCATCGCCCAGGGCCGCAGCCGGGTATGCGTCATGATCTCCTGAGTCAAACGTTCACGAAACTGCAGCTGCTGCGGCCCCAGACGGGGATGGCGCGCCGCGTCCACGCCCTGCACAAGATCGACCATAAACTTGGGATGAATACACTCCAGCGTCCGCCCGGGACCGTCCAGTAGCTGTGTTGTCATGGTTGCTCTGCTGCGAATAGAGTTTGAATGTCATCGCGTAACAGTCGAGTATCTTCCTGTATCCACGTCGCAGTCGTAATGCTTTGCTTCAACAGCTGGCTGAGCGCTCGGGTTGAATGCTCATTTTGTTGACGCACTGCGAGGCTATCACGCAAGCTTTCCTGTAACCCGGTCAGGCATAACGAAAATTCTGCAAAGAACGTCGCCATTCCGGCCGTAACAGAGACATCGACCTGCGCGGACAAAGCTTTACGTATTTGTTCACAAAACTGATCAATATGTTGCTTAAATTTGTCATGCAGCTGCGCAATGTCGATTACATAGCGCGTGCGCGTGACCACATAATCATCCCAGCCCCAGCCCGGATTATTGAGCCAACGCGAAACGGTTTCACGCATACTGCTCCCGGAGGAAGGCTGACCTGCCGGCCGGTTATCCTGCGCAATGGCATCGTTAAACAGTGCCCGCGTATTGAAGTTAAGCTGGTTAGCCTGAAAAGCCGGGAAGCTGATCCGCGCCCGGAAGCCGGCATGGCTCAGGTGCTCTTTAATACGCGTTTCAATAGGGCGCATAGCTTCATTCAGCGAGCGCGCCAGCGTAGATTCCAGCTGATCGAAGCGTAACGCCAGCTCCCGGGCGATTTTTGCCTGCGCATCCAGCATGATAAGTTCACAGGAGGAGCGAATTTTACTCAGGACGATCTGCGCCTGACCTTCATCATCCAGAACCAGCGGTTCCCGCTCTTGCGGTTCATCACTGCGGCGATTCAGCCGCTCAATGCCTGCCAGATCAAGAATATTTTGAGTGCTGAACACCTGGCCCACTGCCTGATGAAGCGCCGTTTTTTCGGCCTCCATAAAGTCCGCGGTCGCGTTCAGCGCCTGCTCAACTTCATGTTTCACCTCATCGCTCACCGCGCTCTGGCGCGTCTGCAGCAGCGCCATATCTTCTTCAAGACGCGCGATGTTCATTTCCAGCGCCTCAAAGGCCACCGTCAGCCCCTGATAGCGGAAGTCGAGATACTCCCGGGCATTTTGCGCGTAGTTGAGCAGCTTATGCGAGGCCGAGCGCAGCGCGAATAGCGAGGCATTGGCATAGGCGGCGTAAATCAGCTTGCGTATCGGCTGTTCAAACAGCGAATCTTCCCAGAGCAAATCGGCTGCGTGACGGATATGGTCTATATCGTCCAGGTCCTCCGTACGCCAGCGGCGTCCCAGGGCGGCTTCGGCAAAATCCTGCACCCAGGGTTGCTCCTGATGATCCGGCAGGCGTCCGCGGGCATTCATCTCGTAGCGGGCGCGGTTTGCCAGATACGCCCACATAGAGGAAACAGGGTAGATCTGGCCAGGCGAAATATTGCCTTTCATTAAGGTACCGGAGATCATCGCCCTGACCTGCTCTTCATCGTCGCTATTGCGATCCTTCTGGTCGAATTTATTCACCAGCGCATACAGAGGCACTGATTTCCCCGCAACCGAAATAGCCTGGCGGACCTCTTCATCAGAAATAGATTTAAGCTGGGTATAATCCATCACCGCCAGCACCGCCGACGCGCGGGCTAATTGTTCGCTAAGCATTTTTTGCAGATGCGGTTGTCCGGCCTCATTGGGGCCGGGGGTATCAAGCAGCGTCAGCTGACCAAGGTGAGCATCGAGACCCGCAAGATGCACGAACTCCACTTCAATCACCGGAATATGTTCGATAGCCGCGTATTCGGAGAACGGAAACGCCACGCCCAGCGCCTGGGAGAGCCTCACCAGGTCATTGAGACTTTTCAGGCAATGAAATATTGGCTGCGCACCCAGATAATGCTTTTCAAAGGCCTCGCCTTTCTCAATGCGTTCAAGCAGCGTATTCATGTCCTTATCGATTTCCAGATGCAGGGCCAGCTTGCCGCGATCGTAATCGCCAAGCTTTTTCTGCAGCAGGTGAATCAAATCATCAATAGGAGAGACGTGCGAGAAGTGGAGCACCGGCTCTTTCTGGCCTGGCGTATGACGAATCAGCGTAGGAAGCGCCGTCATTGGGCGGTTGCGGTTCGGCAACACTTCGGTACCCACAATGGCATTAATGGTGGTCGATTTCCCCGCTTTCATCGTGCCAACGATAGCCAGAACCATTTCCAGACGTGTTATTTTGCGTAATTCATTATTCAGCGTTGCCTGCTGTGCTTCGACGCCTCGCGCACTAAAATGCAAAGGCAGAACGTTGTTCTTTTCACCCGTAATAGCGGCCGTCCTCTTCTCCAGCATCGCTGTCGGCATTGATTTCAGGGTATCAAGATTTTGCAGGGCGAGCTGTAACAAACGTTCAGCTTCCTGGCTTAATTCAAAAATGGTCTGTGTGTGCATGATAAAAGCCTTTCCTTAACGCAAATTTATTACTTTTATTAAGCCACTTGTATTAATTATGATGTTCAGGCTTATATGATCACGTGTGGAAAACATGTTCACCGAAATATAACTGATTGAAGATAATCAGAAATAAATGGCTATCCCTGCATGGCGTGTTAAGCTCTCCTCAAGGCCTGAAAGCCAAAAGATAAAAAGCCAGGCCCATTTTAAGAAGCTTCAGGATATATCATCATTATTTACCCACCTAAAAAGAGAGGGATAGGCCGCCGCCATAAGAAATGTATGGCAGTAAAGATCGAAGATAAATAACAATGCGTTGCTTCACCTTATCCGAAATGAAGGTGCGTAGCAATTTGCCGCAATAAAATATTCGATATATTTAGCGACTTCTCTTTCCACCGTGTTAATGACGTTAGCATCGCTTAGTTGACTGACAGTAAGTGTCACTCACAACACATTTTCTGCGTTTTTTAAATTCACAATAGCACCGACAAAAGTGTGGATTTGCGTTATACTTGCCGCCTTTTTCGGCACCCTGCCGTCATTTAGCTGGCACTTTCCAGCGCGTTAACACTTTTTGAGGATACCGATATGCAACTCCCACACTGCCCAAAATGCAATTCTGAATACACCTACGAAGATAATGGCATGTTCATCTGCCCGGAATGCGCACACGAATGGAATGATGCCGAGCCGGCGCAGGACGCTGATGCGCTTGTCGTTAAAGATGCGAACGGCAATCTGCTGGCGGATGGCGACAGCGTCACCGTGGTGAAAGATCTGAAGGTGAAAGGCAGCTCTTCTATGCTCAAGATCGGCACCAAAGTGAAGAATATCCGTCTGGTGGAAGGCGATCATAATATCGACTGCAAAATTGACGGCTTCGGTCCGATGAAGCTGAAATCCGAGTTCGTGAAAAAGAACTGATTTACCCGCCCGGTGGCGCTTCGCTTACCGGGCTTTCGGGAACTACACTTAACGGGCTTTTCTTACGTGAGGTAAAGATTATGCCGTTAAGTCCCTACATCTCTTTCGCCGGCAACTGTGCAGAGGCTACCGCCTTCTATCAGCAGGCCGTCGGCGCAGAACTCCTCTATAAAATCACCTTCGGCGAAATGCCAAAAAGCGATAACAGCGAAGAAGGCTGTCCGTCCGGCATGCAGTTTCCGGATTCGGCTATCGCTCACTCCAACGTTCGCATTGCGGGCAGCGATATCATGATGAGCGACGGGCTGCCGCCGGGCAGCAGCGCACAGTACGCGGGCTTCACGCTGGTGCTCGACACGCAGGATGTGTCGGAAGGCAAACGCTGGTTCGACAACCTTGCCGACAGCGGCAATATCGAAATGGCCTGGCAGGAAACCTTCTGGGCGCACGGCTTCGGTAAAGTCACCGACAAATACGGCGTGCCGTGGATGATAAACGTCGTTAAGCAGCAGCACTAATTTTCGGGCGGTGGGCGGTCTGCCTCCGCCTGTCATCAAACTCCCCTCAACTCTTCAAACTCCCGCAACCTGCACTTAACCCAAATGTCATATTGATGCGCCAGCATGAGGCCACATTTATCGTGAGGCCCAGCACATGCAAACCGTCATCCGCGTCGAGAAACTGAGCAAGACCTTCAATCACAACAAGGCGCTGCATGCCGTTGATCTGACCGTCCAGCAGGGCGAAATGGTGGCGCTTCTCGGGCCGTCTGGCTCGGGGAAATCCACCCTTTTACGTCACTTAAGCGGCCTCATTACCTGCGATAAAACGCCGGAAAGCCACGTCGAGCTGCTGGGCAACACCGTGCAGCGCGCGGGGCGTCTGGCGAGCGATATCCGAAAAAGCCGCGCCCGGACGGGCTACATCTTCCAGCAGTTCAACCTGGTGAACCGCCTGACGGTGCTGGAGAACGTGCTGATTGGCGCGCTCGGCAGCACCCCGTTCTGGCGCACCTGCCTGCGCTGGTTCTCCCCATCCCAGAAGCAGGAAGCCTTGCAGGCGCTAACCCGCGTCGGCATGGCGCACTTCGCCCACCAGCGCGTCTCCACCCTGTCCGGTGGACAACAGCAGCGCGTCGCCATCGCCCGCGCGCTGATGCAGAAAGCGCAAATCATTCTGGCCGACGAGCCCATCGCCTCGCTGGACCCGGAATCGGCGCGCATCGTGATGGAAACCCTGCGCGACATCAACCAGAACGACGGCATTACCGTGGTGGTCACGCTGCATCAGGTGGATTACGCCCTGCGCTACTGCGAGCGCATCGTCGCCCTGCGTCAGGGCCATGTGTTCTTCGATGGCGCAAGCCACCAGTTTGATAACGAACGTTTTGATCATCTCTACCGCAGCGTAAACCGCGTCGAAGAACGCGCGCAGGCTGCATAACGTCCCCATAACGAGGAATGGAAATGAACTACAAAGCCGTTGCCGCGCTGGCCTTTACCAGCATGTTCAGCATCAGCACCCTGCTAAGCCCGGCGTATGCGGAAGAGCAGGAAAAAGCGCTGAATTTCGGCATTATTTCGACGGAATCACAGCAGAACCTGAAGCCGCAGTGGGAACCGTTCCTGAAAGATATGGAAACCAAACTGGGGATCAAAGTGAACGCCTTCTTCGCCCCGGACTACGCGGGCATCATTCAGGGGATGCGCTTCAACAAAGTGGACATCGCCTGGTACGGTAACCTTTCCGCTATGGAAGCGGTGGACCGCGCCAACGGCCAGGTCTTTGCCCAGACCGTTGCGGCAGATGGCTCCCCGGGCTACTGGAGCGTGCTGATCGTCAACAAAGACAGCCCGATCAACACCCTCAACGACATGATTGCCAAACGCAAAGAGCTGACCTTTGGTAACGGCGATCCAAACTCCACCTCCGGCTTCCTCGTCCCCGGCTACTACGTCTTCGCGAAAAACAACATCTCCGCCAGCGACTTCAAGCGCACGGTGAACGCCGGGCACGAAACCAACGCGCTGGCCGTGGCGAACAAGCAGGTGGACGTTGCCACCAACAACACCGAAAACCTCGACAAGCTGAAGACATCCGCGCCGGACAAGCTGAAAGAACTGAAGGTTATCTGGAAATCGCCGCTGATCCCCGGCGACCCAATCGTCTGGCGCAAAAACCTCTCCGAAAGCACCAAAGACAAGGTCTATGACTTCTTTATGAACTACGGCAAAACGCCGGAAGAGAAAGCGGTTCTGGAACGTCTGGGCTGGGCACCGTTCCGCGCGTCCAGCGATTTGCAGCTGGTCCCGATTCGCCAGCTGGCGCTGTTCAAGCAGATGCAGGCCGTGAAGGACAACAAAGGGCTCAAGGATGAGGAGAAGACCAGCAAAGTGTCTGAAATCCAGGCGCAGCTGGAAGACCTCGACCGCCTGACCGCCGCGCTCGGCGCGATGACCAGCGTGAATAAAGCGGTGCAGTAACACTTTTCTCCCTCTCCCTGTGGGAGAGGGGACTAAACCCAAAGGAGTCAACATGCAAACCATCACCCTCCCGCCGCCAAAGCGCAGCTGGTTCTCGCTCATAAGCTGGGCCATCCTGCTCGCGGTGCTGGTTATCTCCTGGAAAGGCGCAGAGATGGATCCGCTGCTGCTCTTCAAAGATTCCGGCAACATGGCCACCTTCGCCGCCGACTTCTTCCCGCCGGATTTCAGCCAGTGGCCGGATTACCTCAGCGAAATGGCCATTACCCTGCAAATCGCCGTCTGGGGCACCGCCCTTGCCGTCGTTATCTCCATTCCGTTTGGCCTGATGAGCGCCGAAAACATCGTGCCGTGGTGGGTTTACCAGCCGATGCGTCGCCTGATGGACGCCTGCCGCGCCATCAACGAAATGGTGTTCGCCATGCTGTTCGTGGTGGCCGTCGGCCTGGGTCCGTTCGCGGGTGTGATGGCGCTGTTCATCCATACCACCGGCGTGCTCTCCAAGCTGCTCTCGGAAGCGGTCGAAGCCATCGAGCCCGGCCCGGTGGAAGGCATCCGCGCAACGGGCGCCAACAAAATCGAAGAGATCCTCTACGGCGTACTGCCGCAGGTGATGCCGCTGCTCATCTCCTACTCCCTGTACCGCTTTGAGTCCAACGTCCGCTCCGCCACCGTGGTCGGCATGGTGGGCGCAGGCGGGATTGGCGTCACCCTGTGGGAAGCGATTCGCGGTTTCCAGTTCCAGCAAACCTGCGCCCTGATGGTGCTCATCATCGTCACCGTCAGCCTGCTGGATTTCCTCTCTCAACGTTTGCGTAAGCACTTCATCTGAGAAGCGAGGCTTTGATTTGTATGCACTTATCCAGACATCCGACCAGTTACCCCACCCGCTGGCAAGAGATTGCGGCAAAGCTCGAAGTGGAGCTGCGCACGCACTACCGCTGCGGTGACTACCTGCCCGCCGAGCAGCAGCTTGCCGACCGCTACGAGGTGAACCGCCATACGCTACGCCGCGCCATTGACCAGCTGGTCGAGCGCGGCTGGGTCCAGCGCCGTCAGGGCGTCGGCGTGCTGGTGCTGATGCGCCCGTTCGACTACCCGCTTAACGCCCAGGCGCGCTTTAGCCAGAACCTGCTGGATCAGGGCAGCCACCCGACCAGCGAAAAGCTGCTCTCGGTATTGCGCCCGGCCTCCAGCCACGTGGCGGACGCGCTGGGGATTCAGGAGGGCGATAACGTCGTTCACCTGCGCACCCTGCGCCGGGTTAACGGCGTGGCGGTGTGCCAGATCGACCACTACTTCGCGGACCTGGCCCTCTGGCCAGTGCTGCAAAACTTTGCCAGCGGTTCCCTGCACGACTTTCTTCAGGACGCCACGGGCATCGCCCTCAAGCGCACCCAGACGCGCATCAGCGCCCGCCGCGCGCAGGCGAAAGAGAGCAAGGTGCTCGAAATTCCCAACATGGCCCCGCTGCTCTGCGTGCGTACCCTTAACCACCGTGACGGTGAGATCAACGCGACGGAATACTCCGTCAGCCTGACCCGCGCCGACATGATTGAATTCACCATGGAGCACTGAATGCACGTCGACACCTCCACCCGACAGCGCTGGATGCGCGTGCTGGCCCACAGCCAGCCTGCCGCCCTGCGTGAGCGCATGAACGCACTGGGCCTGACGCCTGACTACGACACTATCCGCGCACCGGAAATCGGTCTGGTACAAATTCAGGCCCGGATGGGCGGCACCGGCGAGCGCTTTTTCGCGGGCGATGCCACCCTCACCCGCGCGGCTATCCGCCTGAACAGCGGCACGCTGGGCTACAGCTACGTGCTGGGTCGCGATAAAGCGCACGCCGAGCGCTGCGCGGTAATCGACGCCCTTTTGCAGGAACCCCCGCATTTCCAGACGTTAATGGAAACCCTTATTGCCCCGCTGGAAGCCGACCGCGCCGCACGCATTGCCGCACGTCAGGCCGAAGTGAACACCAGCCGGGTCGACTTCTTTACGCTCGTTCGCGGAGATAACGCATGACGCTTCAACCTGCTTTTACCCTGGCCGTCCAGGATGCCCAACAAAGTTTTCGTCGCCTGCTGAAGGCCATGAGCGAGCCGGGCGTGATTGTCTCCCTGCACCAGCTCTCTCAGGGCTGGCTGCCGCTGAACCTCGCCTCCACCAGCGTGCTGCTGACGCTGGCCGACAACGACACCCCGGTATGGCTGTCAGGCGCCCTGTCGAACGATATTGCCAGCCAGAACCTGCGTTTCCACACCAGCGCTCCGCTGGTCGAACAGCCGCAGCAGGCGGTGTTTGCCGTGGCCGACGAACAGATTAGCCACGAGCAGCTTAACGCCCTGAGCGAAGGCACTGCCGTCGCCCCGGAGACCAGCGCCACGCTAATTTTGCAGGTCTCCAGCCTGAGCGGCGGCCGCATGCTGCGCCTGACGGGCGCAGGCATCGCCGACGAGCGCATGGTCGCGCCGCAGCTGCCGGAGTGCATCATTCACGAGCTGACCGAACGCCCGCACCCGTTCCCGCTGGGCATTGACCTGATCCTGACCTGCGGCGAGCGCCTGCTGGCGATCCCGCGAACCACCCACGTGGAGGTGTGCTGATGTACGTAGCCGTCAAAGGAGGCGAAAAGGCCATCGCCGCCGCCCATGCCTTACAGGAGCACAGACGCCGGGGCGATGAACAGCTTCCCGAGCTGAGCGTCGCCCAGATTGAGCAGCAGCTTAACCTCGCGGTTGACCGCGTGATGACCGAGGGCGGCGTTGCCGACCGCGAGCTTGCAGCGCTGGCGCTGAAGCAGGCCAGCGGCGACAACGTGGAAGCCATCTTTCTGCTGCGCGCCTGGCGCACTACCGTTCCCCGTCTGGCGGTCAGCGAGCCGGTGAACACGGCGGAGATGCGCCTGGAGCGCCGCATTTCTGCCGTTTATAAAGATATTCCCGGCGGCCAGCTGCTTGGCCCTACCTACGATTACACCCATCGCCTGCTGGACTTCACCCTGCTGGCGAACGGCGAAGCCCCAGCGCTCGGCACTTCAGACGCCGAACAAGAACCGTCTCCGCACGTCTTTAGCCTGCTGGCAAACCAGGGTCTGGCGAAGGCGGAAGAGGACACGGGAGCCACGCCGGACGACGTCACCCGCACGCCGCCGGTTTACCCGTGCTCGCGCTCGTCCCGCCTGCAGCAGCTGATGCGCGGCGACGAAGGCTATCTGCTGGCGCTGGCCTACTCCACCCAGCGCGGCTACGGGCGCAACCACCCGTTCGCGGCAGAGATCCGCAGCGGCTATATCGACGTTGAAATCGTGCCGGAAGAGCTGGGTTTTGCGGTGAACGTCGGCGAACTGCTGATGACCGAGTGCGAAATGGTCAACGGCTTCGTCGCGCCGGAGAATGAAGATCCGCATTTTACCCGCGGCTACGGGCTGGTGTTTGGCCTCGGCGAGCGCAAGGCGATGGCGATGGCGCTGGTTGACCGTGCACTGCAGGCGCCGGAGTACGGCGAGCACATTGCCGGCCCGGCGCAGGACGAAGAGTTCGTGCTGGCCCACGCGGATAACGTCGAGGCCGCAGGCTTTGTCTCGCACCTCAAGCTGCCGCACTACGTCGATTTCCAGGCCGAACTGGAACTGCTGAAACGCCTGCAACGGGAGCGCGCCAATGGCTAACTTAAGCGGCTACAACTTTGCCTATCTGGACGAGCAAACCAAACGCATGATCCGCCGCGCTATCTTAAAAGCGGTGGCTATTCCGGGCTATCAGGTGCCGTTCGGCGGGCGCGAAATGCCGATGCCCTACGGCTGGGGCACGGGCGGCATCCAGCTGACCGCCAGCGTGATCGGCGAAGCGGACGTGTTGAAGGTCATCGACCAGGGCGCGGACGACACCACCAACGCCGTGTCGATCCGCAACTTCTTTAAGCGCGTAACGGGCGTCAATACCACCGAAAAAACGGAAGACGCGACGCTGATCCAGACCCGCCACCGCATCCCGGAAACCCCGCTGACGGAAGATCAGATTCTGATTTTCCAGGTGCCGATCCCGGAGCCGCTGCGCTTTATCGAGCCGCGCGAAACCGAGACCCGCACCATGCACGCGCTGGAAGAGTACGGGATCATGCAGGTCAAACTGTATGAAGATATCGCCCGCTTCGGCCATATCGCCACCACCTACGCCTATCCGGTGAAGGTCAACGGGCGCTACGTGATGGACCCGTCGCCAATCCCTAAATTCGACAACCCGAAGATGGACATGATGCCAGCCCTGCAGCTCTTTGGTGCCGGACGTGAAAAACGCATCTACGCCGTGCCGCCCTACACCCGCGTCGAAAGCCTGGATTTCGACGATCACCCGTTTACGGTGCAGGAGTGGGACGAGCCGTGCGCCATCTGCGGCTCCAGACACAGCTATCTGGATGAAGTGGTGCTGGACGACACGGGCAAACGGATGTTTGTCTGCTCCGACACCGATTACTGCCGCCAACAGAGCGAGGCGAACGACCAATGAAACCGCTGCTTTCGGTTAATAACCTGACCCATCTTTATGCGCCGGGAAAAGGCTTCAGCGACGTGTCGTTCGAGCTGTGGCCGGGCGAAGTGCTGGGAATTGTCGGCGAGTCCGGCTCCGGCAAAACCACCCTGCTGAAGTCCATCTCCGCGCGCCTGACGCCGCAACACGGGGAGACCCTGTATCAGGGACGCTCCCTCTACGGCATAAGCGAGGCCGAGCGCCGCCGCCTGCTGCGCACCGAGTGGGGCGTGGTGCATCAGCATCCGATGGACGGCCTGCGCCGCCAGGTGTCGGCGGGAGGCAATATCGGCGAACGGCTGATGTCCACCGGCGCGCGGCACTACGGCAACATCCGCGCCACGGCGCAGCAATGGCTGGAGGAGGTGGAAATCCCCGCCTCGCGCATCGACGACCTGCCGACCACCTTTTCCGGCGGCATGCAGCAGCGTTTACAAATTGCCCGTAACCTGGTCACCCATCCGAAGCTGGTCTTTATGGATGAACCCACCGGCGGGCTGGACGTCTCCGTGCAGGCCCGCCTGCTCGACCTGCTGCGCGGCCTGGTGGTGGAGCTGAACCTCGCCGTGGTAATTGTCACCCACGATTTAGGCGTTGCGCGCCTGCTGGCGGACCGCCTGCTGGTGATGAAGCAGGGTCAGGTGGTGGAAAGTGGGTTAACCGACCGCGTGCTCGACGACCCGCATCATCCGTACACCCAGCTGCTGGTGTCCTCGGTATTACAGAATTAAGAGGCCAACATGATCCGCGTAGAAAACGTCAGTAAGACCTTTGTGCTCCATCAGCAAAACGGCGTGCGCCTGCCGGTGCTGCAAAACGCCTCGTTAGAGGTGAATCAGGGCGAATGCGTGGTGCTACACGGCCACTCCGGCAGCGGTAAATCGACCCTGCTGCGCTCCCTGTACGCCAACTATTTACCGGACGAAGGGCACATCCGCATCCGCCACAATGATGAATGGGTCGATCTGGTTCAGGCCCCGGCGCGCAAGGTGCTGGAAGTGCGCCGCTCGACGATCGGCTGGGTGAGCCAGTTCCTGCGGGTGATCCCGCGGATCTCCGCCCTGGACGTGGTGATGCAGCCCCTGCTGGATCTTGGCGTGCCGCGCGAAACCTGCGCCGCCAGGGCCGCCAGCCTGCTGACGCGCCTCAACGTGCCGGAGCGTCTGTGGCACCTCGCCCCGTCGACCTTTTCCGGCGGCGAGCAGCAGCGCGTGAACATCGCGCGCGGGTTTATCGTCGACTATCCGATTTTACTGCTGGATGAACCCACCGCCTCGCTCGACGCTAAAAACAGCGCAGCGGTGATAGCGCTGATCGAACAGGCCAAAGCGCGTGGCGCGGCGATCGTCGGGATCTTCCACGACGACGCCGTTCGCAGCCGCGTGGCGGACAGGCTGCATCCGATGGGGACAAACGCATGATTATCAATAACGTCAGGCTGGTGCTGGAAAATGAGGTTGTGAAGGGTTCGGTTGAAACCCATGACGGCGTCATCCGCGCCTTTGCCGAAACCCAAAGCCGTTCCCCTGAAGCGATGGATGGCGACGGCGGCTGGCTGCTGCCGGGGCTGATTGAGCTGCATACCGATAATCTGGACAAATTCTTCACCCCGCGACCGAAGGTGGACTGGCCCGCCCATTCGGCGATGAGCAGCCACGACGCGCTGATGGTCGCCAGCGGCATTACTACGGTGCTGGACGCGGTAGCAATCGGCGACGTGCGCGACGGCGGCGATCGCCTGGAGAATCTGGAGAAGATGATCAACGCCGTGGAGGAGACGCAAAAGCGCGGCCTCAACCGCGCCGAACACCGTCTGCACCTGCGCTGCGAGCTGCCGCACCACACCACGCTGCCGCTGTTTGAAAAGCTGGTCGGGCGCGAGCCGGTCTCGCTGGTCTCCCTGATGGACCACTCGCCGGGGCAGCGCCAGTTCGCCAACATTGAAAAGTATCGTGAATACTATCAGGGCAAATACTCGCTCAACGACGCGGAGATGGCGCGCTACGAAGAAGAGCAGCTGGCCCTGGCGGCCCAGTGGTCGCAGCCCAACCGCCTTAAGATTGCCGCAATGTGCCGGGACAGGAATATCGCGCTGGCCAGCCATGACGACGCCACCCACGATCACGTGCGCGAATCCCACCAGCTTGGCAGCGTGATCGCCGAATTTCCCACCACGTTTGAAGCGGCGGAGGCGTCACGCAAACACGGCATGAACGTGCTGATGGGCGCACCGAACATCGTGCGCGGCGGATCGCACTCCGGTAACGTGGCGGCAAGCAGGCTCGCCTCCCTCGGCCTGCTGGATATTCTCTCGTCCGACTACTATCCCGCCAGCCTGCTGGATGCGGCGTTCCGGATAGCGGACGACGAAGGCAACAGCTTTACGCTGCCGCAGGCGATTCGTCTGGTGACGAAAAACCCGGCCACCGCGCTTAATCTTCAGGATCGCGGGGAAATCGCCGAAGGCAAACGGGCAGATCTGGTGCTCGCCCACCGCAAGGGCGAGCACGTTCATATCGACCACGTCTGGCGTCAGGGAAAAAGGGTGTTCTGATGGGAAGACTCATCTGGTTAATGGGGCCCTCCGGCTCCGGTAAGGACAGCCTGCTCTCGGCGTTACGGCAGCGGGAACATTCACAGCTGCTGGTGGCGCACCGCTACATTACCCGCGCGGCGAACGCCGGGAGCGAAAACCATATCGCCCTCAGCGAACAGGAGTTTTTTACCCGCGCCGGGCAAAACCTGCTGGCGCTAAGCTGGCACGCCAACGGCTTTTATTATGGCGTGGGCATTGAGATTGACCTCTGGCTGCACGCGGGCTTCGACGTGCTGGTTAACGGCTCGCGCGCGCATCTGCCGCAGGCAAAAGCCCGGTACGAAGCGGCGCTGCTGCCGGTCTGCCTGCAGGTCTCTCAGGACGTTCTGCGCAGCCGACTACAAAGCCGGGGGCGGGAAAATGCGCGTGAGATAGACCAGCGCCTCGAGCGCGCGGCGCGCTACACGCCGTCGGGCTGCCACGTCCTCAATAACGACGGAAGTTTGCTACAGTCAGTCGAGACCTTTTTATCGCTGATACGCCAGAAGGAGAAACAGCATGCCTGACTGTCCGCTTCGCCCCGCCACCGCCGACGATGCGCCGATCGTTTACGCTCTGATCTGCGAGCTTAAGCAGTGTGAATTTGACCATCAGGCGTTTCACGCCGGCTATCTTGCCAATCTGCAGGATCACAACATGCGCTACCAGCTTGCCGAGCTGGACGGACAGGTCGTCGGCATGATCGGTCTGCACATGCAGTTTCACCTGCATCACGCCCGCTGGATCGGCGAGATCCAGGAGCTGGTGGTGATGCCGCAGGCGCGCGGGCTAAAGGTGGGCAGCCAGCTGCTGGCCTGGGCGGAAGAGGTAGCACGAGAGGCGGGCGCGGAGTTGACCGAGCTCTCCACCAGCGTGAAGCGCACGGACGCGCACCGTTTTTACGTTCGTGAGGGATATACGCAGAGCCATTTTCGATTCACCAAACCGCTGTAGAGGTGCGCTATGAGTCTGACCATCACGTTAACGGGAACCGGAAGCGCACAGCTCGTGCCGGTCTTTGGCTGCGACTGCGCGGCCTGCCGCCGGGCGCGCCTGCAGGATAACTATCGCCGTCGCCCCTGCAGCGCGGTGGTCAAATTCAACGACGCGGTCACCCTTCTGGATGCGGGCATTCCGCACCTGATGGACGACTGGCCGGCGGGCAGCTTCCAGCAGTTTTTGCTCACGCACTACCATATGGATCACGTCCAGGGGCTCTTCCCCCTGCGCTGGGGCGTGGGCGCAACGATTCCGGTGTACGGCCCGCCGGACGACGCAGGGTGTGACGACCTGTTTAAACATCCGGGAATTCTGGATTTCAGCCACACGGTCGAGCCGTTCGTGATGTTTGAGCTGCAGGGGCTGCGGGTCACGCCGCTGCCGCTCAACCATTCAAAACTGACCTTCGGGTATCTGCTGGAATCCGCCCACAGCCGCGTGGCGTGGCTCTCTGATACGGCCGGGCTGCCGGATAAAACGGTGACGTTTCTGCTCAACAATCAGCCACAGGCGATAATCATCGACTGCAGCCATGAACCGCGCGACGAGACCCCGCGCAACCATTGTGATTTAAATACCGTGGTTGCGCTGAACGAGGTGATTGGCTGCCCGCAGGTGATCCTGACCCACATCAGCCATCAGTTTGACGTGTGGATGATGGATAACCCGCTGCCGGACGGCATTGAGGCAGGGTATGACGGGATGGTGCTGGTGCTGGATTAGGTTTTCTCCCTCTCCCGTGGGAGAGGGTTGGGGTGAAGGCAACAGGCCGCACTTAGCCTCGATCGTAATCATCCTCTAACCGACGCTCATCCTCTTCTAACCGACGCCTGTCGTCATCCAGCTGGCGCTGACGCTCGTCTAAGCGGCGGCGTCGGTCTTCAAGCTGCCGACGACGGTCGTCGTACTGTCGGCTGTCGATTTGACGGCTGCGGTCGTAACGATCGTCGTCATCATCATTACGGCTGCTGCTTGGGTTATAGGCATCGTTGATCGCCTGCTGAATGTTGCCAATGGCGTCATCAATCACATCGGCATGCGCCAGTTGGCTGGTTAAAGTCAGCAGACCAAATAACAGGACGGTAGAGTAACGTTTCATAAGGCCAGACTCGCAGGGGAACTGGCCTTACGGTAATGAATGGCTGGGAACCGGGGTAGCGGAGGAATCTCAAATTCTGTTGCGAGCGGACTCTTCCATTAGCTGATTCGCTCGGCGTTTATTTTCTGCAACCAGAACGATGCCATAACATTTTTGATCCGGTGAATGGCTCCAGATACGATCTTCAGGAATACAGCCTCCATCATAAATAACTTTGCTACCGTCATACGGCCAAAATGCCCCCTGCTCGGTATCAAGTACAAATACCGCAATTTGGTCTGATTCGCGGGCTATTTTCTGCCAAAGCATCTTGCCGCCTTCATATTGCTCAAAATCGCTGACAAGCGTAACGCCACATTGTAATACCAGGGCTTCATACAGGCGGGTTGCCAGTCCCTTATCACGCTCGGCAGGATCAACGCATATCCCTTCTACCTGAATAACGTTGGCATCTTCCCAGCAGCGCTCTACGGCAATAATGTCTTCACCCAAATGCGTTTTACGTTGCAAATCCAGGGCAGCAACTACCCGATGTCTGGGCACACCATCAAAAGTTTCGACATCTGCTTCAATAATCGCAGCCCTTGGCGTCAGGCTATCAAAAATGACATGTAACACCCGCCCGGAGAGTTCAAATTCATCAACGAGCTTAAATGACCTTGCAACCGTCCTGGGGCTGTATGTTGTAGGCATCACGATCATATGTGAGTCCCCTCTTGTGAGTACCGGCATAGTTCCCTTTATATCCCAATCTGCTAAATTTTGCGCAGGTTAGCATCACCCGCTTCATGCAGGCTCTTGATGAATTCCTAAATATTACCGCTTATCAACAGACCTTCCGCAGCGCCTGCGCCAGCTGCTGGCGGGTAAACGGCTTACGCAACAACTGAACGTCCGGCAGCTGCGGGTTATGCGCCGGGCGCAAATCCTGCCCGCTGATCAGCAGCACCGGAAGCTGCGGATAATGACTGCGCACATGGTTAATCACCTCAGCCCCGCTCAGGCTTCCGGGCAGCATCAGGTCGCTGATAAACATGCCAATATCCGGCGACGCTGCCAGCATGCTCAGGGCCTGTTCGCCGCTGTCCGCTTCGAGCGTCAGGTAGCCAAGCTGATGCAGCTGTTCGCACAGGGTCTGACGAACGTCCGCCTCATCTTCCAGCACCAGTACGAGCCGCTCGTTATCCACGGACGTTGTGGCAGCCAGCGCTACATCCTCCGATACGGCGGGCAGCGTCGAGCGCGGGAGGTGCAGCCGCACGGTTGTTCCCTGTCCCGGCGCGCTTTCGATCTCTACCCGCCCCCCGGACTGACGCACAAAACCGTACACCATCGACAGGCCCAGCCCGCTGCCGCTTCCGGTCTGCTTGGTGGTGAAAAACGGTTCAAAAACCCGGGACTTCACCTCCTGCGACATCCCGCTGCCGCGGTCGATGACCTCCAGCGCCACCATATCCTGCCTGCGTCCGTCGCTGCGGGTCACGCGCTGGTTCCAGGTGCGAATTTTAATCGCCCCACTCTGGCCTTCCATCGCATCCCGGGCGTTCATCACCAGGTTGATAATGGCATTTTCCAGCTGGCTGACGTCAATCCACGCGGGCCATGCCGGGGTTTGCGCTTCAATCTCCAGGGTAAGCGTGGCGGGCAGCGAGTGGCGCATCAGTTCACGGAGGTTTTCCAGCAGGGGCAGCATCTCTACCGCATGCGGCGTCAGGGACTGTTTGCGGGAAAACGCCAGCAGGCGCTGGGTCAGCAGCGCGCCGCGTTCGGCCGCCTTCAGCGCACGGGTAATGCGCGGCGCGTCGTTTGATTCAGGGTCGGTAAGCTCGAGGCTGCCGATAATCACCGCCAGCAGGTTGTTAAAATCATGCGCCAGCCCGCCGGTCAGCTGTCCAACGGCCTTCATCTTCTGGCTGTGCAGCAGCGCCTCTTCCAGCCCCTGACGCTCGATGCGGTCGATCTCCATCTGCGTGGTTTTCTCTTTCAGCAGACGCGTGGTGTGTTCAAGCGAGGCGGTGTTGCGGGCAAAAACGTTAAACGCGCGCGCCAGCTCGCCCAGCTCGTCGCGCCGCTGAAGGGCGGGCACCGACACATCCTGTTCACCGTGGGCAAGTCGCGACATCGCCCGGGAGATGGCCGTCAGGTTGGAGCCCAGATTGCGGTAGATATACCAGCAGGCGCAGCCGGTGATAACCAGCGCCAGCACGGCGAAGATGCTGATAAACACGCTGATGGATTGCAGCTCGTGATGGCTCTGGGCCGTGCGAAGCCGGGAGGCCTGCGCCACCTGCTCAACGTACTGATTAATATCGCTATTAAGGATGGCCACCAGCGCCTTGATGTGGAACATATACCAGCTGATGGACAGATCGCTCTCCTCCAGCTGCTTCGACAGCGGGGCAAGCTTGCGCAGCTCGGCGTTAAAATCGGGCAGAACGCCCTCCACGACCGGCTGTATGGCGCTCCGTGGCAGCGCGGCGGTCACAGCGTCCAGCTGCTGAATGGTCGCGCGCGGCGAAGGCGTATCAATGGCGGCCACGATCAGCCGATCCATCTCCATCAGCTGCCGCGCGTCAGGCACGTTGCTGCCGAAGCGGCGGTTGATGTCCTGCAGATGGCGTAAATAGCTCTGGCTTTGATAGAGCGAGCTCAGCAGCGCGTTACGCTCAAGATGCCGCTTTTGCCCGCGCTCCAGCATCTCCGTTACGCTTTGCTGTAATTCATTGCTTCTGCGAATAATCCGCGCCACCAGCGCCGGCTCCTGCTGCGCCAGCGGGGCATCGGCAAGCTGTTCCAGCGAGCGGCGCAGCGCCGTTTGCATCTGCTTCAGCCGCTCGGCCTCGCCTTTGTACTCCAGTGCCCCCACCACCTGAGAAAGCCGCACCGCCGCCGTTGCGACGTTGGCCGTGTCGCGCGCGAGGTTCATGCTGCCGGTCATGTCGTCCAGCGTTTGCTGCTGCACCTGCTCCTGGATCTGGCTGGCGTGACGAAAGCCGAGCACCGCCACGCCGCTCACCATCAGCGTAACGGCGACCACCAGCAGATTAAAAATCAGCAGGCGACCGCGGGCGCTGGTGAAGAACGGGGGGCGTGAAGACATGTTGACTCCGTAACTGTGATCCACATTCGCTATTCATAACTATGACAAATATGAACAGCTTCTGACATTTTGCATTTACGCACCTGTGATGAAGTGCAGATATCGACATTCACAGGAGATCCGCCATGAGCAGAACCCCGGTTTTAGAGATGCGCCACATTGCCAAAACCTTTGGCAATTTCCACGCGCTCAAGGGCGTAGATTTGACGGTCTTCCCCGGTGAGATCCACGCGTTGATGGGTGAAAACGGCGCGGGAAAAAGCACGCTGATGAAGATCCTCGCGGGGGCCTATACCGCCACCAGCGGCGAGATCCTGATCGACGGTCAACCGTTTCACATTAAAGGTCCGAAGGACGCGCTGGCCGCAGGCATCACACTGATTTACCAGGAGATGCAGCTCGCCCCCAATCTGACCGTGGCCGAAAATATCTTCCTCGGCAGCGAGCTGTCGCGCGGCGGGCTGGTGCAGCGCAAGGAGATGGCCGCCCAGGCGCAGGCGGTGATTGACCGTCTCGGCGCGCAGTTCAGCGCCACCGACCTGGTGATGAAGCTGACCATCGCCGAACAGCAGCAGGTGGAAATCGCCCGCGCGCTGCACCGCAACAGCCGCATCCTGGTGATGGACGAACCCACCGCCGCCCTCTCCTCCCGCGAAACCCACCGCCTGTTCGAACTGATTTTGCGCCTGCGCGATGAGGGCATGGCGATTATCTATATCAGCCACCGCATGGCGGAAGTGTATGAACTCTCAGACCGCGTCAGCGTTCTGCGCGACGGGCAGTACGTCGGCAGCCTGACGCGCGACAAACTCAACGCCTCCGAGCTGGTGAAAATGATGGTGGGCCGCCCGCTCAGCGATCTGTTCAACAAAGAGCGTGATATCCCTCTCGGCAGCCCGCGTCTCAACGTACACCACCTCACGGACGGTAAAAAAGTGCAGCCGTGCAGCCTGCAGGTGCGCTCCGGCGAAATCGTCGGGCTGGCGGGGCTGGTCGGGGCCGGACGTTCCGAGCTGGCGCAGCTGATTTTCGGCGTGCGCAAGGCCACGGGCGGAATGATTGAGGTCGACGGCGAGCCGGTGGTGATCCACTCCCCGCGCGCGGCCATTGAAAACGGCATCGGTTTTCTTACCGAGAACCGCAAGGAGCAGGGGCTGTTTCTGGAGCTGGCGGCGCAGGAGAACATCACCATGGCGACGCTGGAGCGCGACGCCACCTTTGGCATGCTTAACCGCAAAAAAGCCCAGTCCATTTCCGACGACGCTATCGCCCTGCTAAACATCCGCGTGCCGCATTCTCAGGTGCGCGCGGGCGGGCTCTCCGGCGGCAACCAGCAAAAGCTGCTGATCTCCCGCTGGGTGGCGATTGGCCCGCGCATTCTGATCCTCGACGAACCCACGCGCGGGGTGGACGTCGGCGCCAAAAGCGAGATCTACCGCATCATGAACCAGATGGCGCGCAAGGGGGTGGCGATTCTGATGATCTCCAGCGAGCTGCCGGAAGTGGTGGGGATGAGCGACCGGGTGTACGTAATGCGGGAAGGCAGCATCGCGGGTGAACTGCACGGGCGCGACATCTCTCAGGAAAACATTATGACGCTGGCAACCGGCGTAAACGACACACATCATCAGGCGGTGCAATCATGACAACTCCAACCCATCCGCAGCAGGTGGCGAAATCCGCCTCCGCCAAAAAAATGCTGATGAGCGATCTGATGCAAACGGTCGGCATTTTGCCGATTTTAATCCTGATTGTGGCGGTGTTTGGCTTTATCGCCCCGAACTTCTTTACCGAAAGCAACCTGCTGAACATTACCCGTCAGGCGTCGATCAACATCGTGCTGGCGGCGGGGATGACCTTCATCATCCTGACCGGCGGGATTGACCTCTCCGTGGGCTCGATTCTGGGCACCACGGCGGTGGCGGCGATGGTGGTCTCGCTTATCCCTGAATTCGCGATGCTCTCCATTCCGGCGGCGCTGATGCTCGGCATGGTGCTGGGGCTGTTCAACGGCGCGCTGGTGGCCTTCGCCGGGCTGCCGCCGTTTATCGTCACGCTCGGCACCTATACGGCGCTGCGCGGCGCGGCCTACCTGCTGGCGGACGGCACCACGGTCATTAACTCCAACATCAGCTTCGAGTGGATCGGCAATAACTATCTCGGCCCCATTCCGTGGCTGGTGGTCATTGCCCTGGCGGTGATTGCGGTGTGCTGGTTTATCCTGCGCCGCACCACGCTCGGCGTTCATATCTACGCGGTCGGCGGCAACATGCAGGCGGCGCGCTTAACCGGCATCAAGGTCTGGCTGGTGCTGCTGTTTGTCTACGGCATGAGCGGCCTGCTCTCCGGCCTCGGCGGGGTGATGAGCGCCTCGCGCCTCTACAGCGCCAACGGCAACCTCGGCACGGGATACGAGCTGGATGCGATTGCGGCGGTGATCCTCGGCGGCACCAGCTTCGTCGGCGGGATCGGCACGATCACCGGCACGCTGGTGGGGGCGCTGATCATCGCCACCCTCAACAACGGCATGACGCTGATGGGCGTCTCCTACTTCTGGCAGCTGGTGATCAAAGGGGCGGTGATCATCATAGCGGTGCTGATCGACAAATACCGTACCCGACACCATCAAAGTGCATAACAACAATACCCTACAAGCGAGGAAGACAAGATGCGTTTGAAACCCTTAGTGACCGCGCTCTGTGCTGGCGCGCTGCTTGCCGCAACGCCGTTTGCGCAGGCAAAAGATCTGAAGTCCATCGGCGTGACGGTGGGCGACCTGGCTAACCCGTTCTTCGTGCAGATCACCAAAGGTGCCGAGCTGGAAGCGCGCAAGCTGGCGGGCGATAACGTCAAGGTGACGCTGGTCTCCAGCGGTTACGATCTGGGCCAGCAGGTGTCGCAGATCGATAACTTCATCGCCGCGAAGGTGGACATGATCATCCTCAACGCCGCGGACTCCAAAGGGATCGGCCCGGCGGTGAAGCGCGCTAAAGAGGCGGGGATCGTGGTCGTGGCGGTGGACGTGGCGGCGGAAGGGGCCGATGCAACCATCACCTCCGATAACACCCAGGCGGGGGAAATGGCCTGTAAGTACATTACCGACCGCCTGAAAGGCAAAGGCAACGTGGTGATCATCAACGGACCGCCAGTCTCTGCGGTGCAAAACCGCGTGGAAGGCTGCCAGACGGAATTCAAAAAACATCCGGACATCAAGGTGCTCTCGGACAACCAGAACGCCAAAGGCAGTCGTGAAGGCGGGCTGGAAGTGATGACCTCTCTGCTGGCGGCTAATCCGAAGATCGACGGCGTATTCGCAATTAACGATCCGACGGCGATCGGTGCCGATCTGGCGGCGAAACAGGCCCAGCGCAACGAGTTCTTTATCGTCGGCGTGGACGGTTCCCCGGACGGTGAAGAGGCGCTGAAGCGCGAAAACTCCCTGTTCGTCGCGACCCCGGCGCAGGATCCGCAGGTGATGGCGGCGAAGGCGGTGGAGATCGGCTATGACATTTTGCAGGGCAAACCTGCGCCAAAAGAGCCTGTGCTGATCCCGGTGACGATGATCGATAAAAAGAACGTCGGCACGTATAAGGGGTGGACGGTTAAATAACACCCCTCACCCTAACCCTCTCCCCAAAGGGGAGAGGGGACGATTACACCCTCTCCCCTTTGGGGAGAGGGCCAGGGTGAGGGGCAAGGTTTAGCACATAACTCCGGGAGTCCCATGAAACGCTCCGACATCAATGAAATTCTCGGCCATACGCGGCAGTTCTTTTCCATGCACGACGTGCATCTCCCGCCGTTTGCCAGCTTTCCGCCGACCAAATGGCAGCAGCTCGATCGGGCTGCGTGGCAGGAGGTGTTCGACCTCAAGCTCGGCTGGGACGTGACGGCGTTCGGCGGCAACAGCTTTGCCACCCAGGGCCTGACGCTGTTTACCCTGCGCAACGGCTCGCCGAACGGTGCACCGTATGAGAAATGCTACGCCGAAAAAATCATGCACGTTCGCGACGGCCAGGTGACGCCGATGCATTTTCACTGGCGCAAGCGGGAAGACATCATCAACCGGGGCGGCGGGAATCTGATTATTGAGTTATGGAATGCCGGGATGCATGAGGAGACTGAAAACACGGACGTGACCGTCACGATTGACGGCTGTCGGCAAACCCACGCGCCCGGCAGCCAGCTGCGCCTCACACCAGGGGAAAGCATCTGTCTGACGCCCGGCCTGTACCACAGCTTCTGGGGCGAACGCGGCTTCGGCGACGTGCTGGTGGGCGAAGTGTCGTCGGTGAATGACGACGAGCACGACAACCACTTTTTACAGCCCATTGCCCGCTATAACAATATCGAAGAAGACGAACCGGCGGTGCTGGTGCTGTGCAACGAGTACAACCTGTTTCAGAGATAAGGAGTGAATGATGCCACTGATTTCTCTTGCCGACGGTCTTGAGCACGCCAGGAAACATCGCTACGCGCTGGGCGCGTTTAACGTGCTCGACTCCCATTTTCTGCGCGCGCTGTTTGCCGCCGCAAAGCAGGAACGCTCGCCGTTTATCATCAACATCGCCGAAGTGCACTTTAAGTATGTGTCCCTGGATTCGCTTGTCGAAGCGGTTAAGTTCGAAGCCGCCCGTCACGATATTCCCGTGGTGCTGAATCTCGACCACGGCCTGCATTTCGAGGCCGTAGTGCGCGCCCTGCGCCTGGGGTTTAGCTCGGTGATGTTCGACGGCTCGACGCTGAGCTACGAGGATAACGTTCGCCAGACCCGGGAAGTAGTAAAGATGTGCCACGCGGTGGGCGTCTCGGTAGAGGCGGAGCTGGGCGCGGTAGGCGGGGATGAAGGCGGCGCGCTGTACGGGCATGCGGACGAAGCGTTCTTTACCGACCCGCAGCTGGCGCGGGAGTTTGTCGATAAGACCGGCATCGACGCGCTGGCCGTCGCCATCGGTAACGCGCACGGGAAATACAAAGGCGAACCGAAGCTCGATTTCCCGCGCCTGGACGCCATTCGTCAGCAGACGGGGCTGCCGCTGGTGCTGCACGGCGGATCCGGGATTAGCGATGCCGATTTCCGCCGCGCCATCGAGCTGGGCATTCATAAAATCAACTTCTACACCGGCATGTCGCAGGCCGCGCTCGCTGCCGTCGAGCTGCGCATGGCGAACCGCCAGCCGCTCTATGACGAGTTTGCCGAACTGCTGCTGGGGATAGAAGAGGCGATAACCGATACGGTCGCCGAACAGATGCGCATCTTCGGCAGCGCGGGGCAGGCATAATGGAACGCAAAGGCATCATCGCCGCAGGCAACATGCTGGTGGATCACGTCCACCAGATCGTGCAGTGGCCGGAGCGCGGCTGGCTGGCGGAAATCACCCACAGCGAACGCTCCACCGGCGGCGCGCCGCTGAACGTGCTGCTGACGCTGGCGAAAATGCACGCTGGCCTGCCGCTACAGGCGGTGGGGCTGATTGGGGAAGACGGCGACGGGGATTACATTCTGGCGATGCTCGACCAGTATCACGTTAACCGCCAGCGGGTGCAGCGCACCACCTTCGCCCCGACCTCCATGTCGCAGGTGATGACCGATCCCAGCGGACAGCGCACCTTTTTCCACTCGCCGGGCGCCAACCGCCTGCTGGATCTTCCCGCCTTCGATCGTCTCGACGGATCGATGAAGATCTTCCATCTCGGCTACCTGCTGCTGCTCGACAGCCTGGATATGCCGGATGAGGAATTTGGCACCCGCAGCGCGCGGCTGCTGGCGCAGATGCGCGAGCAGGGATATGAAACCTCCCTTGACCTGGTGTCCCGCAAGGGCGACCCGCGCTACCAGCCGCTGGTGCTCCCTGCCCTGCGCCATCTTGATTATCTGGTGATTAACGAGCTGGAAGCCGGGGAGTTTAGCGGGCTGGAGATGCGCGACGGCAGTGACGCGCTGAACATCGCCCATATCGCGGAAGCCGCCGCGCAGCTGCTGGCGGCAGGCGTTCGCCAGCGGGTGGTGATCCACTGCCCGGAAGGGGCATGGGGTGAAGCCCCGGGAGAAGCAGGCAAATGGGTTCCGTCGTGGAGGCTGGAGCAGAACGAGATTATCGGCAGCGTCGGCGCGGGCGACGCCTTTTGCGCGGGCTTTTTATACGGCTGCCATGAATCGCTGTCGCTAACGGAGAGCATTTATCTGGCGCACGCCTGCGCGCGGGCCAGCCTGCTGGCGGCCAATGCGATTGACGGCGCGAAAACGCTGGCCGAACTGCAGCTGTTTATTAAAGAGAATACTTAGGCCGCTTTCTCGCTATGGGACACATCGGCGGCAAAAACGTAGCCCAGCCCGCGTATGGTTTTGATAAGCGCAGGCTGATGCGGGTTAGCTTCAATTTTCCGGCGCAGGCGCATGATCAACACGTCAATCGTGCGGTCGAACACCTCGGTACTTTCGCTGTGGGTGAGCTCAAGGAGCTGCTCGCGGCTCAGTACCCGGCGGGCATTCTGCGTGAGCGCCAGCAGCAGGCCATATTCACCCTGAGTCAGTGGCACGACGTTACGCTGCGGATCAATCAGTTCACAGCGGGTGGTATCCAGCGTCCAGTCGTTAAAGGTTATCCCCGCCGCGCGCGGCATAGGCGTTTCTGCCGCCAGCGCCCCGGTACGTCGCAGCACGGCTTTAACCCTAGCCACCACCACGCGAGGATTAAACGGTTTGCCAATATAATCGTCGGCCCCCATCTCCAGCCCCACCACCACGTCTGATTCACTGCCCAGCCCGGTTAACATGATCACCGGCAGCGCCGGGCGCTGCTTTTGCAGCTGCAGCAAAACCTGTAATCCGTTGATATCCGGCAGCATCATATCCAGCAGAACAAGCGCGATAGCCGGCTCCTGCTGGACCTGCCGCAGCGCATCCTGACCGTTATGGCAGACAAGCACGCTGAAGACGTGCTCGCTCAGCACGTCCTGCAGCAGTTCGCAGACTGCCATATCGTCATCGACCACCAGTATCGCCGGTTTCATGATATGCTTCCGTCAGGGGATTATGTTAAGTCTGAACCATTCTGCCGTCGGCTCCAGTGAAATGGTTTTTTCCATGACGGAAATTCAACCCATGTCACATCCGCTGCCCATTCGACACGTCAATTTTGACGATTGCCGGCCTTTCGTCAGGGATTTCGCCAGAAAATCGCCCATCAAGCCCTGCGGTAACCACATTAAAAACATGGCATAGAAGCTGCATTAGTCGGTGCGAAAGATTTGATTAACTGGAGCAGACTGATGAAAAAAGTCGTCACGGTTTGCCCTTATTGTGCCTCAGGTTGCAAGATCCACCTGGTGGTCGATAACGGCAAAATCGTCCGGGCGGAGGCCGCGCAGGGGAAAACCAACCAGGGCACGCTGTGCCTGAAAGGGTACTACGGCTGGGATTTTATTAACGATACCCAAATCCTCACCCCGCGCCTGAAAACCCCTATGATCCGCCGCGAGCGCGGCGGCAAGCTGGAAGCCGTCTCCTGGAACGAGGCGCTGGACTACGTCGCCACGCGCCTCGGCGCCATTAAGGCCAAGTATGGCCCGGATGCCATTCAGACCACCGGCTCCTCACGCGGGACCGGGAATGAAACCAACTATGTGATGCAAAAATTCGCGCGCGCCGTTATTGGAACCAATAACGTCGACTGCTGCGCTCGCGTCTGACACGGCCCATCGGTTGCAGGTCTGCACCAGTCGGTCGGTAACGGCGCAATGAGTAATGCCATCAATGAGATAGATAACACCGATCTGGTGTTCATCTTTGGCTATAACCCGGCGGATTCTCACCCTATCGTCGCGAATCACGTTATTCGCGCTAAACAGAACGGGGCGAAAATCATCGTCTGCGATCCGCGCAAAATCGAAACCGCGCGCATTGCGGATATGCACATCGCGCTGAAAAACGGCTCGAACATCGCGCTGTTGAATGCGATGGGGCACGTCATTATTGAGGAGAACCTGTACGACCAGGCGTTTGTCGCGAGCCGTACGGAAGGCTTTGAAGAGTATCGGAAAATTGTCGAAGGCTATACGCCGGAGTCGGTAGAAGCGATCACCGGCGTCAGCGCGCAGGAGATCCGTCAGGCGGCGCGGATGTATGCCGGGGCGAAAACCGCCGCCATCCTGTGGGGCATGGGCGTGACCCAGTTCTACCAGGGCGTGGAAACCGTGCGCTCCCTGACGAGCCTCGCGATGCTGACCGGGAACCTGGGCAAGGCGCACGTCGGCGTTAACCCGGTTCGCGGCCAGAATAACGTCCAGGGTGCCTGCGATATGGGCGCACTGCCGGATACCTATCCGGGCTACCAGTACGTGAAGTTCCCGGAAAACCGCGAGAAGTTCGCGAAGGCCTGGGGCGTGGAGAGCCTGCCGGCACACACCGGCTATCGCATCAGCGAGCTGCCGCACCGCGCGGCGCACGGCGAAGTGCGTGCGGCCTACATCATGGGTGAAGATCCGCTCCAGACCGACGCCGAGCTGTCTGCGGTGCGCAAAGGCTTTGAGGATCTGGAGCTGGTGATTGTCCAGGATATCTTCATGACCAAAACCGCGGCGGCGGCGGATGTGATTCTCCCGTCGACTTCCTGGGGCGAGCATGAGGGCGTCTACACGGCGGCGGACCGCGGCTTCCAGCGCTTCTTTAAGGCGGTTGAACCGAAGTGGGATCTGAAAACGGACTGGCAGATCATCAGCGAAATCGCCACCCGCATGGGCTACCCGATGCACTACAACAATACCCAGGAGATCTGGGACGAGCTGCGGCACCTGTGTCCGGACTTCTACGGTGCCACCTATGAAAAAATGGGTGAGCTGGGCTACATCCAGTGGCCGTGCCGGGACGAGTCGGAGGCCGATCGGGGCACGTCGTACCTCTTCGCAGAGAAGTTCGACACCCCGAACGGTCTGGCGCAGTTCTTCACCTGCGACTGGGTCGCGCCGATCGACAAGCTCACCGACGAGTATCCGATGGTGCTCTCTACCGTGCGTGAAGTGGGCCACTACTCCTGCCGTTCAATGACCGGCAACTGTGCCGCGCTGGCGGCGCTGGCGGACGAACCGGGCTACGCGCAGATCAACACCGCCGACGCGGAGCGCCTCGGCATCGAGGATGAAGCGCTGGTGTGGGTGAATTCGCGCAAGGGCCGCATCATTACCCGCGCGCAGGTCAGCGACCGTCCAAACAAAGGGGCGGTCTATATGACCTACCAGTGGTGGATTGGTGCCTGTAACGAGCTGGTGACGGAGAACCTAAGCCCGATAACCAAAACGCCGGAGTATAAATACTGCGCCGTCAACGTGGAGCCGATTGCGGATCAGCACGCGGCGGAACAGTATGTGATCGACGAATATAACAAGCTGAAAGCACGGCTGCGTGAAAGCGCAATGGGTTGAAGCCGTTAATTAATCGTTGAATAAAGGGAGTGAGTTATTCACTCCCTTTTTATTTCCGCTTAAAACATTAAAAATATCAATTATTATTCTGGAAAGCGGCTCGCAAAATAATGTAATTCGCGCAGGAAAGAATTACATCTTTGCATTTTAATTCAGAGGGATAAGATGTGCGGCGGGTGCTTAAGACTTTCTGTCTTGAGCATTGTTGAGGGACAGAAAGTGGAAAGCCCCGGGAAATTTTCATTCACCCGAGGCTACCCCTCAACTACCAACAGGTTGAGCGTAACCTCTTATTCTTTTTTTGACAAGGAGTAAAAGGCATGACGCCATTAAAAGCTGCGTTAGGCATCGTCTTTATTATCTGCCTGACGATAGTGATTTTTACCTTTATTACTCGCGGTAGACTCTGCGAGTTTTCAATAAAGAGTGAACATCAGGAGGTGGCGGCGAAATTAGCCTGCTTGGCAGGCTAACCTCTACGGGCGGAATCACGGTTCCGCCCGGCTTGTAGGATGCTGAGGTCTTAATGCACCCATTTTTTTCTTTTGCTACCGCGATTATACTGCGCGGCGTGTACCCAGATGATAAGAATCCATGAAAGCCATTTTTCTGTTGTTATTATTTTTTACGTCGTTCGCCCGCGCGGATGAGATAGGCAGCCAGTACCAGAAGCAGGCGGAAGCCGGCGATGCCCGCGCCCAGTATTATCTCGCCGATACGTACTTCAGCTCCGGTGACAAAAAGCAGGCCGCGCTGTGGGCCGAGAAAGCCGCGAAAGGCGGTGATGTCGACGCCATGGGATTACTCTCGCAGATCCTCTTTACGCAGGGGGATTACGCGCAGGCTAAAGCGCTGGCGCAGCAGGCCACCATCGCCGGCAGCAAGCGCGGCACAATTATGCTGGCGCGCATTCTGGTGAATACGCAGGCGGGTAAAACCGACTATCCTCAGGCCATCAAGCTCCTGCAAACGGCGACCGAAGATATCGACAACGACTCGGCGGTCGATGCGCAGCTGCTGCTGGGGCTGATTTATGCCAACGGCGTAGAAGTGGCGCAGGATGACGTACAGGCGGCATCTTGGTTTAAGCGTAGCTCGTCTCTGTCACGTACTGGCTATGCGGAATACTGGGCAGGAATGCTGTTCCAGCAGGGTGAGAAAGGCTTTATCACGCCCAATAAACAGAAAGCGCTGTACTGGTTGAACCTGAGCTGTACGGAAGGGTTTGATACGGGGTGTGAAGAGTTTGATGCGTTGAGCGGGGAGTAGAATCCCCCTCACCCTAACCCTCTCCCCAAAGGGGAGAGGGAAGAATCGTTACATCACTGGTCAGCCGTTTTATCAAAACGACCCAGCACCTCGCGTTCATACGCCAGCGCTTTTTTACGGTCGAATTTGTGTTCCCACTTGGCGATAACCAGCACCGCCAGCGCGTTACCCACCACGTTCAGCGCCGTACGCGCCATGTCGAGGATACGGTCCACACCGGCAATAAATGCCAGACCTTCCAGCGGAATACCGACGCTGCCAAGCGTCGCCAGCAGCACCACGAAGGAGACGCCCGGCACGCCTGCGATACCTTTAGACGTCACCATCAGGGTCAGCACCAGCACGATCTCTTGCCACAGCGACAGGTCAATGCCGTACAGCTGCGCAATAAAAATAGCGGCGATACTCTGGTACAGCGTTGAACCATCGAGGTTAAAGGAGTAGCCGGTCGGTACCACGAAGCTGGTGATAGACGCTGGGGCACCGTAGGCCTCCATTTTCTCAATAATGCGCGGCAGCACGCTCTCGGAGCTTGCCGTCGAGTACGCCAGAATCAGCTCATCCTTCAGGATACGAATCAGGATCCAGATGCTCAGCCCGCACAGGCGCGCCACAATGCCCAGCACCACCAGCGCGAAGAACAGGATCGCGAAGTGCACCAGAATCACCAGCTTCGCCAGCGGCCACAGGGAGGCAAAACCGAAGTTCGCCACGGTCACTGCGATAAGCGCGAACACCCCGACCGGCGCGTAGCGCATCACCATATGGGTCACTTTGAACATGGTTTCGGAGATAGAGCGGAACACGGTGACCAGCGGCTCGCGGTGCGTCGCCGGCAGGGAGGAAAGCCCCAGACCAAACAGCACCGAGAAGAAGATGATCGGCAGCATCTCGCCTTTCGCCATGGAAGCAATGATGTTGGTCGGCACCAGCGACAGGATAGTCCCCATCAGACCGTGGGAATGGCTCTGCACGTCAGCGGTGGTGCTTTGGTATTTCGAAATATCCACCGTAGCCAGCTGCGACATATCGATCCCGGAGCCCGGCTGGAACACGTTCGCCAGCGTAATGCCGAGGATAATCGCAACCGTGGTGATCACTTCGAAATAGAGAATGGTTTTCGCGCCGATGCGTCCTAACTGCTTTGCATCGCCGACGCCCGCGATACCGACCACCAGCGTCGAGATCACAATCGGCACCACAATCATCTTAATCAGATGAATAAAAATATCGCCTGCCGGAGAGAGCAGGTTCGCAATCAGCCATTCGCGGCTGTCGCTATGATAATGAAGATAACTGCCCAGCAAAATGCCCAGCACAAGGGCCAGCAGGATCTGCCAGGCCAGGCTGACTTTCAAATTTTTCATAGAAACTGACTTCCTCAATGAAATCTCCGTACCAGCAAAACTGCATGAATATGGAGACATACTGAAAGGGTATGAATTGTGTTGCGTTGGTTTATGGGATTTTTTAACGCGGCGTATGAGTATCATCTGCGCTACCTGTTGCGCAAGCCTTAAAGAACGACGCATTTCACTACCAAAAGCGGTTATGACGCGAGTTTGTCATAATTCTGATAAATAACCTTTTGTTATAAAAACGCTTTTTTATAAAGAATTGTGAATAATCGATGGCGTGAATTATTTCCCTTCAAAGTTTCATTCGCTCAATTTTCAGCCTGTTCAAACAATGCGTGATCTGTCGCCCAAATAATAAACAAAGCTTGTAAAGCCCCTACTATTAACGTTTTTGCGACATATTATTAACATCTTACAAGGAGAAAAAAAGCCATGAGCCAAATACACAAACACGACATTCCCGCAAACATTGCGGACCGTTGCCTGATCAGCCCGGAGCAGTACCACGAGAAATATCAGCAATCTGTTACTAACCCGGACGCCTTCTGGGGCGAGCAGGGTCACATCCTTGACTGGATCAAACCTTATCAGAAGGTAAAGAACACCTCTTTCGCGCCGGGCAACGTCTCCATTAAATGGTATGAAGACGGCACGCTGAACCTGGCGGCGAACTGCCTGGACCGCCATCTTGCCGAACGCGGGAATGAAACGGCCATTATCTGGGAAGGTGACGATGCCTCTCAGAGCAAACACATCTCTTATAAAGAGCTGCACCGCGACGTCTGCCGCTTTGCCAACGTTCTGCTGGAAACAGGCATTAAAAAAGGCGATGTGGTCGCTATCTACATGCCGATGGTGCCGGAAGCGGCGGTGGCCATGCTCGCCTGCGCGCGCATCGGCGCGATCCACTCCGTTATCTTCGGCGGCTTCTCGCCGGAAGCGGTTGCCGGACGCATCGTTGACTCTAACTCGAAGCTGGTGATCACTGCCGACGAGGGCGTGCGCGCCGGACGCGGTATCCCACTGAAGAAAAACGTCGACGAAGCGCTGAAAAACCCGAACGTCAAAACGGTCAGCAACGTCATTGTCCTTAAGCGTACCGGCGGCAAGATCGACTGGAACGAGGGGCGAGACCTGTGGTGGAGCGACCTGATTGAAAACGCGAGCGACCAGCATCAGCCTGAAGAGATGAACGCGGAAGATCCGCTGTTTATTCTTTACACCTCTGGCTCAACCGGTAAACCGAAAGGCGTTCTGCACACCACCGGCGGCTATCTGGTCTATGCGGCCACCACCTTCAAATACGTTTTCGACTACCATCCTGGCGACATCTACTGGTGTACCGCCGACGTGGGCTGGGTGACCGGCCACAGCTACCTGCTGTACGGCCCGCTGGCCTGCGGCGCAACGACGCTGATGTTTGAGGGCGTACCGAACTGGCCGACCCCGGCGCGCATGTGTCAGGTGGTCGATAAGCACCAGGTCAACATTCTCTACACCGCGCCAACGGCGATCCGCGCGCTAATGGCGGAAGGTGATAAAGCCATCGAGGGCACCGACCGCTCTTCACTGCGCATCCTCGGCTCCGTGGGCGAACCCATTAACCCGGAAGCCTGGGAATGGTACTGGAAGAAGATCGGCAACGAGAAGTGCCCGGTGATGGACACCTGGTGGCAGACCGAAACCGGCGGCTTCATGATCACCCCGATGCCGGGCGCAACGCAGCTGAAGGCCGGCTCGGCAACCCGTCCGTTCTTCGGCGTGCAGCCTGCGCTGGTGGATAACGAAGGCAATCCGCAGGAAGGCGCCACCGAGGGCAACCTGGTGATCGTCGATTCCTGGCCGGGCCAGGCGCGCACCCTGTTCGGTGACCACGAGCGCTTCGAGCAGACCTACTTCTCGACCTTTAAAAACATGTACTTCAGCGGCGACGGCGCGCGTCGTGACGAAGACGGTTATTACTGGATCACCGGACGCGTGGACGACGTGCTGAACGTTTCCGGTCACCGTCTGGGCACGGCGGAGATTGAGTCCGCGCTGGTATCACATCCGAAGATTGCCGAAGCGGCGGTTGTGGGCATTCCTCACAACATCAAAGGCCAGGCGATTTACGCCTACGTCACCCTGAACCACGGCGAAGAGCCATCGCCGGAGCTGTATACCGAAGTGCGCAACTGGGTCCGTAAAGAGATCGGCCCGCTTGCCACGCCGGACGTGCTGCACTGGACCGACTCGCTGCCGAAAACCCGTTCTGGCAAGATTATGCGCCGTATCCTGCGCAAAATCGCGGCGGGGGACACCAGCAACCTTGGTGATACCTCGACGCTTGCGGATCCTGGCGTGGTGGACAAACTGCTCGAAGAGAAGCAGGCCATCGCAATGCCTTCCTAATATTTTCTCCCTCTCCCCGTGGGAGAGGGCCGGGGTGAGGGCATCAGACCGCACCTTCCTCCCCTCCCCCTAACCCACACCCCAAAGAGGAGAGGGGATAAAACAAACCAACCTTACCTCTGGAGATTTCTGTGATGAATCATGATATTTGTCAGCAGATAGAGAATAGTGCGCACTACAGGGAGCTCGTCGATAAACGGCAACGGTTTGCCTTCTTACTTTCTATCATCATGCTGATTATCTACGTCGGCTTTATTCTGCTGATCGCCTTTGCGCCGCACTGGCTGGGCACCCCGCTGCATGCGGGTACCAGCGTCACGCGCGGCATTCCGATTGGCATTGGCGTGATTGTGATTTCATTCTTGCTGACCGGCGTATACGTCTGGCGCGCCAACGGTGAATTCGATCGTCTCAATAAAGCGGTACTGCAAGAGGTAAAAGCATCATGAAGCGAGTTCTGACGGCGCTTGCCGCCACACTTCCCTTTGCTGCAAGCGCGGCGGATGCCCTTACCGGCGAAGTCCAGCGCCAGCCAACTAACTGGCAGGCGATTGTGATGTTCCTGATTTTCGTGGTGCTGACGCTGTACATCACCTACTGGGCGTCGAAACGCGTGCGCTCCCGTAACGATTACTACACCGCGGGCGGCAATATTACCGGCTTCCAGAACGGGCTGGCGATTGCGGGTGATTTTATGTCTGCCGCCTCGTTCCTCGGGATCTCCGCGCTGGTCTACACCTCCGGCTACGACGGGCTGATCTACTCCCTCGGCTTCCTCGTCGGCTGGCCGATCATTCTGTTCCTGATTGCCGAGCGCCTGCGTAATCTCGGTCGCTATACCTTTGCCGACGTGGCCTCATACCGCCTGAAACAGGGCCCTATCCGCATGCTCTCCGCCTGTGGCTCGCTGGTGGTGGTGGCTCTTTACCTGATTGCCCAGATGGTGGGGGCAGGCAAGCTGATCGAACTGCTGTTCGGCCTGAACTACCACGTCGCGGTGGTGCTGGTGGGCGTGCTGATGGTGATGTACGTCCTGTTCGGCGGCATGCTGGCGACCACCTGGGTGCAGATCATCAAAGCGGTGCTGCTGCTGTTCGGCGCCAGCTTTATGGCCTTTATGGTGATGAAGCACGTCGGCTTTAGCTTCAATAATCTGTTTACCGAAGCGATGGCTGTCCACCCGAAAGGGGAAGCGATCATGAGTCCTGGCGGGCTGGTGAAAGACCCGATTTCCGCGCTCTCTCTCGGTCTCGGCCTGATGTTCGGTACCGCTGGCCTGCCGCATATTCTGATGCGCTTCTTTACCGTGAGCGATGCGCGTGAAGCGCGCAAGAGCGTCTTCTACGCCACCGGCTTTATGGGTTACTTCTACATCCTGACCTTTATCATCGGCTTCGGCGCAATCATGCTGGTGGGGGCGAACCCGGCGTTTAAAGACGCGGCGGGCGCGCTGATCGGCGGTAACAACATGGCGGCGGTGCACCTGGCCGACGCGGTGGGCGGCAACCTGTTCCTCGGCTTTATCTCCGCCGTGGCCTTCGCCACCATCCTTGCGGTGGTGGCAGGGCTGACGCTGGCGGGCGCGTCTGCGGTATCGCACGATCTCTACGCCAACGTCTTCCGTAAAGGCGCGAGCGAGCGCGATGAGCTGAAGGTCTCCAAAATCACCGTGCTGGTGCTGGGCGTGGTCGCCATTCTGCTGGGGATTTTGTTCGAGAAGCAGAACATCGCCTTTATGGTGGGGCTGGCCTTCTCGATTGCGGCAAGCTGTAACTTCCCGATCATTCTGCTCTCTATGTACTGGTCCAAACTGACCACCCGTGGGGCGATGATTGGCGGCTGGCTGGGCCTGCTGACGGCGGTGATCCTGATGATCCTCGGCCCGACCATCTGGGTGCAGATCCTCGGTCACGAAAGCGCTATCTTCCCGTACGAGTACCCGGCGCTGTTCTCTATTGCCGTGGCGTTTATCGGTATCTGGGTCTTCTCGGCCACCGACAACTCGCCGGAGGGTAACCTGGAGCGTGAGAAGTTCCGCGCCCAGTTTATCCGTTCACAAACCGGCCTGGGCGTCGAGCAGGGCCGCGCGCACTAAGCCTTTCTCCCCGGTCATTCTGGCCGGGGAGCTTAAAACATCACCCACGCCACCAGCGGCGCAATCAGTACCATTGTCACGCCCGAGAGCATCATCACCAGGCTTGCAACGACCCCTTCCTGCTGACCCAGCTCATACGAACGCGCCGTCCCCGCGCCGTGCGACGCCGCGCCAAACCCTGCCCCTTTCGCCATCCCTTCCCGAATAGAGAGCCGCAGGAACAGCACATCCCCCACCGCCATGCCAAAGACGCCCGTGACCACCACAAACAGCGCCACCAGATCCGGCTGCCCGCCGAGCGGTTTGGCGGCCGCCAGCGCAAACGGCGTGGTCACCGAGCGTACGGCCAGGCTGCGCTGGATTTCATCAGGCAGCGTAAACAGCCGCGCCAGCCAGACCGAGCTGCACACCGCCACCACCGTGGCGGTGACGACGCCCGCGCTGAGCGACATCCAGTGGCGTTTAATGATTTTCAGGTTGTCATACACCGGCACCGCAAAAGCGATGGTCGCCGGGCCGAGCAGCCACAGGAGCCAGTGGGACTCACCAATGTAGTTCTGCCAGGAGATATGGCCGAAAACCAGCATCAGCACCAGCAGGATGGGCGTGAAGACCAGCGGCATCAGCGGCAGCGCGCGGAAGCGGCGGTACAGGCGCTTGTTGGCAAAGTAGATGACGACCGTCGCAATCAGGCACAGCACGCTAATCTGAAAGTTAGTCATGCTTCTGCCTGCTGATTTCAAACCGATACACTTTATCCACCACCCAGGCGGTGGCGCCCAGCACCATCAGCGTGCTCAGGGCGATAACCGCGAAGATGCGCCAGCCGTCGACCATCAGCAGCTGCGCATAGTTCACCACGGCGACCACGGCCGGAACGAAGAACAGCAGCATCTCCGCCAGCAGCCAGCGCGCGCCGGCCCGCACCCAGCTAAGGGGTAACGCACGTGAGAGGATCAGCGTCAGCATCAGTACCATCCCCACCAGGTTGGCGGGTAAAGGCAGGTGCAGCCAGTCGACAAGGTATTCCGCAAAAACAAACAGTCCCGCGTAGAGCAGTACCTGAACCGGGACCTGGAGTCGTTGCACAACGGCAGGCGTAACACGGCTTAACGCCACGGCCATGGGGGTTTTCCTCAGAAATGAGACGAGGCGCCAGTATAGTGAGCGTACGTCATCGACTGAAATGAATTAAAATCATCGAAGGTATAGTTTCGAGGAATAATCATGGACATAAGAACGCTGCGCTATTTTGTCGAGGTGGTTCGCCAGCAAAGTTTCACCCGCGCAGCGGAGAAGTTGTTCGTTACCCAGCCGACCATCAGCAAGATGCTGAAAAACCTCGAAGATGAGCTGAACTGTACCCTGCTGATCCGCGACGGACGCAAGCTGCTGCTAACGGATACCGGACGCGTGGTGTTCGAGCGCGGGCTGGCGATCCTGGCGGAGTTCCGCCAGCTTGAGGCCGAGCTTGCGGACATCAACCATCTGACTAAAGGGCTGTTACGCCTGGGCATTCCGCCGATGGTCGGCATGATGATGGCCGGGCCGATTAGCCTGTTCCGCCAGCGCTACCCCGGCGTTGAGCTTAAAATTTCTGAATTTGGCGGCCTGACCGTGCAGCAGGCGGTGATCAACGGCGAGCTGGACGTGGCGATGACCGCCCTTCCCGTGGAGGAGGAGAGCGGCCTGGCGACGCTGCCGCTCTTTAGCCACCCGCTGTGCGTGTTGGTGCCCCGCTCCGGCGACTGGCTGAAGATAGACTCGGTGAAGCCCGAGCTTCTCGGCGAACATCCCCTGCTGATCTACAACGAAGACTTCGCCTTAAGCCGCCAGCTGATGACCCTGTTTAACCACCATAACGTGAAGCCGCGCATTGCGGTGCGCAGCGGCCAGTGGGATTTCCTGGCGGCGATGGTGCAGGCGGGCGTGGGGATTGCCATTCTGCCGCAGCCGATTTGCGAGCGGCTGGATAAAAACACGCTGCGCTGGATCCCGCTGGAGAGCGATCTGCACTGGCAGTTGGGGATGATTTGGCGTGAAGGAGTGTATTTATCACAGAGCGCGCAGGCGTGGCTGCAATGCTGTGAGGGGTTTTGGGTGCCCTGACCCCTCACCCCAACCCCTCTCCCCATAGGGGCGAGGGGCTCGATCGGTTCCCTCTCCCCTATGGGGAGAGGGTTAGGGTGAGGGGCAAAGCGCGCTACTGATTCTCTATCAACAACGCTTCCAGCAGGTCCAGATCGTGCAGCAGCTTTTGCAGCGTCTCGTTGCTGATCTGACGCGTCGCGCGCAGGTGGTATAGCTCGGCGCGCTCTGAGCGCAGCGCCGCCAGGCGGAAGCGGCGCTCCAGGTTCTCCTCCTGCAGCGAACTTTCCACGTCGTTACGCCCGTCGGCGCGGCGGCGCAGGTTACCTATCACGCGTGAACTGACTTCCTTCAGCAGCTGGTTATCAATGTTCTCTTCGGCATCGGCGGCCAGGCGCTCCTCCATCTTCTCGATGGCCACAATCGCCACTTCCGCCGTGGCCGCGCGGGCAATCCGCTCCTCTTTGTGCTGTTGGGTCGAGTCACCGGCATCAATGTGCTGGAGTAAAATCGGCAGCATAATCACGCCGACAAACAGCGAGAAGAGGATCACGCCCGCCGCAAGGAACACCAGCTCGTAGCGCGCCGGGAAGACGTCGCCCGTCGGCAGCAGCAGCGGAATAGAGAGCACACCGGCGAGGGTAATTGCCCCGCGCACGCCCGCGAAGGAGGCAATCAGCAGCTCGCGCGTGGTCCAGGAGCCGAACTCCATCGGCTTTTTGGTCAGGAAGCGCATGCTGAATTTTTTCATCGTCCACAGCCAGCCGAAACGCACCAGCATCAATGCCATGTAGATCAGCACGATATCGGTAAACAGCATCCAGACTTCAACGTTTGGATCCGCCTCCGCCGCGATCAGCGAGGACTCCATAATGCCCGGCAGCTGTAGGCCCAGCAGCAGGAATACCATGCCGTTGAACACGAATTCCAGCATCGCCCAGGTGCTGTTGGCGCGCAATCGCATCGCCAGCGGCGCGCGGCGCATTACGCCGGAACGGGTGATGGTCATCCCCGCCGCTACCGCCGCCAGAATGCCCGAAACGCCGATATGTTCAGCGATCAGGTAAGAGGCAAACGGCAGCAGGAACAGCAGGACGATCTGCGTTGCCGGTTCATCGCCGCCCCAGCGGCTGAGGAAGCGCAGCGAGCGGCCGTACAGCCAGCTCACCACGAAGCCCGCGAGGATACCGCCAATCGCCACCTTGAAGAATTCCAGGGTCGCGCCACCCACGGTAAAGATCATCGTTCCCATGGCAACCGCCACGGCAAACTTCAGGGCGACCAGACCGGAGGCGTCGTTCATCAGCGCCTCGCCCTGCAAAATGCCCATGATTTTCTTCGGAATACGCCCTTCACCCACAATGCCGGAAAGCGCCACGGCGTCGGTAGGCGACAGCACGGCGGCCAGCGCAAAGGCGGGGATGAGCGGGATACCCGGTACGGTCCAGTAGATCAGGAAGCCAATCCCGACCACGGTCACGACGACCAGCGCCAGCGCCAGGCCGAGGATCTCTCGACCGTGTTCCAGAAACTCGCGCGTGGGGGTTTTCCAGCCATCGGCAAACAGCAGCGGCGGGATAAACAGCACGAGGAACAGTTCCGGATCGAACTCCACGTGCAGACCGAACGTCGGCCACGCCAGCAGCGCACCGATAGCTATTTGCATTAAAGGCAGGGGGACCTGGAAGGGCAGTACGCGTGTGACCACCCCGGATAACGAGACCACAAGGGTCATGATGAGTATTGTGAAGAAGATTTCCATGCGTTCCCTGTTTGCTGTGTTACTTATGTACTACGGAAGGCGTCGTGCCTTTTATTCTATCTTCTCCAGAGTAACGCAAAAGGCAACGGGATGAGTCCTGAAAATAAAAACGGGCAGCCTGAGCCACCCGTTTTCGCATCAATGGATAACTCAGATTGCCCAGCCGCCCGCGTAGAACGCCACCAGCGCAACGGCGATCACCACGGTACCGATGTTCAGCTTGCGCCACTCACCGGAGACCAGACGACCAATCACCAGCGAGGCGAAGCCGATCATGATGCCGGTCACGATGTTACAGGTCAGGACGATAAACACCGCGGTAATCAGGCCGGACATCGCATCCACGAAGTCCGCAAAGTCGATTTTCGCCACGTTGCTCAGCATCAGCAGGCCGACGTACATCAGCGCTGGCGCGGTCGCGTACGCCGGGACCAGGTAAGAGAGCGGAGAGAGGAACAGGATCAGCAGGAACAGCACGCCGACGGTGATCGCCGTCAGGCCGGTTTTACCGCCTGCCGCCGTACCCGCTGCGGATTCGATATACACCGCCGCAGGCGCTGCACCCACCAGACCAGAGAAGACGCTGCTCAGGGAGTCGGTGGTCAGCGCTTTGCCGCCGTCGATAATCTGACCGTCTTTATCCAGCAGGTTGGCCTGACCGGCCACCGCGCGGATGGTCCCGGTGGCGTCAAACACCGCGGTCATCACCAGCGCCAGCACGCTAGGCAGGATCACCGGGTTCAGCGCGCCGACGATATCCAGGCTGCCGATCAGGGAGTTGCCTTTGTCATCGCTCAGGGACGGCATGGCGAAAATACCGGAGAAGTGGACGGTCGGATCGAAAATCAGGCCGACGATGGACACGCCGATAATGGTCAGCAAAATGCCGCCCGGCACTTTCAGTTTTTCCAGGCCGATAATCACCGCCAGCCCCACCAGCGACATGATCACCGGGAAGCTCGCGAAGTGACCGAGCGCTACCGGCAGGCCGTCCAGCGGGTTCTTAATCACCAGGCCAACGCCGTTGGCGGCAATCAGCAGCAGGAACAGGCCGATACCGATACCGGTGCCGTGCGCCACGCCCTGCGGCAGGTTGCGCAAAATCCAGCTACGGATGCCGGTGGCAGAAATAACGGTAAACAGTACGCCCATCAGGAACACGGCGCCGAGGGCAACCGGTACGCTGATCTGCTGGCCCAGCACCAGGCTGAACGCAGTAAAGGCGGTCAACGAGATGGCGCAACCAATCGCCAGCGGCAGGTTCGCCCACAGGCCCATTACGATGGAGCCCACGCCAGCCACCAGGCAGGTGGCGACGAAGACAGCCGCAGGCGGGAAGCCCGCCTTGCCAAGCATGCCCGGCACCACGATGACGGAGTAAACCATCGCCAGAAACGTGGTCAGACCGGCAACGACTTCCTGGCGCACGGTGCTGCCACGAGCCGAAATTTTAAACATGGCGTCTAATGAACCGCCGGTACGCGCAGATGGCGTAGACATAGAAACATCCCCTGAGAGTTTTTATAGAACGTTCATAAGCGTGGTGGAGACACCGCTGCCAGCTAAACGTCAAATCCGTGTGTTGCGTATGCGACGAAAGGGCGTCACAAAAAAGCAAACGTTTAGCTCCGCGCTTATAAAACGGGTGGTCAAATTAAGGCAAACGATTATCCAGCCTAATACCCGCCCTTTTCAACTGAACTTTGTCGTTTTTCGCTAAAATTCACTTATGACGATGAAGAAATAAACAGAGGATGCGCAAACGTTATCGTCTATGCGCAATTTGTTTACATTTCACTCCTCGCCCGGGATCGTTAACGGGCCACCCTGTTGCAGGGTTCTTTGCCAGCCGGGGCTGCCCTCCACTTTTTGCTTCCATGCCTGAATATGCGGCAGATTAGCAATGCCGCCGCGCGCCAGCAGGGCAAAGAGGGGGAAGCTCATCTGAATGTCGGCCATGCTTAACGCCTCTCCGGCAAACCAGCTGTTTTTAGCGAGATGTGAGTCAATAAAGCGCGCGTGGGTCTCCAGCTGGAGGTTGAGATACGCTTTCTGTACCCCCTGCCCCAGCGCCTTGCCCAGCGTTCGGATGCCAAACGGCACGGGCGGCTTGCCGAGACTGCTGAAGACCAGCTTCATTAGCAGCAGCGGCATCAGCGAGCCTTCGGCGTAATGCAGCCAGAAGCGGTATTGCACCTTATGCGCGGGGTCTAAAGGCTTCAGCCGCGATTCTGCATCATAGGTTTCCTGCAGATACTCCAGAATGGCGCCTGACTCCGCAAGGATCAGCCCGTTATCTTCAATGACGGGCGATTTGCCCAACGGATGCACCTTTTTGAGGGACTCGGGTGCCAGCATGTTCTTTTCGCGCTGGTAATGAACGATCTCATAAGGCAGGCCGAGTTCTTCCAGCGCCCAGATCGCGCGGTGCGAGCGCGACTGGTTAAGGTGATGTACCGTGAGCATGGTTTTCTCCTGTTATTCATACTTTTTAACTATAGAAAATCGAACAACACCGCGAAAAAATTTCGTCTAAAAAACGGCTGGCGCGGCTGGCGAAAAAACGGGTCTTGCATAGAATTAAAGTGTCAGCACAATCCGGAACCTCCCCAACCAGCTCGACACGAGGGGTGCTGATGTCGGGGGAAACCCTCCCGTGAACCAGCGGGATAGAGAGAAAGACAAAGACCGGGAAAAACTAAAGCGCCCTTTGTGGCGCTTTAGTTCTTTATTGTGCTTTTTGCCGGGTTGCGGCTGCGCCTTACCCGGCAAACAGGCCGCACGGGCTCAATCCTCCTCCAGCAGCCGCGCCCCCGTCCCCTGCTCGCCCAGCCTGTCGCCGGGGTTACGCAGCGGGCAGTCGCTGCGGGACAGGCAGCCGCAGCCGATACAGCCGTCCAGCTCGTCACGCAGCGCCACCAGCGTGTGGATACGCCTGTCCAGCTCTTCACGCCACTGGGACGAAAGCTCTTTCCACTCTTTTGGGCTCAGCGTATGCCCTTCCGGCAACACGCCGAATGCCTCACCGATCGTCGCCAGGGGAATGCCGATGCGTTGCGCAATTTTAATAATCGCCACGTAGCGGAGCACGTCGCGGGTATAGCGGCGCTGGTTTCCGCCGTTACGGATGCTTTTAATTAACCCTTTGCTTTCATAGAAGTGGAGCGCCGATACCGCAACGCCGCTTCGCTTTGCCACTTCGCCGGGAGTTAAGAGCGCTTTAATGCGCGGCAATCTCTTTTCCATAAAACCTCTTTACCTCAAGTTAACTTGAGGAATTATACTCCCCCGCAGAGAAAACGACGAATCAACCGAGAAAGTTGTATCTACAGAGGGGCAACCTTATGTCGCATCAGCAGATTATTCAGACACTTATTGAATGGATTGACGATCATATCGACCAACCGCTGAACATTGATGTGGTCGCAAAAAAATCGGGCTATTCGAAATGGTATTTACAGAGAATGTTCCGCACGGTCATGCACCAGACGCTGGGAGAGTACATTCGTCAGCGCAGGCTGCTATTGGCGGCGCAGGCGTTACGCTCAACGCAACGGCCGATTTTTGATATCGCGATGGATCTTGGCTATGTGTCGCAACAAACCTTTTCCCGCGTGTTTCGCCGCGAGTTTGACCGTACGCCAAGCGATTACCGCCACCAGTTGAATTAATGCGTATCAGTGCAAAGGTTGCTGCTGCCAGGTCATAAATTCCTGGGGCGGCATCGCTTTCGCGAAGTGCCATCCCTGACAGAACTGAACGCCGCGCTTCAACAGCCAGCTCACCTGCTCAGCCGTTTCCACCCCTTCCGCAATGGTTTTAAGCCGCAGGCTTTGCGCCATCTCGATAATATGCTCGGCGATCAGGTGGCTGGTACTGTTGGTGGTTAAGGTGTCGATAAACGATTTATCGATTTTCAGAATATCGACGTTCAGCGAGTAGAGGTTGTGCAGGTTGGAGTAACCGGTCCCGAAATCATCGATCGCCACTTCATAGCCCGCCTGACGGAAGGCCTGAATCACCGGCGTGGTTTTTGGCACATCGATAAAGCCGCGTTCCGTCACTTCAATTTTAATTTGCTGGGCGCGTACGGCGTAGTGCCGGGCCTTGTCAGTAATCATGGCGATCAGCCGCGAGGAGTGGAAGTCCGTGGCCGACAGGTTAATCGAAATATAGAGATGCGGATGCGCCGCCAGGAAATGGCCCAGATCGCTGAACACCTCCTCAACGACATAGTCCGTAATCCGCTCGCTCATTCCCTCTTTTTCAGCCAGCGGAATAAACTCAGCCGGGCTCATTACCTGCCCATTGAAACCAGGCCAGCGCAACAGCGCCTCTGCCCCCACGCACTGGTTATTCTTGATATCGATAATCGGCTGATAGTGCAGGCAAAGCTGACGTTTGTTCAACGCCCTGTGCAGTAAGCGCCCCGGCGAATTAAGCTCACGATGGGTGCGGGACCACACCAGCAAAATAATAATGCTGCAGATCATTCCCAGCGGTAGCGTCAACGTCGCCTGGTGATAGAGCGTTTCATAAAAACGTTTATCTGACGTCGACACGATAGCGGCAATAGGTCGTTTAGGCGATTTTACGACGGTATAGAAACGGTTATCTTTTTGAAATACCGATTCCTTATCCCGAATCATCGAATTTAATAAAGTCGCATTGGCTTTCTGACTGACGGAAAAGAAGGCATTAGTCACCGTGTCGTATACCCCCCATGCGAGGGAATGATCGGTAGACATCACTTCACTGTAAGAAAGCGGATTGACCACCACGACATAATTTCCGCGCTGCATATATGTCATTTTATAGCCAGTATAAAATGGCGTATCGCGAAAATAATAGATAGCAACGTCAGGTTTACGCGTGTAATTAGCGACCGGAATGACGTAGGGTTGATCCGGTGTAAAAATGGTCGAACAATGAAAATTCTGACCTTCAGCATAAATTAAATCGGCGACAAACAGGCGGCCGCGAACAACGTTCAACATATATTGACGATGTTCCGGCGTACAACGTTCACCCTGATATTTTTCTGCCTCGCCCCTGGCCAGTTCAACCTGTTGAATTACCAGTTCTGTTTTGTCTAAAGCCAGTTCAGCAAATGTACGTAGCTGAGCGCTCGTTTCCGACTCGGCTCGTAGCTGGGCAAACCATAGAGCAAGCATCACCGGCAGCATAACTACCATGATGATCCCTACCACCCTGAGCATTTTGCGCCGCGCGCTACGATTCATTTCCCGCCCTATATCCCTGCATGTTGTACGCCTGTAGTAATGAAGGCCGGATGCTTTGTTAAACAGGTGATTACGTTGCATGAATCATGCGAAGTTAGCAACTGACTTTTAGTATTAAAAATCTTAAATTTCGTTATGACGATAATATTTTCCCGTAAGCTAAACTGTAAGTATTCGTTCCGTTTCAATTAAGGAAAATAATTATCCATCGCGCACGGGAGGTTTGAAGAGAACACAACAGAGGATCGCTGATTAAGCAAAACTTCTGGCGGCATGAAAAAAATACAACATCAACGTGACGTTTTATCCTATTTCTGCGGGTATATTTTGTTCGTTGTTTTATAAATAATCAGACATCACCACAATATTATCAGAAAATAATGCGCCCCCTAAAAACGGCACGGCTGGCCGTCTCTTTCTCGCGGATGCTCTTCCCCGCTTGCCCGGCGAGCATTATCCCGGCACGTTTTGGACCCGCATCCCCCTGTGTGAAAGCAGTCCCGTACCGCACGCTCTTTTTTCCGGGTAATAAAATCCCCTTTTTTGGCTACGCAGACACTGGCGAATAAATCAACAAATGTGATATAGTTCACACATATTGTGTAACGAGAAACATTGTTTCATTCAGTTCGTCTGTTTTGTAGAGGATGGGTTTTATGGCAACCATTACTACCAGCATGGTTCTCCTGCGCTGGCCCTTGTTGAGTGCGGTTTTGATGTTTTTAGCCAGCACGCTGAACATTCAGTTTCGTAAATCCGACTACGCGGGTCTTGCCGTCATCAGTACCCTGTTAGGGCTTGGCGCGGCCTGCTGGTTCGCAACGGGCCTGCTGGGCATCACCCTGCTGGATATGGCAGCGGTCTGGGAAAATATAAAAGTGGTGATGGTTGAGGCGATGAGCCACACGCCACCAGACTGGCCGATGGTGATTACCTGATCCCTTCAGCAATAAAAAAACCCAGACGATGTCTGGGTTTTTTGTTTTAGCATCCGTTGATCAGAACGGGATATCGTCGTCGAAGTCCATTGGCGGTTCGTTAGACGGGGCAGGAGCAGACTGCTGCTGCGGACGAGACTGCGCGCCGCCGCTGAACTGGTTGCCGCCCTGAGGCTGCTGAGGCTGACCCCAACCACCCTGCTGCTGGTTCTGACCGCCACCTGCCGGTGCGCCACCGCCCTGACGGCCACCCAGCATCTGCATGGTGCCGCCCACGTTCACCACCACTTCCGTGGTGTACTTCTCAGCGCCGGACTGATCGGTCCATTTGCGGGTGCGCAGCTGGCCTTCGATATAGACCTGAGAACCTTTACGCAGATACTCACCGGCCACTTCTGCCAGTTTGCCAAACAGCACAACGCGGTGCCATTCGGTCTGCTCTTTCATTTCACCGGTCGCTTTATCACGCCAGGATTCGGAAGTAGCCAGCGTAATGTTGGCAACTGCGCCACCACTCGGCATGTAGCGTACTTCCGGGTCCTGGCCCAGATTACCGACGAGAATCACCTTGTTTACGCCTCTGCTGGCCATGTTCGTGTCTCCTGAATACGTTTCTTAATAGTGTAAACGCGCGAGTGTACCATTTCCACGCGGCAATTTGCATAGTTGCGTAGTCGGTTCAGAAATCTCTCGCGAACTCGACATTGTTACACAGCGAATCAGAAAATGCATTCCAATACTGTATATTCAAACAGGTTAAATTGTGTCATAATTAGCCGTTTCTGACAGCCGTTTGTCCTTCAAACAAACCAGGCAATCCGTGTTCCAACCGGGAAAGGTGAATGGATAAGATCGAAGTTCGGGGCGCCCGCACCCACAATCTCAAGAATATCAACCTCATAATCCCTCGCGACAAACTCATCGTCGTGACCGGGCTTTCGGGGTCTGGCAAATCCTCACTGGCCTTCGACACTTTATATGCCGAAGGACAGCGTCGTTACGTCGAATCACTCTCTGCGTACGCGCGTCAGTTCCTGTCGCTGATGGAAAAACCGGATGTCGATCATATTGAAGGGTTATCGCCTGCTATCTCCATTGAGCAGAAGTCGACCTCGCATAACCCGCGTTCAACGGTCGGTACCATTACTGAAATTCACGACTACCTGCGCCTGCTGTATGCGCGCGTGGGTGAGCCGCGCTGCCCGGACCACGACGTCCCGCTGGCGGCGCAGACCGTAAGCCAGATGGTCGACAACGTGCTGTCGCAGCCGGAAGGCAAACGTCTGATGCTGCTGGCGCCGATCATCAAAGAGCGTAAAGGCGAGCACACCAAAACGCTGGAGAACCTGGCAAGCCAGGGCTATATCCGCGCCCGTATCGACGGTGAAGTGTGTGACCTGTCGGATCCGCCAAAGCTGGAGCTGCAGAAGAAGCACACTATTGAGGTGGTGATTGACCGCTTTAAGGTGCGTGACGATCTCGCCACGCGCCTCGCGGAATCCTTTGAAACCGCGCTGGAACTCTCTGGCGGCACGGCCGTGGTCTCCGACATGGACGACCCGAAAGCGGAGGAGCTGCTCTTCTCCGCCAACTTCGCTTGCCCAGTTTGCGGCTACAGCATGCGCGAGCTGGAGCCGCGCCTGTTCTCGTTCAACAACCCGGCGGGCGCGTGTCCGACCTGTGACGGTCTGGGCGTGCAGCAGTATTTCGATCCGGACCGCGTGATCCAGAATCCGGAGCTGTCGCTCGCGGGCGGGGCCATTCGCGGCTGGGACAAGCGTAACTTCTACTACTTCCAGATGCTGAAGTCGCTGGCGGAGCACTACAAATTCGACGTTGAAGCCCCGTGGGCGAGCCTGAGCCCGAACGTGCACAAAGTGATCCTGTTCGGTTCCGGCAAAGAGAACATCGAGTTCAAATATATGAACGACCGTGGCGATACCTCTGTGCGTCGCCACCCGTTCGAAGGGGTGCTGCACAATATGGAGCGCCGCTACAAAGAGACCGAATCCAGCGCGGTGCGCGAAGAGCTGGCGAAGTTCATCAGCAACCGCTCCTGCGCCACCTGCGAGGGCACGCGTCTGCGTCGCGAAGCGCGCCACGTGTTTGTGGAAAACACGGCGCTGCCGACTATCTCAGACATGAGCATCGGCCACGCGATGGACTTCTTCAATAACCTGAAGCTCTCCGGCCAGCGTGCAAAAATCGCCGAAAAAGTGCTGAAAGAGATCGGCGATCGCCTCAAGTTCCTGGTGAACGTTGGCCTGAACTACCTGACGCTTTCCCGCTCGGCGGAAACGCTCTCCGGCGGTGAAGCCCAGCGCATCCGTCTGGCGAGCCAGATTGGCGCGGGCTTAGTCGGCGTGATGTACGTGCTGGATGAACCGTCCATCGGTCTGCACCAGCGCGACAACGAACGCCTGCTCGGCACGCTTGTCCACCTGCGCAATCTCGGCAACACGGTGATTGTGGTCGAGCACGACGAAGATGCGATCCGCGCCGCAGACCACGTGATCGACATCGGTCCTGGCGCGGGCGTACACGGCGGTCAGGTGGTCGCGGAAGGGACGCTGAAGGACATCATGGCGGTGCCCGAGTCGCTGACCGGCCAGTACATGAGCGGCAAGCGCAAGATTGAAGTGCCGAAACAGCGCGTGGCGGCGAACCCGGAAAAAGTGCTGAAGCTCACCGGGGCGCGCGGCAACAACCTGAAGGACGTGACGCTGACGCTGCCGGTTGGCCTGTTTACCTGCGTCACCGGCGTGTCCGGTTCCGGTAAATCGACGCTGATCAACGATACGCTGTTCCCGATTGCGCAGACGGCGCTGAACGGCGCGACGCTTGCCGAGCCTGCACCGTATCGCGACATTCAGGGGCTGGAACATTTCGACAAGGTTATCGACATTGACCAGAGCCCGATTGGCCGTACGCCGCGTTCCAACCCGGCGACCTATACCGGCGTCTTCACGCCCGTACGTGAACTCTTCGCCGGCGTACCGGAAGCGCGCTCGCGCGGGTATACGCCAGGACGTTTCAGCTTTAACGTGCGCGGCGGCCGCTGTGAAGCGTGTCAGGGCGACGGCGTGATCAAAGTTGAGATGCACTTCCTGCCGGATATCTACGTGCCGTGCGACCAGTGCAAAGGCAAGCGCTATAACCGCGAAACGCTGGAGATTAAGTACAAAGGCAAGACCATCCACGAAGTGCTGGACATGACCATCGAAGAGGCGCGCGAGTTCTTTGACGCCGTCCCTGCGCTGGCGCGTAAGCTGCAGACGCTGATGGACGTTGGCCTGACCTACATTCGTCTGGGGCAGTCAGCGACAACGCTGTCCGGCGGTGAAGCCCAGCGCGTGAAGCTGGCGCGTGAGCTCTCCAAACGCGGAACCGGCCAGACGCTCTACATTCTGGATGAGCCGACCACCGGTCTGCACTTTGCGGATATCCAGCAGCTGCTGGAGGTTCTGCATCAGCTGCGCGATCAGGGCAACACGATTGTGGTCATCGAACATAACCTGGACGTGATTAAAACCGCGGACTGGATTGTCGATCTTGGCCCGGAAGGCGGCAGCGGCGGCGGTGAAATCCTCGTCTCCGGTACGCCAGAGACCGTTGCAGAGTGCGAAGCCTCGCACACCGCGCGCTTCCTTAAACCGTTGCTGTAATCTCAGACGGAGAGCTGCTGTCGGGTCACTTCCGGCAGCAGCTCAACCGCCTGCTTGTAGGACGCATCCACCAGATAATAAATTTGCGAGCCGGGCAGCGAGCCGTCCAGATAAACGGTACTCCAGTGCGCCTTATTGAGGTGCTGACTCGGCCTCACATCATCATGCTGCTGACGTAACAGATCCGCCAGTTCCGGGCTGGTTTTCAGCGACGCCGCCGGACGCCCCTCCACCTCTTTCACCATCGCAAACAGCACGTCTCCCACTTTAATCTGCGTGGCTTTCCAGTCGCTATGAACGCTCTGCTCAGCGCCAGGTTTACTCATGCAGTACTGAAGTAGCTCCGAAATTGTCATCTTTATTCCCCTTGTAGCGTTGCGATAATTTTACGCGAACCACCGTGAATGCGATGTTCTCCCAGCCAGATCCCCTGCCACGTTCCCAGCAGTAGCCGCCCGTTGTGTACCGGCAGCATCAGCGATACGCCCAGCAGAGAAGATTTGATATGCGAAGGCATGTCATCTGCGCCCTCATAATCGTGCTCGTAGGGGGCATTGTCCGGAACCGTCTTCAGGAAATGGTGTTCCATATCAGACCGGACGGTGGGATCGCAATTTTCATTAAGCGTGAGAGAAGCCGATGTATGCTGAAGCAGCAGATGCAGTAAACCCGTTCTGACGCGTGACAGGTCGCGGATTTGTCCGATGACTTCTTCCGTCACAAGGTGAAATCCGCGGGGTTTGGCGCTTAAGGTCAGGGTCTGTTGATACCACATGTGCTGCTCCGTTCTGAAAGATGAATCTTTCTAAGTGTGCAGCAAGAAGGCGAAAGGTAAAACCCGCAGCGGCGGATTTGTTCAAAAAAGAATCATACCCGCCGCTCATGCATTAATACTCGGAGTTAACGATCACCTCTTCGCCAAACTTGCCTGCCATCGGCAGCGGTCGATAGGTCGAGTTAGAGGCACGCAGCACCCGGATCGCTCTGGCCCCCACATCCTGCGCCGCGGTAATGTCGTTATCCGAATCACCGTAGAACACTTTGATGTTTTTCTGCTCCAGCCACTGGGTTTTGGTGTTTTGCCCCTCTTTATCACCGGCAAAAATGACCGGGTTCATGCTGGCCGTCGGGATCTGAAAATCGTCCTGCAGGGTTTTGGAAACAGTCTCCGTTTTGGTCTGGCTACGGCCGGTGACAAAGTAAATGCTGTCGCCGCGCTTAACGTGCATAGCAATAAGCGCGCGGGCGACCTCTTTCGGGATGCTGTACTCGTCCCAGCCGTTATTCATTTTTTCCCAGAACTCCGGGTTCTTCAGATACGCTTCGCTTTCCGGGGAATACGTTTTCTTACCGCGCCAGAAGCCAGGGCTTGAGAAAAGCACGGTATCGTCAATGTCGAAGCCCACGGCCATTGGCGGACGGCCCATCAGGCTGTTTTCAATTTGGGCGACGGAAACCCAGTGAATGGGTGCCTGTTCGGCAAGCATGGCGGCGGTGGTGCCGGTGTAGAGCGGCGTCGGCGCGGAAGCTCGCGCCACAACGGCACTATTAAGCGAGAACAATAAGCAGGCGGCGCTGAGCGCCAGTGTGATCTTGCGCATATTTTCCCCTGAATATTCAGTTTGTTATCGTTTTATTTTGAGTGAATGGTCAAAAAACTATCCGACCATAACCCCAGCGGGAGGTGAAGGAAAGGAGTTTTTGCTTATAAAGATGAATAAAAAGAAGACGATCACAAAGTACCGGGGGACGTGTTTATGGGGCCTGAGGCCCTCACCCCGGCCCTCTCCCGCAGGGAGAGGGAGGATAAGTAAGCACTTACATTACTGCAGCAAACGCCTGCGCCATGCGGTGAACGTTGCTGGCATTCAGGCCCGCCACGCACATGCGGCCGCTGGCGATCAGGTAGACGCCGAACTCTTCGCGCAGACGATCGACCTGCGCCGCGCTCAGTCCGGTATAGCTGAACATCCCGCGCTGCTTGAGCAGATAGTCGAAGTTGTGTCCCGGCACGGCTTCTTTCAGCACGTTAACCAGCTCCTGACGCATGGACAGGATGCGCTTACGCATCGCTTCCACTTCGGCAAGCCAGGACGCCTTCAGCTGTTCATCACCGAGTACCGTCGCTACCACCTGCGCACCAAAGTTTGGCGGGCTGGAGTAAATGCGGCGAACCGTCGCCTTAAGCTGGCCCAGTACGCGACCTGCCGCTTCTGAGTCCTCACACACCACGGACAGACCGCCAACGCGTTCGCCGTACAGAGAGAAGATTTTTGAGAAGGAGTTGCTGACCAGCGCTGGCAGCCCGGCGCTGGCAACGGCGCGAATGGCATAAGCATCTTCTTCCATGCCTGCGCCAAAGCCCTGATAGGCGATGTCGAGGAACGGGATCAAATTACGTGCCTTCAGCACCTCAATCACCGCATCCCACTGGGCATTGGTGAGGTCCGCACCCGTTGGGTTATGGCAGCACGGATGCAGCAATACGATACTGCGCTCCGGCAGCGTGTTCAGTTTTTCCAGCAGCGCTTCAACGCGCACGCCGTTGGTTTCGCTGTCGAACCACGGATAGGTCTCGACTTTAAAGCCTGCCCCTTCGAAGATCGCAACGTGGTTTTCCCACGTCGGGTCGCTGACCCACACTCCGGAATCCGGGAAATACTTTTTCAGGAAGTCAGCACCGACTTTCAGCGCACCTGATCCGCCCAGCGTCTGGATGGTCGCCACGCGTTTCTGCGCGAGTACCGCGTGGTTGGCCCCAAACAGCAGAGGCGCGATGGTATTGCGGTAGGAGTTAAGCCCTTCCATCGGCAGATAAAGAGACGCACCGTGTGGAACAGCGTTAAGGCGCGCTTCGGCTTCGGCAACGGCTTTTAATTGCGGGATGATGCCATCCTCGTTGTAATACAGGCCAATGCTGAGGTTCACTTTGTCGCTGCGAGGATCTTCTTTGAAACGCTCCATTAAGGAGAGAATAGGGTCGCCGGCATAGGCGTCAACTTTCTGAAACACGCGATGGTTCTCCGGAATTCGATGAGGCAGGAATTTCAACAATAAACCGGAAGTGGAAGAAGGTCGAGAGGATGTTAGTAAAGTTGAAGTGAGGTTAATTACCTCACTTCACTGGCGGTTCAATCGATGTATTGCATCGCCACCCGCGACGTCAGGCGCGTGATAAGTTCGTAAGCACTTACTTTCGTTATTTCAGCAATGCGTTCAACGGGCAGACCTTCGCCCCACATCACCACATCGTCGCCCGCTTTATCCTGGGCTTCAGGCCCCAGATCAACGCAAATCATGTCCATCGCCACGCGGCCGACAATTTTCACTTCACGACCGTTAACCAGCACCGGCGTACCCGTTGGCGCCGCGCGCGGATAGCCGTCGCCGTAGCCCATCGCCACCACGCCGAGCCGCGTGTCGCGCTCGCTGGTCCAGGTACCGCCATAACCCACCGGCTCTCCCGCTTTATGCTCGCGCACGGCAATCAGCTTTGAAACCAGCGACATAACCGGCTTAAAGCCTAAGTCCGGCCCCCAGGGTTTGTTCTCCAGAGGGGAAACGCCATAAAGGATGATGCCTGGACGCGCCCAGTCGAAGTGGGACTGCGGCCACAGCAGGATCCCGCCGGAGGCCGCAATCGAGCGCATCCCCGGCTTGCCTTCGCAGAAGGTGTTGAAGATATCGAGCTGCTGTTCGGTTGCTCCGCACTCGGGCTCATCGGCACGGGCAAAATGGCTGACGATGTTCACCGGCTGGCGCACGTTTTTGCACTGGCTCAGACGCTCATAAAACGCTTCCGCGTTTTCCGGACGCACGCCCAGCCTGTGCATGCCCGTGTCGAGCTTCATCCAGACGGTCACCGGCTCGCTCAGCTCGGCGGATTCCAGCGCGGCCAGCTGCTCTTCGTTGTGCACCGCCGTGTGCAGACGCTGGTCGGCAATGGTCGGCAGATCGCTGGCTTCAAAAAAGCCTTCGAGGAGCAGAATCGGTTGAGTAATGCCGCCTGCGCGCAGGCGGAGAGCTTCTTCGAGACGGGCGACGCCAAAGGCGTCGGCATCGGGGAGCGTTCGCGCGGTCTCAAGAAGACCGTGTCCGTAAGCGTTCGCTTTCACGACTGCAACGAGCCTGCTGGCGGGCGCCAGTTCACGCAGACGTTGCAGGTTGTGTCGCAGAGCGCGGCGGTTAATTACAACAGTTGCCGCTTGCATTTGAATTCCTTAGAAATTACTCATCATCATATTGAGGACCGGCATAGTTGTCGAAACGCGACCACTGTCCGTTAAAGGTCAGACGCACCGTACCGATTGGGCCGTTACGTTGCTTACCAATAATAATTTCGGCGATCCCCTTCAGGTCGCTGTTCTCGTGATAAACCTCATCACGGTAGATAAACATGATTAAGTCAGCATCCTGCTCGATGGAGCCGGACTCACGCAGGTCGGAGTTAACCGGGCGCTTGTCGGCGCGTTGTTCCAGAGAGCGGTTCAGCTGCGACAGCGCCACCACCGGCACGTGCAGCTCTTTAGCTAACGCCTTGAGCGAGCGGGAAATCTCTGCAATTTCCAGCGTACGGTTGTCTGAGAGTGACGGGACGCGCATCAGCTGAAGGTAGTCGATCATGATAAGGCCGATGCCGCCGTGCTCGCGGGCGATACGGCGCGCGCGGGAACGGACCTCCGTCGGCGTCAGGCCGGAGGAGTCATCAATGTAGATGTTCCGTTTTTCCAGCAGAATGCCCATGGTGCCGGAGATGCGCGCCCAGTCCTCATCGTCGAGCTGGCCGGTACGAATGCGGGTCTGATCCACGCGCGACAGCGACGCCAGAGAACGCATCATGATCTGCTCGGAGGGCATCTCAAGGCTGAAAATCAGCACGGGCTTATCCTGCAGCATCGCGGCATTTTCGACGAGGTTCATCGCAAACGTCGTTTTACCCATCGATGGACGCGCCGCGACGATGATCAAATCCGAGGGCTGTAAACCGGCGGTTTTCTTGTTCAAATCGTCATAGCCGGTGTTCACCCCGGTGACACCATCGTGCGGCTGCTGGAACAGCTGTTCGATACGCGCCACGGTGGCGTCAAGCACGTCGGCGATGTTTTTCGGCCCTTCGTCTTTGTTCGCACGGCTTTCGGCGATTTTAAAGACGCGGGACTCGGCAAGATCGAGCAGGTCTTCGCTGGTGCGGCCCTGCGGGTCGAATCCGGCCTCGGCAATCTCATTCGCCACCGAGATCATCTCGCGAACAACGGCACGTTCGCGCACGATGTCGGCGTAAGCGCTGATGTTCGCCGCGCTTGGCGTGTTTTTTGACAGTTCTGCCAGATAGGCAAAGCCACCGACGCTGTCCAGCTGACCCTGACGCTCCAGCGATTCCGCGAGCGTGATCAGGTCAATCGGGCTGCCCGACTCCTGCAGGCGCGCCATTTCGGTAAAGATATGGCGGTGCGGGCGGGTGTAGAAATCTTCAGACACCACGCGCTCGGCGACGTCGTCCCAGCGTTCGTTATCCAGCATTAAACCGCCCAACACCGACTGTTCCGCTTCAATCGAGTGCGGCGGGACTTTTAACCCTGCGACCTGGAAATCACGCTCGCGAGGTTCAGTCTGTTTGTTGAAGGGTTTGTTTCCTGCCATAGTGAATGGAGTTACCGAGATAAAGAGTGGGTCGAAAGATTACCATATTTTTCTTACGGAGGGAGCATGGCAACGCGCATTGAGTTCCAGAAACACGGCGGTCCTGAAGTGCTGAAAGCGGTGGAGTTTACCCCCGCTGCGCCTGGCGAGAACGAAATCCAGGTTGAAAACAAAGCTATCGGCATTAACTACATTGATACCTATATTCGCGGCGGTCTCTACCCGCCTCCGTCAATGCCGAGCGGCCTGGGCACTGAAGCGGCCGGCATTGTCAGCAAAGTGGGCAGTGCGGTTAAGCACATCAAAGAAGGCGATCGTGTGGTGTATGCACAGTCTGCCCTGGGCGCTTACAGTTCCGTCCACAACGTCCCGGCGGACAAAGCCGCCCTGCTGCCGAACGCCATCTCCTTTGAGCAGGCGGCCGCCTCATTCCTGAAAGGTCTGACGGTCTATTACCTGCTGCGCAAAACCTACGAAATTAAGCCCGATGAGCAGTTCCTGTTCCACGCTGCCGCCGGTGGCGTGGGGCTGATTGCCTGCCAGTGGGCGAAAGCCTTAGGCGCGAAGCTCATCGGCACCACAGGCAGTGCGCAAAAAGCCCAGCGGGCGCTGGACGCGGGCGCGTGGCAGGTGATCAACTACCGGGAAGAGAGCATCGTCGAGCGGCTAAAAGAGATTACTGGCGGTAAAAAAGTACGCGTAGTGTATGACTCGGTGGGGAAAGATACCTGGGAGGCCTCGCTGGACTGCCTGCAGCGTCGCGGGCTGATGGTGAGCTTCGGTAACGCCTCAGGCGCTGTAACCGGCGTTAATCTGGGCATTCTGAACCAGAAAGGATCTCTGTACGTGACGCGCCCTTCTTTGCAGGGTTACATCACCAACCGGGAAGAACTGGAGGAAGCCAGCAACGAGCTTTTCTCGCTGATCGCCAGCGGCGTGATTAAGGTGGATGTGGCGGATGCGCAAAAATACCCGCTAACCGATGCGCAGCGTGCGCATGAGGTGCTGGAGAGCCGGGCGACGCAGGGTTCAAGTTTGCTAATTCCCTGAGCCCTAAAAAGAAATTGGGCTTCCCGTGGGAAGCCCTTTCTTTTTTTAGTTCGGCTGTATGTAGGGTACAGCTCGATGAATTCTGTAGCGGCAGCCATAGTGACAGATTCGATAAGTAAATCCTATTCTGTTCTAAGCCATGCTGCCGGAAAAGTTACAAGTATGTGACGAACCCCTCAATACCTTAGTAACGGAAGCGGTTATTGCGCTGATAAGTCGGCAGTTTTGGTGCTTTAATCGCCCGTATTACCCACACCACGGCGATAGCCAGCAGCAGCCACGGCAGCAGTTTGATCGTCAGGGCAAACAATCCGCCAATGAACATTACCACCGTGGCCACAACGAGCGCGGCCAGAATGCCGAGCAGCGACACGCCCGTGACCATCAGCATGACAAAAAAGCCAATCACAAAAAGTAGTTCAAGCATGGTGCTCTCCCACAAGTTCCCGAATGATGTTGCAATCATTACAAGAATCATGCCAAAGCTAACGTATTGTTCTTAAAGCAAAACGCCCCGCGAGAATTCGCAGGGCGTGGTGAATTTGACGATCTTTTAGCGAAAATTATCGCTTATCCGCCACCAGCCGCAGCGCATGTTCCAGTACTTCAATATCGGCACCAGCTTTATGCGCGTTCTCGCTGAGGTAGCGACGCCACTGGCGCGCGCCCGGGATCCCCTGGAACAGGCCAAGCATGTGGCGGGTGATGTGGCCAAGATACGTGCCGCTGCTCAGCTCGCGCTCAATGTAGGGGTACATGGCGCGCACGACCGCAACCGGGTCGGCGTCTGCGCCTGCAGCGCCAAAGATGTCGCGGTCGACCGTCGCCAGAATGCCCGGGTTCTGATACGCCTCGCGCCCGACCATCACGCCATCCATATGCTCAAGGTGCGCCTTCGCCTCCTCCAGCGACTTGATGCCGCCGTTGATCGACATCGTCAGGTGCGGGAAATCACGCTTCAGTTGATACACGCGCGGGTAGTCCAGCGGCGGGATCTCACGGTTCTCTTTCGGGCTCAGGCCTGAAAGCCAGGCTTTGCGGGCGTGGATGATAAACATCTCGCACTCGCCTTTCCCTGAAACCGTGTTGATGAAATCGCACAGGAATTCGTAGCTGTCCTGGTCGTCAATGCCGATACGGGTTTTAACCGTCACCGGAATGGAAACCACGTCGCGCATCGCTTTGATGCAGTCCGCCACCAGCTGTGCGTTGCCCATCAGACAGGCGCCGAACATGCCGTTTTGCACGCGGTCGGAAGGGCAGCCAACGTTGAGGTTGATCTCATCGTAGCCGCGCTCTTCCGCCAGCTTTGCACACTGCGCCAGCGCGGCCGGATCGCTCCCCCCCAGCTGCAGGGCAACCGGATGCTCTTCTTCGCTGTATGCCAGGTAGTCGCCCTTCCCGTGAATAATTGCGCCCGTGGTCACCATCTCGGTGTACAGCAGCGTATGGCGGGAGAGCTGGCGCAGGAAATAGCGGCAGTGTCTATCCGTCCAGTCGAGCATCGGCGCAATGGAGAAACGGTGTGCAGGAAAAGCGGTCTGGTGTTCTGACGACATGGCGAAGTTTTAAGCATCTGGTGGAAAAGGGGCGCTACTATAGCACAAAGAAAAGCCGGAGGCGCAGCGCCTCCGGTGCACTTTAGAACGTCATGCTCAGCTGAGCCCCTGCGCCCCAGGTTTCGTCCTCGCCATACAGGCCCATCAGGTCAACATGCACGGTATTAAACGGCGCGAAACCGACACCGCCGGTAAAGACGTTGCTGTCGTTCCCTTTCATGTCCGCGCGATAACCGGCGCGCACCGCCAGCCAGCTCAGCGGAGTCACTTCAGCACCGACCCCAACATACTGCGACGTATCTTCGCTCTTGAAGCCTTTGGTTTCGGTCAGATCGCCATCGGCGGTCAGCGTCACCAGATCGTTGTGCCAGGCGGCGCCCGCGGTCACCAGCGGACGGATCTGGTAGGTGTCTTTATAGCTCACCACTTCCCCCGTACGCCCGTTGCGGATGCGGATATCTTTGGTGTCGATATCGCGCGACATCAGGTTTTGCCCGCTCACGCCGACCGTCCAGTTTTCGCCAAAATCAGCGGCAATACCGGCATCGACGTTAAAGCCGGTATCGTCTGTACGGTAGCGGCTGTCGTTCCACTTATTACTGTCGTAATCGTAGATCGAGGTGGTGTAGTTATAGATCCAGGATTTTTGCAGTTTTGGCGTCACGCCCACGGAAACCGGAACGCCGCCCAGGTCAAACTGACGCGCAACGGCAATACCGTAGTCGGAGACAATCGCCGCCCGACCGGACGCCGTTGAGTTGAGGTTTTTTGTGATCTGGTCCGTGCCGTTCAGCGCCGCGTCCAGGGCAACGCCGGCAGCCACCAGATTGCTTCTTTGAATACCGCGCAGATAATCAATATCCTGCTGGTCGATAGACGAACTCACCCGACCATGGGCATAGCCTTTCGCCATAAAAGCCACGGAAAGCACATCGTTAGGGATACTCACGGCAAGCCCTGCCCCTGCCGTCGCGCGTGCGGTTTTACCCTTGAGATAGTCCAGCTCATCGGCCAGATCTTTGGCCGCGCCCTGGAACTGGTTAATCGAGCCTAGCGGATTGGTGATGACCTCAATTGGCGTAAGGTTATCAACCACATCCTTATAATGATTGATTTTGTCGTTGATGGTATCAATCTCGTCCTGAAGATTGTCCTCATCCGTCACCTGTACGCCAACGGACGGCAAAATGACCGTCACATCATCGTCCGGTTTTGCCTTTGCCAGCAGCGCGGGGTTGATTAACGCCCCACTACCATAGCTGCCCGAAGCAACGCCGGTCCCCCCCATCGCGTCGCTACGTGATTCTGTCCAGGTATTGGCCGCTCCCGCCTGATTTGCCATAAACAAGGAGACAGCGATGCTAACCACCGAAAATTTAAAATGTTTTTTCACAGTATGCCCGTCTTATAGTCTGTTATGAAATAACCCCTGTCTGTTATCCCCCAAACAGGCGCGAACTATTGCTGTGAATAAAGATAAAAAGACCCGCTAATTCATTCCCTAAGTAAAACTTCCTTACGGCCTGTTGTAATTTGTGACGGCCCTCAATATTTATAGAAGAGGAAATTATTTTTTCACAGGTTTTCCATCATGTGGCCCGAAAAATTGAGGGGGATGATCCACCCAGCGGTCCTCTCGCGTGGCGGCATAGACCGGATTAAGCGGATAGTAGATGCGGTTTTGCTTCTTGTTGGCCTCCCCCACCACCAGTAACCGCACCTCTTCGTCCGTATTGTTGATAAAGGTGTGGCACACGCCCGTTCCGGCGGGAAAGCCCACGCTGTCGCCGGGTTCAAGCCTCCACAAATAGCCATTAATCCAGGCTTCAGGATAGCCCTCAAGCACGTAGATAAACTCTTCTTCGTCACTTTCCGCATGGGGATAGGACGTTCGACGCCCCGGCGGTAAACGCTCATGATGAATGCCTATGCGCCTGAGGCCCAGCCTGCGCGCCAGCGGTGCACCGATGGAAAAAAGCTCATTACTGTCGGGGTAGGTGGCGTCATCTGGCCCTTCTACGTCGCGCCAGTGCTTGATACAGTCTGGTTTTTTCATGGTTACATTCCCGGTTTGCGATGCGTCAGGTATAGCACAGCCTGGCGGATATCGGTGTTTTTGCCAGAACATGATAAAGTGAGGGTTTTACGTCCCAGAACATCCGAGGTGCTAAATGGATAAGTCCACAAAAGAGCTGTTAGCGCAGGCCGAAAAGCTGTGCGCGCAACGCAATGTGCGCCTGACCCCGCAGCGCCTTGAAGTCTTACGCCTGATGAGCCTGCAACAGGGGGCGATCAGCGCCTACGATCTGCTCGACCTGCTCCGCGAAAGCGAGCCGCAGGCTAAACCGCCGACGGTGTATCGCGCGCTGGATTTTCTGCTGGAACAAGGGTTTGTGCATAAGGTTGAATCCACAAACAGCTATGTCCTGTGCCATCTTTTCGATCAGCCAACGCACACATCGGCCATGTTTATCTGCGACCGTTGCGGCGTGGTAAAAGAAGAGGGTGCGGAAGGCGTGGAAGACATCATGCATTCGCTGGCGGCAAAAATGGGTTTTGCCCTGCGCCATAACGTGATTGAAGCACACGGGTTGTGTTCAGCATGCGTTGAGGTGGAAGCCTGTCGGCATCAGGATGCGTGTCAGCACGACCACTCTATTCTGGTGAAGAAAAAGCCGCGTTAAGGGCAAAAGAAAAGGCGGCTTAGAGCCGCCTGTGTGGGTTATTCAGCGTTACCAGCGGTAGTCGTTACGGGTTTCCCAGTCTTTGACTTCGTTTTCCGCCTGATCTTTCTCGTAGCCGTAACGTTCCTGAATTTTACCGACAAGCTGATCGCGTTTACCTTCAATGACGGTCATATCGTCATCAGTCAGCTTACCCCACTGTTCTTTCGCTTTACCTTTGAACTGCTTCCAGTTGCCGCCGATTTCGTCTTTATTCATCATCGTGTCCTCTTAGTTAAGCGTCGGGTCGTAACGTCCGTTACGTTCTTTTCTGCTGGACGTGATAATAATTGTAGCTAAGGATTCGGCGGTCAATTTCATATTCGGAATCTTTAACCGTCACGATATATCGTGACGGGAAGGAAGCCAGGTATTATTTTGCCAGTGCCGATGCCAGATAAAGGCAAGCGACAGGCCGCGCAGGGAGAGGAAGACCGCAAGCGCCAGCCACAAACCGTGATTACCCAGCCAGGGAAGCGTCAGCAGCGTCAAACCAAACCCCGCCGCCGCGACCGCCATACTGTTACGCATTTCCGCCCCGCGCGTTGCACCGATAAACATGCCATCCAGCAGATAGCACCAGACACCCACCACCGGCAAGATCACCTGCCAGACGATGTAGTGGTCCGCCAGTTCACGTAAAGCCGGTAACGAAGTGAGTAATGCAATAATGTCACGGCCAAAACAGGCGTAAATCAGTGCGAACGCCAGCGCGACCAGTCCCGCTTGTCGACAGGCTGCCCGCCAGACATCCTGAAGCTGCCCACCTTCCCGCGCGCCGTACGCCTGCCCTGAATGCGCCTCAACGGCGTAGGCGAAGCCGTCCAGCGCGTAGGCGGTAAAGGTCAGCAATGTCATCAGAACCGCATTCACCGCGACGATCTCAGGCCCAAGACGGGCGCCAAAAACCGTCAGCGCGCCAAAACAGAGCTGCAGCAGAAGCGAGCGCAGCATGATGTCACGGTTGAGCGCCAGCAGCCTGCGGATATTGCCGCGCCATGCGTTTTTGAGCAACGCAAGGGAGATCCCGCGCATCGCCAGCACGCGCCAGACCATCCACAAACCAATGAAAAAGGTTCCGTATTCGGCAATCGCCGTCGCCAGTGCCGCCCCGCGTACGTCCATATGCAGACCCATCACCAGCCAGAGATCGAGCGCAATGTTGAGCAGGTTTCCCACGACCAGCAAAATCACTGGCGCACGGGCGTACTGCACGCCCAGTAGCCACCCCAGCAGAACCAGGTTTGCCAGCGAAGCGGGCGCGCTGAGCCAGCGGATTTCCAGGAAGCGACGCGCCTGCTCCAGTACCGCCTCACTACCGCCAACAACATGGAGCGCAAGGTCAATCAGGGGCGTGCGCAGTAAAACAATCAACATCCCCGCGCCTAGCGCCAGGATCAGCGGCTGCACCAGCGCACGCGCCAGACGTAACGGGTCTTTCGCACCATACGCCTGTGCCGTGAGCCCGGTAGTGCTCATACGTAAAAACAGCAGCAGCATAAACAGGAAGCTGGTTGCCGTCGCGCCAATCGCCACGCCGCCAAGATAAACAGGGGAATCGAGATGACCAATAACGGCCGTATCGACCAGACCCAGCAAGGGCACGGTGATATTGGAGAAAATCATCGGCAGGGCAAGACGCCACAATGCCTTATCAGATGCCGTCAGCAGTGACATGAGAAATACCGGGAATGGAAAATGAAGCAGGCTACAGCGGAAGCGTAGCCTGTCAGGAAGAGATTACAGCCATTCGCCGTTGCGAATCACGCCAACCGCCAGACCTTCAATAGAGAAGCTCTGTTCGCGGAGGTCGACCACAATCGGGGTGAACTCGTTGTTTTCAGGCAACAGCTGAACGGTGTTACCCTGTTTTTTCAGGCGCTTAACGGTCACTTCGTCATCAATGCGCGCAACCACCACTTGGCCGTTTCGCACATCCTGCGTTTTGTGAACGGCCAGCAGGTCGCCATCAAGAATGCCGATGTCTTTCATCGACATCCCGCTAACGCGCAGCAGGAAATCAGCACTCGGCTTGAACATACCAGGATCGACCTGGTAATGACCTTCAATATGCTGTTGTGCCAGCAGCGGTTCACCTGCGGCAACGCGGCCAATCAGCGGAATGCCCGTCTCTTCTTCCACCAGCAGGCGGATACCACGCGACGCGCCTGACACAATCTCAATTACACCCTTACGCGCCAGCGCTTTCAGGTGTTCCTCGGCAGCATTCGGAGAACGGAAGCCCAGACGCTGCGCGATTTCCGCACGCGTGGGTGGCATACCCGTCTGGCCGATATGATCCCGAATGAGATCAAACACCTCTTGCTGCCTGGTCGTTAATGCTTTCATTCCGCCCCCTGGGTGTATATACAGTTATGCTGTGAGTATATACAGTCAAAGGAGATTTTGGAACCAAAAACTGCACAAAAAACCAGGGACTTAATTATTCCTCGAGGCTCATCGGAAATGTGACCAAAGCAGAGTGACCCAGGTAATGGCTGCTGTGATAATCGCCAGCAGGACAGCGGCGGAGCCCATATCTTTCGCGCGGCCAGAAAGCTCGTGGAAATCAAAGCCGATCCGGTCGACCACGGCCTCAATAGCGCTATTGAGAATTTCCACTATCATCACCAGAAGTACGGAACCGATGAGAAGCACGCGGGTAATGGCATCTACATCAAGGAAACAGGCGATGATAACCGCGACGATAGCGGCGACACCTTCCTGGCGAAAAGCAGCTTCATTAACCCAGGCGGCACGGAAACCTTTCCACGAATAGCCGGCAGCTTTGATGATACGCGTTAACCCAGTGGTATTATTGGCCATTAAAAGAACCTTTTTTAAAAAAGAGCGTCAGTAACAGGAGCTGCAGCGCGTTTCGCTGCCGCCTGAAGTATGACGGGTAACAACAGAAATTTTGCGCGCTTTCTGTTATCCTTGCGCCGCAATTGCATTATTAACCAGAGGCTTTACATCGTTTATGTCCGGCTGGCCACGAATTTACTACAAATTACTTAATTTACCATTAAGCATACTGGTAAAAAGCAAGTCTATCCCAGCAGAACCCGCGCTGGAACTGGGGCTCGATACGTCGCGCCCTATTATGTACGTTTTGCCTTATAACTCGAAGGCAGACCTGCTAACGCTTCGCGCCCAGTGTCTGGCGCATGATTTACCCGACCCGCTTGAACCGCTGGAAGTTGACGGCACTTTGCTGCCGCGCTACGTGTTCATCCACGGCGGGCCGCGCGTGTTTACCTATTACACGCCGAAAGAAGAGTCCATCAAACTGTTCCACGACTATCTCGACCTGCACCGCAGCAATCCTGACCTGGATGTGCAGATGGTGCCGGTATCGGTGATGTTTGGTCGCCGTCCGGGCCGCGAAAAAGGCGAAGAGAACCCGCCGCTGCGCATGCTTAACGGCATCCAGAAGTTCTTCGCGGTCTCCTGGCTGGGACGCGACAGCTTTGTGCGCTTCTCTCCTTCCGTCTCCCTTCGCCGAATGGCGGACGAGCACGGCACTGACAAGATCATCGCGCAAAAACTGGCGCGCGTGGCGCGTATGCACTTCGCCCGTCAGCGCCTGGCGGCCGTAGGACCGCGTCTCCCTGCGCGTCAGGACCTGTTCAACAAGCTGCTGGCCTCTAAAGCGATTGCTCGCGCCGTTGAAGACGAAGCGCGCAGCAAGAAAATTTCCCATGAGAAAGCCCAGCAGAACGCCATTGCGCTGATGGAAGAGATCGCAGCGAACTTCTCTTATGAGATGATTCGCCTGTCCGATCGTATTCTCGGATTTACCTGGAACCGCCTTTATCAGGGCATCAACGTGCATAACGCCGAACGTGTGCGGCAGCTGGCGCACGACGGCCATGAGATTGTCTATGTCCCCTGCCACCGCAGCCACATGGACTACCTGCTTCTCTCCTACGTGCTCTATCATCAGGGGCTGGTACCGCCGCACATTGCCGCCGGTATTAACCTGAACTTCTGGCCAGCAGGCCCGATCTTCCGCCGTCTGGGTGCGTTCTTTATTCGTCGTACCTTTAAGGGCAACAAGCTCTACTCCACCGTCTTCCGCGAGTATCTCGGCGAACTGTTCAGCCGCGGCTATTCAGTGGAGTACTTCGTGGAGGGCGGTCGTTCCCGTACCGGTCGTCTGCTCGATCCGAAGACCGGCACGCTGTCGATGACCATTCAGGCGATGCTGCGCGGAGGAACCCGTCCAATCACGCTGGTGCCAATTTACATTGGCTATGAGCACGTGATGGAAGTGGGCACGTACGCCAAAGAGCTGCGTGGTGCGACCAAAGAGAAAGAGAGCCTGCCGCAGATGCTGCGCGGCCTGAGCAAGTTACGCAACCTGGGTCAGGGCTACGTAAACTTTGGCGAGCCGATGTCGCTGATGACGTATCTGAACCATCATGTTCCGGATTGGCGCGAATCCATCGACCCTATCGAAGCGGTTCGTCCGGCCTGGCTGACGCCAACGGTGAACGGCATCGCGTCCGAGCTGATGGTGCGCATTAACAACGCCGGTGCGGCCAATGCCATGAACCTGTGCTGTACGGCGCTGCTGGCTTCCCGTCAGCGTTCCCTGACCCGTGAACAGCTCACGGAGCAGCTGGACTGCTACCTGGACATGATGCGCAACGTGCCGTACTCGGTTGATTCGACAGCCCCTTCTGCTACCGCCAGCGAGCTTATCGATCACGCGCTGCAGATGAACAAGTTCGAAGTCGAGAAAGACACGATCGGCGACATCATCATTCTGCCGCGCGAGCAGGCGGTGCTGATGACGTACTACCGCAACAACATCGCTCATATGCTAATGCTGCCGTCGCTCATGGCGGCCATTATCACCCAGCATCGCCGCATTTCACGTCAGGAGCTGTTGCGCCACGTTGAGACGCTCTACCCGATGCTGAAAGCGGAGCTGTTCCTGCGCTGGAGCAAGGAAGAGCTGGCCGTTGAGCTGGATAAACTGACGGAAGAGCTGCGCCGTCAGGGGCTAATCACCGTTGCGAACGACGAGCTGCACATCAATCCGTCACGCTCCCGCACCCTGCAACTGCTCGCGGCCGGCGCGCGCGAAACGCTGCAGCGCTACGCCATTACGTTCTGGCTGCTGAGCGCGAACCCGTCGATCAACCGCGGCACGCTGGAGAAAGAGAGCCGGACGCTGGCGCAGCGTCTGTCCGTTCTGCACGGCATTAACGCCCCTGAATTCTTCGACAAGGCGGTCTTCAGCTCGCTGGTGCTGACGCTGCGTGACGAAGGCTTCATCAGCGATACGGGCGATGCTGAGCCGGAAGAGACGCTCAAGGTTTACCAGATGCTGGCTGAACTGATTACGTCGGATGTGCGCCTGACGATTGAGAGCGCGACGCAGGGCGAGTGATGTAAAAAGCCGGGTAGTGGTTCACCTTGCCCGGCCTGACGTTCTGCATAATAAAAAGGCCCGGTAAGCGCTAACGCTACCGGGCCTTATTTTTGAGCCTTGTTAAATCACCGCATTTAGCTCAGCAGCGTAAAGGCAATCATCCCGACAATGGCCCCGGTGGTGCCGAGGATGGTTTCCATCAGCGTCCATGTTTTCAGGGTTTGCGCTTCGGTCGCGCCGGTAAACTTACCGAACAGCCAGAAGCCAGCGTCGTTAACGTGCGAGACGACAATCGAACCGCCCGCGATGCAGATAGACAGCGCGGCCATCTGCGCACCGGAGTAGTTGAGCTGTTCAATTACCGGCATCACCAGACCTACGGCGGTTAAGCACGCCACGGTTGCGGAACCCTGAATGATACGCACCGCCGCAGCCAGCACGAAGCAGGTTACCGCAATCGGCAGGCCCATCCCGGTCAGCGCTTCACCCAGAGCCGGGCCCACGCCGGAATCCACCAGCACCTGCTTGAACACGCCGCCGGCACCGATCACCAGCAGGATAATCCCCGCAGGCTGCAGCGCCGCACCGCAGATCTCCATCACGCGGTCTTTCGGCATTCCCTGGCGCATCGCCAGGCCGTAAATCGCTACCAGACACGCCACCAGAATCGCCGTGAACGGGTGACCAATGAACTCAAACCATTCGTACGCGGTAGAGCCGACCGGCACAAAGCGCGCGGCGATGGTTTTCAGGCCCACCAGCACCAGCGGGAGCAGGATCAAAGAAAGGCTAAAGCCGAAGGACGGCATTTTACCTTCGCCCAGATGCGGCTCGGTGATGTCGTCCGGAATGTGCAGCTCAACGTAACGGCTGATGAAATTGCCCCACAGCGGACCGGCGATAATCATCCCGGGGATAGCGGCGCACAGGCCAATCAGGATCATCCAGCCAAAGTCGGCGTGCATCTGGGAGGCCAGCAGCATCGGCGCTGGCCCGGGCAGCAGAAAAGCCGCCGCCGCCGCCACGCCCGCAAACAGCGGAATAACCAGCTTTACGAGGTTAGTGCCGGTATGGCGCGCCATGGAGAAGGCGACGCTGATGAGCAGCACCACCGCCACTTCGAAGAACAGCGGCAGCGCGCAAATCAGACCGGCCAGGCCAATCGCGTAGTGCGCGCGGCTGTGACCGAAGGATTTGAGCATCTTGACGGCAATCTGGTCGACCGCGCCCGTCTCATGCAGGATCTTGCCAAACATCGCGCCCAGCGCGACCACAATCGCCAGGAAGCCCAGCGTGCCTCCCATCCCTTTTTCCATCGTCGCGGCGATCTTGTCGAGCGGCATACCGGAAAAGAGACCTGCACCAATAGAAACCACCATCAAAGCAACGAAAGCGTGCATACGCGCCTTCATCACTAAAAACAGCAGCAGCAATACTGAACCCACTGCTGTCAAAACTAGCGTTAATGTACTCAAAACTTACTGCCTTTTGTTAATGACCTCGATGGTGCTGGCTACAACACCCTCCAGTGACTGATCGATATCAACCACTAAGACGTCTTTTTCATCTTCACCCGGCTCCTGAAGCGCTTCGAACTGCGTCACCAGCATCTGGGTTTTAAAGAAGTGGCCTTTACGCGCCTTCAGACGGCTTTCAATGACCTCGAAATCGCCCTTCAGATAGATGAAGGAGAGGTTCGGATTGCCGTCGCGCAGCAGGTCGCGGTAGGTTTTTTTCAGCGCGGAGCAGACGATCAGGGAAACTTTATTGGTGCGCTGCATCGCGAACGCGGCGTCATTCAGCGCCTGCAACCACGGTTTGCGGTCGTCATCGTTCAGCGGCTCGCCGGAGGCCATTTTCATAATGTTGCTGCGCGGATGGAGGAAGTCACCATCAAGAAACGCAGCCTGAAGTTGATGCGCCACTTCGCTCGCCACGGCAGATTTACCGCTACCGGACACGCCCATCAGGACGTAAACGTGGTGATCGTGATTAGTCGTGCTCAAAGGGTGTCCCTCAGTCAATTGTTACGGGTAACAGTTATCGGTAACATTGTCCTGCTGGGGCAAAAGAGAAGCAATATCCAAACGTGCGCGAAGTGAATAAGTGTGAGCTACTTCAAATTTGTCAGTTCAAATAGATCCACCCGGTGACAAGGTGAAACCTAAATCTAACATTTTAGGGGTAACCGTCTCTCCACGAATGCGCGCCAGCAGGCGTTCTGCGCCAATGCGGCCCATGCGTTCACGCGGCGTCAGGACGCTCGCCAGACGCGGCTCCATCACCTGACCAATATCGTGGCCGTGGAAGCCGGCAATCGCCATATCCTCAGGGATCTTCAGCCCCAGACGCTGGCATTCGAACGCTGCACCGACCGCAAGGTCATCGTTGGTACAGAAAATACCGTCCAGTTGCGGATACTCGCGTCGTGCCTGGCGCATCAGCTCAATACCCGAAGTGTAAGATGAGGACTGCTCCACCATCACGCTGTACGGGGTTAAGTTCGCGTCGAGCATCGCCTGCTCGTATCCCTTCTGTTTGATGATAGTACGTTCATCAAGACGCGCACCCAGATAGGCAATATGACGATGACCGCGGGCAATGATGGCCGCCGTCATCTGACGCGCCGCTTCAAAGTTATCGAACCCAACGGCGATGTCGAGGCATGGCGACTGGCTGTCCATGAGCTCCACCACCGGAATACCGGCGACTTCAATCATTTTGAGCGTGCGGGCAGTGTGGGTACGTTCGGTTAAAATCAGGCCGTCAATGTTCCAGGAAAGCATTGATTCAAGACGTTCCTCTTCCAGTTCCGGCTTGTACCCATAGTGCGCGAGCATGGTCTGGTAGCCAAAAGCATCGGTTACGCTTTCAATGCCGCGCAGAACTTCAGCGAAAACCTGGTTGGTCAGGGAAGGAAGCAGGACGCCCACCGCACGGCTGGTCGCATTGGAGAGAATATCGGGTGCGCGGTTGGGAATATAACCCAGTTCATCAAGGGCGGCAGCAATCTTGCCACGCAACGCCACGGAAACCTGTTCCGGGTTACGTAAAAAACGGCTGACCGTCATTTTGGTCACACCGACGCGATCGGCGACATCCTGAAGTACGGGGCGTTTCTTTTTCATCGTCCTGAGAAATCTTGAAGTGAGAGATTTGCTCAGTTTATCACGGACAAAGCTCAACCTTCCCCGTTTAAAGGGAAGGTTGAGAAATTATTTAGACCGGAGGCAGGTCAAACAGCAGGATTTCGCTTTCGCTGTCGGCATGCACGGAGAGCGCCTGCTCATCCCAGACGGCCAGACCATCGGCGGTGGTGGCTTTGGTGCCGTTGATAGACACTTCACCTTTAACCACCTGGATCCAGACGCGGCGATTGGCGGCAATCTGGTGCACGGACTGTTCGTCTTTCGCCAGCGCCCAGCGGTACAGCTCCATATCCTGATGCACTTTCAGAGAACCTTCACGCGCGTCCGGGGACAGCACCAGCTGTTTGCCCTGTTTCGCGTCGAAGCGGCGCTGCTCGTAGCGTGGCGTGATGCCGGTCTCTTCTGGAATGATCCAGATTTGATACAGGTGCAGTTTTTCCGTTTTGCTCGGGTTGTACTCGGAGTGACGCACCCCGGTACCCGCGCTCATAATCTGGAACTCGCCCGCCGGAACCTGCTCTTTGTTGCCCATGCTGTCCTGGTGCTCAACCGCCCCTTCCAGCACATAGGTCAGGATTTCCATGTCTTTGTGCGGGTGAGTACCGAAGCCCTGGCCTGCATCAATCACGTCGTCGTTAATCACGCGCAGTGCGGAGAAGCCCATGAAGTTCGGGTCGTAGTAGTCGGCAAACGAGAATGAATGCCATGAGTCCAGCCAGCCATGATTTGCGTGACCACGTTCGTTTGCTTTGCGTAAGTAGATCATTGTTTTCACCCTCAGTTCGTTTCGATGGAGTAAGTGTGGACTCAAACGGTCGGGGATCATAGAGGGTGAAAATTGACTCCTCTGTTCAAAAAATATGAACAAGCGCAGAGGAGCCGTTTTTGCTTATTTTGCGAGGGTTACCGTGGCAGGAGAAGCCTGCTCGAAGGCCCGCTCAAGGATTTCAAGGTTGGTCAGAACGTCAGATTCCTTGACGTAATTCGGCGCGCCGCTGGTGAGGGTTTCATACAGCGCATCGTAGACGCGGCCATAGTCGCCGGTTTCCGGTTTCAGCTCTTCTTTGACCGTTACGCCCTCATTGTTCACATACTCCAGCACGCCCACGGAATCGTCCGCCGCAAAGCCCGGTTCGCCCGGCATGATGTTGGCCTTCAGGCTGGTCTCCTGCTGGTCAATGCCGTACTTAATGAACGAGCCTTTGGTGCCGTGAACGATAAATTTCGGGTAGTCGGTTTTTACCAGATGGCTGGTTTTGACGATGGCCTTAAGGTCGCCGTAAAACAGCTGCGCCTCGAAGGTATCGTCCGGGTTAGCTTTATTGCGCAGGCTGCGGATGTCATACGCCACGTGGTTCGGGCGGCCAAACAGGGAGATGATCTGGTCCATGGTGTGTACGCCCAGGCCGTAGAACGAGCCGTCCTGCGGCAGGCCGGGGTGGGTTTCCGCCACCGGGCGGTAGTAATCGAAGTGGCTTTCAATTTCCACGATGTCGCCCAGCCTGCCGCTCTCAATCGCTTTTTTCGCCGTCAGGAAGCAGCTGTCGAAGCGACGGTTCTGATACGGGGTGACGGTCAACCCTTTGCTTTTCGCCAGCGCGAACAATTCCTTCGCTTCGGCAATGGTCGGGGTGAACGGCTTTTCTACCAGCACGTTTTTACCCGCTTCCAGCGCGCGCTTCGCGTAGTCGAAGTGGCTGTCGGCATGTGTGCAGACGACCACCAGCTTTACCTGCGGGTCATTCAATACTTCATCAAGATCGCTGGTGAAGTGAATGTGGGAATACTGCGGAGACTGCTCTTCCGGCTTCGCGCTGCGGCGGTAGATGTGGGCGACGTGCCAGGTGTCTTTACGGTGGAGGACATATGGAAGGTGGTAACGCGTGGTGCTTTTGCCAAATCCAATAAATGCGCAATGTAGTGTCATGGCTCAGTCCTTTTGGAGGTTACTGAGTCTAACCATAACAAAAAAAAAGCCAGCGAGAAGCTGGCTAAAGTAATACTGGAAGCAATGTGAGCAATGTCGTGCTTTCAGGTTCCCGTAGGGGTCTTCCTGAATGCAAAGCAATAATAATCATTCTCATTCGCACTTGTCCAATACTTTTTGCAAAAAATAGCGGTTGACTCAAATTTTAAAGTCATTGATGTTGGAGGGGACTTTTAACCGACTGAGGAACAAGGAATGAGTGAGATAGTGATACGCCACGCTGAACCGAGAGATTACGACGCCATTCGTCAGATCCACGCCCAGCCGGAGGTGTACCACAACACGCTACAGGTTCCTCATCCCTCAGAGCAGATGTGGCATGACCGGCTAACCGACCAGCCCGGCATCAAGCAGCTGGTCGCCTGCATCGACGATACCGTCGCCGGGCATCTGTGCATTGCCGTCGCACAACGCCCGCGCCGCAGCCACGTTGCCGATTTCGGTATTTGTGTGGGTGCGCAGTGGCAAAATCGGGGCGTTGCCAGCGCGCTGATGCGAACCATGATTGATATGTGCGACAACTGGCTGCGCGTCGACCGCATCGAGTTAACGGTGTTTGTGGATAACGAACCGGCTATCGCGGTGTACAAAAAGCATGGGTTTGAGATTGAAGGCACCGGCAAGCGCTACGGCCTGCGCAACGGCGAGTATGTGGATGCGTATTATATGGCGAGAATGAAGTGACATAGACTCCTCACCCTAACCCTCTCCCCAAAGGGGAGAGGGAACGATTACACCCTCTCCCCTTTGGGGAGAGGGCCGGGGTGAGGGGGATGTTCAATATCCCGCCGTTAAATCATCCACCGAACGCGGGTCCGACGCCCCAAACAGCGCGCCGTCCGGCCCGACCATAATGCTCTGGGTGCTGCCCATCGCCTCTTTCACCGCCACCTTCTGTCCGCGCTGCTCCAGCAGTTTGAGGGTGTCCGGGCTAAAGCCCTTCTCCACGCGCAGCTCGTCCGGCAGCCACTGGTGGTGGAAACGCGGGGCGTTGGTAGCTTCGGCGACGTTCATCCCAAAGTCGATGCTGTTGACCACCATCTGCAGCACGGTGGTGATAATACGGCTCCCACCTGGGCTACCGGTCACCAGCCAGGTTTTCCCGTCTTTTACCACGATGGTGGGCGACATGGACGACAGCGGACGCTTCTTCGGCCCTACCGCATTCGCATCGCCGCCGACCAGCCCGTAGACGTTCGGCACGCCCGGCTTGGCGGAGAAGTCGTCCATCTCGTTGTTCAGCAGAATGCCGCTGTTGCCCGCCACAATCCCGGTACCGAAGGTGGTGTTGAGCGTGTAGGTTACCGCCACCGCATTGCCTTCTTTATCCACCACCGAGAAGTGCGTCGTCTGGTTGCTTTCATACGGCGCCAGCTTGCCGGGGCGGATCTCGCTCGACGGCTTAGCCTTGTTGATGTCGATCTGTTCCGCAATGGATTTTGCATACGCCTTGTTGGTCAGCGCCTGCCACGGCACCTTCACGAAGTCCGGATCGCCGAGGTATTCCGAGCGGTCGGCGTAGGCGCGTTTTTCCGCTTCCGCCATCACCTGCATGGCATCCGCGCTGCCGAAGCCGAACTTGTGCATATCGAAGTGTTCAAGAATGTTGAGGATCTGCACGATGTGGATCCCGCCGGAGGACGGCGGCGGCATGGAGAAGACCTCGTAGCCGCGGTAGGTGCCGCTAATCGGCTCGCGCTCCACCGCCCTGTATTCCGCCAGATCCGCTTTGGTGATGAGCCCGCCGTTCTTTTGCATCTCCTGCGCAATCTGCTCGGCAATCGCTCCTTTGTAGAACGCATCCGGACCATGCTCCGCAATCAGCTCCAGGCTTTTGGCGAGGTTCTTCTGCACCAGCCTATCGCCCTTCTTCAGCGGCTCGCCGTCTTTCCAGAAGATGGCCTTGCTGTTTTCATGGTTTGGAATCACTTCGCTGCCGTAGGTTTTGAGGTCGTCCGCCAGGGCGTCATTGACCACAAATCCGTCGCGCGCCAACTTGATGGCAGGCTGCACCACCTTGTTCAGCGGCATCGTGCCGTATTTTTCCAGCGCCAGCGAGAAGCCCGCAACGGTGCCCGGCGTGCCGGACGCAAGATGCGAGGTGAGAGATTTTTTGCTGTCCGGGTTGCCCTGGTCGTCGAGGAACATATCGCGGGACGCCTGCGAAGGCGCCATTTCGCGGAAGTCTATGGCGGTGGTTTTCCCGTCTTTGGTGCGCAGCATCATAAAGCCGCCGCCGCCCAGGTTCCCCGCCTGCGGGTGCGTCACCGCCAGCGCATAGCCGACGGCGACCGCCGCATCCACCGCGTTACCGCCCTGCTTGAGAATATCGACGCCCACGCGGGTTGCCAGCGCATCCACCGATGCCACCATGCCATGGGTTGCCCGCACGGGATGAAAAACATCTTCCTCCACGCCGTAAGAGACCGGAGGCGCCGCCGGCGGGTTGGCCGCCACGCTAAATGTGCCGCCTGCAATCAGCGCGGCGATGGCGACCCAGCGCAAGAAGGTTGGTTTCATCATTATTGTTCTCCAGGTGAAGGGACCCATATTCCCCGCTTAAGCCTGGTTCACAACTCCTAAAAAATCATCGTCATGGTGAAATCAGGGTAAACTTAAGAGAGGCCTCAAGAGGAGGAAATGACAATGAAACGCTTGATGATTCTTACGGCGCTGATCCCGTTTGCCGCGCTCGCACAGCCAATCAACACCATGAACAACCCGAACCAGCAGGGTTACGTTATCCCGAGCCAGCAGCGTATGCAGACGGAGATGATGAGCCAGCAGCAGCAGCAAAAAGGGATGCTGAATCAGCAGCTGAGAACGCAGACCCAGATGCAGCAGCAAAGCCTGCAAAACCAGATGAACGCCAACACCCAGCGCGTGCAGCAGGGGCAGGTGCGCGAGCAGCCGCTGCCGAATAAAAACGGCGGGATGTTAGGTGGCATGACGTCTACAGGCAGCGGACAGCAGCACATGCTGCCGCCGCAGTCGAATGGCAGTATGCTTAATCCGCAGAATTAAAGTCCGGGCCGATCAGGTCGATTGCATCGGTACAGATGCTGTCCACGCCCCAGCGCAGCAGTTCGGCTGCACGCTGGGGTTTGTTAACGGTGTAAACCAGAATATGCAGACCCGCGTCTTTCAGCATCTTCACCCGCGCCGCATCCAGCAGCTTGTGGTTCAGATGGATCGAGACGCAGCCCAGGCGCGTCGTTAGCTCGCGCCAGTCCTCGCGCCACTCGTCCAGGAGAAGCCCGCGCGGTAGCTCAGGCACGGCCGCCTGTGCGGCCTCCAGCGCGTCGATGTCAAAGGACGACAGCAGCGGCGCGGTCATCCCTTCCCACAGCTCGCGCGCGGCAAGGGCAATCACTTTGCCCGTCAGCGGCCCGGTGCCGGTGGTCGGTTTGATTTCGATGTTCGCCATCATGCCGTGCTGGCGACAGCGATCGGCCACTTCCGCCAGCAGGGGCAGCGGTTCGCCTTTGAATTCGCCGCTGTACCAGCTTCCGGCGTCCACCTTCAGCAGATCGCGCCACGGCAGTTCACCCGCCACGCCCCAGCCGTTGCTGGTGCGTTCGAGGTTGTCGTCATGCAGCAGGAAAATTTCGCCGTCCTTCGACAGCTTGGCATCGAACTCGATCATCGTGTGGCCGTAGCGCGCGCCGACATCAATCGCCGCCATGGTATTTTCCGGGGCCAGCTTACCGCCGCCGCGGTGGGCGACGACGTGGGGATAAGGCCAGTTGCTCATACTCGTTGTCCTGTTTCACCGTCAAAAAGGTGCAGATGGTTTTCCGGCAGGTGCAGCCACAGCGTGCTACCCGCTTTTGGGCGCTCCTGATGCGCCAGACGCACCACCATTTTTTGCTCGCCCCAGCGCCCGTGCGCCAGGTTATCTGCACCCAACATCTCCAGCGTGTCCATCACCAGCGGCACGCCGCCGTCCGCCTGAGAGGTTAAACCAATATGCTCGGGGCGGATACCGAGCGTCATCTTACGCCCGGCGTAGCCACGATAGTACCAGTTGATCGGCAGCGCCATCCCGCTTTCCAGCTCAAAGTGCGTACCCGCGCTGCTGATGCGCCCCTCCAGCAGGTTCATCGCCGGGCTGCCGATAAAGCTCGCCACAAAGCGGGTGGCCGGTTTTTCGTACACTTCCACTGGGGTGCCAATCTGCTCGGCAACGCCTTTGTTCATCACCATTACGCGCTGGGCGAGGGTCATGGCTTCAACCTGATCGTGGGTCACGTACAGGGAGGTGGTTTTGAGACGACGGTGCAGCTGCTGCAGCTCAAGACGCATCTGGACGCGCAGCTTGGCGTCGAGGTTAGAGAGCGGCTCGTCGAAGAGGAATACCGCCGGATCGCGCACGATGGCGCGCCCCATTGCCACGCGCTGGCGCTGGCCGCCGGAGAGCTCGCGCGGGCGGCGCTTGAGCAGGCCATCCAGCTCCAGAATGCGCGCCGCCTCTTTCACGCGAGCCTCAATATGGCCTTTGCCCATCCCGCGAATTTTCAGCCCCCAGGCCATGTTCTCCTCCACGCTCATGTGCGGATAGAGCGCGTAGTTCTGGAACACCATCGCGATGCCTCTGTCTTTCGGCTCCATCTCGGTGACGCGCTGACGGTCAATCCAGATATCCCCGGAGGTGACGCGCTCCAGCCCCGCCACCATGCGCAGCAGGGTGGATTTTCCGCAGCCGGAGGGGCCGACCATGACGATGAATTCCCCGTCCGCCACGTCGAGCGTCAGCGGCTGAATCACCTGGGTTTTGCCGTCCCAGCTTTTGGTTACTGCCTGTAATTTTAAACCTGCCATCTTATTTCTCACTGTCCACTAAACCACGCACAAACGCACGCTGCATGGCTAAAACGATAACAACCGGGGGGATAAGGGTGAGCAGCATCGCCGCCATCACCTGGTTCCAGAGGGTGGTGCCTTCGCCGGTGGCGATCATGCCCTTGATGCCCGCCACGGCGGTGCCGAGATTGACGTCCTGAATAATCAGCAGCGGCCACAGGTACTGGTTCCAGCCGTAGATAAAGGTGATCACAAACAGCGCCGCGAGGTTGGTCTTCGACAGCGGCAGCACGATGTCGCGGAAGAAGCGCATCGGCGACGCGCCGTCGATGCGCGCGGCTTCAATCAGCTCGTCCGGCAGGGTCATAAAGAACTGGCGGAACAGGAAGGTGGCGGTCGCCGAGGCCATCAGCGGCAGGGTTAAGCCCGCGTAGCTGTCGAGCATCTTCAGGTTGGCAATCACCTCCACCGTCGGGAAGATACGCACTTCCACCGGCAGCATCAGGGTAATAAAAATCATCCAGAAGAACAGGTTACGCAGCGGAAAGCGGAACCAGACGATGGCGAAGGCCGAGAGCATCGACACCGTAATTTTGCCGACCGTAATGCCAAACGCCATGATGAAGCTATTGAGCATCATCAGCCAGAACGGCGCGCTGTTGGCGCCCACGCCCTGGGTCCAGATGGTTTTCATGTTCTCGAAGAGATGCCCGCCCGGGATCAGCGTCATCGGCGTGTCGAATACCGCTTTGGTGTCCAGCGTGGCGGCGACAAACGCCACGTACAGCGGGAACAGGATGACGATAATCCCTAAAATCAGCATGGTATGGCTGAAAATCGTCAGCCCGCGACGGTTCTCAATCATTGGTAGCGCACCTTACTTTCAACATAGCGGAACTGCACCACCGTGAGGATGATGACGAGGAACATCAGCACGACGGACTGGGCGGCAGAAGCGGAGAGATCCAGCCCCGCAAAGCCTTCGCGGTAGATTTTGTAAATCAGCGTGGTGGTCGCCTGCACCGGGCCGCCTGCGGTGGCCGCATCGATCACCGGGAAAGTATCGAAGAAGGCGTACACGAGGTTTACCACCAGCAGGAAGAAGCTCACCGGGGCAATCAGCGGCAGCGACAGCCTGAAGAAGCGACGCACTGGCCCTGCGCCGTCAATTGCCGCGGCCTCCACCAGCGAGCGCGGAATGGACTGCAGCGCGGCAAAGAAGAAGAGGAAGTTGTAGCTGATCTGCTTCCACACCGAGGCGAACACCACCAGGAACATCGCCTGACCGCTGTTCTGGGCGTGGTTCCACTCAACGCCGAACTCTGCCAGGAAGTGGGTAATCAGCCCGCGCCCCGGGTTAAACAGGAAGATCCACAGCACGGCGGCGACGGCGGGAGCCACGGCATAAGGCAGCAGCATCAGGGTCTGGTACAGACGGCTGCCGCGCACCACGTAATCTACCAGCGCGGCGAAGAACAGCGACGCGACCAGCCCGCTGACGGTCACCAGCGCGCTGAACTTCATCGTCGTCCAGAAGGAGTCCAGGTAGTAGCTGTCGTGGAACAGCGCGGTGAAGTTGTCCAGCCCGACAAACTGGCTGGAGAGACCGAACGGATCGACGCTTTGTACCGAGTACCACAGCGCTTCGCCCGCAGGCCAGATAAAGAAGATAACGGTGATGACCAGCTGCGGCGCGACCAGAAGATAAGGCAGCCAGCGGGAACGGAACACCGGACGGGATGAGGACATAGGTTTGCTCTGTAGGTATACCCCCCTCACCCCGGCCCTCTCCCCAAAGGGGCGAGGGTATAATCGTCCCCTCTCCCCTTTGGGGAGAGGGTTAGGGTGAGGGGATTAGTTTGAATTACGATTTGGTCGACTGCTCAAAGCGGCGCAGCAGCTGATTCCCGCGCTCTACCGCGGAGTCCAGCGCCTGCTGAGGCGTTTTCTTCCCGGTCCAGACGCTTTCCAGCTCTTCATCCACGATGGTGCGGATCTGCGGCATGTTGCCCAGACGCAGGCCTTTGGTGAACGGCAACGGTGGCTTGTTCAGCATCTGACGCGTCGCGATATCTGCCCCTGGGTTCTTGCTGTAGAAGCCCTGCTCGCGGGTCAGATCGTACGCGGCTTTGGTGATCGGCAGGTAGCCGGTTTTCTGATGCCATTCGGCGGCATTTTCAGGCTTGGCCAGGAAGTCGAGGAACTCGGCGACGCCTTTGTAGGTGCCCTTGTCTTTACCCTGCATCACCCACAGGCTCGCCCCGCCGATGATGGCGTTCTGCGGCGCGCCCTTCACGTCGGCGTCGTATGGCATCATGCCCACGCCGTAGTTGAATTTGGCGTAGTGACGGATGTCCGCCAGCGAGCCGGAAGAGGCGGTGGTAATGGCGCAGTCGCCGTTGTAGAACTTCTCGGTGGATTCGTCTTTACGCCCGAAGTAGCTGAAGTCGCCCTTCTTGTTCAGAGCTTCCAGCAGCGCAATGTGCTTCACCTGCTCCGGCTTGTTGAACTCCAGTACCGCGTCGGTGCCGTCGAAGCCGTTGTTTTTGGTGGCAACCGGCAGGCCGTGCCAGGCGCTGAAGTTTTCAATCTGGATCCAGCCCTGCCAGCCGCTGGCGTAGCCGCACTTCATGCCCGCGGCTTTCAGCTTCGCGGTGTATTCGGCCAGGTCCTGCCAGGTTTTTGGCGGCTGCTCCGGATCTAAGCCGGCTTTTTTGAAGGCGTCTTTGTTGTAGTACAGCACCGGCGTGGAGCTGTTAAACGGCTGGGACAGCAGGTGGCCAGTTTTGGAATCGGTGTAGTAACCCGCGACGGTCGGCACGAATTGCGACTCGTCGAAGTTGATGCCCGCCTCTTTGAACACTTCATAGACCGGCTTGATGGCTTTGGAGGCCATCATGGTGGCGGTGCCCACTTCATAAACCTGTAACAGCGCCGGCGCGTTGCCGGTACGGAAGGCGGCGATGCCCGCGCTCAGGCTTTGCTCGTAGTTGCCTTTGTACACCGGCACAATTTTGTAATCCGGGTGGGTGTCGTTGAAACGCTGCGCCAGGGAGTCAACCTCTTTACCCAACTCCCCTTCCATGGAATGCCAGAACGGAATGGTGGTCACAGCCATTGCGTTCGTCGCAAAAGCCAGACCCAGTGCCAGACCCAAAGCTGTGTGTCGTAACGATGTCATTGTCATCTCTCTTATTGTGCCGGATGCGCGATATCACGCGTTTTATGCTCGCGAGGTAACATGACATGCTCGAATGACAGAAAAATAACTGTTTGCTTACAGATAAGTGACAGCCAGGCGTCAGGGGGATGATGGTTGTGTGAAGGGGGTTTTGGTTGGGTGCGGTTGGGTGCCCTCACCCCGGCCCTCTCCCACAGGGAGAGGGAGCAAACACTAAAAAAGGCAACTTTCGTTGCCTTTTTGTTTTTACCTATCCGCCCAAATACGCGCTCCGCACCGCTTCGTTCGCCAGCAGCGCATCGCCGGTATCCTCCAGCACCACGCGGCCGTTCTCCAGCACGTAACCGCGGTCAGCGAGCTTCAGCGCCTGGTTGGCGTTCTGCTCGACGAGGAAGATAGTCATTCCCTCTTTACGCAGCTGCTCGATGGTGTCGAAAATCTGCTGGATGATGATAGGCGCCAGGCCGAGCGACGGTTCATCCAGCAGCAGCAGGCGTGGCTGGCTCATCAGCGCGCGGCCAATCGCCAGCATCTGCTGCTCACCGCCGGACATGGTGCCGGCGCGCTGGATGCGGCGCTCCCACAGGCGCGGAAAGAGTTCGTATACCCATTTTATGCGGGTCTGGTATTCATCCCTGTGAGCAAAGAAGCCGCCCATCGCCAGGTTCTCTTCCACCGTCATGCGGGAGAAGACGCGGCGCCCTTCCGGGACAATCGCCACCGCCTCGCGCATGATTTTTGCGGTCTGCCAGTCGGTAATGTCTTTATCATCAAACACAATCCGCCCGCTGGTGGCGCGCGGGTCGCCGCACAGAGTGCCGAGCAGCGTGGTTTTGCCCGCGCCGTTGGCACCAATCAGGGTGACGATTTCACCCTGATTGATGTGCAGGCTGACGTCGTGCAGCGCCTGGATCTTGCCGTAGTGCGCGTTGACCTTGTCGAACGTTAACATCGCTTTTTCCATCTTATGCCTCACCAAGGTATGCGCGGATCACGTCCGGGTTATTGCGGATCTCTTCCGGCGTGCCGTTTGCCAGCGGCGTGCCCTGGTTTACCACGTAGATACGGTCCGAAATACCCATCACCAGCTTCATGTCGTGCTCAATCAGCAGGATGGTGGTGTCGTGACTATCGCGCAGCTCGGCAATCAGCTCGTCCAGCTCTTTGGTCTCTTTCGGGTTGAGGCCCGCCGCCGGTTCATCGAGCATCAGGATTTCCGGCTGGGTCACCATGCAGCGCACAATCTCCAGGCGACGCTGGTCACCGTAGGCCAGGTTGCTCGCCTGACGGTTGGCGTGCTGCAGCAGGCCGATGCGGTCGAGCCAGGTGGCGGCGCGGTCGAGCGCCTCCTCCTGCGTGCGGCGGAAGGCCGGGGTTTTCAGCAGGCCGGAGAACAGCCCGGTTTTCAGCTGCTGATGCTGAGCCACCAGCAGGTTCTCAATCACCGTCATCTCGCGGAACAGACGCACGTGCTGGAAGGTACGCACCACGCCCATGCGGGCAATCTGCTGGCCCGACAGCCCTTCAAGATGCTGGTCGCGCAGCATGATGGTGCCGCCCGTCGGCTTGTAGAAGCCGGTCAGGCAGTTAAAGACCGTGGTTTTCCCCGCCCCGTTCGGGCCAATCAGGGAGACAATCTCTTTCTTGTGCAGATCCAGATTCACGTTGTTGACCGCCAGCAGGCCGCCAAAACGCATCATCAGACCGTTAACGGATAATAATGGCTGACTCATGCCTGCTCTCCTTTCGCTTCCGCACTCTTAAGCTTCAGCTGTGGACGCGTCATCGGCAGCAGACCCTGCGGACGCCAGATCATCATCAGCACCATCAAACCACCCAGCATCAGCATGCTGTATTCGTTAAAGTCGCGCATCAGCTCGCGCGAAACCACCAGCAGAATGGCCGCGAGGATAACGGCGAACTGCGATCCCATCCCGCCGAGCACCACAATCGCCAGCACAAAGGCGGATTCGGCAAAGGTGAACGATTCCGGGCTGACGAAGCCCTGACGTGCGGCAAACAGCGTTCCGGCGAAACCGGCAAACGCGGCGCTGATGGTGAACGCGGTCAGCTTGATGCGGGTCGGGTTCAGGCCCAGCGAGCGGCAGGCGATCTCATCTTCACGCAGCGCTTCCCACGCGCGGCCCAGCGGCATGCGCAGCAGGCGGTTGATCACGAACAGGGTAATCACCACCAGCAGCAGCGCCACCAGGTAGAGCCAGATCACGCGGTCGGACGGGTCATATTTGATGCCGAAGAAGTTGCTGAAGGTATCCCAGCCGCCTTCGCGGGCGGTACGGCTGAACTCCAGGCCAAAGAAGGTCGGTTTCGGGATCTGGCTGATGCCGTTCGGGCCGCCGGTCACTTCGGTGTTATTCAGCAGCAGGATACGGACGATTTCGCCGAAGCCCAGGGTCACAATCGCCAGGTAGTCACCGCGCAGGCGCAGCACCGGGAAGCCGAGCAGGAAGCCCGCGGCGGCAGAGACCAGCCCCGCCAGCGGCAGGCAGGTCCAGAAGCCGAGGCCGTAGTAGTGGTTTAGCAGCGCGAAGGTGTAGGCACCGATGGCGTAGAAGCCGCCGTAGCCCAGCACCAGCAGGCCAGACAGCCCCACTACCACGTTCAGACCCAGGCCGAGGATCACGTAAATCATGGTCAGGGTGGCGATGTCCACCGTGCCGCGCGACACCATAAACGGCCACGCTACGGCGGCCACCAGCAGCGCCACGAGGAACAGCTTCTGCTTAACGGTAGAACCGTCGATCGCCGGCAGGACGAATTTCGGTCCGGAGACATTTTTCAGCGTCTTCTGGAACAGCGGACGCAGCAGCTGGAACAGGAACACCACGGCGGTGCCGATAAACACCCACTGCCAGCGAATATCAGCTGCAGTATCGACAACGAGCTTGGTGCCATTCAGCTCAAGCTGGACGCCCATAAAGACGCTGGCCAGCACGAAGAACATGGCAGCAGAGAGCAGCGCCATTGCAAAATGCATCGGTTTCATACTTTCTCTACCTCCGGACGGCCCAGAATACCGGTAGGCATAACCAGCAGAACCAGAATCAGCAGGGCAAACGACACCACGTCTTTATATTCCGTACTCAGGTACGCCGAGGAGAGCGCTTCCGCCACGCCCAGGATCAGGCCGCCGATCATCGCGCCCGGAATACTGCCGATGCCGCCCAGTACCGCCGCGGTGAAGGCTTTCATCCCGGCCATAAAGCCGATGTACGGGTTGATTACGCCGTAGAACTGGCCGAGCAGCACACCTGCGACGGCAGCCATCGCCGCGCCAATCACGAAGGTCAGAGCGATCACGCGGTCGGTGTTGATGCCGAGCAGGCTCGCCATCTTCAGGTCTTCCGCGCACGCGCGGCAGGCGCGTCCCATGCGGGAGTAGCGAATGAACAGCGTCAGGGCGAGCATGGCGACAAAGGTCACGACCCAGATCACCAGCTGCATAGTGGTAATAGAGGCAGAGAAGTTTTCGCTGGCGCCCACAATCCACTGGCCGTTAAACAGGCTTGGCAGCGCCACGTCGCGCGAACCTTCGGTCAGGCTGACGTAGTTTTGCAGGAAGATGGACATCCCGATGGCGGAGATCAGGGCAATCAGGCGCTTGGAGCTGCGCACCGGCCGGTAGGCCACGCGCTCAATGCTCCAGCCGTAGGCGCTGGCAATCACAATCGCGCCGACAAACCCGGCGGCGACCAGCAGCCAGCTGCTGTCGATGCCCATCATCATCAGCGCGGCGATAATCATAAAGGAGACGTAGCTACCGATCATGTACACCTCGCCGTGGGCGAAGTTGATCATGCCGATAATGCCGTAAACCATCGTGTAACCGATGGCGATCAGCGCGTAGGTGCTTCCCAGCGTGACGCCGTTAAACATCTGCTGCAGGAAATAGAGAAACTGCTCGGACATATGCAAACCTTTTTATACCCGCCCGGTGAGCCGGGCGGTGGGATAATTATTTGGCGACCGAGGACGAACCGTCGGCGTGCCACTTAAAGACACCAAACTCAAATCCCTTCAGATCGCCTTTCTCATCCCAGTTCAGCGGCCCAATCACGGTGTTCACCCCGTGCGCTTTTAAATCTTTCACCAGATCCAGCGGCTCTTTGCTGCCGGTACGATCCAGGGCCGTCGCCAGAGACTGCACGGCCGCGTAGGTGATCCAGACGTATGGACCGCTCGGATCTTTCTTCTGCGCCTTGAGCGCATCTACGATAGCCTTGTTGGCCGGATCCTGGTCATAGCGTTTTGGCATCGTTACCAGCATGCCTTCGGCAGAATCCCCCGCGATGTTTGACAGGGAGGCGTTGCCCACGCCCTCTGGCCCCATAAACTGGGTTTTCAGACCGGTGGCGCGCGCCTGGCGCAGCATTTGCCCCATTTCCGGGTAGTAGCCGCCGTAGTAGACGAAGTCGATGTTCTCTTTTTGCAGACGGGCGATCAGCGCGGAGAAGTCTTTCTCACCGGCGGTAATGCCGTCAAAGAAGACGATGTTCGCGCCGCCTTTTTTCAGGCCGTCCTGCACGGAACGCGCCAGGCCCTCGCCGTACTGCTGTTTGTCATGAATGATGGCAATACGCTTAGGCTTAACGGTGTCGAGGATGTATTTCGCTGCGGTTGGCCCCTGGGAGGAGTCCAAACCGGCGGTACGCATGATGTGCTGATAGCCGCGCTGGGTCAGCTCCGGGTTGGTGGCACCCGGAGTGATCATCAAAATGCCTTCGTCTTCGTAGATATCGGACGCGGGCTGGGTGGAGGATGAGCACAGGTGGCCGATGACGTACTGGATGCCGTCGTTGACGATTTTGTTGGCGACCGCAACGGCCTGTTTCGGATCGCAGGCGTCGTCATACTCCACGCCCACCAGCTTGTCGCCCTTGATGCCGCCTTTGGCGTTGATGTCTTTGATGGCCTGACGCGCGCCGTTAAACTCCATGTCACCCCACTGGGCAACAGGGCCGGACATCGCACCGACTACCGCCACTTTAATCTCTTCCGCCATGGCCGCATGCGAGATCGCCAGTGCAACCATTCCCGCGATAAATGTCTTCGCGTTCCTTTTCATCTCAGAATCCCCATTCGTGATGTCGTGTTTATATTTTGTTTTATTATGGTTAAAAAGCATTCTGTACTTTTAATGAACAACGCTATTTTTACCAGTGCCTTTAATGGTTTAGCGCAGTTTTTTGTCAAAAACCAGACTAAAATCTCTATTTTTCAGGCGATTAAGGAAAGATAATATTCTGAAATCAGGCAGAGATAAACAAATAAAAGTGCAGTTTGCAGCATAAAATAACGGTACAAAGCGCCGAATAAATCGCTGCCATTCAGGTTAAAATTCTGCTTATTTTTCGATCCATGTGTTTTCACACTGCCCATTGCATTGCTAAAAAACTAATCACCTGGTTAATGAGAATAAAAAGAGGAAGCCGCTGAGTGAATAAATTGAGTACACTGCCTCTACTCAATTTGATTTGGACAAGCTGCTAATGAAACTGACTATCGTGCGTCTGGTGACCTTTAGCGACCAGGATCATATCGACCTGGGCAAGATCTGGCCGGAATATTCCCCTTCGTCGCTGCATGTTGACGAGAACCACCGCATTTATGCCGCGCGCTTCAACGAGCGCCTGCTGGCCGCGGTTCGCGTGACCCTGAGCGGCACGGAGGGAGCGCTGGATTCGCTGCGCGTGCGTGACGTGACCCGTCGTCGCGGTGTGGGACAGTATTTAATTGAAGAAGCGATCCGCGAAAACCCGAACGTGAACTCATGGTGGATGGCCGACGTGGGCGTGGAAGACCGCGGCGTGATGGCGGCATTTATGCAGGCGTTAGGGTTTACGGCGCAGGAGAGCGGGTGGGAGAAGCGTTTGGGGTGATTTGTGCGGGGTGATGTGTGCGGTGCGGCCTGATGCCCTCACCCCGGCCCTCTCCCACGGGGAGAGGGTGCAAACACTAAAATGGCAACCTTACGGTTACCATTTGCTTTTATTTTGCGTCAGTAGCAGTACCGTTAGCATGCCAGTCAAACACGCCGAATTCGAAGCCCTTCAGGTCGCCCTTCGCGTCCCAGGACAGCGGCCCCATGACGGTTTCGACCGTGTTCGCTTTCAGCCAGGTGGCAATCTCAGCCGGATCGGCTGACTGGTTCAGACCCGCCTGCAGAGACTGCAGCGCAGCGTAGGTGGTCCAGACGAACGCGCCGCTTGGATCCTGTTTCTTCGCCTTGATGGCATCTACGATAGGTTTGTTCGCAGGGACCTGGTCGTAGTTCTTCGGCTTGGTCACCAACAGACCTTCAGCAGATTCACCCGCGATGTTAGACAGGGAAACGTTCGCCACGCCTTCCGGTCCCATGAACTGGGTTTTCAGACCCGCCGCACGCGCCTGGCGCAGGATCTGGCCCATTTCCGGGTGGTAGCCGCCGTAGTAAACGAAATCGATATTCTCTTTCTTCAGACGCGCCACCAGCGTGGAGAAGTCTTTCTCACCGGCGGTGATCCCGTCAAAGAAGACCACGTTGGCATTGCCTTTTTTCAGACCGTCCTGCACCGCACGGGCCAGGCCTTCGCCATACTGCTGTTTGTCGTGAACAATCGCGATACGCTGCGGCTTCACTTTATCCAGGATGTACTTAGCCGCCGTTGGGCCCTGATCGGAGTCCAGACCGGTGGTGCGCAGGGTCAGCTTATAGCCGCGCGCGGTCAGCTCTGGTGCAGTTGCGGCCGGGGTGATCATCAGAATGCCTTCGTCTTCGTAGATGTCAGACGCTGGCTGAGTGGAAGAGGAGCACAGGTGACCGATAACGTATTTGATCCCGTCGTTGACCACTTTGTTCGCCACCGCGACCGCTTGCTTCGGGTCACAGGCATCATCGTATTTTACGATCTGCAGTTTTTCGCCCTTGATGCCGCCCTTGGCATTAATGTCTGCAACCGCCTGTTCAGCGCCCGTAAATTCCTGGTCGCCGTACTGTGCTACCGGACCGGACATTGCGCCCACCACGGCCACTTTAATATCTGCCTGCGCCATGGTGCTGAATGCCAACGCGATACATCCTGCCAGTAACGCTTTACCCTTCATGTTCATCCTGAGATTCCCCATTATTATGGTTATTACGATTGTTGTGATGTTGTTGTGCAGCGCTTTATTTCAGTTATTGGTGTGCTGTTCGCGCTTTTTCAGCATACTCTGCTAAAACATACCCCATTTTTATGATTTTGGAATAGCTAATTTGAAATGAAAATATGATAAGCCCGACAGGATTTAACGCCGGGCTGGCGGCTTTAACGTGTCAGCGACGCGAAGATAATGTCCAGCGCTTTACGGAACTGCGCTTCGGGGATGGTAAGCGGATAAAGGAAGCGGATCACGTTGCCGTAAACGCCGCAGCTCAGGAGCAGCAGCCCTTCGTTCAACGCGCGTTCCTGCACCTGCCGGGTGAATTCCGGCGACGGTTGTCCGGATTGCGGATCGTTAAACTCTACCGCCACCATCGAGCCCTGGGCACGGATGTCGGCGATGAACGGGCAGTGTTCCTTCGCTTTGTTGAGCACTTCTACCAGATGATGGCCGAGATGCGCCGAGCGCGTGCAGAGATCTTCCTCGTCAATCACGTCCAGCACCGCGTGGGCCGCGGCAATCGCCAGCGGGTTACCCGCGTAGGTACCGCCCAGTCCGCCAGGCGCGGGCGCGTCCATCACCTCGGCGCGGCCCGATACCGCTGAGAGCGGCATCCCGCCCGCGAGGCTTTTCGCCATGGTGATCAGGTCCGGCTTCACGCAGTGGTGCTCCATCGAGAACAGCTTGCCGGTGCGGGCGAAGCCGCTTTGCACCTCGTCGGCAATCAGCAAGATACCGTGGGTATCGCACAGGGCGCGCAGAGCCTGCATAAAATCAGCGGGCGCGATGTTGAAACCGCCCTCCCCCTGAACCGGTTCGAGAATAATGGCCGCCACCTGGTCTGGGGCGATATCCGCTTTAAAGATGCGTTCCAGGCTTTTTAATGCTTCCGCCGTGCTGACGCCGTGCAGTTCGTTCGGATACTGCGCGTGATACACAGAGCCGGGGAACGGGCCGAAGCCCAGCTTGTACGGCGCGACCTTACCGGTCAGCGCCATGGTCATAAAGGTACGCCCGTGGAACGCGCCGCCAAAGGCGATCAGGCCTGGGCGTCTGGTGTACGCGCGGGCAATTTTGACCGCGTTTTCGACCGCTTCAGCGCCCGTGGAGAAGAAGGCGGTTTTGGCAGGGCCGTCAATCGGCACGCGCTGGTTGATGCGCTCGGCAAGCGCGACATAGCCTTCGTACGGCACAATCTGGTAGGCCGTGTGGGTAAACGCGTGGAGCTGTTTTTCAATAGCGGAGATGACTTTGGGATGGCGATGGCCGGTATTCAGCACCGCGATCCCGGCGGCGAAGTCGATATACTCATTGCCTTCCACGTCCCACACCGTGGCGTTTTCGGCTTTGTCGGCATAGAAGTTACACATCACGCCGATGCCGCGCGGCGTCGCCTGTAAACGCCGGTCGTTCAGTTCGGTATTTTTCACCCTGTCCCCCTGAGAAAGTCGCCTGCTTAGCGCATCAGTAAGTGTTTGCCAGGGGGAGGGAATTCGCCAGAGCGGGCGCTAAAAAAACAAAACCCCCGGACTCGCATCCAGGGGTTCTCGGTGTACTTCGCGGTAATTACGCTTCGATAGCGGCGCGAAGTTTTTTCATGGCGTTCTTCTCAAGCTGACGGACACGTTCCGCAGAAACGCCGTAGCGGTCGGCCAGCTCCTGCAGCGTGGACTTGTTGTCTTCATCCAACCAGCGGGCGCGGATAATGTCCTGGCTACGTTCGTCGAGACCTTCCATCGCATGGGTCAGCTTGTTCGCGGCCTGATCTTCCCAGTTGTCCTCTTCAATGCCGTCGGCAAAGTTAGAGGTTTTATCCTGTAGATACAGAACCGGTGCCATCGGCTGGCTGTCGGATGCGTCGTCGTCGGAGGACATATCAAAGGTCATGTCCTGCGCGGCCATACGGGATTCCATCTCACGGACGTCTTTACTGGATACACCCAGCTCGCGCGCCACCATTTCCACTTCATCCTGATTGAACCAGCCCAGACGCTGCTTGGTTTTACGCAGGTTGAAGAACAGCTTACGTTGCGCTTTTGTCGTGGCGACCTTCACGATACGCCAGTTGCGCAGCACGTATTCATGAATTTCTGCTTTGATCCAGTGCACGGCGAAGGAGACCAGTCGCACGCCCACTTCCGGGTTAAAGCGACGTACAGCCTTCATCAGGCCGATGTTACCTTCCTGAATCAAGTCCGCCTGCGGCAGGCCATAGCCCGCATAGTTACGAGCAATGTGAACAACAAAGCGCAGGTGAGACAGGATCAGCTTTTTCGCTGCTTCCAGATCGCCCTGGTAATGCAGCTTTTCAGCAAGCTCCTTTTCTTCCTCGGCCGTTAACATCGGCCAGGTGTTCGCAGCCCGGATATAAGATTCCAGGTTACCAACAGGGGCTAAAGCTAAAGTTTGCATTTCTTTGGTCATTCATTCCTCTCAATGTTTCTTCTGGTCCAGGCTGTCCCCGTCAGGCAACAACCATGCCAAAGCGTTTGAGCAACGAGATTAGCATTCACTCTTTTATCAGACAGTGATTTTATCCACAAGTTCCAGGTGCAATGGTGAATAAATTACGCACAAAATGTGACATGGAGATGATAACAGGGGAAGAGACAACAGGGACGCTTTCCCTGCAGAGCGAACATCTCGGTGCAGGGAAAGATTATATCACGCTTTTATTAGTCGGGAGTAAAGTGGCGTAAATGTTGAACCGTTGCCAGCCATGCGGCAATCCAGCCGATCATGGAGCACACCAGCAGCAACAGCAGGCACTCATCGAAGCCTAACCCACTGATATCAAACTTAGTTCCGAAAACCTGCGCCACTTCAGTGACGGCAGACGAAAGCCGCATCACCAAAATTTCTGACAATATCAGTGAAAGAAATGCGCCAGAGAAACCGAGCAGTGCGCCACCGTAAAGGAACGGACGCAGGATGAAACCATCCGTTGCGCCAATCAGTTTCTGGACGTTGATGGTATCGCGGCGCGCGAAGATGCTCAGACGCACGCTGTTACCGATGACGAGGAACACCGCCGCCACCATCAGCACGCCGATCATCGCCGACACGCGTCCCACCAGCCCGGTCAGCGCCGCAAGACGGGCAAACCAGCTGTCGTCCATGCGCACTTCATCGATCCCGTTGATGCGGGTGATGCGGTCGCGCAGGGTATTCAGCGAATCGGTGCCCTGGAAATCAAGCTTCGGGATCACCACCGCCACGGCGGGCAGCGGGTTCTCTTCCAGCATGTCCAGCGCGCCGCCAAAGCCTGACCAGTTACGGAACTCGCCCAGCGCTTCATCGCGCGAGAGATAGTTGACCTTTTCCACGCCCTGCTCGGCCTGGATTTGCCCGACCACCTGCGCCGCCGCGTTATCGTCGAGCGCTTTATCCAGATAAACGGTGATCTGCGGTGACGGATAATACTGCGACGCCGCCTGGTTAACATTCTTATAGACCATGTAGCAGACGCTTGGCAGCGTCAGGGAGATGGCAATCACCATCACCGTCAGGAACGTCGCCAGCGGCTTGCTTTTCAGGTCCTGCAGCGCGCCGTGAAAGGCGTAGCGCACCTGCTCGTTAAACACGTTGGTCTTGCGGGAAGCCGGCTTCGGCGCCGCTTTCTGGCGCTTAGGCGCATTACGATTGCCGTCACCGCCGCCCTGCGGCTTACGGAAACGGTCAAACCGGTTCCCGAACTGCCGAATCTGGTTCATTGCATCACGCTTGTTCACCGTGGCCTCCGTGCAAATGCCCGTCGCTCAGGGTCAGCATGCGGTACGAACGGCGGGAAATCAGCCCCATATCGTGCGTCGCCATCAGTACCGTTACCCCTACGCGGTTGAATTCCTCAAACAGACGCAAAATCCCTTCGGACAGGGCATCGTCCAGGTTACCGGTCGGTTCATCCGCCAGCAGTACGGCAGGCTTGTTCACCACCGCGCGGGCGATGCCCACGCGCTGCTGTTCACCGCCGGAAAGCTGGATCGGGAAGTTTTTCGCTTTGTCCAGCAGCCCGACCTTGTCCAGAGCCGCAGAGACGCGACGGCGGATATCGTCATAGCTGGCGCCGGCAATAATCAGCGGGATCGCCACGTTATCGAAAACGGTGCGATCCATCAGCAGGTGGTGGTCCTGGAAAATCATGCCGATCTGACGACGCAGAAACGGCACTTCACGGTTTTTCAGACGGCTAATTTCGTGGCCGCTGAACCAGATTTTCCCGGCGCTTGGCCGTTCGATCCCACAGATAAGCTTGAGCAGGGTACTTTTCCCCGCGCCGGAATGGCCGGTCAGGAATGCCATCTCGCCTGGCTGCAGGTGGAACGTCACCCCCTGCAGCGCTTGTCTCCCACCGAGATAGGCCTTGCTGACGTGTTCAAAGCGAATCATTGTTAGTCCTCTCGGGCAAATAATGCCTCAATAAAGTCGTCCGCCTTAAACGGACGCAAATCCTCAATACGCTCGCCCACACCGATGTAGCGGATAGGAATGCCGAACTGGTCGGCCACGGAGAAGATCACTCCGCCTTTCGCGGTGCCGTCCAGCTTGGTCAGCGTGATCCCCGTCAGCCCTACCGCTTCATGGAACAGCTTCGCCTGGCTAATGGCGTTCTGCCCGGTGCTGGCGTCGATAGTCAGCATAATTTCATGCGGTGCATCTTCGTCCAGCTTCTTCATGACGCGAACGATTTTCTTCAACTCTTCCATCAGGTGCGATTTGTTCTGCAAACGCCCTGCGGTGTCGGCAATCAGCACGTCCACGTTGCGCGACTTCGCCGCCTGGATGGCGTCGAAAATCACGGATGCGGAATCCGCACCGGTGTGCTGGGCAATCACCGGAATGTTGTTGCGCTGGCCCCATACCTGGAGCTGCTCAACCGCTGCCGCACGGAAGGTATCGCCCGCCGCCAGCATCACCGATTTACCCTGCTGCTCAAACTGGCGCGCCAGCTTGCCGATGGTGGTGGTTTTACCCACGCCGTTGACGCCAACCATCAGAATAACAAATGGCGTTTTGCCTTCAATATTAAGCGGTTCGTCAACTTTTGCGAGAATTTCGCCCATCTCGTCTTTCAGCAGGCCGTACAGCGCCTCGGCGTCGCGCAGCTGCTTGCGGCTCGCCCCTTCGGTCAGGTTGGCGATGATCTTACGGGTGGTCTCCACGCCGACGTCCGCAATCAGCAGCTGTTCTTCCAGCTCTTCAAAGAGATCGTCGTCGATCTTCTTGCCGCGGAACAGACTGATAAATCCGGAACCTAAGTTTTCTTTGGTTTTGAGCAGGCTACGCTTCAGGCGCGCGAAGAAACCTTCTTTGGTCGGTTTTTCCTGCTCCTGCACGATCTCTTCTTCGGCCTGCTCTTCCACCGGCACGACGATTACCGCTTCTTCAGCCGCTTCCGCCGCCAGCGCCTGGGCTTCCAGCTCTTCGTCGGTCAGCTCTGGCTCAAGTGCCGCTTCTTCTTCCACCGCCTCAACGATTTCAACGGTTTCCGCTTCGGCCTGCCACTCTTCGGCAGACACCTCTTCGGCGTTGACCTCTTCCGGCAGCGGCAGCTCTTCGTGTTCGATTACAGCCTGCGGCGCCTCGGTAACGGCTTCGATGACGACAGGTTCTGGCTTCTCGCTCTCCTGAACCTGCTCAGTGACCTCAACCACCTCTTCAGCAAAGGACTCGATCTCTTCTTTGCTGTGGGCAGGCTCTTCCGCTTCGACAACCGCAGCGGTTTCTACTGGCGTTTCAGGCTGTGACTGCTCTTCTACAACCTGTTGTTCTTCGGTTTTCTGTTCTGTTTCTTGCTCTTTTTCACCGAAACCCAACCAGGAAAAGAAGCCACGTTTTTTTTGTTTTGCCATCTGCGACTACACTCCTCGCGGCGCTATATACAGGGAAGCTAAAAAAATGATGAAATAGTCTAACACTTTACTTAATTGACATCACCGCCCGCAATCGCAGGGCTATGGTTAACAGAGCTTTCCAGAGATGAAGAAACCCACCCGCGCCCCGGCCGGTCAAATTCGCATTATCGGCGGCCAGTGGCGAGGCCGGAAATTACCGGTGCCGGACAGCCCCGGTTTACGCCCCACCACCGACCGCGTTCGCGAGACGCTGTTTAACTGGCTTGCCCCGTCAATGGTAGACGCCCACTGCCTGGACTGCTTCGCCGGAAGCGGTGCCTTAGGGCTAGAGGCGCTGTCGCGCTATGCTGCCAGCGCCACGCTGCTGGAGATGGAGCGCGGCGTCGCACAGACGCTGCAGCAAAATCTGGCGACGCTGAAGGCGACGAATGCGAAAGTGGTAAATACCAATACGCTGAGCTTCCTCGCGCAGCAGGGCACGCCGCATAACGTGGTCTTTGTCGACCCGCCGTTCCGCAAGGGGCTGCTGGAAGAGACGTTATCCCTGCTGGAGCACAATGGCTGGCTGGCGGATGACGCGCTAATTTATGTAGAAAGCGAAGTGGAAAACGGCCTGCCGCCCGTTCCCGTTCACTGGGATCTGCACCGCGAGAAGGTCGCAGGCCAGGTGGCTTATCGTCTGTATCACCGTCAGGCACAAAGAGGATCCGATGCCGATACTGATTAACCTGGGGCGCTTGCTGATGCTGGGCGTCTGGGCATTTTTGATTTTGAATCTGGTGCACCCGTTCCCGCGCCCGTTGAACATCTTCGTTAACGTGGCGCTGATTTTCACCTCGTTCATGCACGCCCTGCAGATGGTGATGCTGAAAAACGGCCTGCCGAAAGATGGCCCGCCGATGACCGGCTGGCAGCAGCTGCGGGTGTTTATTTTCGGCGTGTTTGAACTGCTGGTGTGGATGAAGAAGTTTAAGGCGCAGGTGAAGAAGTAAGGTGCGGCCTGATGCCCTCACCCTAACCCTCTCCCACGGGGAGAGGGGACCGTTCGTGCATTATTCCGTCCTGAACCCCTCAAACCGCGCCCCTTTATAGCTCAGGGTGCCTTTCTCCCCTACCGTCAGCTGGTGGTACTGCTGCGCCTCCAGGCGGAAGGTCATCTCCAGGCCGCCCGTTTCTGGCTTAAAGCTCGCTTCATAGCGCATACCGGATCCCGCAGGCGTCACCTGCTGCTGGCGCGAGCGGCGATCGTTAAGCGGCTTCTCGCGCTTGTTCGTCACCACCACGCGCTTTTGCATCAGCGGCGCGGCGTCGTTGTCCGCCTTTTCGCGGCGCTGCTGCACGAAGCGAAACGAGGCGGCAATGACGATAATCGCCACCACGATAATGAAAAACAGCGGCATCTTGCTCATTGAAACATCCCATCAGATTATGCGGAATTCAGGATACCTCGCCTGCCCCGGCATTGCCAAACGCCTGCCCGCGTCACTACACTGGATCAGAAACTGATTATTCAGCCTCAACAGTTACAGGGAGTTAATATGCTTTGGTCATTTATCGCTGTCTGTTTTTCCGCATGGCTTTATGTCGATGCGTCCTATCGCGGTCCAGCCTGGCAGCGCTGGTTGTTTAAACCCGTCACGCTGCTGTTGCTTCTGCTGCTCGCCTGGCAGGCCCCGATGTTTAACGCCATCAGCTATCTGGTGCTCGCCGGGCTGTGTGCCTCCCTGATTGGTGATGCCTTAACCCTGCTGCCGCGTCAGCGCCTGCTGTATGCCGTGGGGGCATTCTTCCTTTCCCATCTGCTGTATACCATCTACTTTGCCAGCCAGATGACGCTCTCCTTCTTCTGGCCGCTGCCGCTGGTGCTGCTGGTGATTGGCGCGCTGCTGATTGCGGTGATCTGGTCGCGTCTGGAAGAGATGCGTCTGCCGGTATGCACGTTTATCGCCATGACGCTGGTGATGGTGTGGCTGGCCGGTGAGCTGTGGTTCTTCCGTCCGACATCTCAGGCGATGTCCGCATTCTTCGGGGCGGCGCTGCTATTAATCGGCAATATTGTTTGGCTGGGCAGCCACTATCGCCGCCGCTTCCGCGCCGATAACGCGATTGCGTCCGCCTGCTACTTTGCCGGGCACTTCCTGATCGTGCGTTCATTGTATATCTAAATAACGCTTGACTCTGGAGTCGACTCCAGAGTGTATGCTGCGGTTAATGAGAAAATTATCATTACCGGAGACTGCCATGTCGACTCCAGAAACACCGAAAAAAGTCCCACAGTTCTCGGCACTTAAGCTCAGCCCGGTTCCGCCGAAAGACGACTGCTGCTGCGAGGGCGCGTGCGAAACGCAGGTCGAATCGCTGCCTGAAAACGGCAATCACTACAGCTGGGTCGTCAACGGCATGGACTGCGCGGCCTGCGCCCGCAAAGTGGAAAACGCGGTGAAGCAGGTGCCGGGCGTAAACCACGTTCAGGTGCTGTTCGCCACCGAAAAGCTGCTGGTCAGCGCCGATAACGACGTCAGCAAACAGGTTGAAGCCGCCGTCAGCAAGGCGGGCTATGCCCTGCGCAGCGAAACGGCCCCTGCCGAACAAACCTCTCCCCTGAAGGAAAACCTGCCGCTTATTACCCTCATCATCATGATGGCCCTGAGCTGGGTGCTGGAGCAGATTAACCACCCGTTCGGCAATCTGGCGTTTATCGCCACCACGCTGGTCGGGCTGTTCCCGATTGCCCGCCAGGCGCTGCGTCTGATAAGAAGCGGCAGCTGGTTTGCCATTGAAACGCTGATGAGCGTGGCGGCCATTGGCGCGCTGTTCATTGGCGCGACGGCGGAAGCGGCGATGGTGCTGCTGCTGTTCCTGATTGGCGAACGGCTTGAGGGCTGGGCGGCGAGCCGGGCACGCAAAGGGGTGAGCGCGCTGATGGCGCTGAAGCCTGAAACCGCCACGCGGGTTAATGAAGGCAAACGTGAAACGGTCGCCATCAACACGCTGCGACCGGGCGACGTGATTGAAGTCGCAGCGGGCGGGCGTCTGCCTGCCGATGGGGCTCTCGTTACCGCCATCGCGAGCTTTGACGAAAGCGCCCTTACCGGGGAATCCATTCCGGTAGAGCGTGCGGCAGGCGAAAAAGTCCCTGCCGGTGCCACCAGCGTTGACCGCCTGGTGCAGCTCAAAGTCCTGTCCGAGCCGGGCGACAGCGCCATCGACCGCATCCTGAAGCTGATCGAAGAAGCCGAAGAGCGCCGCGCGCCGGTCGAACGCTTTATCGATCGCTTCAGCCGGATTTACACCCCCGCCATCATGCTGGTTGCCCTGCTGGTTACCGTGATTCCACCGCTGTTTTTCGGCGCGCCGTGGGAGGGCTGGATTTATAAAGGGCTGACCCTGCTGCTGATCGGCTGCCCGTGCGCGCTGGTGATCTCCACGCCCGCGGCGATTACCTCGGGGCTGGCGGCGGCGGCACGTCGCGGGGCGCTGATTAAGGGCGGCGCGGCGCTGGAACAGCTGAGCCAGGTTCAGCACATCGCCTTCGATAAAACCGGCACGCTGACGGTTGGCAAGCCGCAGGTCACCGGCGTCTATCCGCAGGACATCAGTGAAGACGAACTGCTGATAATGGCCGCCGCCGTTGAGCAGGGTTCAACTCACCCGCTGGCGCAGGCGATAGTGCGTGAAGCGCAGGAGCGCGGTCTGGCTATCCCTTCGGCAACCGCCCAGCGGGCGCTGGTCGGGTCTGGGATTGAGGCCGTCGTCGACGGCAAAAAGGTGCTGATTGTCGCGGCGGGCACGTCCTCCCATCCACAGGTTGAGGCGTTAGAGCAGGCCGGGCAGACGGTCGTTGCCGTGATGCAGGACGGCGTGGCGAAGGGCATGCTGGCACTGCGCGACACCCTGCGCGATGACGCCAAAGACGCGGTAGCGGCGCTGCATCAGCTGGGCGTACAGGGCGTGATCCTCACCGGCGATAACCCGCGCGCGGCGGCCGCGATTGCCGGCGAGCTTGGGCTGGAGTTTAAGGCTGGATTGTTGCCAGCGGATAAGGTCAGCGCGGTAACCGAACTGAACAGCCGCGCGCCGCTGGCGATGGTCGGTGACGGGATTAACGATGCCCCGGCGATGAAGGCCGCAACCATTGGCATTGCGATGGGCAGCGGCACCGACGTAGCGCTGGAGACGGCGGATGCGGCGCTGACGCACAACCGCCTGACCGGGCTGGCGCAGATGATAGATCTTGCGCGGGCGACGCGCGCCAATATTCGCCAGAACATCGGCATTGCGCTGGGTCTGAAGGGGATATTTCTCGTCACCACGCTGCTCGGTTTGACCGGGCTGTGGCTGGCGGTGCTGGCAGATACCGGGGCGACGGTGCTGGTGACGGCGAACGCGCTGCGATTATTGCGCCGTCGGTAAAAACGCCGGGCAGGTTGGGTCGGGGTGCGGCCTGATGCCCTCACCCCAACCCTCTCCCACGGGGAGAGGGAGAAGGGCGGCGTCACTGCATCCCTAACACCCCCGGCAGCCATAATGAGATCGCCGGAATATACGTAATCATTCCCAGGATCAGGAGCAACATGCCGTAAAACGGCAGCATCGCCCGCACGACGTGCTCGATCTTCTGCTTGCTCACCGCGCTCGCCACGAACAGCACCGACCCGACCGGCGGGGTGATCAGCCCGATCCCCAGGTTAACCATCATGATCATCCCGAAATGCACCGGGTCGATCCCCAGCGAGTTGGTCACCGGCAGCAGAACCGGGGTCAGGATCAGGATGATCGGCGCCATGTCCATCAGGGTGCCGATCAGCAGCAGCATGATGTTGAGATACATCAGGATCACGTACTTGTTATCGGAGAGCGACGTGAAGAACTCGGTGATGCGCATCGGCAGCTGCATGTAGGTCATCACCGCGCCAAACGCCGCGGCAAAGCCAATCAGAATCATCACGATGGTGACCGTTTTGACCGTGCGGCACATCAGCTTCGGCAGTTCATTCCACTTGTAGTCGCGGTAGATAAACATGGTGACGAAGAACGCCCACAGGCAGGCCACGGCGGCGGATTCGGTGGCGGTAAATATCCCGGACAGGATCCCGCCGAGGATAATCACCACCGTCATCAGTCCCCACAGCGCGTCGAGCATGATTTTCAGCGCCTGCCTTAACGGAATTCGCTCCCCTTTCGGATAGCCGCGCTTGCGGGCGAAGCACAGGCAGAGCGCCATCAACCCCATACCCAACAGCAGACCCGGCAGCACGCCCGCGATAAACAGCGTGGCGATGGAGACCGTGCCCCCCGCCGCCAGGGAGTAAATTACCGAGTTGTGGCTGGGCGGGATCAGAATCGCCTGCACCGACCCGCTGGCCGTGACCGCCGCCGCGTATTCGCGCGGATAGCCCTTCTTCTCCATCTCCGGGATCATCACGCTGCCGATGGACGCCGTATCCGCCACCGACGAGCCAGAAATCGCGCCGAAGAAGGTCGAGGCGACGATGTTCACCAGCGACAGCCCGCCGCGAATGAAGCCGACAAACACGTAGGCGAAATTCACCAGCCGCCGGGCAATGCCCCCTTCCGCCATGATCGCCCCGGCGAGAATGAAGAACGGGATCGCCAGCAGGGTAAATTTGTTCACCCCGCTGGTGATCTGGATCATCAGCGCCTCCAGCGGCAGGTCAATCCACAATGCCCCCGCCACGGCGCTCAGGCCGACGGCAAAGGCCACCGGCATCCCCAGCGCCAGCAAAATGGCGAGGGTGAATAACAAAACAAAAGCATCCATCGTTCACCCCTTAACTGTGATTGCCGATCAGCACGACCGGACGGTTTTCCTGTGAACCAAACAGCAGGCGTTCAAGCACAAACAGGATCAAAATCGCCGAGCCGATCGGCAGCGGCAGGTAGCTTTCGCCGGAGGTCAGGATCGGGAACTCCGCCACCGGCTGCTCCCACAGCTCGACGCACAGCCAGTAGCTGTACCAGCACATCAGGCCGGAGATCAGCAGCATCAGCAGATCAACCACCCGCGCGCACAGCCGTTGCAGCGACGCGGGCAGACGGTCGGTGAGCATATTGACCGCAATGTGCGACCCGGCGCGGTAGCTCACCGCCGCGCCGATGAAGGTGAACGTCACCATGCAGATAATGGCGATCGGCTCCGGCCAGGATTCGCCGCGATTGAGCACGTAGCGTGAAAAGATGCCGATGGGGATGACAATCGTCATCACCAGCAGCGAAATGCCCGCCACCGCCATGGCGAGCAGGTACAGACGGTCCATCCACTTCAGGTAGAGTTCGGACATACGTGCTCCGGCTTACTGGACGTCAGCGATGGCTTTCATCAGATCCTGATGCTTGTCGCCATACTGGGCGCGCACCGGCTCTGTGGCCTTGATGAATACCGTCTTATCGATATCGTGGAACTGCACGCCGCCCGCCTTCATTTTCGCCAGCGCCTGGTCGTTATACGCATTCCACAGCTTGCGCTGTTCGAACTGCGCTTCACGGGCCAGGGTCAGGATTTTTTGCTGCTCATCAGCGCTCAGTTTGTCCCATTTCACTTTTGAATAGAGCAGCATTTCCGGGGTGATAAAGTGACCGCTGAGGGTGTAGTTTTTAGCAACCGGCATGTAGTTGTGGGCGATAAAGGTGGGCGGGTTGTTCTCCGCGCCGTCAATCACGCCGGTCTGCATGCCGCTGTACACCTCGCTAACGCCCATCGCCACCGAGTTCGCCCCCATGTCCTTCAGCGTGGCGAGCGCCACCGGGCTGCCCTGCACGCGGATTTTCTTCCCTTTCAGATCTTCCGGCTTCACGATCGGCTCTTTGGTGATGAGGTTACGGGTGCCGGAATCCATCCAGCCGAGGAACACCAGGCGGGATTTCGGGTTCGCGGTCAGCTTGTCGCCGATCTGCTTGCCGATATCCCCGTCGATCACCTTGTGCATGTGGTCCTCATCGCGAAAAACGTACGGCAGCGTGAAGACTTCGATATCCGGCAGGATGGCGGCAACCGGCGCCATGGAGACGCGGATCATGTCAATCGCCCCCATCTGCGCCTGCTCAATCATCTGCTTTTCATCCCCCAGCACGCCGCCGGGGAAGACCTTAATCTCCAGCTTGCCGTCGGTTTGCTGTTTGAGTTTTTCACCCATGTGCTGAACCGCGACCACGTTCGGGTAGCCTTCAGGATGCACATCGGCGGCTTTGATAGTTTGGGCAGAAACGGTGCAGGCAAAAGCAGACAGGCACAGCGCGGCCAGTAACGGCTTGAGGGTCGTTTTCATTGAGTCAGCTCCAGGGTAGTGATGTCAGCGTTAAAACAGTGTTTTATTTTTTTACGCTTAGAAAATAGACTAGCCCGGGAGAAGCGTAGGTGAAGCGCCTCACAAAAGCGCGAATTTATGAAACGATGGTTTAAATTTGTGAGGGCGGTAGTGCCGGGTAACGATGCGGTCATACCCGGCGGGGCATGACCGCGCGTCAATCAGGAAAAATAGCTCATGACCAGCCCTAAAAACAGCACCAGACCGACATAGTTATTGTTCATAAACGCTTTAAAGCAGGCTTCGCGTTCGCGTTTTGCAATCAGCTTCTGCTGGTAGGCAAACAGCAGCCCGGCCACCAGTATCGACCAGTAAAATTCCCAGTTAAGCCCGTTCAGGCGCGCAATCGCGACCATCAGCGCCAGTACCGCAACCTGCAGAATGCCAATGATAAGTTTGTCCTGGCGTCCAAAGAGAATGGCGGTGGATTTAATGCCAATTTTCAGGTCGTCGTCGCGGTCAACCATCGCATACTGCGTGTCATACGCCACGGCCCAGAGGATGTTCGCCAGGAACATCAGCCAGCAGCTAAGCGGTAAGGACTCACTAACTGCTGCAAACGCCATCGGAATCGACCAGCCAAACGCCGCCCCCAGCACCACCTGAGGCAGATGGGTATAGCGCTTCATAAAGGGGTAAACCCAGGCCAGAGCGAGCGCCGCGACGGACAGCAGAATCGTCATGGTGTTCAGGGTTAACACCAGCAGGAAAGAGAGCAGCACCAGAACGATGAACAGCACGCGGGCTTCTTTTCCGGTCACCTGGCCGCTGGGTAGCGGACGGTTGGCAGTACGCTTTACGTGGCCGTCAAATTTACGATCGGCATAGTCATTCACCACGCAGCCCGCCGCGCGCATCAGCCAGACGCCGGCAACAAACACGCCCAGGATCCACAGCGGCGGCACGCCAGGCGTAGCCACCCACAGCGCCCATAAGGTCGGCCACAGCAGCAGCAACGCGCCAATGGGTTTATCGGTACGCATTAAGCGGTGATACGCCAACAGCTTATTCTGCGTCAGGCTCCACTCCATTTTTTCTTCCTCTTAGTACAACGGTGATGCCGGTAAAAATAGCTCCGTCAGGATTAACGGCTTACCGCTCAGGCGAAGGCGGGAACGGCGCCCCCAAAGTTCGGCATCACGCCCAATCTCAATGAAATCCCTGGTCAGCTCAGACGAGGTGAAAAGATAGCGTCCCAGCGGCGTTTTCCCCAGCCGCTGCAGCGCCAGTTCGGGCCCGGACAGGGTGGACTCGGGTACCACCGTGCGCCCGGCAAGCCAGGGTTCGCCATCGGCACAAAGCAAAATTTCGCGCAGCCAGTAGCGTTCCTCTTGCGGTAACAGCGGCAGCTCGCTGGCGATCTCATCGCCGGAGACAAACCCTTCCTGTATCAGGGTCACCGTGACCGTTTTACCCTGTTGTTCAAAACGTTTCGTCATGGAATCTTCCAGCAGCAACCAGTCCAGCTGCTGCGGATCAAGCGCAGGTATTTGGTCGAAATAGCGCAGCGCACGCAGTTGCGTTAGCGCGGGGTGTGACATGCCAGACTCTCCGATACATAACGTAATGGCATTGTATCGCAGAAAAGGACATTGAGGGGGGCCAAACGTTATTTAACGATCACTATCGCAACATGGGCGCAACAGCCTGGCGAATACGAAAAAAAGTGCGCCCACTCAGGCGCACTAAACTACTAACAAATCAGCACTGTGGGGAACGGTCACCCCTTGCCTTTTACACTGCTGATAAAGGTGGAACGGGCAGTGGTTGAACCTAAACGTTCGGCTTCATCAAGCAGTTTCAGCGCTTTATCGACATCGCCGCGCTTCACCGCCTGCTTAATGGCGTTGTTGAAGTATTCTTCGGTGTCGTTCAGCACGGGCTCGGCTTTCTTCGCCGGGGCTGGCGCTGCGGCGGCGACCGGTGCGGCTGCCGTGGCAGCAGGCGCGGCGTAAGCAGGTGCAGCCGTATTGCCCACGGTAACAGGGCCGTTACCGGAGGAGCCAAACAGCGGGCCGACCAGCACGCTGGAACCGCTGTTCGTCTTCACCTTCAGCTTTAACGTTCCGTCGGTGACGTGACGGGCGATCGGGTCCGGAATATCCGGAACCGCGTTGCCGGTGCCTTTTGCGTAGGCCTTAGCCGGATCGAGCAGCGTGGTGGTCTTCTGGAGATCCTGCTCGGTGGTAAAGACCAGCACGTAGAGTTTTTGCTGGCCCAGCGCAGGCGTCAGGCGCATGACGCCTTCCAGACGATCGGCGCTCATCACGCCGGGTTCCTGATAGGTAAAGTATTCACTTGGGAAAAAGGCTGACGGCGTCATGTTCTGATCGAGAATCAGCACGTTAGGCGCAAATACGCTCGTCTGCTTGTTGACTTCACTGGTCAGGGTAATGGCCAATTCACCGATATTGGCGGGTACGCTATACGCAGCGACCGGGCCGGTAATACCCGGTACATTAAGCGACTGGCCGCCCGTTGAGAGCTGGGTGGTCTGGGTTTTAGACTGATCGACAGGCGTCCAGACAAGCTGTTGCAGTGCCGCTGTTGGAATAGCTGGCGCAGATGTTGTGTTTTGCGGAACGAAGTTGACGTTAGCGAGCGTTACGGCAGGCGCGCTTGCCAGCAGCCCTGCGGATAAACAAAGGGCAAGGAGAGTTTTGTTCATTTTCATTGTTATCACCTCAAAATGCACAGGTTCAGCGGTAGCCAGGCAATAGCGCGCCGTCCCAAGGATTGAGGGGCTTGCGCCCCTCAGTTTGGTCATTACGTCAGGTTAAGACGGGATTACCACCAGATTTCCATCTGGGCGCCGAAGGACCACTCGTCGCTGTCACCGCGGCTGGTCGTGTTGAAGCCGGAATTATTGGCGGCGGCGTATTTCAGTACATCATCACCATCTTTGATGTAACCCCACTTCTCATCCCACTTAGCGTAGGTTGCAAAGATACGCAGCGCCGGACGAGACCAAATGCTGTCGCCAGCCTGCCACTGTTGTGCCAGGGTAATTTTGTACTGGTTGTTACGATCGCCTGTCTGCTGAGACTTGACGTTGTCGTAACCTACTTCCAGCAGGGTGCTCATGATTGGCGTCCATTTGTACATTGGACGAACGCCCACGGTCCACCAGTCGGTACCCAGGTCGTTATCAAGATCCAGTTTCTGGTACATACCGACGTACATCAGATCCCATTTATCGCCCAGGGAGATGGCACCGTGATCCAGCACGCGCCACAGCTTACCGTTGTTATTGATGTAGTCATCAACAAAGTGGGTAACCGTGCCATCGTCATTTTTAATATCGAAGGTAGAACCGTAGGTACCTTGTGAAACGCCTTTACCCTGAGTGGTCATCGCGTCCGTTGCATACTGAATAACGAACTTGTTATAGCCTTTCAGCATGCTCTGGGTGTGTTCAGCGGTGAACATCCAGCCGTCTTTCGACGCGCCGTCTGCATAGCTATAACCATCAGTTTTATTGGAACGTCCATAGTCGACGCCCAGTTCCAGAGTACCGTTCGGGTTGGTCTCCAGACCCGCCAGACGCATATCAAACACGTCGTTCGCAGTATCTTTAGATTTGTCGTAGATATTCTGGCTGCTAAAGGTGTAGGAACCACCCGCTTCCTGAGAACGGGTCGCTGCCAGAGACAGTTTACCGAAGCCCAGATCGACGTTTTCGATACCCGCACCAGGACCTGAAATATCCCAGTAGTAGAAGTCGATCATGTGGACGTCATGACGCTGATAGAAGCGCTTACCGGCCCAGATGGTGGAACCTGGCAGCCATTCGATCAGGTTTTTACCCTGCACGTTAGCTTCACGGAACGCCGGGTCAGTGGCTTCCCAGTCGTTCTGCTGCGCCACGGAGTACGCTACGTTGGTGTCGAAGTAGAAGCTCTTGTCACCTTCTTTCCACACTTCCTGGCCCAGCTTCAGTTCCGCATAGGTTTCACATTCGTTACCAAGACGGTATTTACTTTGGGCACCGGTTGCCTGGAAGCACTGCTGTTCGCCGCCACTACCCGTCCAGCCGATACCGGAACGAGCATAACCATGGAAATCCACGGCCAGCGCCTGAGCAGACATTACGCCCGCTGCGACGGCAACTGCCAGAGGAAGTTTGCGCAGAGTAATCATCATTCTATCTCCTGAGATCATTGCTTTTCTTTGAACACTTCACCTGTCGGTTTCGTGTCTTCTTTTGGGATTGCTTAAACGCCTGGCTCTTTATGCAGCCGACGACATGCTGTGCCATCCTCACGGAACAGATGGCAACGCTCTGGCGGCAAGCCGATAGCGAATGTGGCACCCTCTTCTACCAACACCACGTCATTCTGGCGGTAGACCAGGTTCTGACGGATGGCGGGGATCTGGATATGAATCTGTGTTTCGTGACCAAGCTGTTCAACGACCTGAACTTCACCTTCCAGCGTCACATCCGCAATGTGGCTTGGCAGTAGATGCTCAGGACGGATACCGAGGGACATATTTGCCCCTACCTGTACGTTGGCGCTGTCCACCGGCAGCCAGACTTGCTGGCGGTTTGGCAGCTCCACCTGTACCTGTTCAATGGCTGTCGCCGTCACTTTGACGGGCAGGAAGTTCATCTTTGGCGAGCCAATGAAGCCCGCAACAAAGCGGTCTGCCGGGTAGTGATAGAGCTCCAGCGGTTTGCCCACCTGCGCTACGCGACCGGCATCCAGCACCACGATCTTGTCGGCCAGGGTCATCGCTTCGACCTGATCGTGGGTGACGTAAATCATCGTGCGGCCAAGGCGCTTGTGCAGACGGGAGATTTCGATACGCATCTGGACGCGCAGGGCGGCATCCAGGTTAGAGAGAGGTTCATCGAGCAGGAACACGCGCGGCTCGGCCACCAGCGTACGGCCAATCGCCACACGCTGACGCTGACCACCGGAAAGCGCTTTCGGTTTACGCTCCAGCAGGTGCGCCAGCTGCAACACTTCCGCCACCTGCGTGACGCGCTGGTTAATGACCTCTTTTTTCGCCCCGGCCAGCTTCAGGCCAAAGGACATGTTCTCTGCAACGGAAAGATGGGGATAAAGCGCATAAGACTGGAACACCATGCCTACACCGCGTTCGGCTGGCGGGATGTCGTTCATTCGGGTATCACCGATCAGCAAATCGCCGCTGGTGATGGTTTCAAGACCGGCAATCATACGCAGCAGAGTAGATTTACCACAGCCTGATGGGCCCACAAACACCACAAACTCGCCTTCAGTGATGTCCAGATTGATGTCTTTCGACACCACTACGTCGCCCCAGGCTTTCGTTACATTACGCAGCTGTACGCTCGCCATGCCCTTCTCCCTTCGTTACAACCTGTCACCGACAGAAACATTCAAGATAAGTTCACTATGGGGTATCCATTACTTTCGTGAATCCTCCACCCCCCGGCTTTTTTATGGGGGAGGAGGCGGGAGGATGAGAGAGCAGGCTCTGCGACCGCAGCCGGGGGGCTGAGGCGAAATTCGTGAAGCGGCCTGCAAAATTCGGTGGGTTTTTATGTGCGCCAGCACTCATAACTTAAATTTATGCAACGGAGATCACACAAACGGGGGGTGGGGCGTAGGG
>NZ_JAWNEU010000012.1:0-125105 GCF_034107645.1 Enterobacter sp. 118C5 | reverse complement strand
GTACTATATATCGGAGTCATTGAATCAATACGCACCCAAAATGCAAACCAAAAAGCGCATAATAGCAGTATAACATCTATGAAGAGAGTAATAATCCGCTTAATTGGTCTGGGTAAAGATATTAAATAATTTAGCATACTAAAAACTGGTCGCCTCACTAAAGCTTGCATTCAGTTTATAAAATAGTACCAGCCGGACACACTGAGTAATCGTCTACTTTAGTATTATAACCAGCCACTGTCCCCGCCTGGAGAAACGCTGATTTCCCAATCACAGCGCTGCCCGCAAGATGGACACCAACACCTAAGTGAGCGAAATCACCAAGAATGGCATCGTGATCTATTGTCGTGTGGCTATTCACAATCGTCGCCAAACCTAATTTTGCGTTGGCGCCCACTACAGCTCCCGCTAACACAACAGAACCCTCAGCAAGGGTCGCCGATGGACTGACAAATGCAAAGGGGTGTATAAGCGTTACAGGATGAATACCTAAGTCGAACAGTTGCTGATAGAGCTGCTCTCTGACTTTATTGTTTCCGATGCCAATAGCGACATGACTGACCTTACCAATATGTAACTGTAGTTCGGAAATTTTTCCAATAATCAGCTGGTTAATTTCCTGGCAGGCAGAGGTATTATCGTCGAGGAAAACAATATCCTTATATCTCAGCAGTCTCGCTGTCTCGTACAGCGTACGGCCATGACCACCCGCGCCCAAAATCAATAAGTCATGCATTGACGTTGCTCTCTTTGTCTTTAACGCCTGCACCACATTTCAGTGCAACAACGAGAAGCGGGAACCAGGCGATGAGCAGCCCCACAACACCATCAATTTTGCCTGAGGCAATAAAAAAGGCGAAGGGGAAAAGCCACAGCAGATTGACGGCAATTGCCAATGATGTCACCGGAACGTGGCTGCCATATTTTCTTGCGAGGATTTGGTAGCCATGGCTGGCATGTGCTTCATAGACCTTTTTACCTGCTACGAGCCTCCTAAATAGCGTTGTCGTGGCATCGACGATAAATACGCCCAGCAAGCATAATTCTGCAATAAAGAAGTGTGAGTCAACTTTCGCAATATGCAGGATCATCAGTCCGATTGTTATCCCAAGAAAACCACTTCCGGCATCGCCCATGAAGATTTTCGCGACCGGGAAGTTCCAGACAAGAAAGCCGGCTCCGGCACCAATAAGGGCAAGCGTGAGAGGATAAAAAGTGCCTGGCGCGTCTGTATACGGGTCGATAGCTATTAATACCGCACTACATGCAGCAAAGGTGATGGCCTCCGAGCTAGCTAAGCCATTAATCCCATCCATAAAATTATATAAGTTAAGCATCCAGACGAGATAAACGCAGCCCAGAATCATACCAACCCAAGATAAGGAAACGTCATAACCAAACAGCGTAATGACAGGGAAAGAGCCTAAGAAGTAGATGCCGATTGCTGCCGCCAGGAAATGCATCAACAGACGCCAGCGTGCCGCGATATGGCCGTGATCGTCAAGGAAACCGATGATGGCAACAATCAATCCTGGAATAAATAACCCCAGGAAGCTATCCAGCGTCAGCGCGCGGCTGAAATAAAACCAGACTAACGCCGCCAGAAGTGTCAGGACGATCGCCACCCCGCCCCCTCGTGGGGTTGGTATCGAATGCGAACTTCGCTGGTTTGGACGGTCAATAACGTTATGTTTAATGGCATAACCACGTAGCCCCCAGGTCAGCGCACATGATACTAAAAAAGCGAATATCACAATCCCAAAACTCATCATTACTTATTACCTTCGATATAATATTTCGCCGTTTTTTTCATCGTTTCAAAAAGGGTTATCGGGGGCGTCCAGTTTAAATGTTCCCGGGATTTAGAGGCATCGACTTCCAGATCGCCAAACAGCTGATCGTAAATACCTCGTTTGCCAACTGAAGAAAGCAATAACCTGAAGATACCCGTTGGGAATGAGACCAGTTTCGCTTTAATGCCCATTCCTGAGGCAAAGGCATTAATCATATCTTCGGTTGAAGGACGTTCTGCATCGGCGAGTAAATAGAGTTGATTTTTGGATTTCTCATTTACCACGCATTCGCTGATGAAACTGACGACATTATCCAGAGACACCAGCGCTCGCTTGTTCGTGACATTTTTAAATGGCAACGGTAGGTTTTTAGAAACCAGTTTTAAAAGGCGCTGTATATTACCCGGTGCATTTTCACCACAAATCAATGCCGGGCGAACAATGGTGATCGCCATATCGCTTTCTGCAAATTGATTAAGCAGACTCTGCTCGGCTTCTCGCTTGGAAATGGCGTAATCAGAGGTGGGTTGTGGCTCCGAGGCCTCAGTAAAGGCGATCCCTGAGGTGGCATTACCGTTAACGCCGATTGAGCTTACAAAGATAAAATGTTTAACTCCGCTGGTCGCAGCATCGCTCGCTAATTTCATCGTCGCATCGTGATTGACACGGCGAAATTCCGCTAAAGCGTCCTGAGCATCATCATTAAGGATATGCGCCCTTCCTGCGGTATGAATGACTGTGTCGCATCCTTGCAGGAGACTTAACCAGTTGGTATTGGCTGAGATATCACCCAGGTTGTAAATGCCCTGTTCAGGGTTCTCCTGCTTGCGCGTTGTTAATATCACCTCGTGTCCTGATGACTTCAACGCCTGGACTAAAGCAGTTCCAAGAAACCCGGTCCCGCCCGTCACCATTACTTTCATTGACATCCCCTATCGGCTCAATCTGATATTTACGCCCGCACGTAGTGCAGATTTGCGTGAAACTGTCTCGTTCACAACTGTTCGTTTAAAATTCAAATGTAAATGCCAGGCACGCTACCGCCCCTGGCTTAACAGCTACCAGTGCACTGAGCGATGTTTGATTAAATGATTTTACTTGTCTGGTTACAGACAAAAACTGGCGTTAATTGTCGTCCTAAACGACCTCAGAAACAAGCACAAATCGCTACAAAGCTGCTGAGATTTGAATCAGATAACTCTATGTAATCATTAAAATTAATAACAAAAAACGGCAGTCATCATTTTGGTTATGTTTCAATACACCAAAATGACGACTGCCGTTTGTTCAGGGCGTGGCAGGAATATCAGTCTTCAGCCAACAGCTTCTCAATCCTGTTTCTGAACTTCGCCCCTTCCTTCAGGTTGCGCAGCCCATAGTTCACAAACGCCTGCATGTATCCCAGCTTCTTACCGCAGTCGTAGCTGTCACCGGTCATCAGCATCGCGTCAACAGACTGTTTTTTCGCCAGCGCGGCTATTGCATCGGTCAACTGGATACGGTCCCAGGCGCCCGGCTCAGTTTTTTCCAGCTCGGCCCAGATATCGGCGTTAAGAACATAACGGCCAACCGCCATCAGATCCGAATCCAGCGTCTGCGGCTGATCCGGTTTTTCGATGAATTCAACGATGCGGCTCACCTGCCCTTCCGTCTCCAGCGGTTCTTTCGTCTGGATAACGGAGTATTCGGAGAGGTCTCCCTTCATGCGTTTCGCCAGCACCTGGCTACGGCCCGTTTCATTGAAACGTGCCACCATTGCCGCCAGATTGTAACGCAGCGGATCGGCTGAAGCGGTATCGATAATGATGTCCGGAAGAACAACGATGAATGGGTTATCACCCACTACCGGACGGGCACACAAAATCGAGTGACCCAGACCCAGCGGCTGCGCCTGACGCACGTTCATAATGGTCACGCCCGGCGGACAGATAGACTGCACTTCTGCCAGCAGCTGGCGTTTGACGCGCTGCTCAAGCAGCGCTTCGAGTTCGTAAGAGGTGTCGAAGTGGTTCTCAACCGCATTCTTTGACGAATGGGTAACCAGGACGATTTCTTTGATCCCTGCAGCAACAATCTCGTCGACGATGTATTGAATCATCGGTTTGTCGACGATCGGCAGCATTTCTTTAGGAATGGCTTTTGTGGCGGGCAGCATATGCATGCCCAGGCCTGCTACCGGAATGACTGCTTTCAAATTAATCATTATTTCTTCCACCTTAATTGGTTGACGAATTATAGCTCTTAAACCTGTTTTCGCCAGCATGATTTGCCGTAATCCTCAGGTAATGTTACGCCCTGGCCCCACAAATTTCTGTAGTTGTAATCTGAATAGATCACACTTCTTTGCCAGGAATAGTCTCAAAAAAGAAAATTGTCGATTATCTGTGCGGAAGCGCAAAATTCAGCCTTTCCACATTCACTACCTGCTGATCCACCCGGTCAATATCCACCGAACTCTGCCCCTTCTCATTCACCGCTTTGATGTTCGCCAGCGACAGCAAGGTTTCATCTTTGGCCATAAATTTACCCCGCACATCTTTACGCAGGTCGAAGTTGATCTTCAGCGCGGGGCCAATGGCAGCCTCCTGCATCACGTTGATATTACGTAAGAAAAGATGCTGCGGCTTGTTGTGCAGCTCAAGCGTGGCCCGCTTCATCTCCACATTAGTGATCGCTACAAAGGAGGTCGCATTACCGGATGAAATTTGTATTCCGCGCAGCTTATACGCAAGCTTGCGATTATCCAGATGAATATTGTTGAGCTTGAAGTTCTGCGGGATGGACAAATAATCGCCTTTTATCACCCCATAACCGATTAACATTCCGGCACTATTGACCATGTCGACATTATCAATAATAAAATTATCACAGCCATAAATAGCCACCGTGGCGTTATCTATACCCGCCTTTTTACTGAAATCGGGGGTAATATTTTTTGCTTTAATATTGCGGATAACAAAATGTTTTCCGTTCTCAACGTGCACCAGCTGGCGACAGTTGCTGCCGGTGATATTTGCCACCACGAAGTTCTTAACGGTTTGTTTTTCCGGGTAGTCGTTATCGTAGGTGCTGCCGGCGAGGCCGATGCCGATGCCCCAGTTGATCTTGCCGTTGGTGCAGTTGATGTTATCGATCGCATGATCGGAGATCAGGATATTGCGGTCATTGATGGCCACATTCCACTCGATCGCATCGCCCTGCAGATGGCTGAATTTACTGTTGGTGATGCGGGCGCCATCGACCTGATTGTGAAAGCCCTGGCGCAGGATGGCGTAGTTTGCCTGGGTCACGCTGATGTTATCAATCACCAGATTGCGCATCACGCGAGGTTTCTTGCCGCCAATGTAGATCTGCGTTACCGGACCAAACCCGCTCATTGCCAGCCCTTTGATCGCACAGTCAGAGCCGCGAACGTCGAGCGTAATATTCTCCGTGCGCCCGCCGCCTTCACCGATCACTTTGCAGCCTTCCTGCAGCACAAAGCGACCGCGTCCGTTGCCGGTTAACGCCCCGCGGATCAGCAGCGTTTTACCGTCGGGAATGAAAATGCCCGTATTGATGTTTTCACAGGTAAGCCCGGCCGGGACAACGACGGTGTCACCGTCCTTAAACGCCTGCTTAAAGGCGGCGATCCAGTCGTTGTTATTGTACTGATTAATGGAGACCGTCTTTCCGCTTGCCGCCCGCGCGATGCGGGACGACAGCAGCGGCGTAGCCGCCAGAACGGACAGATAAGAGACAAAAGTGCGTCGGGTAATCTTTTTCAGCATACAACCTCGGCGTTACAGCGTTTGCAGCAGGCTCGCTAACTGGCGATTGATCACCTGCTGGTTAAAATCGGTTTCAACTTTTTGTCGGGCATTGTGGAGCACGGGCTCCAGCGCCTGCTGGTCGATGTCGCTGAAGGCGGCTAATCGATCCGCCAGCGCCATCGCGTTATTCTCCGGCACCAGCCAGCCGGAATGGTCAGATTTAATCAGCTCCGGAATGCCGCTGTGAAGGGTCGATACCACCGGGATCCCCACGGCCATCGCCTCCATCAGCGCCACAGGAATGCCTTCCATATCGCCATCGGCGCCCGTTACCGAAGGCAGCAGGAACACGTCCGCCTCATCGAGCATCGCCTTGACCTCATGGCTCGGCTTGAAGCCCGGCATCTCCACGACATCGTCCAGTTGATACTGTTCGATCAGCGTGCGCAGACGACGCTCCCACGGCCCAATGCCGAGAATGCGATAGTGGAACGCCACCCCGCGCGCCTTCAGCTGGCGGCAGGCTTCAATCGCCACGTGCAGACCTTTCTTCTCGGTCAGACGGGCTACGGAGATGATCTGCAGCGGTTTTCCCGGCACCTTAACCGGGCGGCGGGTAAAACGCGTTAAATCCACGCCCATACGCGATACGGCAATTTTTTCTCCCGGGCAGCCCATGCTTTTCAGGCGTCCGGCCCACAGGTCGCTGATGGGCAGCATCATGTCGCCGCGGCGGAAAAGCTGCTGATACTCCGGCGTGTAGTGGTTCAGCACCTCGCGGCTGGAAATGTCGATACCGTGGAAGATGGTCGCAATTTTGCCGTCAATAACGCCAAGCTCACGCAGTTTCGCGGCGGTGACGCCCGCCGGGCCAAAGTGGGCGATAAACACGTCGGCACGATACGGCTGCGCCGTTTGCCCGCAGATGGCCGACAGAATTAAATTGCGAGATTCCGATCCATAACGGGAAACGTTCAGCGCGCGCCACGTGGACGCGCGGTGGATCCCGCGTAACGTCTGGCTGGCACGATAGCGCAGCTTGCTCAGCTTCCCGGCCGGTTCGTCCTGCAGCCAGCGGGTCTTCGCCTCCAGCCCATACTGGGTATACGCCGCATGGGTATTTTTGGTGTCGCCCTTCTGCAGGGCAACGATCTCCACGTCATATCCCATATCGATAAACGCGGTGATTTGATTCAGTACAAATGTCTCAGACGACAGCGGAAATTTCAGCAAGAAGAAACCAACCTTCATTTCCCCTCCCGCACGCGGTCAAGTACCGATTTCACCATACCAATGCCCTTCTCGCGCTCGGCTTTCACCGCCACCGCCAGACGTTCATTGATCGCAGGCAGCTGACCCAGGGTGTCCCCCACCATCGCACCGAGCGATCCGTCCAGCAGATGACGAATATCCACGGCCATCTCCGGCATGCCCAGCTGCTGCATAATCCCGGCCGATTTGTGCTCATAGTTAATGGCGATAGCTGGCGTACCGAAGTTCATGGAGATAATCGCCGAATGCAGACGGGTGCCGACGGTCAGGTCGCAGGCTGCGAGCAGCTTGCCCATCTCCAGGTCGTTAAGCTCGTCCATCACCACGTGGTAGCGGGACGGGTCGTTCACCAGGTTGCGCAGGTTCAGCGCCACCATGCGGTCATCTTTGTTGTAGCTGTCGATGCCGGTACAGGTTGAGAGCGCCAGCACCTGGTAACCGCTATCCAGCACGCGGTTCACCACGTCGGCGAACGCTTTTTCGTAGGCGGCCTGGGTGGTGCCAAGACGCTTATCGAACGGGGCGAGTTCACGCAGGGTAATCGCGACGGTTTTCTGTTTCGCCGTCACGTCGAGCCAGTGCTGCACCGCGTAGCTCGGCTGGAAGTTATCGTCCTGGTGATCCACCAGCCAGGCGGTATCCACGCCGTGCTCAACTTTAGACGTGTCAATTTCGCTGCGCTTCATCATGTCGAGGCTGACCGATTCGCGCAGGATCAGCGCGTCGCAGTGGCCAAACACATAGTTTGCCAGCTGGTTAAACTGCGGATCCTGGAAGGGCCCCACGCTGTGGCCGATCATAAACAGCGGCTTTTTCGCCATGAACGTGCACAGCGCATGCTCAAACTGCGGCACGCCGTAGAGATCGACGAAGAACGAGCCGCCAACCTGAATAATGGCGTCATAGCCGGACAGCAGACGTACGAAATCGGTAAAGCCCTGCGCGATCGCGATGTTGCGCAGCTTGCCGGTATCGGTCACGCGGGAAAGCAGCACCTGATGCTGGTAGCGACGGCGCAGCACTTTCTTCACGCGCCCCATCACGCCCGCGGCGTTGTTGTGCTGTTTCATCTGGCTGTAGAGCGGGTCGCCCATCACCGGGCGGTTCAGTAACCAGGATGAGCTGACCGGATAACGGCTCATCACGTCCACTTCAGTCTCAGGCTTAAGGGTGTTAATTGCATCCAGTAAACCGCGCAGGATGGCGCTGTCGCCACGGTTGCCGCAGGTATGGTTGCCAAGAATTAATAATTTCATAATGGCCTCTTAAAGAACTAGCCTGCGCGAAGCAGCGTTTTCATTTTTTCGTTACGGCAAAACTGGCGCTTCATCTCTACCACCAGCGCGTTGCGCGACAGCACAATCATCACGCCAAACGCCAGCGCGCCCGCGGCAACCTGCACCGCCAGCAGCGCGGCCAGCGGCAGATGCCCGCGGAGAATAATGCCCAGGCCGTAGCTCACCGCCAGGGTTGGCAATGAGAGATAGAACGGCAGCCACAGGCTCAGGATGTACTGACGGTAGCTGGAGCCCAGCACCGGCTTGATCATGATGAAGTAGCTCAGAACGGTATTGACTACCTGCACCAGCAGGAAGCCCAGCGTGACGCCAATGGCGCCCGCCATATGCCCGCCGACGATAATCGCCGGAATAAACAGGAAGGTTTTGAACACGTTGAACTTAAAGCTGATATCCACGCGAGCTTTTGCCATCAGCAGAGAACCAATCGGATTCCCCACGGAGCGCAGCAGCCCCACCACGCACAGCAGCTGCAGGATCGGGATGATGCCGTTCCACTTCTCCCCAAACACCAGCGGCACGAAGTTACTGGAAACCACCATCAGCCCCAGCAGCACCGGGAAGTTGATAATCCCCACCACGGAAAGCAGCTTGTAGAAGTTGACGCGCAGCTTCTCGGTGTCGTCCTGAATCTTGGCGAACGCCGGGAACAGCACGCGGGTGATAATTGGATTCAGCTTCATAGGAGGGACAACCGCAACGTTATAGGCCAGGTTGTAGCCGCCCGCCACGCTCGCGCCCAGGATGCGCGCCAGCACCAGCGTCGAGAGGTTGGTGTTCACGTAGTTAATGATGCTGTCCGCCGTCAGCCACGCGCCAAAGCGCAGGTTGGACGAAACGGACGCGAGAGAGAAATGCAGCCCCGGACGGTAAATCTTGCGGCCAAAGTAGCCGAACAGCAGCGTACGCACGGCAGAGTTAACCAGGTAACCGAGGATGGCGGTCATCGCCAGCGGCCAGAAATGGGCGCTCACCACGGTGAAGGTAAAGCCCGCCAGCACCGCGCTGGTCTCGATCATGCCGATCTTGTTGAACTCCAGCTCTTTCTGCATCAGCGCGCGGAACTGCTGCCCGTGCGGGATCACCACAAAGGCAAACGACAGCGTGCGCATCAGCGGGGCGAGATCCGGGTTGTGCAGCACATTGGCGATGGTGTCGCTCAGCAGGAAGACCAGCACAAACACGAAAATGCCCAGCCCGACGTTCAGCCAGTAGAGCGTGGTCAGCTCGAGATGGCTAATCTCTTTGCGCTGGATAATGGAGTTGGCGATACCAAAGTCAGACAGCGTGTCGGCCAGCGCGATAATCACCAGCGATACGGTCAGCAGGCCGAACTGGTGATTATCAATAATGCGCGCCAGCACCGTCATCTGCACCAGGCCGAGGCCAATGATGACGATGGTGGCCATGGCCGACCACTTGGCGCCGCTGATGGTTTTTTCACGTAAGCTCATCTTAGTACGCCGCTTTGTTCACGAAGCCTTTGAAGATGGTCAGAAAAACAATCTTGATATCGAACCAGAGGCTCCACTCGCGGATGTACTCCAGATCGAACTCGATGCGTTTTTCCATTTTTTCCAGCGTGTCGGTCTCGCCGCGCCAGCCGTTGATTTGCGCCCAGCCGGTGATGCCCGGTTTCACCTTATGGCGCAGCATGTAGCCTTCAATCAGCGAGCGATACTGTTCGTTATGCGCCACGGCGTGCGGACGCGGGCCAACAATCGACATGCCGCCGGTAAAGACGTTGATGAACTGCGGCAGTTCGTCAAGCGAGGTGCGGCGCAGGAAGTTCCCCACGCGGGTGACGCGCGGATCGTTCTGCGTCGCCTGGGTCACCACCTTGTCGTTCTCCATCACCTTCATGGAGCGGAATTTCCACACCATGATCGGCTTACCGTCCATGCCGTAGCGGGTTTGACGGAAGATAACCGGGCCGGGAGAGCTCAGCTTCACCGCCAGGGCAATGCAGCACAGCACCGGGGAAATAAGCAGTAAAATCAGCGAAGAGAGCACGATATCCTCCACGCGCTTGAGCACGCGGTTAATACCCGACAGCGGAGTGTCGTACAGCGGTACCACCGGCACACCGTTTACTTCTTCAATGCGTGAATGGAGGATGTTGAAAGTAAAGACGTCCGGGATCAGGATCACCGAGCAGGTGGTGTCCGCCAGCTCGCGCATCAGCTGCTTAATGCGGGATTCGTCCTTCATCTGCATGGCAATGTAGACGTTATGAATTTTGCCGGCCTTCGCGTCTTCAATAAGCTGCGCGTAATTGCCCGCCCAGTCCGACGGCACGCCGCCCGGCTTCGCGTCGTGGTAAATCCCCACCACTTCAAACCCTAACCACGGCTCTTTGCGGAAGCTGTCGAGCAGCACTCTTCCGACCGGTAAATCACCCGCTACGGCGACGAAACGACGGTTATAGCCGCGGTTACGCAGCCAGCCCGCGCCAAAGCGGATCAGGGAACGGCACACTACCATGCCGACGCTGGTTAACAGGTACCAGCAGAGATAGGTCACGAAGCGGTTGTCAAAATCATGGCTGAACGCCACCAGACCCGCGCTGAAGATCAGGCTCAGGGTCCAGTTCTGCAGCAGCAGCATCAGTTCGGTGGTCATTTTCACGCCGCGCCACGAGCGGTAGAAATCGGTCATCCCGCCGATCATCTGAAACACGACCAGCGCAATCAGGGCCATCAGCAGATGCATATATAAGAACGGCAGGCCGCTAATCCGACACACCGCCCACAATCCACCGACCATGATGGTGATATCAGAAAAACGCTGCACCATAGAGATTAACGATGCATTCGTTCTCGCTCGTTCGCGTTTTTTTAGATTCGTCATCGTTGTTCCTTTATTCAACCAAAACCTTACCCCTCACCCCAGCCCTCTCCCCAAAGGGGAGAGGGTGTTCAAGTTCCCTCTCCCCTTTGGGGAGAGGGTTAGGGTGAGGGGCAGACTTCAGGTTTTCGTATTACTGATTCAACAGCGCCAGAATGTCCTTCGTTCGGGCTTCCATCAGCGCCGCGTCGGCACGGGATTCCACGTTCAGGCGCACCACCGGCTCGGTGTTGGACGAGCGCAGGTTAAAGCGCCACTGCGGGAACGCCATGCTGATGCCGTCGGTACGGTCAATTTCCAGCGCGTGAATGGCAAAGTGCTGCTCCACGCGGGCGATGGCCTCGGCCGGCTGCGCCAGCTTGCTGTTGATCTCCCCGCTCGCCGGGAACGCCGCCATGCGGTCGCGCACCAGCTCGCCCAGGGTTTTCCCCTTCAGGCACAGGAGTTCGGTCACCAGCAGCCACGGGATCATCCCGCTGTCGCAGTAGGCAAAGTCGCGGAAATAGTGGTGGGCGCTCATCTCGCCGCCGTAGATGGCGTCTTCTTCGCGCATGCGCTCTTTAATGAAGGCGTGGCCGGTTTTGGACATCACCGGCGTGCCGCCCGCCGCGGACACCACGTCGACGGTGTTCCAGGAGAGGCGCGGGTCGTGGATTATCTTCGCGCCCGGGTTTTTCTCGAGGAACGCTTCCGCCAGCAGGCCGACAATGTAGTAGCCCTCGATGAACTGCCCTTTCTCGTCGAACAGGAAGCAGCGGTCGAAGTCACCGTCAAAGGCGATGCCCATGTCCGCGCCGTGCTCAATCACCGCGTTGCGGGTGTCGTCGCGGCACTCAGGCAGCAGCGGGTTAGGAATACCGTTCGGGAAGTTACCGTCCGGGGTGTTGTGTACCTTGACGAAGGTCACCGGCACGTTCTGCGCCTTAAAGCGCGCTTCCAGCGCATCGACCACCGGGCCGGCCGCGCCGTTACCGGAGTTGATGACCAGCTTCAGCGGCTTGAGGTTCGCCACGTTGATGTAGCCCAGCAGGTGGTCGATGTACTCTTTCTGCAGGTTAATCTGCTTATAGCTGCCGCGCTTCGCGTCGTTCACCGGCGGGAAATCGTTGGCTTCCGCCAGACGCTGCACGTCGCGCAGGCCGGTGTCGCCGCTGATGGGACGCGCGCCCTTGCGCACCAGCTTCATGCCGTTGTAGTCCATCGGGTTATGGCTGGCGGTCACTTCGATACCGCCGTCCACGCCGAGGTGGAAGGTGGCAAAGTAAATCTCTTCGGTCCCGGACAGGCCGATATCCAGCACGTCCACGCCCGCGTCCTGCAGCCCTTTTGCCAGCGCCAGCTTCAGGGATTCGCTGGTCAGACGCACGTCGCCGCCCAGCACGATGGTCTTTGGTTTTAAATATTCGCCGTACGCGCGGCCAATGCGCCACGCAATGTCTTCATTCAGCTCTTCGCCCAGCTTGCCGCGAATATCGTAGGCTTTAAAACAGGTTAATTTTTCCATGATGACCTCTTTTTCAGGCAACAGTTGGCCCTGACCACTTAATGGCCAAATTTATTTTTGTCATTCGTAGGCCCGGCAGGCGCAGCGCCGCCGGGCATGATGCGGAGTGCTACACGCGCCCGTAGCGATCCTGGAAGCGCACAATATCGTCCTCTTCCAGATACGAGCCGGAGCGCACCTCAATTAAGTCGAGTGGAATTTTCCCCGGGTTTTCCAGACAGTGCGTGGCGCCCAGCGGAATATAAATGGACTCGTTCTCGCCCAGCAGCTTCACTTCGCCGTCGATGGTGACTTTGGCCGTACCCGCCACCACCACCCAGTGTTCAGCGCGGTGATGGTGCATCTGCACAGAGAGCCCCTCGCCCGGCTTCACGGTGATGCGCTTCACCTGATAGCGGTCACCCGCGTCGATGGAGTCATATTTGCCCCACGGACGGTACACTTCACGGTGAATGTGGTGCTCGTGACGGCCATCGGCCTTAATCTTCTCCACCACTTTTTTAACGTCCTGCACGGCGTTACGGTCGGCAATCAGCACGGCGTCTTTGGTCTGGACAACCACCAGATCCTTCACCCCGACGGTGGTCACCAGGCCGGATTCGGCGTAAACGTAGCTGTTTTCGGTTTTGTGGCTAATCACATCGCCGTGATGGACGTTACCCTCCGGGGTATGGGCGCTGATCTCCCACAGGGAGGACCAGGAGCCAACGTCGCTCCAGCCTGCGTCCATCGGTACCACGACGGCGTCAGCCGTGCGTTCCATCACCGCGTAGTCGATAGACTCTTCCGGGCAGGAGAGGAACGCCTCTTCATCCACGCGGATAAAGTCGAGATCCGGGTCCACCACCGCCATCGCTTTCTCGCAGGCGTTCAGAATATCCGGGCGGTATTTGCGCAGCTCTTCCAGATAGCGTCCGGCGCGGAACAGGAACATCCCGCTGTTCCAGTAATATTCACCGCTGGCGACATAGGCCTGGGCGGTTTCTAGATTCGGTTTTTCGACAAACTGCGCCACGTCAAACGCCACGCTGTCGCCTTCACCCGGCGTTACGCTGCCGCGACGGATGTAGCCGTAGCCGGTTTCCGGCAGATCCGGCACGATGCCGAAGGTCACCAGCTTGCCGCTCTCGGCGTAAGGGATCGCGGCACGCACCGCGTCGCGGAACGCGTCTTCCTGCTGGATAACGTGGTCAGCCGCCAGGACCAGCATCAGCGGGTCACAGTCAGGGCTGCTGCGCTTTGCCGCCAGCGCCGCCAGGGCGATCGCAGGTGCGGTGTTGCGACCGGCAGGCTCCAGGATGATGTTTTCCGTGAGCTTGTTAAGCTGACGCAGCTGCTCGGCAACGATAAAGCGGTGCTGTTCGTTACAAATCACCACCGGGCTTTCACACTCCACGCCGTGCAGACGGTTTACCGTCGTCTGCAGCATGGTGAGATCCCCTTTCAGGCAGAGGAACTGTTTTGGATAGAGCACGCGGGACAGCGGCCACAACCGGCTACCAGAGCCACCAGCCATCACAACCGGATACAAAGTGGTTTGACTCATGATTTATCCCCGTATATCTGCAATAAATTGGCTCAGCACGTTCTCTTTCTCGAGCGTGCGTTCGGCATATTCACGTGCCACCGTGTTCACTTTTGGCATGGCGAGTGCCTGCTCAATGCCGGTGACCAGCGCCGGGACCGATTCCGGCTCCACGCACACGGCAATCCCCGGATAGCTGTCACACAGCTGGCCTAATTCTGTTTCGGCTTCCGCCGTAATCACCGCGTTACCGCCCACTGCCAGAATGTTGGTCAGCTTGGACGGCAGCACCGCATCCGCCGCGCCGCGCTTTTGCACCACCAGATGGCAGTCGCCCATCTTCAGCAGCGCAGGCAGCGCGTCGTAAGACTGCAGCGGGAAAAACTTCACGTTGGTCAGGCCGCGTTCGCCGGCCATCTTCTCCAGCCGCGCTTTTCCCCCGCCCTGCCCGACAATCACAAACGTCCACGGCTGTTCGCTCAGCAGCTGAGCTGCTTCAATAACGCTCTCCAGCCCCTGCTTTTCGCCGATGTTGCCTGAGTAAAGAATGATTTTTTGGTCTTCAGGCAAACCGAGCCGGGCGCGCAGCGCCTGAGCGTCTTGCTCCGTCACGTCGCGAAAACGCGCCACTTCGGACCAGTTCGGGAAGAAGATCACCTTCTCCGCCGGGACGCCCTTCTCCTGCGCCTTGTTCATCATCGAGCGCGAGATCGTCGAAACGTAATCCACGTTATGCAGCCCGCTGCGCTCAAAGGCGCTGGCGAGTTTCGCCACCTTGCCGCCCTTGCCTTTGCCTGCCATCCCCAGGCCCAGCATGGCGTCCACTTCGTAATCCTGGATGTGCAGCAGGGTGCGCGCGCCGGAGAGTTTGCCCAGCAGGCGCATGCCCGGCGTGCAGAACAGCGTCGGCACCACGCCGATAATGCGATCCGGCTTCCAGCGACGCTGCGCCATCAGCGGGAAGAAGCTGCTCAGGGCAAAGCTGCCCAGATGAATTAACCGTTTCAGCGTCGAAGGCTGCTTCGGTACGTAGAGCGGGCAGCGCCAGACGGTCGCTGCACCCTCTTCGCGACGGTAGCGCCAGCTTGAGTAGCGCTCCCCCACTTTCCACTCCGGGTAGTACGGCGGCGCGGTAATGACCCGCACGTCATGTCCCTGGCTCGCCATCCACTCCACCATCTCGCCGGTGTATTTCCCGATGCCGGTTAGCTCCGGCGAGTAGTTAATTCCGTACACGAGGATCTTCATAGGCCCGGCACCCCGGCCTGACGTTCAGCCAGGAAATAGGCACGGCTGTTGTCATGCACATTTTCACTGGCCAGCAGCGCATCTGGCGTTAGCCAGCGGTAGTCGTCATGCTGGGAATCAGGCAGACGCAGGTCTGCCTCACTCACCTTCAGGCGGAACCCCAGCACGATGTAGTGCGTGGAGAACCCGGTACCTGAAAAGTTATCGTCATAGAAGTGCTGCCAGACCCCGTAAAACTGGCCCGCTGCCATTGGCAGCTGCAGGCCAAGCTCTGCCAGAGTGAGACGCTCGAAGGCATCGACCAGCGTCTCATCCTTCTGCACGCGCCCGCCGGGCACGAACCAGAAGCCCTGTGCAGGACGGTTGGTTCGTTTTCCCAGCAAGAACTCGCCGCGTTCGTTCTCCACGATCAAATCAATCGAGATGAGCGGAGTGGAACGCACCACCGTGGCAAAATCTTCCTGACTTAAAAACATCGTTACCCCCGGAAGCGGTGCTGGTTTTCCAGGAACCACTGATAGGTGCTGGCCAGCCCCTGCTCCAGTGAAACCTCGTGATACCAGCCCAGCTGATGCAGACGGGTCACGTCCAGCAGCTTGCGCGGCGTGCCGTCCGGTTTAGTCGCGTCAAACACCACGCGGCCCTTGTAGCCCACCACCTGCGCGATGGTTTGCGCCAGCTCGCGAATGGTGCAGTCCACGCCGGTACCCACGTTGATGTGCGACAGCATCGGCTCGGTGTTCTCCTGCCACACCTCGCGATCCAGCTCCATCACGTGAATGCTGGCGGCAGCCATGTCGTCCACGTGCAGGAACTCGCGCATCGGCGTCCCGCTGCCCCACACCACCACGTCCGGCGCGTTCTCGGCGGTCGCCTCGTGGAAGCGGCGCAGCAGCGCCGGGATCACGTGCGAGTTGCTCGGGTGGAAGTTGTCGTGCGGTCCGTACAGGTTGGTCGGCATCACCGAGCGATAGTCACGGTTGTACTGACGGTTGTAGGACTCGCACAGCTTGATCCCGGCAATTTTGGCAATCGCGTACGGCTCGTTGGTGGCTTCCAGCGTACCCTGCAGCAGCTCGCTCTCGGCGATTGGCTGCTTCGCCATTTTCGGGTAAATACAGGACGAACCGAGGAACAGGAGCTTATTCACGTTGTTAAGGTGCGCGGCGTGAATGATGTTGCTCTCGATCATCATGTTTTCGTAGATGAAATCCGCCGGATAGGTGTTGTTAGCGACGATGCCGCCCACCTTCGCCGCCGCCAGATACACCTGGTCAATGCGTTCGTTCGCAAAGAAGTCCTGTACCGCACGGCTGTCGAGCAGGTTCAGCTCGTCACGGGTGCGGACAATCACCTCTACGTCACCGCGCTGCTCCAGTTGGCGAACAATCGCGGAACCCACCATTCCGCGATGACCGGCGACAAAAATACGTTGTTTTGTCATTCTCAGGACTCCAGCGCGATGGCAACCTCGTAGCCATGAGACTTGAGCAGGGAGTGTTTTTTCGCCGCTTCAAGATCTTTGGCCACCATCTCGGAAACCATCTCCTGCAGAGTGGTTTCTGGTTTCCAGCCCAGCTTCTCGTGCGCTTTGGTTGGGTCGCCCAGCAGGGTTTCTACTTCAGCAGGACGGAAGTAGCGCGGGTCAACCTGCACAATTACGTCGCCTGGCTTCACGCCCGGCGCGTCGTGGCCGGTCACGGACACAACGATACCTTTCTCTTCCACGCCGGTGCCTTCAAAGCGCAGCTTGATGCCCAGCTGCGCCGCGGCCATCTCAACGAACTGACGCACGGAGTACTGCACGCCGGTCGCGATAACGAAGTCTTCTGGCTGTTCCTGCTGCAGCATCATCCACTGCATTTTCACGTAGTCTTTTGCATGGCCCCAGTCACGCAGGGAGTCCATGTTGCCGAGGTGCAGGCAAGATTCCAGACCCTGAGCAATGTTGGCGATAGCGCGGGTGATTTTGCGGGTCACGAAGGTTTCGCCGCGGCGCGGGGATTCGTGGTTGAACAGGATGCCGTTACAGGCGTACATGCCGTAAGATTCACGGTAGTTCACGGTGATCCAGTAGGCGTACAGTTTTGCTACCGCATACGGAGAACGCGGGTAGAACGGCGTGGTCTCTTTCTGTGGAATTTCCTGCACCAGGCCGTACAGCTCGGAGGTCGATGCCTGGTAGAAGCGAGTTTTCTTCTCAAGGCCGAGGAAGCGAATCGCTTCCAGCAGACGCAGGGTACCCATGGCGTCAACGTCAGCGGTGTATTCCGGGGACTCGAAGGAAACCGCTACGTGGCTCATCGCGCCCAGGTTGTACACTTCATCAGGCTGCACTTCCTGCAGGATGCGGGTCAGGTTGGAGGTATCGGTCAGGTCGCCGTAGTGCAGGTGGAATTTCGGGTTCGCCGCATGAGGATCCTGATAGATGTGATCCACACGCTCGGTGTTGAATGAAGAGGCACGACGTTTAATACCGTGCACTTCGTACCCTTTCTCCAGCAGCAGTTCTGCCAGGTAAGAACCATCCTGCCCGGTAACGCCGGTGATGAGAGCGACTTTAGACATGTTTATATTCCTCTACTTATGAATTTAATCAGTTTCAACGCGTTCGCGTATCACCACTGCGGGGTTGCCACGGCAAATGCTATTTGCCGGTAGCGATTTAAAAACGCTGCTGCGGGCACCGACTACCGTGCCATCGCCAACAGAAATACCGGGTGCAACAAAAACATCCGTTGCCAGCCAGCATTTTTCACCGATCGCGATAGGCGAAGCGGTAATATCAAAATGCGGGCTCATAAAGTCGTGGCTGCCGGTGCACAAATAACACTTCTGTGAAACCACCGAATTTGCGCCAATCGTAATCTCGCCCAGGGTATATAACACCGCGTCATCCCCTACCCAAGCGTAATCCCCGAGGGTTAATTTCCAGGGGTAGGTAATTTTAACCGAAGGTCGGATGACTACGTTTTTTCCGATTTTTGCGCCAAACAGGCGCAATAAAAAGGCTCGCCAGCGGTACAGTATTTGCGGCGACCAGGCAAATAAGGTTGCCTGAACCGCCCACCACAGCTGTACCTTAATACCGTTCCCGCCCCGAAAACCTTTCGGTACGGAGAAACCTTTTAAATCCTGCATTGCGTTTCCTTATATTCAGGCTTTGTTATATAAGGTTTTCGTTTTGCCCGTGGTACGCAGGCGTAACAAATAAGACAATTCCGCCCAGAATCCCGGCACGCGTAATATTTGACGCTGCACCTTTTTTGCGTCCTGGCATAATTCAAGATTATTAGACGTTGACACGCCGCCCATCGAAAATTCAGACACCAGCCCTTTAATTCGGCGGAACGGATAACCTGATTTATACAGGCTGGCGGCCAGCGCATAATCGGATGACACCTTGTACTGCAAATCGTAAGGCTGTTTTTTCAGACCGTTTACCGGGAAGAAAATGGCCTGATGGCTGGCCGGCAAACTGTGGTAGATATACCAGCCTGGCTTGGCGCTGCGGCAGACTTTATGCCCGTCGCCAAAATCGAGCAGCGCATCGCCAATATACATGGCGTCCTCTTTCTGGCGCGCCAGTTGACGGGCAAACAGCGCCACGTCGTCGTGGAAAATATCGCCGGAATTGAGGAAAATGGCATAACGGCCCTGGGCCATATTAATGCCCTTGTTCATCGCATCGTAGATGCCTTTATCTTTCTCGCTGATGTAGCGTAAGTTGAACTCACCGTTGAGTTTTTCCAGAAACTCCGCCGTGCCATCGTTCGAGCCGCCGTCGACCACAATCCACTCAAAGGTGAGGCTTGGATCGCGCGCCAGGTTGCGCAGCGAGCGCCAGGTTTTTACCACCCCTTCGTAATTACGAAAAGCGACAGTAATGACGCTAAGAAACATAAATCACCTCATTTCGTCATACGTTCGTAATATTAAGCGCCTTGCGCAAAATAAACGGACAGACAATCAAGAAAGCATATTCCGGGCTAAATATTGACCCGGTAAAAAACAGCGACACCGGCGTAAAAAGATAAAGCTGCACGCGAAAGTTCTGGTTATCACCAAACGCGTTGATCATCATTTTGAAAACTTTAAACAGATACCATAGCGTCAACAGTACGGCGAACCACGAAAAATAAATAATTAACAGATACAGACCATTGTCTATGGTTTTACCGACATCCGCACCGTTAAAGATTCCGAATGATGCAACATATTCGTAAAGTGAGCCGAATCTTACTACACCATCAATATGGGTTAAGGAATAACCCACCATCACCAGCGGACCAATGATGCGATAATAGGACGATGATCCCTCCGTTCCCAAATCTCCCAGACGTTCTGAGATGTACGGGAAGGCAAATATCACGCCGACCATAAATACCGTCAGGGAGATAATCGCCAGCGGCAGTTTTTTCTTAATCGCATCTTTGTTCAGGTACTGGAACGCCCACTCCAGCAGGTAAAACAGGATAAATGTCATTACCCCTGAGAACGATCCAGACAGAACGATTCCTGCAAGAATCATAGCATCGGTCTTAGGCGTTTTGATACCAAACTGTTTGATGCTGAGCCAAATTGAGATTAACGCCAGAGCGAAAAACGCCGGTTCAAAATAGAGCGCCGTGGTACGCTTCCCGCCAAACTTAATGAAGTTCAGTACATAGCTGTTACTGTAAATGAGATATTTCGAAATTATCTCCATCAGGCTGCTGCCACCGGTCAAAATAATTTGCGCCATTTCCAGTGCGGCAAGCATAACAATTAACGCAACGGCAATATAAAAGAACCTGAGGATTTTCCGATAATTGTGCGGAGATATTGTTTTAAAGCGAATACTCCAGACCATTCCGATAATAATGACAATATAAACAAACAGCATGGTGGAGGTGACGTATTTACTGGCATCCAGCGACTGGCCAAAGATGTAGTTAAACAGCGTCAGGCCCGTGCCCAGCCCCAGGGCAATCATCAGCTTCTTCAGGTTGATTTTATCGACATACAGCAGAAGCAGAACGGGCAGAAAAGTCACGATGGTTATCGGGAAGCTTTCGCCGAGCTGGGCAATTTTGACGTTGACCAGCAGGTAGATCAGCGGCAGCAGCAGATAACTACAGATTCTGATAGAACGAGACATACTCCTCCAGCATCTGTTGTCCACTGTAGGCCTTGCGGCTGTGGTTGCGGAACGATTCCAGGTCAGTGCCAAAAACGGCCTCGGCGATCTGCGCCTTCGGCAGCTGCACCAGCGGCAGGACCTCGTGCTCGGCGAAGGTTTTCCCGCCGGATTTTTCCAGCACTTCGCGCGCCGCATCGCTGTGGGTGGCAATCACCGGCACGCCGATGGAGAGCGCTTCGCAGAGGATCAGCGGGTAGTTATCCACGCGGGAGCTGAACACCAGCGCGTCCATACCGTTCAGGGCGCTCATCAGCTTGCGCTTGTCGGTTTCAAACCCGTGGTTTACCACGTTGGCCCCTTCGAACGGGGAAAACTTGCCGAAGGTGTGCAGTTCAATCTTGTCACCCAGCGCCATCATGTCGCGCACCAGCTGCTGGTTGGTTTTGCCGTCGTAACGCAGATCGTGCGCAACGATGGCGATTTTAGGTTTACCCGCGGTTTCCGCCACCGGCGTCAGCTCGGCCAGGATGGCTTCCGTCGCCACGTCGATGCCGTTGTTGATAATCTGACAGCGCCCTGCCCCATACAGGCTGTTGAAGGCATCGGCCACGTGCTGGCTCGGGGAGATGAACGTGCAGCCGAGCGAGAGCATGTCGCGGAACAGCTGACGCTTTCCGTCTACCAGCTGATGCGCGCGATCCACCTTCACCGGCGGATAGTTGCTCAACGTCGGGCATTTCTGGCAGCTATCTTTCCAGCCTTCGCAGCCGTCGGTAAACGCGCAGCGTCCGGTCACGCTCCAGTGATCGTGCAGCGTCCAGACGAAGCGGGTGTCGGGCTTGTGGGACTGCACCTTCTGACAAAACGCCACCACCTCTTCCAGATTCAGCCAGTAGCTGTGCAGAACGTGGAAATGCAGCACAACCGGGCCCGACGCGCGGGTCACGGTGCGATAAAGACTGTTCAGGTTACCAAACAGATCGCGGTTAAACAGGCGGAACAGCGCGATGTTGGCAACAGAGGTCAGACGCGGCGTGTGCTTGTGCACCTGCGGATAGTTATCGTGGCTGACGCTTTTCTTGCCGCCTTTGCCGTAGCCGTAAATAAAACGAGACTGGAGTCCTTTTTGCAGCGCGCGCTGGTGCAGATCCAGCGCCACGCCGGCCGCCCCGCCTTCTGCGAGGCGCACGTTAAATTGCAGAATGTTCATTTAATCACCTTCACGCGGGCTTTCTCTCCCACCACCAGCGCGTTATCGGGGATGCTGTCCAGCACCACGCTGCCCGCCCCGATCGTCACGTTGTTACCTATCGTAATGTCGCCAATCACCACCACGTTCGCGCCCAGCTCGACGCCGTTGCCGATGACCGGACAGGCCAGGCTGTCTGGCCCACGGTTGCCGATAGTCACCCCATGACGAATGGTGAAATCATCCCCGGCGACAACGAACTTGTTGATCACCACCGCATAGCCGTGGTGGATGGTAAAGCGGCGGCCAATGGTGGCCGCAGCCTGGATCTCATACCCAAAAAAGCATTCGGTGATGATGCGGTACAGCACCAGCACCGGTGCCGCCCAGATATTGTTCAGTACATTTTTCTTGCGCCACACCGAGCAAAAATGCGCGATGCGGTACGCCAGAACCATGCAGCACGGGCGCAGGCTCCAGCTGTTTGCGCGGCAATCTTCCAGAAACATTATTTCCCCCGAAGCCCGTCAGCCAGACGTTTGCCGTTACGCACGGACAGCAGCGTCAGCAGGGTGCGCCAGGTCATGCGCTTATTGCGGATCTGGTACAGGGTGAAGAGCTGATACTTCCGGCTGGCACGGTCAAACTTGTCCTTGTGCTTGCGGTAAAAATGGAAGTAGCCCGAGAACTTCTTCGGTGAGGAGGTGATCTGCATCTCCCCGTGGTTGATGTGCAGGATCTGCGTGGCCTCTTCCACCTTCCACGGCTCGCCGTACTCCACCACCATCCGCAGGAAGATGTCGTAATCCTGCGCGGCCTTCAGTTCGGTATCGAACAGGCACTCCTTAAAGCGCCACGCCCAGGTAAAGACCTGATTGCCAATAATGTTGCGCTTGTAGAACAGGCGGCGAGAATACGGTGATTTCGGGTACAGCGGCAGGCTGGCCGGCTGGGAGTACACTTCGCCCTGGCAGACATAGTCGTTGGCATACAGAAAGGCGTGCGTGACCAGTTGCTCTTTATGCGACAGGAAGACGGACAGGCGGTTTGGCGTCCATTCGTCATCGTCGTCGATGCCGGTCAGATACTGCCCTTTGGCCTGCATAATCGCCTGATTACGTACCGCGCACGCCCCGGAGTTGATGGCGTTGTGCGTGTACACCACGCGCGGATCGTTCAGGTCTTCGACAAATTTTTGCAGCTGCTCGTAAGAGGAGGAACAGTCATCCACGATAATCAGTTCCCAGTTATCGTAATCCTGACGCAGGACTGATTTAATCGCGCGGATCGCCAGCTGCTGACGGTTCCATGTCGGCATATAGATAGAAATCAAAGGGCGTTGTGTGCTCATGTATTCCTCCTGCCCCTCACCCCGGCCCTCTCCCCGGAGGGGAGAGGGTGAAAGACCGCACCAGGCAGTCCCCTCTCCCCTCAGGGGAGAGGGTTAGGGTGAGGGGTGTGGGTGTGTTTTATTATTTACTGTCAGACTTATATTCGTACTCGTAATAGCCGTAATCCTGGTACCCGGTCGCGCGGCGGAAGATGGAGTTCAGAATCACCCCTTTCACCTCAATCCCGTTCTGCTCGAAGCGGCTCAGGCTGGTTTCCACTTCTTTCAGGGTATTCACGGCATAGCGCGCCACCATCAGCGTGGTACCCGCATGGCGGCCCACCACGGCGGCATCGGTCACGGCCAGAATTGGCGGCGTATCGATCAGCACCAGGTCATAGTGTTTGCTCGCCCACTCAATCAGCTGGGTGAAGCGTTCGCTCATCAGCAGTTCAGACGGGTTCGGCGGCACCTGACCACGCGGGATCAGGTCGAATCTCGGAATCGAGGTCGGCTTGGCGCTCTGGCTAATCTCCCCCTGACCCAGCAGGATTTCCGACAGACCGTTCACGTTGTTGGTGCCCAGCAGTTCGTGGGTGTAGCCCTTACGCATATCGCAGTCGATCAGCAGCACGCGCTTGTTGGTCTGGCTCACCACGGCAGCCAGGTTGGCGCACACAAAGGTCTTACCGATAGACGGGCTGACGCCGGTTAACATCAGGACGTTGTTTTTAGCCTGCATCATGGCGAAGTGCAGGCTGGTACGCAGGCTGCGTATCGCTTCAATCGCCAGGTCGGTTGGGTTACCCACGGCCAGCAGCTGGCTCTGTTTGTAACGCTTAACGCCCTTGATGGTCTTGACGCTGTCACGGGATTTTTGCCACTCGGACAGCGGAATGCTGGCGTAGACGTTGATCCCATTCTCTTCCAGCGCCTGCGGGCTTTCGATGCCGCGGTTGAACAGCGAGCGCAGCAGCACGCCAACGATAGAGAGCATCAGGCCGAGAATAATGCTGCCGAGAATAATCAGGGCTTTCTTCGGCTTCAGCACGCCAGGCTGGGTAATGGCCGGGTCAACGATGCGCACGTCACCCACGGTGCTGGCCTCGGTGATTTTCAGCTCCTGCTGCTTGTTCAGCAGCTGCATGTAAACCTGCTGTCCGGACTCCACGTCGCGGGTCAGACGCACGATCTCCTGCTGCGTTTTCGGCATCGCGGTTACGCGGTCGTTCAGCTTCGCCTTCTCCTCTTCGAGAGTGCGGCGTTTTTCCAGCAGCGTGCGGTAGGCCGGGTGGCGTTTGGTGTAAAGCTTGGAAATCTCCGCCTCTTTGAAGGTCAGCTCGTTGAGCTGCGCATCAATGTTGACCATGGAGTCGAGAACCGATTTGGCCTCCAGCGGCAGGTCGACGGAGTCTTTATCCTGACGGAAGGCGTTCAGCTTGTTCTCGGCATCGTCCAGACGGGCACGCACTTCCGGGAGCTGTTTAGAGAGGAACGCCAGGCTTTTCGCCGCTTCCGCCGACTTGCGCTCGACGTTCTGCTCAAGGTAGTTGCGGGTAATGCTGTTCAGGATGTCGCGGATCTGATCCTTATCTTCACCGGTGAAGGTCATGCTCAACACACCGGTGTCCTTACCGTTTTCCGTGACGGTCAGGTTGTTCTGCAGATTGTTAATCATTCCCAGCGTGGAGAATTTGGTCACGGTGAATTCACCGCCCTCCTGGGCGTGGATCGCGCTAACCATCATGCTAACGCCGTCTTTATTCAGCATCTGCCCCACTTCGCCGCGTGCGCTAAAGCCCGCATCGCTGGTCAGCTGGTACTGTTTCGGGCCCAGCACCGTCAGGGTAAAGGTTTGATCCCCCGCCCCTTTCGGCAGCACAAAGTCAGTGACTTTGACGGTGTCATTGCTGCGCCCCATCAGCCGATCCCAGCCGGCACCAAAGATCGGGAACGTATTTTTGGTGACGGAGATGTCGAGGCCGAGGTCGTGAACCGTTTTACCCAGCACAAGACGTGACTGAATCAGCTGAATTTCAGCGTCGGATGCCGGCGGCTTGTTCGCCAGCGCGGAGCCGATATCCTGCACCAGGGAGTTGCCGGTATTCTGTTCAATCTGCACCAGCGCGTCGGCGCTGTAGATAGGCGTCGCAAAGAGCGTATAGATAACGGCCGCCGCGGCAAAGACGGCGGTGATGCCGAGCACCCACCACTTTGCCTCAATAACCGTGCCGACCAGGCGACCAATATCAATTTCATCACTGCCCGAAGTCGGGGCGGCAGAAGGTTTTGTTTTTTCTGTCATTGTTATCCCTGCTGAGCTTTCAGTGCCTGCGCCCACTGTTGGGCAGACTGGTCAAGTAAGGTGTAAACCGCCTCGAAGGCTTCATGGCTCTTGCGATACGGATCGGGGATTTCGCGTTCGTTGTCCCAGTGACCAAACAGCATCACCTTGCCGCGCATCTCCGGAGCGATATCGCATAGCGCATGAATATGGCGTTTTTCCATTGCCAGAATCAGGTCATACTCCCGGCACATGCGGCCGGTGACCTGGCGGGCAATATGCCCGTCAAGAGAGAGGTTGTGATCGCGGGCCACGCTCGTTGCGCGCTCGTCGGCACTTTTGCCCACCAGCGCGCCCAGCCCTGCGGACTCGACCGTTAACTCGGGCTGGTACTGTTTCAACAGCCGTTCAGCCGTGGGGGAACGGCAAATGTTCCCCACGCATACCACCAGAATTTTGTTAAACATCGCGGATTACCAGGTATGAATGTCGCGCGCCGTATCCGTCATGTAGCGAACGCCACTGATGGTTGGCAGCAACTGGTTGATCAGACGGTTCCAGCGGGCAACCGGCGCGGTGGTGACGTAAACCACATCGTATGGCTGGAGACGGAACTCCGTCGCCATCACCAGAGACGTCGCGTCGGACATATCCAGCTGGTAGATGTTGGCAATCTTGCCCTTCGCGCTGCCTTCGCCTTTCAGCGGACGGATGACGAAGATACCGGTCGCGTTGGAAGTGGTCAGATCGATGCCCTCAGCATTGCCCAGCGCTTCGGTCAGGGTCATGCCGCTGAAGTCCATTTTGAGGGTGCTCTGTTTCTTCACTTCACCCATCACGAAGACTTTCAGATCGTCGTTGCGCGGTACGTAGAGGATATCGCCCGGATAGAGCAGGCGGTTCTGGGTCAGATCGCCATTTTGCATCAGCGCCTGCAGCGAAATGCGCTGCTCTTTGCCGTTGTGGGTCAGCACCACGTTGCGCCAGTCGGCGCCGTCGGTTAAGCCGCCCGCGGCGTTAATGGCGTCCAGAACGGTGAGCGGAACGTTGGTGATGGCCTGCTGGCCGGATTTGTTCACCTGACCGGAGATATAGGCTTTTTGCGAGCGGAATGCGGCGATATTAACGTCCACCTGCGGGTCGGCGATGTACTGCGCCAAGCGGCCGGTAATATCACTACGGATCTCGGCAAGCGTTTTTCCGGCGACATGCACTTTACCAATGTACGGATAGAACATGGTGCCATCTGACTGCACCCAGTTCCCGGTGTCGCTTGAGCTGCGGTACTGGCCCGCTGGCGTGGTCAGTTCAGGGTGATCCCAGACGGTCACGTTGATCACGTCGCCCGGCCCCACGCGATACTGATAGGAGGCAATTTCCTGGTCCAGAGACATATTCGGCTGGGCAACGTTCGGACGTGGACGTAATTGTTCGACCAGACGTGGCGTAAGTGGATAAACATTCACCATTTTGTCGAGATCAAAATCGGCATCCTGTTGCTTGATCACATCCTTACCCATTGTTGACATATTGCTGCCGGGAAAGACCGTGCAACCACTCATCAAGGTCACAGACACCAATAATGGCATCAATTTCATTTTGGATTTCATCATTGATTATTTATCACTTTGGCAGAGTAATTATCCTGTGCAATTTAAATAAGCTTGAGACGTATTGGGTTTCAGCATGCAGTTAATCAAATAGAAATATAACTGGCATCAGTCCTAAAAAAAGCTTATTCATCCATTGGCTATTGACAGAATAATCGAGGCTGATTCACACGCTTTCAGGCACGCTACCGCCCTTGGCTTTCAGTTACCAATCCACTGACTAAACAATGTGTTATGGATAGACACCCTCTTGAGTAAGGTCTTCTGGAAATATATCAGCCGCTTGAAATACACAACGGATAATGAATGACCATTCCGAAGACCAAAACAATAATAGCAACAACAAGATTTAACATTTGATGCTGGGAGAATTGTTGCAGCTAACCTAATAGCAGGCAAGGAGACAACTGTCCTAATATCGGTTTTTAAGATTAATATTAAGAGCAAAGTTTTGACCTTTTAGGATTTTCTTTATATTGACAAAAAGAGAGCAAAAACCACTATCTGCGATATATCCTAAAATGTTCTCTGAATAATAAAATATACGTATTTCGCTTATTTACACCCACCTGAGATTGCTCTCTTTTTTACGCATCGTATTAAGAGAAATCTCAGCCCGACATTGCATTTTCCCGCAGCTTTATCCATGATCGAAGTGTGACATTCGTCATATAACAGAAGGTATTGCTATTACTATGGAATGGATTGCCGATCCATCAATCTGGGCCGGGCTGGTGACGCTGGTCGTCATCGAATTAGTGCTCGGGATTGATAATCTGGTCTTTATCGCCATCCTCGCTGAAAAACTGCCCCCTTCCCAGCGCGACCGCGCGCGCGTGACGGGTCTGCTGCTGGCGATGGTGATGCGTTTGCTGCTGCTGGCCTCTATCTCCTGGATGGTCACGCTCACTCAGCCTCTGTTCTCCGTTCGCGGTCTGAGCTTTAGCGCGCGCGACCTGATCATGCTCTTCGGCGGGCTGTTCCTGCTGTTCAAAGCCACGGTGGAGCTTAACGAGCGGCTCGAAGGCAAAGACAGCGAGAACCCGACCCAGCGACGCGGGGCGAAATTCTGGCCGGTGGTGGCGCAAATTGTGGTGCTCGATGCGGTCTTCTCCCTGGATTCGGTGATTACCGCCGTCGGGATGGTGGACCATCTCGCCGTCATGATGGCCGCGGTAATCATCGCCATCACGCTGATGGTGATGGCGAGCAAAGCGCTGACCCGCTTTGTGAACAGTCACCCGACCATCGTGATCCTCTGTCTGAGCTTCCTGCTGATGATTGGCTTTAGCCTGGTCGCCGACGGTTTCGGGTTCCACATTCCGAAAGGCTATCTGTACGCCGCCATTGGCTTCTCCGTCATGATTGAAGCCCTCAACCAGCTGGCGATATTTAACCGCCGCCGATTTCTCTCCGCGAATCAGACCCTGCGCCAGCGCACGGCAGAAACCGTCATGCGCCTGCTGAGCGGCAGGAAAGAGGATGCCGAGCTGGACGCCGAATCCTCCGCCCTGCTTGCCGATCACAGCGACGGGCAGATCTTTAACCCGCAGGAGCGGCTGATGATCGAGCGTGTGCTTAACCTGAATCAGCGCACGGTGAGCAGCATTATGACCTCCCGTCATGACATTGAGCATATTGACCTCACGGCACCGGAAGAGCAGATCCGCGCCCTGCTGGATAAAAACCAGCACACCCGCGTGGTGGTTACCGGCGGTGAAGAGGAAGAGGAGCTGCTGGGAGTGGTACACGTGATTGACCTGCTCCAGCAGCAGCTTCACGGCGAGCCGCTCAACCTGCGCGCGCTGGTGCGCCAGCCGCTGGTCTTCCCGGAAGCGCTTCCGCTGCTTTCCGCGCTGGAGCAGTTCCGCAACGCGCGCACGCACTTCGCCTTCGTAGTGGATGAGTTTGGTTCGGTGGAAGGGCTGGTCACGCTCAGCGACGTGATGGAAACCATCGCCGGCAATCTGCCAAACGAGGTGGATGAGATTGATGCCCGCCACGACATTCAGAAAAACGCAGACGGTTCGTGGACGGCCAACGGCCACATGCCGCTGGAAGACCTGGTGCAGTACGTGCCGCTGCCGCTGGACGAAAAACGGGAATACCACACCATTGCCGGTCTGCTGATGGAGTATTTACAGCGCATTCCGCAGCCGGGGGAAGAGGTTCAGGTGGGCGACTATCTGCTTAAAACCCTGCAGATTGAAAACCATCGCGTGCAGAAAGTGCAGCTTATTCCACTGCGGGATGAGAAAGAGCTGGATTTTGAGGTTTAGGTAAAACAAAACGGCAACCTCGTTGCCGTTTTCGTGTTTGCTCCCTCTCCCGCGGGAGAGGGGCGGGGTGATGGCATCAGGCTGCACCGCCTGCACCACGAACCTTAAAGCTTATCCAGCAGCTTCTTCACGTCCTTGCCGTTCTGGGAATCTTTATTACGATCCGCCCAGCTGTTAAGCCGACGCTTCGCTTCATCCTGCAGGTGCTTACGCAGGATCTGATCCACCTGAAGGCTGTAGTTCAGCGCCTGCCATTTGCCGTATACGCTAAGCGGAACCGGCGTCTCTTTGAGGAAGTCAATCAACTTGCTTTCGCCCTGCCAGCCGGAAAGTACCCGGACGTTAAAGCGCGTGTCCGCCGTCTCTTTGACCAGATCCAGCGAGCCTTCTCCGGTTAACGACAGCATAGACGAGGTTCCCTGCATTCCGGCCATCGTCAGTATCCCGTTATCCAGCGTCAGATCCGTGGTGAAGCTGTCGAGGCGCGTTGCGCTGTCATAGTTTTCCTGGGCTTTAACATCGCTGCTGCGCTCCACCGCCTGCTGGACCAGCTGCTGGAAGTTGAGCCCTTCCATTCGCGAATCTTTCAGGTCAACGTGCGCCTCGCCCTGCCACTCACGGCGGAAGGCGTTGGCATCAATTCTGGTGCCTGAGAAATCCCCGGCCAGCGTCAGCTGCCCCGTCAGGGAAATCGGATAGTTAAAGGCTTTGAGGATGCTGCCAATCTCAACGTTGTCGAGACGCGGCTGGAATTCAGCGCTGGCAACGTCCTTACGCACGTCCAGCGTACCCGGAAGTGACAGGTGACCCGCCCCCATTTTGCCGCTCAGTTCTGAAATCACCAGCAACCCATTATGGTTGAACATCTGGCCGCTCACGTCGGTGAAATCAATACCGCGCCAGCGCACGCTGTTGGCTTTCAGCAGAATATCCGCCGTGAAGCCGCGCAGCACGTTATAGTCAGGCTGTTCAAGGTTGGACGAGATAACCGGACGCGACACCGGTGACTGGCTTTGCCCCGTCTGTACGGCATCGCTGTCCGTTGCGCTTGCCGGCACCGGCGGCAGGATGTTCTCCAGGTTGAGCTTGTCAAACTGCAGGTTCAGCACCCACTTCGGCTTATCGTCGAGCGTGACGCTCGCCTGCCCTTTCAGGCTGCTGTCGTTGGCCTGCAGATTGAGGTTATCCAGCGCCAGCTGTTTTTGTTCTTCGCGCCAAACGGCCTGCAGCGTCCCCTGCCCGGTAATCCCCTGGGTAGGGAGATCCGCCCCCGTCAGCTGCCAGTTGAGCTGCAGGATGTCGGCCGTCAGCTGATGCGGGTAGTCCGACGCATTCACGTTTGCATTCAACGAGAGGGTCAGATCGCGCTGGTCGCGATTCACCCGTCCGCTAAATTCCAGCGACGCAAGATGGTGTTCATCCTGTTCCATCTGCAGGTTGATGTTGCGAACGGTGACCTGCTCCTGATCCTCATGCTGGAACACCAGCACGCTATCGGCAACTTTCAGTTTGCCTATATCAAAGGACCAGCCCGTATCGGACGGTTCATCCGGTAAGGTATTCTCGCGCGGCGCGACCGGCGCATTCGCATCGCGCACGGCTTCGGTCTGCGGGGTAAGCTGAATGACCGCGCCCTTCAGCATCACCTGGTTAACCTGCAGCTGATGGGAGATGAGCGGGATCAGCGCCACGTCAAGACGCATGTTGTCCGCAGAGACCAGCGGCTGTGCGGCCCCCGGCGCGGTTAACGACATATGGCCAGAGAGAATGCTGAGCTGCGGCCAGACGTGCCAGCGCAGCGGCCCGTCAAGCTTCAGTTGGTAACCACTGCGTGCCTCGACCTGCCGCACCATGTAAGCGCGGAAATCATTCGGGTTAACCAGCAGAACCAACGCCGAAAGGCCAGCAACCAGCACCACCAGCAAAATCATCAGCGTTGTCAGAACTCTTCTCATGGCATCCTCAATGGACTAACGATCAGTCTTTATCAATACGGCTGGCAACCGCACCCTGCTGGTCGCGGTATTTTGCGTCCTGGCGGCGGTTATAAGGCCTGTCTGCCGGGCCTGTCAGCGGTTCAAAGCTTAACGCACCAATCATCATTCCGGGGCGCAGCGCCAGCGGCAGTTTGCCGGCGTTGAAGAACTCCAGCACGATACGGCCGGACCAGCCTGGATCGATACGGTGCGCGGTCACGTGAACCATCAGGCCCAGGCGGGCCAGAGAAGAACGGCCATCAAGCCAGCCAACCAGATCCGCAGGCAGGGTCACGGATTCATACGTCACCGCCAGCGCCAGTTCACCCGGGTGCAGATAAAAAGCTTCGCCTTCGTCAATGATGATTTCATCACTCATGACGCGATCGAGCGCGGCGCTGACTTCATCCTTCGGCCCGCTGAGGTCGATGAATGGCGCAGTATGGCCACTAAAGGTGCGGAATTTATTCCCCAACCGTACGTCAACGGTCACCCCATTGATACGCTCCACGGGGGGACGCGGGGTAATAGACAAGCGGCCTTCATCCAGCCAGGCTTCAATATCACGATCGCAAAGACGCATGGCACTTTCTCCTTTCATGCATCGTACCCTGAGGCCTTAAACACTCAGGGTAAAACCAGGTTATCTCTGAACGGTACACAATTCGCGCGGCTTATTCAAAAAACTGGCTGATTTTCGCTTTTAAGATATCAATCGCAATGCGGTTTTTGCCCCCGCGAGGCACGATGATATCGGCGTATTGTTTGGATGGTTCAATAAACTGCAGGAACATCGGACGCACCGTTTTCTGGTATTGCGCCATGACGGAGTCCATCGAACGGCCGCGCTCGTTAACGTCTCGCTTGATGCGGCGCATCAGGCAGATATCCAGCGGGGTATCGACGAAGATGGAGAAGTTCATGGATTCACGCAGGCGGGCGTCGGTCAGGAGCAGGATGCCCTCAAGGATAATGACCTTCTTCGGCTCGATGCGGATCGTTTCCTGGGTTCGGGTGTGTTCTACGTAACTGTAAACGGGCAGCTCAATGGCCTGGCCGCTCTTTAGGGCTTCTAAATGCTGGAACAGTAAACTGTGATCCATCGCATTCGGGTGGTCGTAGTTGGTTTTTACGCGCTCTTCCATCGACAGATGGGATTGATCTTTGTAATAGCTGTCTTCGGGAATGACGCCGATATGCTCATCACCTACTTGTTCACGCAGTTCGCGATAAAGCGTACTGGCAATTAGACTTTTACCTGAAGCCGATGCGCCGGCGATGCCTATAATGACGCACTGATGAGACTTATCAGTCATAAATTTAGCGACCTGAATAACCTGGATGTTAAGGAAGGACGACGCCGGAGCGTCAAACGCGGCAATTATAGGGATTTCGCGGGCGTGATACCAGTCGAATGCGCAGGTTCTGCGAGACAGGCTGAAAAGTGGCACATTGCTCCCTGAGAGAAATTTTAATGGCCGTTTTTTCAGCGTTTAACAGGGATTTTTTAGCGAGTAACTATTTAATAAGTCTATGATGTCAAATTATGAGCAGTCGCCATATGAATTGTAAATTGTTTGTACTAGCATAAACCAAATTATCAAATTCACTCGTGCGCACTTCTCTCCTGACGGCATGGCGTCTCTGGATAAAGCGGTAATGAATAAACAATACCAGCGGGTTTTGGTTACCACCCCACATCCTTTATTACGACTTGTCTGTCTGGGCCTGGTCACCTTTATCTTTACCTTATTTTCGCTGGAGCTTACCCGCTTCGGTACCCTGCTGGCGCCGCTCTGGTTTCCTACCGCCATTATGATGGTGGCGTTTTACCGCCATGCGGGAAAAATGTGGCCCGGGATTGCCCTGGCCTGTTCATTGGGCAATATTCTGGCCTCGTGGATGGTGTTCTCCTGGGCGTCGATAAACCTCACCTACGCCGCAATAAACATTATTGAGGCCGTCATCGGTGCCGTGTTACTGCGCAAGCTGCTTCCGTGGTACAACCCGCTGCAAAATTTAAACGACTGGATCCGCCTGGCCATAGGCAGCGCGCTGGTGCCGCCGCTGGTGGGCGGTATTCTTATGACGCTTCTGATCCCCGGCCCTGAGCCGCTGCGTAATTTCATCGTCTGGGTGCTATCTGAATCCATTGGCGCGCTGGCGCTGGTGCCGCTGGGGCTGCTGTTTAAATCCCACTACTTGCTCCGCCACCGTGATCCGAGATTGCTGCTGGAAACGCTGGTTACCATGGCCGTGACGCTGGCGCTCAGCTGGGCATCCATCACCTGGCTGCCGTGGCCTTTTACCTGCGTGATTGTCCTGCTGATGTGGAGCGCCGTGCGCTTGCCGCGGATGGAAGCGTTCATGGTGTTTCTGGTTACCGTGATGGTCGTTTCCCTGATGATTGCCCATAACCCTTCGGCGCTGACCACCCAACATGCCGGGCCGATGATGAACGCGCCGTGGCTGCCGTTCCTGATGCTGCTTCTCCCCGCTAACGTGATGACCATGGTGATGTATGCCTTCCGTGCCGAACGCAAACACATCACCGAGAGCGAAGAGCGCTTTCGCAATGCAATGGAGTATTCCGCCATCGGCATGGCGTTAGTCAGCATGGAAGGCCAGTGGCTTCAGGCCAACAAGGCGCTGTGCAATTTCCTCGGTTACAGTCAGACCGAGCTGCAGTCGCTCACCTTCCAGCAGCTCACCTGGCCGGAAGATTTGCATACCGACCTGGAACAGCTGGAGCAGTTGGTCAACGGCGAGATCAACACCTACACCCTTGAAAAGCGCTATTACACGCGTAACGGCGAGGTCGTCTGGGCGCTTCTGGCCGTCTCCGTCGTGCGCCATGCCGACGGCTCGCCGCTCTATTTTATCGCCCAGATTGAAGACATTAACGACCTGAAGCAGACCGAGTGGGTCAATAAACGCCTGATGGAGCGCATTACGCTGGCCAACGAAGCGGGCGGCATCGGCATCTGGGAGTGGGATCTGGAGCCCGACATTATCAGCTGGGATAAGCGGATGTTTGAGCTGTATGAAATTCCGCCGCACATCAAGCCCACCTGGCAGCTCTGGCACGAAAGAATGCTGCCGGAGGATCGCGCCCATGCGGAGCAGGTGCTGCGGGATTCACTGGTCTCACGTCTGCCGTTTAAGCTTGAATTCCGTATCCGCGTGAAGGAAGGCGTGCGCCATATTCGCTCCCTGGCAAACCGGGTGCTGAATAAAGAGGGTGAAGTGGAGCGTTTACTCGGCATCAATATGGACATGACCGAGGTGAAGGAGCTTAACGAAGCGCTGTTCCAGGAAAAAGAGCGTCTGCACATCACGCTCGACTCCATCGGCGAAGCTGTGCTCTGTACCGATATCGACATGAACGTCACCTTTATGAACCCGGTCGCCGAGAAAATGAGCGGCTGGCTTCAGACCGAGGCCATCGGCCAGCCGATCCTGAAGGTGTTACACATCACCTTTGGGGAACGGGGCCCGCTGATGGAGAACATTCACAGCGGCGATATGTCACGCTCCGATATCGACCAGGACGTAGTGCTGAACTGCCGCACCGGCGGATCGTTTGATATCCACTACAGCATTACGCCACTCAGTACCCTTGACGGGCACAGCATTGGCTCGGTGATCGTTATTCAGGACGTTACCGAGTCGCGCAAAATGCTGCGTCAGCTGAGCTACAGCGCGTCGCACGATGCCCTCACCCACCTGGCAAACCGGGTCAGCTTCGAAAACCATCTCAAACGACTTCTGCAAACCGTTCGCGAGACGCGTCAGCGTCATGCGCTGGTCTTTATCGACCTGGACCGCTTCAAAGCCGTCAATGATACCGCAGGCCATGCGGCGGGAGATGCCCTGCTGCGGGAACTCTCCTCCATGATGTTAACCATGCTTCGCTCCAGCGACGTGCTGGCGCGCCTGGGCGGCGACGAGTTTGGGCTGCTGCTGCCGGACTGCAATATTGAGAGCGCGCGCTATATCACCGGTCGTCTGATCCATACCATCAATGACTATCACTTTATGTGGGAAGGCCGCCTGCACCGGATTGGCGCCAGCGCAGGGATCACGCTGATTGATGAGCATAATAACCAGGCGTCAGAAGTGATGTCGCAGGCGGATATTGCCTGTTATGCCTCGAAAAACAGCGGCCGCGGCATCGTGACGGTGTACGAACCGCAGCAGGAGCGGGATCGGAGCGCGCGCAGCATGATGTCGCTGGACGAACAGTGGCACATGATCAAAGACAATCATCTGATGATGATAGCCCGCAGCGTCGCCTCCCCGCGCATACCGGAAAGCTGTAACTTCTGGCTGGTTTCGCTACGCCTGTGGACCAGCCAGGGTGAAGTCCAGGAGGAGCACGCCTTCCGTTCTGGCCTGGCGGAGCCCGAGCTGCTGCACGCCCTCGACAGACGTATCTTTGGCGAGTTTTTCCGCACCTCTGCCGCGCAGGTCGCCCGTAAAGGGATGGGGGTAGCGCTACCGCTTTCTGCCGCCGGTTTAGCCAGCGTAACGCTGGTCGATGAACTCCTCGACCTGCTCGATAATAGCCCTATGCCGGGCCGTCTGCTGCATCTGATCATCGCGGCCGACGCGGTGTGTAACCCGGATGAGAATCTGCAGCGAGGGCTGCAAAAGCTTCGCCAGGCGGGCTGCCGGTTGATCTTCAGCCAGATAGGGCGCGACATGAACGTCTTTACCCACCTGAGCCCGAACATGGCCGATTATCTGATGCTGGATGCCGAGGTGGTGAGCAACGTGTACGGCAATCTGATGGATGAGATGATGGTGACCATCGTTCAGGGCCACGCCCAGCGTCTGGGGATGAAAACCATCGCGGGCCCCTGCAATCAGCCCATTATGATGGATACGCTTTCCGGCATCGGCATTGATTTTATCTATGGCGACACCATCGCCGAGCCGCAGCCGCTGGATCTACTGCTCAACACCAGCTATTTCGCCATCAACTGACGGCGTCCAGCCGTCGGTATACCAGATGTGCAGCAGCGCGTAGGAGCGCCACGGCTGCCAGCGTTCGGCGTAACGACGGATCTGCGCCGGAGTCATCCCGGCGAAGCGTTGCTTAATCAGATAATCATCCGGCAGGAACACGTCTTTCGCCTGCCAGCCGCGCAGGGCCAGGTAATTTGCCGTCCAGCGCCCGATGCCGGGCCGCTGCTGTAGCGCCTTCATGCCCGCCTCAACGTCCTCAGGCGGCGTCAGCGGAAACGTCTCGTCAACAACCGACTGTGCCAGATGAATCAGCGACTCCGCGCGTTTTACCGGCATCCCGAGCGCCTTGAGCGCCAGCGGATCGGCAGCGGCCAGCGCTTGGGGGGAGGGAAAGCAGACATAGCCCGGTGCATCCTTCACCGGCTCACCGCACAGGGCGACAACGCGGGAAGCCAGTTTCGCCGCCATCGCCACGCTGACCAGCTGCCCGAGAATGGCCCGGACTCCCTGCTCGTACGCATCCATCGCCCCCGGCAAACGCAGGCCGGGCCGGGCTGCGCCGAGATCCCCCAGCGTATCCGCGACGCGCTGCGGGTTGCAGGCGAGATCGAACAGGCGCGCGATGCGTTCAAGACACGTCTTCGCAACCGGGACCAGCCCGGGGCTGAGCGTCACGGTCAGCGTATGGGTGGCGATATCCGGCGTCACGCGAAATATCCCCTGATGGCCGTCGCAGGCAAAACTGCGCTCGTAGTAGTCGCTCGTGACGGTTTCAATGCCCGTCACCGCACGCGCGCCGAGAAAGCCAAACATCCACTGCCAGTCGTAGGGAGGTTGCCAGGTCAGGGTATACATTATTGCTCCTTTTTTATTCCTCTCAGGATAAACGGAAAAGCAGTGTTTCGCCTTGCTTTCATATTCCTGTTGTCGCCATGCAGACATTTCGTTAAAGTCTCGCCCCTTCTCACCGGCATGGGGATTCATTGTGTTTATCGGATTTGACTACGGTACGGCAAACTGCTCGGTTGCGATTATGCAGAACGGACAACCGCAGCTTCTTAAAATGGAAAAAGAGAGCACGCTGCTGCCGTCAATGCTCTGCGCGCCGACGCGTGAGGCGGTGAGCGAGTGGCTGTTCCGCCACCATCAGGTTCCTGCTACCGCGGCGGAAACCCAGGCGCTGCTGCGTCGGGCGGTCAGCTTCAACCGCGAGGAAGATATCGACGTTACCCCGTCCAGCGTAGAGTTCGGCCTCTCCTCGCTCGGGCACTACATTGAAGACCCGGAAGAGGTCTACTTCGTTAAATCGCCAAAGTCCTTCCTCGGCGCGAGCGGCCTGAAGCCGCAGCAGGTGGCGATGTTTGAAGACCTGGTGTGCGCCATGATGCTGCATATCCGTCATCAGGCGCAGACGCAGGTTTCCGAGGAGATTACCCAGGCGGTGATTGGCCGCCCGATCAACTTCCAGGGGCTGGGCGGCGACGAAGCTAACCAGCAGGCGCAGGGGATCCTTGAACGCGCGGCGCACCGGGCAGGCTTCCGCGACGTGGTGTTCCAGTACGAGCCGGTTGCGGCGGGGCTGGATTTTGAAGCCACGCTGACGGAAGAGAAGCGCGTGCTGGTCGTGGACATCGGCGGGGGAACCACCGACTGCTCGCTGCTGCTGATGGGGCCGCAGTGGCATAACCGTCGCGATCGTGAAAACAGCCTGCTCGGGCACAGCGGCTGCCGCGTAGGCGGTAACGATTTGGATATCGCGCTGGCCTTCAAGAGCCTGATGCCGCTGCTGGGCATGGGCGGGCAAACGGAAAAAGGCATCGCCCTGCCGATCCTGCCGTGGTGGAACGCGATTGCCATCAACGACGTTCCGGCGCAGAGTGATTTTTACAGCACCGCGAACGGGCGCTTCCTTAACGATCTGGTGCGCGACGCGCAGGACGCCGAGAAGGTCGCCCTGCTCTATAAAGTGTGGCGTCAGCGCCTGAGCTACCGCGTGGTGCGCACCGCCGAAGAGAGCAAAATTGCGCTGTCGGATCGTCCTGAACATGCGGTTTCGCTGCCCTTCATCAGCGACGATCTGGCCACGGCGATTTCACAGGAGGGGCTGGAGACGGCGCTCGCGCAGCCGCTGCAGCGTATTCTGGAGCAGGTCCAGCTGGCGCTGGAGAACGGCAAAGAGAAGCCGGATGTGATCTACCTGACCGGGGGTAGCGCCCGCTCGCCGCTGATCAAGAAAGCGCTGGCGGAACAGCTGCCGGGCATTCCGATTGCCGGCGGGGATGACTTTGGCTCCGTTACCGCAGGGCTGGCGCGCTGGGCGCAGGTGATGTTTAGCTAGTGTTGTTGCGGTGCGGTCTGATGCCCTCACCCCGGCCCTCTCCCTCAGGGAGAGGGAGAAAACCGCGGCGCTACTCTCAGACCATTCCTGACAGTCTTCCATATTTCCTCCATTTTTCCGCTGTGTTAGCTGACTAAACTAGTATCATTCCCCGAAGTATTCAGGATGAGAACGTATAACGATGAAAGGCAGTAACAAATCCCGCTGGGCAATCGCCGCTGGCATCATTGTGGTGGTCCTTGCCGCCGCCTGGTACTGGCACAGTCAATCCGCGAACTCCGCCGCTCCCGCCGGTGCCAATAGTGCACCACAGCGCCCGGCAGGCGGCGGCCGTCACGGCATGCGCGGCGGCGCGCTGGCGCCGGTTCAGGCGGCAACGGCGGTGAGCAAAGCCGTTCCACGTTATCTGACGGGGCTCGGAACCATCACCGCCGCCAACACCGCCACGGTACGCAGCCGCGTGGACGGCCAGCTCATCGCGATCCACTTCCAGGAAGGTCAGCAGGTTAAAGCGGGCGATCTGCTGGCGGAAATCGACCCGAGCCAGTTTAAGGTTGCCCTCGCCCAGGCGCAGGGGCAGCTCGCGAAAGACAAAGCCACCCTCGCCAACGCCCGTCGCGATCTGGCCCGCTACCAGCAGCTGGTGAAAACCAACCTCGTTTCTCGTCAGGAGCTGGACACCCAACAGTCGCTGGTCAGCGAAACGCAGGGCACCATCAAAGCCGACGAGGCCGCCGTCGCCAGCGCGCAGCTGCAGCTGGACTGGAGCCGCATCACCGCGCCGATTGACGGGCGCGTGGGCCTGAAGCAGGTCGATATCGGTAACCAGATCTCCAGCGGCGACACCACGGGCATCGTGGTGATCACCCAGACCCACCCGATTGATTTAGTCTTTACCCTGCCGGAAAGCGATATTGCGACCGTCATGCAGGCGCAAAAAGCCGGTAAAGGCCTGGTGGTGGAAGCCTGGGACCGCACCAACAAGCAGAAGCTGAGCGAGGGTTCCCTGCTTAGCCTGGATAACCAGATCGATACCACCACCGGCACCATCAAGCTGAAGGCGCGCTTTAACAACCAGGACGATGCCCTCTTCCCGAACCAGTTCGTCAACGCGCGAATGCTGGTCGCTACCGAAGAGAACGCGGTGGTGATCCCCACCGCAGCGCTGCAGATGGGTAACGAAGGAAGCTTTGTCTGGGTGCTGAACAGCGACAATAAAGTGAGCAAGCATCTGGTGAAAACCGGGATTCAGGACAGCCAGACGGTGGTCATCAGCGCCGGGCTCTCCGCCGGCGACCGCGTGGTCACCGACGGCATCGACCGCCTCACCGAAGGCGCGAAGGTTGAGGTGGTTGAACCTGCGAAACAGGGAGCGACCTCCTGATGCAGGTTATGCCCCCGAGCTCTACAGGTGGGCCGTCACGCCTGTTTATCCTCCGCCCTGTCGCCACCACGCTGTTGATGGTGGCGATCCTGCTGGCCGGGATCATTGGCTACCGCTTCCTGCCCGTGTCGGCGCTGCCGGAGGTGGATTACCCCACCATTCAGGTGGTGACGCTTTATCCTGGCGCCAGCCCGGACGTGGTGACGTCCGCCATTACCGCCCCGCTGGAGCGCCAGTTTGGCCAGATGTCCGGGTTAAAACAGATGTCCTCCCAGAGTTCCGGCGGGGCATCCGTCGTGACGCTGCAGTTCCAGCTGACGCTGTCGCTGGACGTCGCCGAGCAGGAGGTGCAGGCCGCCATCAACGCCGCCACCAACCTGCTGCCGTCGGACCTGCCTAACCCGCCGGTCTACAGCAAGGTGAACCCGGCGGATCCGCCGATCATGACGCTCGCCGTCACCTCCTCCGCCATGCCGATGACCCAGGTCGAAGACATGGTCGAAACCCGCGTGGCGCAGAAAATTTCTCAGGTTTCCGGCGTCGGCCTCGTCACGCTGGCGGGCGGCCAGCGCCCGGCCGTGCGCGTGAAGCTTAACGCGCAGGCGATTGCCGCGCTGGGGCTGACCAGCGAAACCATCCGCACCGCCATCAGCAGTGCCAACGTCAACTCGGCGAAAGGCTCGCTGGACGGCCCGACCCGTGCGGTCACCCTCTCGGCAAACGACCAGATGCAGTCCGCCGACGAATACCGTCAGCTGATTGTGGCCTACCAGAACGGCGCGCCGATCCGCCTGGGCGACGTCGCCACCGTGGAACAAGGCGCGGAAAACAGCTGGCTCGGCGCGTGGGCGAACAAGCAGCAGGCGATCGTGATGAACGTGCAGCGCCAGCCGGGTGCCAACATCATCGAAACCGCCGACAGCATTCGCACCATGCTGCCGCAGCTGATTGAAAGCCTGCCAAAATCGGTCAGCGTGAAGGTGCTTTCTGACCGCACCACCAACATTCGCGCGTCGGTCACCGATACCCAGTTCGAGCTGATGCTGGCGATTGCGCTGGTGGTGATGATCATCTACCTGTTCCTGCGCAACGTTCCGGCAACCATTATTCCCGCCGTCGCCGTGCCGCTCTCGCTGGTCGGCACCTTTGCGGTGATGGTGTTCCTCGACTTTTCGATTAACAACCTGACGCTGATGGCGCTCACCATCGCCACCGGGTTCGTGGTGGATGACGCCATCGTCGTTATTGAGAACATCTCGCGCTATATCGAGAAAGGCGAAAAGCCGCTGGCCGCCGCGCTGAAGGGCGCGGGGGAAATCGGCTTTACCATTATCTCACTCACCTTCTCGCTGATTGCGGTGCTGATCCCGCTGCTGTTTATGGGCGATATCGTCGGGCGGCTGTTCCGCGAGTTTGCCGTGACGCTGGCGGTCGCCATTTTGATCTCCGCCGTGGTGTCGCTGACCCTGACCCCGATGATGTGCGCCCGCATGCTGAGCCACGAGTCCCTGCGCAAGCAAAACCGCTTCTCCCGCGCCTCCGAGCGAATGTTCGAGCGGATTATTGCCGCCTACGGTCGCGTGCTGGCGAAAGTGCTGAACCATCCGTGGGCAACGCTTGGCGTGGCGCTGGGAACGCTGGCGCTCAGCGTGATGCTGTGGATTTTCATTCCGAAAGGCTTCTTCCCCATCCAGGACAACGGCATTATTCAGGGCACGCTTCAGGCGCCGCAGTCGGTCTCCTTCGCGAACATGGCCCAGCGCCAGCAGCAGGTGTCTGAAATTATTATGAAAGATCCGGCTGTGGAGAGCCTGACCTCCTACGTCGGCGTGGATGGCACCAACCCGTCGCTCAACAGCGCTCGTCTGCAGATCAACCTCAAGCCGCTGGATGAGCGCGACGACCGCGTGAACGCCGTCATCGAGCGGCTGCAAAGCGCCGTGGCCCGCCTGCCGGGCGTTGAGCTTTACCTGCAGCCGATTCAGGATTTGACCATCGATACCCAGGTCAGCCGCACGCAGTATCAGTTCACGCTCCAGGCCACATCGCTTGACGCCCTCAGCACCTGGGTGCCGCAGCTGGTGGAGAAACTTAACACCCTGCCACAGCTCGCCGACGTCAGCAGCGACTGGCAGGACAAAGGGCTGGCGGCCTACGTGAACGTCAACCGCGACACCGCCAGCCGTCTGGGCATTACCATGTCTGATGTGGACAACGCCCTGTACAACGCCTTCGGTCAGCGCCTGATCTCCACCATCTACACCCAGGCGAATCAGTACCGCGTGGTGCTGGAGCACAACACGGAGAACACGCCCGGCCTGGCCGCGCTGGACTCGGTGCGCCTGACCAGCAAAGACGGCGGGATTGTGCCGCTGAGCGCCATCGCCACGGTGGAGGAGCGCTATACCCCGCTGTCGATTAACCACCTGGATCAGTTCCCGTCCACCACCATTTCCTTCAACGTGCCGGACGGTTACTCGCTGGGCGAGGCGGTGGAAGCCATCCAGGCTGCTGAAAAAGCGCTCAGCTTCCCGTCCGATATTCAGACCCAGTTCCAGGGCAGCACGCTGGCGTTCCAGGCCGCGCTGGGTAACACCGTCTGGCTGATCGTCGCGGCGGTCGTGGCGATGTACATCGTGCTTGGCGTGCTGTACGAAAGCTTTATCCACCCGATCACCATCCTCTCTACCCTGCCGACGGCGGGCGTGGGGGCGCTGCTGGCATTGATGCTGGCGGGCAGCGAGCTGGACGTCATTGCCATCATCGGCATTATCCTGCTTATCGGGATCGTGAAGAAAAACGCCATCATGATGATCGACTTTGCGCTGGCCGCCGAGCGCGAACAGGGCATGTCGCCGCGCGATGCCATCTTCCAGGCCTGCCTGCTGCGTTTCCGCCCGATCCTGATGACCACGCTGGCAGCCCTGCTGGGGGCGCTGCCGCTGATGCTCAGCACCGGCGTCGGCGCGGAGCTGCGCCGCCCGCTGGGTATCGGTATGGTTGGCGGTCTGCTGGTCAGCCAGGTGCTGACGCTCTTCACCACGCCGGTGATCTACCTGCTGTTTGACCGCCTGGCGCTGTGGACCAAAAGCCGTTTCCCGAAGCGTGAAGAGGAGGCGTAAGTGAAGTTTTTCGCCCTCTTCATTTACCGTCCGGTGGCGACGATTTTACTCTCCGTCGCCATCACCCTGTGCGGCGTGCTGGGCTTCCGGCTGCTGCCCGTCGCCCCGCTGCCGCAGGTGGATTTCCCAGTGATCATGGTCAGCGCCTCGCTGCCGGGCGCGTCACCGGAAACCATGGCGTCGTCGGTCGCCACGCCGCTGGAGCGTTCGCTCGGGCGGATTGCGGGGGTCAACGAGATGACCTCCAGCAGCTCGCTGGGCAGCACGCGCATCATTCTGGAATTCAGCTTCGACCGGGATATTAACGGCGCCGCTCGTGACGTGCAGGCGGCGATCAACGCCGCGCAAAGCCTGCTGCCGAGCGGGATGCCGAGCCGTCCGACCTACCGCAAGGCCAACCCGTCCGATGCGCCGATCATGATCCTGACGCTGACCTCAGACACCTATTCTCAGGGGCAGCTCTACGATTTTGCGTCGACCCAGCTGGCGCAGACGATCTCACAAATAAACGGCGTGGGTGACGTGAGCGTTGGCGGCAGTTCCCTGCCCGCCGTGCGCGTGGGCCTGAACCCGCAGGCGCTGTTTAACCAGGGCGTGTCGCTGGACGACGTGCGTTCCGCCATCAGCAACGCCAACGTGCGCAGGCCGCAGGGGGCGATTGAGGACGCTAGCCATCGCTGGCAGATCCACACCAACGACGAGCTTAAAACCGCCGCGGAATACCAGCCGCTGATTATTCACTACAACAACGGCGCGGCGGTACGCCTGAGCGACGTTGCCAGCGTCACCGACTCGGTGCAGGACGTGCGCAACGCCGGGATGACCAACGCCAAACCGGCCATCCTGCTGATGATCCGCAAGCTGCCGGAGGCGAACATTATTGAGACGGTGAACAGCATTCGCGCCCGCCTCCCGGAGCTGCAGGAGACCATCCCGGCGGCAATCGATCTGCAGATTGCCCAGGATCGCTCCCCGACCATTCGCGCCTCGCTTGAAGAGGTGGAGCAAACGCTGATTATCTCCGTCGCGCTGGTGATCCTGGTGGTGTTCCTGTTCCTGCGCTCCGGCCGCGCGACGCTGATCCCGGCGGTGGCCGTGCCTGTGTCGCTGATTGGGACCTTTGCCGCCATGTACCTGTGCGGCTTTAGCCTTAACAACCTGTCGCTGATGGCCCTGACGATCGCCACGGGCTTCGTGGTGGATGACGCCATCGTGGTGCTGGAGAACATTTCCCGCCACCTTGAAGCGGGCGTGAAGCCGCTGCAGGCCGCGCTGCAGGGCACGCGCGAGGTAGGCTTTACGGTACTCTCCATGAGCCTGTCGCTGGTGGCGGTGTTCCTGCCGCTGCTGCTGATGGGCGGGCTGCCGGGGCGGCTGCTGAGGGAATTTGCCGTCACCCTTTCCGTCGCTATCGGGATTTCGCTGGTGATTTCCCTGACGCTCACGCCGATGATGTGCGGCTGGATGCTCAAGCGCAGCAAGCCCCATTCGCAGCCGCGTCGCAAAGGCTTTGGTCGTTTTCTGATGGCGATGCAGGAAGGCTACGGCAAATCGCTGAAGTGGGTGCTGAACCATACGCGGCTGGTCGGGCTGGTGCTGATCGCCACCATTGGGCTCAACGTCTGGATGTACATCACCATCCCGAAAACCTTCTTCCCGGAGCAGGACACCGGCGTGCTGATGGGCGGCATCCAGGCGGACCAGAGCATTTCATTCCAGGCGATGCGCGGCAAGCTGCAGGACTTTATGAAGATCATTCGTGAAGACAACGCCGTGGATAACGTGACTGGCTTTACCGGCGGGTCGCGCGTTAACAGCGGGATGATGTTCATTACCCTTAAGCCGCGCGGCGAGCGCAGCGAAACGGCGCAGCAGGTGATTGATCGCCTGAGGGTGAAGCTCGCCAAAGAGCCGGGCGCAAACCTGTTTTTGATGGCCGTTCAGGATATCCGCGTCGGCGGACGACAGGCGAACGCCAGCTACCAGTACACGTTGCTCTCGGACGATTTAGCCGCCCTGCGCGAGTGGGAGCCGAAGATCCGCAAGGCGCTGGCCGCCCTGCCCCAACTGGCGGACGTGAACTCCGATCAGCAGGATAACGGCGCCGAGATGGCGCTCACATACGACCGCGAAACCATGTCGCGGCTGGGCATTAACGTTGAAGCCGCCAACAGCCTGCTGAACAACGCCTTCGGCCAGCGGGAGATCTCCACCATCTATCAGCCGATGAACCAGTACAAGGTGGTGATGGAAGTTGACCCGCGCTACACCCAGGACATCAGCGCGCTGGATAAAATGTTTGTGATTAACAGCGACGGCAAGGCGATTCCGCTCTCCTACTTCGCCAGCTGGCGGCCGGCCAACGCGCCGCTGTCGGTGAACCACCAGGGGCTTTCGGCAGCGTCGACCATCTCCTTTAACCTGCCCGCCGGTTCGTCGCTTTCCGAGGCCAGCGACGCGATCAACCGCGCGATGACGCAGCTTGGCGTGCCGTCCACCGTGCGCGGCAGCTTTGCCGGTACCGCGCAGGTATTCCAGGAGACGATGAACTCGCAGGTGATTTTGATTCTGGCGGCCATCGCCACGGTCTATATTGTGCTGGGCGTGCTGTACGAGAGCTACGTTCACCCGCTGACCATTCTCTCGACGCTGCCGTCCGCGGGCGTAGGGGCGCTGCTGGCGCTGGAGCTGTTCGGCGCGCCGTTCAGCCTGATCGCGCTCATCGGGATCATGCTGTTAATCGGCATAGTGAAGAAAAACGCCATCATGATGGTGGACTTCGCGCTGGACGCCCAGCGCAACGGCAGCCTGTCGCCGGAGGAGGCGATCTTCCAGGCCTGCCTGCTGCGTTTTCGTCCGATCATGATGACCACCCTGGCGGCGCTGTTTGGCGCGCTGCCGCTGGTGATATCCGGCGGCGATGGCTCAGAGCTGCGCCAGCCGCTGGGGATCACCATCGTCGGCGGGCTGGTCATGAGCCAGCTGCTGACGCTGTACACCACGCCGGTGGTCTATCTGTTCTTTGACCGCCTGCGGCTGCGCTTTGCGCGTAAAAACAGAACCACGGTGACCGGGTAAATGACTGAGCTTCCCAGCAACGTTCGCTGGCAATTGTGGATAGTCGCCTTCGGCTTCTTTATGCAGTCGCTGGATACGACCATCGTTAACACCGCCCTCCCCTCGATGGCGAAAAGCCTGGGAGAGAGCCCGCTGCATATGCATATGGTGATTGTCGCCTACGTGCTGACGGTTGCGGTGATGCTGCCTGCCAGCGGCTGGCTGGCGGACAAAGTGGGCGTGCGGAATATCTTTTTTACCGCCATCGTGCTGTTTACCGCCGGCTCGCTGTTCTGCGCGCAGGCCAGCACCCTCGACCAGCTGGTGATGGCGCGCGTGCTGCAGGGCGTCGGCGGCGCGATGATGGTGCCCGTCGGGCGGTTAACGGTGATGAAGATCGTGCCGCGCGAGCAGTACATGGCGGCGATGACCTTCGTCACCCTGCCCGGTCAGGTGGGGCCGCTGCTGGGCCCGGCGCTCGGCGGAATGCTGGTGGAGTACGCCTCCTGGCACTGGATTTTCTTAATCAATCTTCCTGTTGGCATCATCGGCGCTATCGCCACCCTGGCGCTGATGCCGAATTACAAAATGCAGACGCGGCGCTTTGATTTCTTTGGCTTTATCCTGCTGGCGGCGGGCATGGCGACGCTAACCCTGGCGCTCGACGGGCAAAAGGGGCTGGGCATTTCGTCCCTGACGCTGGGCGCTCTGGTTGCCCTCGGCCTTACCGCCGTTGGATGGTATTTGTGGCATGCGCGTGGGAATGAAAAGGCGCTGTTCAGCCTGAATCTGTTTAAAAACCCCACCTACCGCCTTGGCCTGTTCGGCAGCTTCGCCGGACGCATCGGCAGCGGCATGCTGCCGTTTATGACGCCCGTGTTTCTGCAAATTGGCATGGGCTTTTCGCCGTTTCACGCGGGCCTGATGATGATCCCGATGGTGCTTGGGAGCATGGGGATGAAGCGCATCGTGGTGCAGGTAGTGAACCGCTTTGGCTACCGCCGCGTGCTGGTGACCGCCACGCTGGGGCTGGCGCTGGTGAGCCTGCTGTTTATGGCCGTGGCGCTGATGGGCTGGTACTACGTTCTGCCGCTGGTGCTGTTCTGTCAGGGGATAGTCAACTCCATGCGCTTCTCGTCGATGAATACCCTGACGCTGAAGGATCTCCCTGACGAGCTGGCGAGCAGCGGCAACAGCCTGCTGTCGATGATCATGCAGCTCTCCATGAGCATCGGCGTGACCATCGCCGGTTTACTGCTCGGCATGTACGGCCAGCATCACCTCAGCGTCGACACGCCCGTGGCGCATCAGGTCTTTTTATACACTTATCTCAGCATGGCGGTGATTATCGCCCTGCCCGCCGTCATCTTCGCCCGGGTGCCGGATGATACCAGCAAGAACGTCGTGATTAGGCGCGGCAAAAGGAGTGGCTCATGAAATTCTGGCGTCCGGGCATTACCGGCAAGCTCTTTGTGGCGATTTTTGCCACCTGTATCGTCCTGCTGATCACCATGCACTGGGCGGTGCGGGTCAGCTTCGAGCGCGGCTTTATTGACTACATCAAGCATGGCAACGAGCAGCGCCTTCAGGGCTTAAGCGATGCGCTGAGTGAACAGTACGCCCAGCACGGAAACTGGCGTTTTCTGCGCAATAACGACCGCTTTATTTTCCAGATCCTGCGCTCGCTGGAGCACGACACCGGCGACGATCGTCCGGGGCCGGGCATGCCGCCGCACGGCTGGCGCACCCAGTTCTGGGTGATCGACCAGGATATGCGCACGCTGGTGGGCCCGCGCGCGCCGATACCTCCGGACGGCACCCGCCGGGCGATTAAGGTGAATAACGCGACCGTCGGCTGGGTTATCGCCTCGCCGGTGGAGCGCCTGACGCGTAACACCGACATTAACTTTGACCGCCAGCAGCGCCGGACCAGCTGGCTAATCGTCGCCCTCTCTACCCTGCTCGCCGCGCTCGCCACCTTCCCGCTGGCGCGCGGTCTGCTCGCGCCGGTGAAACGGCTGGTGGAAGGCACGCACAAGCTGGCTGCCGGGGATTTCACCACCCGCGTCGACACCCGCAGCCAGGACGAACTGGGCAAGCTGGCGCAGGACTTTAACCAGCTCGCCAGCACGCTTGAGAAAAACCAGCAGATGCGCCGCGACTTTATGGCCGATATTTCCCACGAGCTGCGCACCCCGCTGGCGGTGCTGCGCGGCGAGCTGGAGGCGATTCAGGACGGCGTGCGCCAGTTTACGCCCGAATCGGTGGCCTCTCTGCAGGCGGAGGTAGGCACGCTCACCAAGCTGGTGGACGATCTCCACCAGCTCTCCATGTCCGACGAAGGGGCGCTGGCCTACCAGAAGGCTCCCGTCGATGTGATTAACGTGCTCGAAGTGGCCAGCGGCGCCTTCCGGGAACGGTTTGCCAGCCGCAACCTGAAAATCGATCTCTCCCTGCCGGACAGCGCGGTGGTATTTGGCGACAAAGACCGGCTGATGCAGCTGTTCAACAACCTGCTGGAGAACAGCCTGCGCTACACCGATAGCGGCGGCGGGCTGCATATCTCCGGCAGGCAGGAAAACGGACGCTTCGCCCTCACCTTCGCCGATTCCGCCCCCGGCGTGCAGGACGCGCAGCTGGAAAAACTGTTTGAGCGCTTTTACCGCACCGAAGGCTCCCGCAACCGCGCCAGCGGGGGTTCCGGCCTGGGGCTGGCGATTTGCGTTAACATCGTCGAGGCGCATAATGGCACCATTCGCGCCGCCCATTCGCCTTTTGGCGGGGTTAGCATTACAGTAGAGTTACCTCTGGAACGGGATTTATCGAGGGAAGCATGACCGAGTTACCGATTGACGAAAACACGCCGCGCATTTTGATTGTCGAAGACGAACCCAAGCTGGGGCAGCTGCTGATCGACTATTTACGCGCGGCCAGCTACGCCCCGTCACTGATAAGCCACGGCGACCAGGTGCTGCCGTACGTGCGCCAGACGCCGCCGGACCTGATCCTGCTGGATCTGATGCTCCCCGGTACCGACGGCCTGACCCTGTGCCGGGAGATTCGTCGCTTCTCCGACGTGCCGATCGTCATGGTCACCGCCAAAATCGAAGAGATTGACCGCCTGCTGGGGCTCGAAATTGGCGCGGACGATTACATCTGCAAGCCCTACAGCCCGCGTGAAGTGGTGGCCCGCGTGAAAACCATTCTGCGCCGCTGCAGGCCGCAGCGCGAGCTTCAGGTGCTGGACGCCGAAAGCCCGCTGATTGTGGATGAGAGCCGCTTCCAGGCGAGCTGGCGCAGCAAGCTGCTGGACCTGACGCCTGCGGAGTTCCGCCTGCTGAAAACCCTCTCCCACGAGCCGGGAAAAGTGTTCTCCCGCGAACAGCTGCTGAACCACCTGTATGACGATTACCGCGTGGTGACCGACCGCACCATCGACAGCCACATCAAAAACTTGCGCCGCAAGCTGGAGGCGCTGGACGCCGAGCAGTCGTTTATTCGCGCGGTGTATGGCGTGGGGTATCGGTGGGAAGCGGATGCGTGCAGGATCGCCTAATTAAACACCCCCTCACCCTGCCCTCTCCCCAAAGGGGAGAGGGTGTTTGAGTTCCCTCGCCCCTTTGGGGAGAGGGTTAGGGTGAGGGGCAAAGCTTTACCTGTCTTCTCCGCAGCGCTACAATGCCCGCCCTTAAAGTGGGGGATCTCCCCTTACCGCTGCACCAGGTGCACGCGGATCTGACCTGTCATCAGAACGAGAACAAACATGTTTAAACCGGAACTCCTTTCCCCGGCGGGAACGCTGCAAAATATGCGTTACGCTTTCGCCTATGGTGCCGACGCCGTTTACGCGGGCCAGCCGCGCTACTCGCTGCGCGTGCGTAACAACGAATTCAACCACGAGAACCTGCAGCTCGGCATCAACGAAGCGCATGCCCTGGGCAAAAAATTCTACGTGGTCGTGAACATCGCGCCGCACAACGCCAAGCTGAAAACGTTCATCCGCGACCTGAAGCCGGTGGTGGATATGGGGCCAGACGCGCTGATCATGTCGGACCCGGGTTTAATCATGCTGGTTCGGGAGAACTTCCCGGAGATGGATATTCACCTCTCCGTACAGGCTAACGCCGTCAACTGGGCGACGGTGAAGTTCTGGAAGCAGATGGGGCTGACCCGCGTCATTCTGTCTCGCGAGCTTTCGCTGGAAGAGATCGAAGAGATCCGCACTCAGGTGCCGGACATGGAAATTGAAATCTTCGTCCACGGCGCGCTGTGCATGGCCTACTCCGGCCGCTGCCTGCTCTCCGGCTATATCAACAAGCGCGACCCGAACCAGGGTACCTGCACCAACGCCTGCCGCTGGGAATATAACGTCCAGGAAGGCAAAGAGGACGATATCGGCAACATCGTCCACAAGCATGAGCCTATTCCGGTGACCAACGTTGAGCCTACGCTGGGCATCGGCGCGCCAACCGACAGCGTGTTTATGATTGAGGAAGCCAAACGTCCGGGCGAGTACATGACCGCCTTCGAAGACGAGCACGGCACCTACATCATGAACTCGAAAGACCTGCGCGCCATCGCCCACGTTGAGCGTCTGACCCAGATGGGCGTGCACTCCCTGAAGATCGAAGGCCGCACCAAATCCTATTACTACTGCGCGCGTACCGCGCAGGTGTACCGCAAGGCCATCGACGATGCGGCAGCCGGTAAACCGTTCGACACCAGCCTGCTGGAAACCCTGGAAGGGCTGGCGCATCGCGGCTATACCGAAGGCTTCCTGCGCCGTCATACCCACGACGACTACCAGAACTACGAGCACGGCTACTCCGTATCCGAGCGCCAGCAGTTTGTCGGCGACTTCACCGGCGAGCGCAAAGGCGCGCTGGCTGCCGTGGCGGTGAAAAATAAGTTCACCAAAGGCGACAGCCTGGAGCTGATGACCCCGCAGGGCAACATGAACTTCACGCTGGAACATCTGGAAAACGGCAAAGGCGAAGCGATTGACGTTGCGCCGGGCGACGGGCATACCGTCTGGCTGCCGGTTCCGGAAGAGGTGGAGCTGAAGTTCGCGCTGCTGATGCGTAACTTCAACGGTGAAAGCACCCGAAACCCACACAGCAAATAGTTAATCAGGGAAATTTTTTCGCGCTGGGATAATTCTTAGAATCGGATCACATACCGCTTCGTTCAATACGGGTATTATCCCCAGCGCTGAAAAACATAACCCATAAATGCTAGCTGTACCAGGAACCACCTCCTTAGCCCGCGTAATCTCCCTTACGCGGGCTTATTTTTTTATGCCCTTTTCAGTCCCCTTTTTGAAAATGAAATTGCAAAAACCAACCATATGAAGGGTGTAGGTTCGCGATAGCATCTGCTGGAGTACCGTTATGAAAATCGTGCGTACATACGACAGACATCACAACCTTTAACGACACTGGCGGGGATGAACGTCAATCGGAGTATTCCTAATTGCCAGCCAAAACATGCCCTTTACTCTTGATAACTTAGCGACAAACGATTTCACATGGATGGAGAATCACATGACATTTCCTGGTCAGATTTCAAAGGATATTCCTGATTACGAACTCGCACGCAGTCTGGGTCTTGCGTCCGGCGGAGATATTAATTTCAGCGCCCTTGCCAACCAGCTGGACTGTAGCCGTAACTTTAGTCAGGTTGGGATCATCTACTCAGACGGTGCACGTCAGTGGTTAGTGAGACCATCAAGACGGATTGCGACGCCAAACGAAAGTTCGGTAAGCCATGTCGTCATAACTTAAGTAAATGCCTCCTCAAGTAATCCTGTCCAGGCAACGACCAGTACGATTCAGTCTCCTTCATTAGCGACTGAAATCGGCTCTACAGCGATTTCTTGCGGAGCAGCAATTCTCACCGTCGTACTTGCAGCAGGTGCAGGTATGGCCATTCCTCTCACCGCTGGTTCTTCCGGTGCTGTTGCCGCTGTGATTGTCGCCGGTGGCGTAGCAACAGGAATTCAATGTGCAAACGGACTTGGCCGCTTATCACTTATTGTCATGAATCATAACGACTATGTTGCCTGGATGGATTCTCAGGAGTGGTATACCGCAACCAATACTGCTCTTGATGCAATTTCACTTGCCGGGGCAGCTGCGGGTCTAAAAAGTGCTGTATTAACCTACCGCCTACTTAATCGCTCGACGTCTGAAAGTTTACTCTCTCTATTACAAAAAATGAGCCGAGCGGACCGTACGCGTTTAACTGAGGAAATCATCCGTATCCAAAATCCCGGGATCTCGAATTCAGGTATTAAAGCAGCGATGAAGGCCGGGGTTTACCCTAAACGTTATCCATCGGAAGCGCTGCAGTTGCTCTTACAGCGTGAGCTATTGAATGCTATTTCAAACTCCTCAGCATTTGCTGGAAGTGCTGTCTCGGGTACAATCCGGAATCCTCAGAATATTACCCAATCTGGTAAATACATTTTTGGTTTGATTCAGTCTTTTTCATTTACAGGAAGTTATTGACGCGGACATGTTAAATTACATCAAGAAGAGCCTTGCATTAAGCACCGTGATAACAGGTGAAATGGCGACTGACGATCGCCAACGCCTTGAATCATTAAAGAATCGTTTAAAAGCTCAGTTCGGTGTGCCCGTGGGGGTACATATGACTGGCATTCCTTTGGCAATAAGTACATTACTTACGATTTTTTGCTACGCTATGCTGCAAGTTTCTGTCTGGATGTTGCTATTTCACCTGCTCGGCCTACCTGAATTTAAGGTAATGATGGGAGTATTCCTTGCAGCAGTGGTGTATTGCATGGTTGTGATGAGCACTATGTTTCTGACTGCCAGGGGATCCTTAACTGGATATAAGCTGCATATTTCCGCTATTACACTGACTGGCTTGATGAGCATCGTTTATTTTATCTGGACGTGGATTTCGCTTTTATTCAGCTCGGTAGAAAATTACACACCGCAAATAACCTCTTTGTTAGGGTTGGTTTTCTTCTGCCTGAATATCGTGTGGATGAATACATCGGTCTTTTACCGTTCAATTGCGCTAACGCTACATAATCGGGTTTGGCGTAAGCAGTTGAAGATGGATAAGAGGTAAATGCCCTTTGCGCGGGCTTATTTTTTACCTTTCATCCTGTTCTTACCCGCTTTTTTCCTCTCTGCTATACACTCTTACTAACGCTAAAAAAGGGAGCAGCGCGGATGGCAACCTATCCAGACAGTTTATTGATTCTCAACGGCAAAAGTGCAGGTAACGATCCGCTGCGTCAGGCGATTATGGGTTTGCGTGACGACGGCGCGCGCATCCACGTACGCGTGACGTGGGAAAAAGGCGACGCGGCACGCTACATCGACGAAGGCTTAGCATTAGGCGTCAGCACCATTATTTCCGGCGGCGGGGATGGCACCATCAATGAGATCGCCTCTGCGCTTATTGGCCTGCCCACAGCAGACCGCCCGGTAATGGGCATTTTACCCCTTGGCACCGCCAATGATTTTGCCACCAGCGCCGGGATCCCGGAAGATTTAGAGAAGGCGCTCCAGCTGGCGATCCTCGGCAAAGCCACCGCCGTGGATATTGCCCAGGTGAATGACAAAACCTGCTTTATCAATATGGCAACGGGCGGATTCGGCACGCGCATTACCAGCGAAACGCCGGAAAAACTGAAGGCGGCGCTGGGCGGCGTGTCATACCTGATCCACGGTTTGATGCGCATGGACACCCTCAAGCCGGACCGATGCGAAATTCGCGGCGAGGATTTTCAGTGGCAGGGTGACGCGCTGGTGATTGGGATTGGCAACGGACGTCAGGCAGGCGGCGGGCAGCAGCTCTGCCCGGAGGCGCTGATTAATGATGGTCAGCTGCAGCTGCGCATTTTCACCGGCGACGGTCTGCTGCCCGCGCTGTTTACCACGCTGACGCAGCCGGAAGAGAGCCCGAATATCATTGACGGTAAATCGGCGTGGTTCGAGGTGAATGCTCCGCACGGGATGACGTTTAACCTCGACGGAGAACCGCTGAGCGGGACGCAGTTCCGCATTGAAGTGTTGCCCGGCGCGCTGCAGTGCAGGCTGCCGCCGGACTGTGTGCTTTTGCGCTGATATTTCACATAGTCCGCGATCATGCCCTCACCCCAGCCCTCTCCCACGGGGAGAGGGAGTTAAAGGCATCAGGCTATCGTCACTTTGCTGTCCAGATACACGTCCTGAACCGCATTAATCAGCTTCACGCCGTCGGCCATGGATTTCTTGAACGCCTTACGGCCAAGGATCAGCCCCATGCCGCCCGCGCGTTTGTTGATAACCGCCGTACGTACCGCGTCTGAGAGGTCGGTATCACCGCCCGCCGCCCCGCCGGAGTTGATCAGCCCCGCGCGGCCCATATAGCAGTTTGCCAGCTGGTAGCGTACCAGGTCGATCGGGTTGTCGCTGGTCAGCTTGCTGTAGACGCGGTCGTCGGTGTAGCCAAAGTTCACCGCCTTATAGCCGCCGTTATTCTCGGCCATTTTCTGCTTCACAATATCCGCGCCGATGGTGGCCGCCAGATGGTTCGCCTGCCCGGTCAGATCGGCGGAAACGTGGTAATCCACCCCGTCTTTTTTGAACGCCGAATTACGCAGGTAGGCCCACAGCACGGTCACCATGCCCAGCTCGTGCGCGCGCTCGAACGCCGCGGAGATCTCTTCAATCTGACGACGAGACTGTTCAGAGCCGAAGTAAATCGTCGCCCCGACAGCCACCGCCCCCATATTGAACGCCTGCTCGACGCTGGCGTAGAGGGTCTGATCATACTCGGTGGGGTAGCTGAGGGTTTCGTTGTGGTTCAGCTTCACGAGGAACGGAATGCGGTGGGCGTAGCGACGCGATACCGAGGCCAGCACGCCGTAGGTGGACGCCACGCAGTTACAGCCCGCTTCAATCGCCAGCTCTACGATGTTCTTCGGATCGAAGTAGAGCGGGTTCGCCGCGAAAGAGGCGCCCGCAGAATGCTCAACGCCCTGGTCCACCGGCAGAATAGAGAGATACCCGGTGCCGCCGAGTCGCCCGGTGTTGTAGAGGGTCTGCATGTTTCGCAGAACCGCTGGCGGACGGTTGTTATCCACCATCACGCGGTCAACGTAATCGTGACCAGGCAGGTAAAGCTGGTCGGCTGGAATGGTCATACAACGATGCTGTAAAAGGCTGTCGGCGTCTTTGCCAAGCAACTGCGCAATATCAGTCATGTGATACTCCCGTAAGTCCGACGTCGTGTCGGTGTGTGTTTATCCAGTCCCATTTTTTATGGGCAGACTAAGCCTGGTACCGACTTAACAGATTTTCCACCATTTGCATTTTTTTTCAGCACAATCTGCTGGCTCGATTCGTGTACAACAAAACTGTTACATTGATCAAACAATCGCCACAAAGGTATTTAAAAGGTATTATTGAGTGGTATGTTAAAGGCGTACCTTATCTGACATGCAGGATTAAAAAATGAAAACGAAAGTCCAACTGTCATTCATGATGTTTGTTGAATGGTTTATCTGGGGCGCGTGGTTTGTGCCATTGTGGCTGTGGCTGAGCAAAAGCGGGTTTACCGCCGGGGAAATTGGCTGGTCTTACGCCTGTACCGCGATTGCCGCTATCCTCTCCCCGATTCTGGTCGGCTCGCTGACGGATCGCTTCTTCGCCGCGCAGAAAGTGCTGTCGGTGCTGATGTTTGCCGGCGCGATCCTGATGTACTTCGCCGCGCAGCAAACCCAGTTCAGCACCTTCTTCCCGCTGCTGCTGGTCTATTCCCTGACCTATATGCCGACCATCGCGCTGACTAACAGCATTGCCTTCGCGAACGTGGACGACGTTGAGGCCGATTTCCCGCGCATCCGCGTGATGGGCACCATCGGCTGGATCGCCTCGGGGCTGGCGTGCGGGTTCCTGCCGCAAATGCTCGGCTACAGCGATATTTCCGATACCAATATTCCGCTGCTGATGACCGCAGCCAGCTCCGCCCTGCTCGGCGTCTTTGCCCTGTTCCTGCCGAACACGCCGCCGAAAAGTACCGGCAAGCTGGATTTCAAAGTCATGCTGGGGCTGGATGCGCTGGTCCTGCTGCGCGACAAAAACTTCCTGGTATTCTTCTTCTGCTCGTTCCTGTTCGCCATGCCTCTGGCCTTCTACTACATCTTCGCCAACGGCTATCTCACCGAAGTGGGGATGAAAAACGCCACCGGCTGGATGACCCTCGGCCAGTTCTCTGAAATCTTCTTTATGCTCGCCCTGCCGTTCTTTACCAAACGCTTTGGTATTAAGAAGGTCTTGCTGCTGGGCCTGATCACCGCCGCCATCCGCTACGGGTTCTTCGTCTATGGCGGTGCGGAGCAGTACTTCACCTACGCCCTGCTGTTCCTCGGCATTCTGCTGCACGGCGTGAGCTACGACTTCTACTACGTGACCGCGTACATCTACGTGGATAAAAAAGCGCCGGTGCACATGCGCACCGCCGCGCAAGGCCTGATTACGCTGTGCTGTCAGGGGTTTGGTAGCCTGCTGGGTTACCGCCTGGGCGGCGTGATGATGGAAAAAATGTTCGCCTACAAAGAGCCGGTGAATGGGCTGACCTTCAACTGGGCCGGAATGTGGACATTTGGTGCAATCATGATTGCCGTGATTGCCGTGCTGTTTATGCTGTTTTTCCGCGAATCGGATAAAGAGATCACCGCAATTGAGGTGGTTGATGGCGATACCGCGCTGACACAAGGGGAAGTTAAATGAAACAAGACCGTATTCTCGGGGCCCTTTACGGCCAGGCGTTAGGGGATGCGATGGGCATGCCGTCGGAGCTGTGGCCGAGAAAGCGCGTCAAGGCGCACTTCGGCTGGATCGACCGTTTTTTACCCGGTCCGGCAGAGAATAACGCGGCCTGCTATTTCAAACAGGCAGAGTTCACCGATGATACCTCGATGGCGCTGTGCCTGGCCGATGCGATCGTTGAGTGCGACGGGGAGATTAACGCGGACGTTATCGGCAAGCATATCCTGAACTGGGCGCTCGACTTCGACGCGTTTAACAAAAACGTGCTCGGCCCAACCTCAAAAATCGCGCTTAACGCGATCCGTGACGGGAAGCCGGTCAGCGAGCTGGACAACAACGGCGTGACTAACGGGGCGGCGATGCGCGCCTCCCCGCTGGGCTGCCTGCTCCCGGCGACGCGGCTGGAGCACTTTGTGGGACAGGTAGCGCTGGCCTCCAGCCCGACGCATAAATCGGATCTCGCCATAGCCGGCGCGGTGGTGATTGCCTGGGCAGTTTCCCGCGCCATCGACGGGGAACGCTGGCAGAACATCGTCGATGCCCTGCCGGGGATCGCCCGCTATGCGCAGGAGGCGAAAACTACCACCTTCAGCGCGTCGCTGGCGGCGCGCATTGAGCTGGCGCTTAAGACCGTGCGGGAAGCCAACGGCATCGACTCCGCCAGCGAGCAGATTTATCAGCTCACTGGCGCAGGTACCAGCACCATTGAGTCCGTTCCTGCGGCCATCGCGATGGTGGAGCTGGCGGGAACCGACCCGAACCGCTGCGCGATTTTATGCGCCAATCTGGGCGGCGATACCGACACCATTGGCGCGATGGCGACGGCCATCTGCGGCGCGCTCCACGGCGTGCAGGCGATTGACCCGGCGCTGAAGGCCGAGCTCGATGCCGTTAACCAGCTCGATTTCGGTCACTACTGCGAAAAACTGCTGCACTTCAGGGAGCAAAGGGAGGGCGTATGAATTCGTTTGCCCAACATCTCGACACCCTGCACGCCACGCGCCCGGTGACGGTGCTGGGCGCGGCGGTAATTGACGTCATCGCCGACGCCTACGCCCTGCCCTGGCGCGGGTGTGATATCGAGCTTAAACAGCAGGGGGTGAATATCGGCGGCTGCGCGCTGAATATCGCCATCGCCCTGAAGCGGCTCGGCATTGCGGCGCAAAACGCCCTCCCCGTCGGCCACGGCGTGTGGGCGGATATTATTCGTAACGCGATGGCGAAGCAGGATCTGCACAGCGCCGTGGAGGCTGAAACCGGCGACAACGGCTGGTGTCTGGCGCTGGTGGAGCCTGACGGCGAGCGCACCTTTATGTCCTTTAGCGGCGTGGAGAACCAGTGGCAGCAGCGCTGGCTTGACGAGCTAAACGTTCCGCGAAACAGCCTGGTTTATCTTTCCGGCTACCAGCTGGCCTCGCCGTGCGGCGAGCTGCTGACAGGCTGGCTTGAAGGGCTGCGGGACGTGACGGCGCTTATCGATTTCGGCCCGCGCATCGCGGATATCCCCGACGCGCTGATGGCGCGGATTATGGCCTGCAGGCCGATCGTGTCGCTTAATCGTCAGGAAGCGGAGCTCGCTGCTGAAAGGCTGGGCGTTGAGGCTGAAAACCTGGGTGTGGAGTGGCAGCAGCGCTTCGGCGCCGCGCTGATTGTGCGCCATGATAAAGACGGTGCTACGTGGTATGACGGTGGTGCCTCGGGCGTTGTTCCGGCGTTTCCCGCCACGGTCGTGGACACCATTGGCGCTGGCGACAGCCACGCGGGCGGCACGCTTGCCGGGCTGGCGGCGGGATGGTCACTGGCGGATGCCGTTCTGCTGGGAAATGCCGTGGCGTCCTGGGTGGTCAGCCACCGCGGCGGGGACTGCGCCCCGACTCGCGAAGAATTATTCCTCGCACACAAAAACGTATAGATCGCTGCGACAGTAGCTGATGCTGTACTCAATCGGCCGGTGCTGCTGGTCAAGCGCAACCTGCTTGATCACCAGCACCGGTATTTTTTCGTCCATCTTAATGTGCGCCTGAAACTCGCTGTCCGGCATGCGGGCGCTGACCCGTGAACGGGTGCGCTGCGGGAAGATATTCTGACTGCGGAAGTAGTCGTACAGCGAAATCCCTATCGCATCCGGTTCGGGAATGAGCCCGACCGGCACCCAGGACTCTTCAATCGACACCGCATCATCATCCACATAGCGAATACGCTTCAGCAAAAAGACGTCGCTGTTCGGCTCCAGCGACAGGTGGCCCGCCACCTCTTCCGGGCATTTCACCACGCGCTTGTTGACCCAAAGCGTATTAGGCGTTTTACCGCGCAGCACCACCTGCTGAGAGAACCCGCGCGCTTCCTTGAGCGAGTATTCGAAGATGTTGTTAATTTGCGTGCCGTAACCCCGGGCTCGCGTGACAACCCCCTCGGCTTCCAGCGCCTGCATCGCTTTGCGCACGGTGATCCGCGACACCCCCGTTAACTGGCTCAGATCGCGCTCGCCGGGCAAAATGTTCCCGTGCTCCAGCACGCCGCTGCGCACCGCATTTTTTACCGTTTCGGCAAATTTCAGGTACAGCGGCGTGTTGTCAGGCGCGGCGATCCGTTCAGTCAGTTGAGCGATTAACCGGGTATGCGCTTGTTCCATCTCTGTTTTCTCAGGCGTGGTGTTTCCTGCCAGTATACTGGGTTACCACCACGCATGAAAATGATGAACCGGCCCAATACCGTGACCGACTTCCAGAGTATCGGCTTTTGCCAGCGCCGCCGAGAGCCAGATTTTCGCTTCTCGCACCGTCTCAGCCCAGCCGTCATGCCGCGGGCGCAGCGCCGCCAGCGCGGCGGAGAGGGTGCAACCCGTGCCGTGTGTGTTTTTGGTCTGCACGCGCGGAGCCGTAAAACGCTGCTCGCCGTCGCGGGTAAAGAGCCAGTCCGGGCTTTCAGCGTCATCCAGGTGGCCGCCTTTCAACAGCACCGCCCCGCACCCCATCGCCAGCAGCGCGTTCCCCTGCTCTTTCATTTCCCGTTCAGTTTGCGCGTGCGACGTGCCTAACAGCGCGGCGGCTTCCGGCAGATTGGGCGTGATGAGTGCAACCTGCGGCAGCAGCTTATTGCGCAGCGTCTCAACCGCAGAGGCGGAGAGCAGCGGATCGCCGCTTTTTGCCAGCATGACGGTATCCAGCACCACGTTTTGCACCTGATAGCGTTTAAGCCGCTCGGCCACCGCTTCCACAATGTCCGTTTCAGCCAGCATGCCGATCTTGGTGGTATCAATACGCACGTCGCTGAACACCGAATCCAGCTGCGCGGCAACAAAATCCGGCTCGATGCGGTAGACCGACTGCACGCCGCGCGTGTTTTGCGCCACCAGCGCGGTAATCACCGAGCAGCCGTACGCGCCAAGGGCCGAGAAGGTTTTCAGATCGGCCTGGATGCCCGCCCCGCCGCTGGGGTCGGTACCGGCTATGGTGAGAGCGTTAATCCGTTTCATGCCTGCTCCTCCAGCGTATAGAGCGCATCCAGGAACGCGCTGGCAAAGCTGCCTGGCCCTTGTGACTGCGCAACGGCCACCGTTCCGGCTCGCTTCATCCATCCACAGGCGGCGGCAACGTTATCCAGCCGGTCGCCCGGCAGCGAGCAGCTCGCCGCCACAACGGCAGAGAGCGCGCATCCGGTTCCCACTACGCGCGTCATCAGCGGGTCACCGCCCGTGACCGTGCGGGTCCGCTCTCCGTCGGTGATATAGTCCACCTCGCCAGTGACGACTATGATGGCATTGGTCTGGCGGGCCAGCGCCTGAGCGGCAGGCAACGCGCTGGCGGCGGTGTCGGTGGTATCAACGCCGCGCCCGCCCGCGCTCATTCCGGCAAGGGCCAGGATTTCGGAGGCGTTGCCGCGAATGGCGGCCGGTTTCAGGGCCAGAATTTGATGGCAAAAACGGGTGCGGAACGTCAGGGCGCCCACCGCAACCGGATCCAGCGTCCAGGGTTTGCCTGCCGCCACCGCGCTTTCAATCGCCCGACGCATCGACTGCGCGCGCGGCGAGGTCAGCGTGCCGACGTTAATCAGCAGCGCATCGGCAATGGCGGCGAACTGTTCAGCCTCTTCGGCCTCAATCACCATCGCCGGCGATGCGCCAAGCGCCAGCAAAACGTTAGCCGTAAAGGTCTGTACGACATCGTTGGTCATACAGTGGGTCAGCGGAGAACGGGTTCGGAAGTGGTGTACAACGTGTAAATCGAGCAGGTCAGGCTGCATGGGTTCGCTCCTGCCTTGCGTGAAGAAGCGATGACCGGGAAGGCATCTGACTTCCCTACGCTGGCATTATCCAGATCAGGTAATACGGGTATTTCTCAGCCTTCAACGTAGAAGGGCACCCCGAGTCATTTGGTAAGAATTAACTTACTTTTTGCCAGATTAGGGGAAGTTGCTTGCTGGCGCAAGCGCCCTTTTGGGGATCGCTTCTTCATGCAGGGTTGGTGCGAAAGAAAAGGTTAGTAGCGACAATTACAGGACTATTATGCCACTTCTTTAAATTAACACCATTCTCTATAACAATTACATTACGTCCAAAAAACACTCACTTTTTTCAGCGTTTAAGAAATAGCTCTACCAACATAATTTTTTCCGCTATTAGTCAGTCTTTTTTATGTTTCATTAATCATCAAATCTTATTTCGAATGAAATATAAAGTGAGTTCTAAACCGTTTAACCTCGCTAAACATTTAACCACTCAATCAAGGGGTTATCACGAAACGCGCATCTGGCCACGCACTTTATAAGTTAATGTAAACATTGAGATATTTTGCGCCACCTTTTAAAAAAAACACTTTGGCTATTCATGCCAATTATGATTTAGATCAATATCCTAAATCTCACATTAATTGATAGTTACTGCACGTTACGAATTAAGTGATTTATTCAAAATTCTCCGTAACGCCCGTTATTTTAATCAGGCGTAACCAGACGTTACATCAACGCGCCAGGATAGCCAGCCTTGCCCATTTTACTTTTTAAATGATGAGTGCTTTTCAAATGAAAGTTGTTAAAAATGCCGTTGCTGCTTTTGTATTTGGTGTTATTTCCACTGGCTCTATGAATGTAACTCAAGCTGCTGATGTAAACGTAAACGTAAACCTTAACGATAACGTAAAAAATCCAGGTACTTTCATTCAGATTCAGGGTACTGATAATAAAGCTTATAATCTGGATAACATGAAAGCTGAAAACGTAACGCAAGACGGGCAGATCTATAACCTGCAAGGCGATCGTGAACGTATGCAGAACGAGATTGACCTAAGTAAAGATAATATCAGCACTAATGCCAACGATATTTCCTCTCTTCAGACCTCTGTTTCTAATGTCGATCAGGAAGCTAAATTAGCAGGCGCTCTTGCCGACACCGCTAATACAAAAGGTGATGTGGCGTTAAAAGGCGTCCTTACTAACGGAACTGCAATTACTAATATCGAAACTGTTAACGCTGTCCAGGATAGCCGCCTTACAACTGTTGAAGCTACTAACGGTATACAAGATGGCCGCCTGTTAGCTCTTGAGAATGCACCAAAACCAACTAACGGCGTAGATGGAAAAGATGGCGCTAAAGGTGATAAAGGCGATACCGGCTCTACAGGCGCACAGGGCGTTGCTGGAGTTAACGGACGTGACGGAGCGAATGGTAAAGACGGCAAAGATGGCAAAAATGGCGTGATGACCACCGTGACACGCACGCAGGTAGACACGGCAACCCAGGCAAAAGTCGCCACTAATAGCCAGGCTATTACTGCCGAGGCTCAGGAGCTGCAGGCGACCAAACAGACATTACAGGCTCTGAATAACAACACTAACCAGCAATTTAGATCGCTGCGTGAGGAAGTCGATAATAACAAGAAAGAAGCAAACGCGGGTATCAGTGGCGCGATGGCGATGGCCGGTTTACCTCAGGTGCAAACGAATCAGCGCGTGATGTTCTCGGCTGGCGGTGCGACTTACAACGGTGAAAGCGCTTTAGCGGTTGGGGCGTCGGTTAACTTTAACGAACATATGGTTGGTAAAGTGAGCTTCTCTGATGACACAGCGAATAACATGGGAGCTTCAGTCGGCGTAGGGATCGGCTTTTAATAAATAACCAGCATGACAAAATACATTGTTATCTCTGTAATATTATACCTGATGCTTATTATCGTTGGCGCATGGTTAGGTATGATGTATCAGGCTTATTATATTTGCGGCTATTAAACCTCCTTTTATAGAAATTATTTCATCTAAGGTATCATCGTAATGATAAAGTCACTCTTGTCGGTATTAATAGCTGGTGCTGCCATCCTGCTTTCTGCGTGTACTTCACCTGCTCAGCGCATGGCCGAATGTGAGCGCCAGGGGATCAGCAAAGACACCTGCTACCTGGCTGAGCAAAATCGCCAGAATGTTTATAATGAAGCCGCACAAAATGCAGCATGGGCGAACGCGCGTGATGCCGCAGCGGGTACAGGTATTTGGGCTAAAAAAGACGCGAAACAACATGCTCAGGCAGCCAAAGCGGTTCACGCCTTTAAATGGGAAGGGATGAAGATCACGATTAAAGGCGAGATACTGGATGTCGATGGCGTATTGGGCGCGCTGGATGAAAATGAGCCTCAGGCAAAAGTTTATTCACAAGGGCTATACACCTTCATTTACTATCCTGCTAAAGGCAAACTAGCGGTGAGTAAAGAAGGAAAGTTTGTAGGCTACGCAACAAAGATTAAATAGAAAACAAAGGCGACACCTGTCGCCTTTTTCATTTGCAGGCCTTAACGTATTACTCTAACTGCCACGCCCCGGCATGAATAAGCGATGCGGTTCCCGTCCAGGCAAACAGCGCCAGCTCGCGCGCCCCTTCATCAGGGTAAATGCGGCTGCTCAGGCAGGCCTCCCCTTCATTGACAAACACTTCCACTGACGAGCTGTCAAAGAACAGGCGCAAGCTTAGCGTGTCGTTCAGGTTAAGCGCGACGCTTCGGGTACCGCACAGGCCATACTGCGGATAATGCCGCTCCAGCACCAGGCGCTGCATCTGCGCATCGACGTAGAGACGGAATCCGTCGCCAAGACGAATGCCGTACTGCTCCGCGCTGATGTTAGCGCAATCCCACTGCAGAATGACCTCCATCGCATCACAGCTTTCCACCTGAGCGATCTGCTGATTGTTGAGCGTACTCACCGGCCAGGGGAACCACGCTCCCCGCAGGCTTTCGACTTCTCTGGCTGGCCACATTTGCAGGCGGTTATCCGCGCCTAGCGTCAGCTCGCGCGGTAAAGAGAGCATGCCAGCCCACCCGTCCTGCTGTTCCGGAAGCGGGGATTCCCACATGTCCAACCAGCCGATAACGATGCGGCGGCCGTCAGGCGTCAGGAAGCTTTGTGGCGCATAGAAATCATGCCCGCAGTCCATCTCCACAAACTCACCTTCACGCACGAAAGGTTGGCCAGGCTGCCACTCCCCCAGCAGGTAACCGCTCTGGAAAAGATTACGATTTTTGAATCCCTCCGCAGCCAGCCCCTGAGGTGAAAACATCAGCACGCGTTTGCCGTTGAGGGTGAAAAAGTCCGGGCATTCCCACATGTAACCCATCTCTTTTTCAGCCACCGCAAGCACGCCCATATCCTGCCATTCGCGCAGGTCGTCAGAACGGTAAACGCGCACCTGGCCCGTCTCGCCATCACGTGCGCCGACAACCATGTACCAGCGATCCCCTTCGCGCCACACTTTCGGATCGCGAAAGTGATGCAGGCCAGGCGGCGTATCAACGATCGTTCCTTGTCGCGTAAAATGGACGCCATCACGGCTGGTTGCCAGGCACTGCACCTGGTAAAGGTTAGCATCGTCACCCGGATCGCCGTGGAATTTGTGTCCGGTATAAATCAGCGCCAGCGTATCGCCATCCACCACCGCCGAGCCGGAAAAACAGCCGTCCTTGTCTTCTGGCCCTTCCGGTGCCAGCGCCACCGGGAGGTGTTCCCAGCGAACTAAATCCTTGCTGCGCGCATGGCCCCAGTGCATCGGTCCCCATTGGGTCGAGTACGGATGATGCTGGTAAAAGGCGTGATACCAGCCGTCAAACCACACCAGGCCATTCGGGTCGTTCATCCAGCCGGCACGCGCGGCGAGGTGGTAACGGGGATACCAGCGCAGGTTAAGATCGCCGCGTTTGGCCTGTAATGCCTGTTCAGCTTTGGCAATGGAATACATCATTTGTTTACTCTTTTTAGTCAGACAGTCGAGGGTTGCGGCACGAGCGGGTCAGAAGAAGACTTACCCGAGCGCAACAGGAAGATGGAGATGAGCGTGGTGCTGAAAACTAACAGCCCCATGATGAGATAGGATTGGGCAAAGCCGTATTTCTCATAGCTGTAGCCTGCCAGCGGCGACAGAACCGAAGCAATCACCGAGCTTGTACAGGCAAAGCCCACCAGATAGAGGGTGGAGGAGAGCCGCTTATCAAAATGTAAGCTGTTGTATTTAAATACCGAAACCAGCAATACGGGCAGTTCAACCGCGTGCAGCAGCTTGGTAATGGAGATGAGCACTGGCCCCTCAACCAGCCCGGATGCCACCATACGCATTGCCATCACCATTCCCGCGAATATCAGGCCGTTTTTCGCGCCGAGGCGGTTCACCAGCCACGGGGCGCAAAACATACCCGCCGCCTCAAGGAAAACCTGGAAGGAGTTGAGATAGCCGTACATGGCGTTCCCTTCCTGCAACGTCGGGAACTGTGACGAGAAATAGACCGGGAACTGCTGATCGTAAACGCCGTAAATGCAGGTGCCGATAACGAAAAACACCAGCGCCCAGAAACGCGGCAGCGTCAGCAGGCGCAATGCGTCTTCCAGCGTCACCTTGCCACCGGACACCGCTTCCTGCATGGCGTGCGGTGCGGAAGAGACCCTGAGGCGCGCGAGCAAAACAAAAAACACCAGCCCGGCGCAGCTCGCGACAGCGAAATTCAGCTTCGGATTGATGTTAAACAGAAGCCCCGCAAAAAAGGTTGCCGCCGCCCAGCCAAGCGATCCCCACATTCTCGCCTTGCCAAACTCAAACTGGCTCTGACGGGCGACGCGTTCGGTATAGGATTCCAGCACCCCAATCCCACCGTTAAACGTCAGGCCAATAAAAATCCCGCCGAAAATACTGCCCAGCAACACGTTAATTTGCAGCAGATAGCCAAACAGCAAAAAGGCCGGGCCGGAAAGAATAAGCAGACTCGTCAGAAACCAGAGCAGGTTTTTGCGCAGGCCGAGTTTGTCCTGAATAAATCCATAGCAGATTTGAGCAAACAGCGCGGAGACGGAAAGCACGGCATAGATAACGCCCGTATCCCCCGCTTTTAAGCCCACTTCCTGATGGAGCCAGATAGAGAGCAACGAACCGGAAGATGACCAGGTGACAAAAAAGAAAAACAGTAAAGCGCTTAGTAAGAGGTAGCTGTGAGAGTGATGCGTTTTCATCATGGCATTCTCGTGTTGGAGTAATGACCCAATGGTAACGTTAACATTCATGCTTTCTCATGCTGCTTGATTAAGATTTAAGATGTTAATCACGAAAGTTAACGTTAACATTAAGGGAATGAGATCGCGATCAAAAATTCATCACTGAGGTAAGCATGACTTAACCTGATCATCAGCCTTCCTTTTACATCAGCGACTTAGTTGTATACCCTCTCACAGAGCATTAACGGAGTAAGAAAATGGCTTCCCTGAAGGACGTCGCAAAGCTGGCTAACGTCTCGCTGATGACGGTTTCCCGCGCGCTTAACAGCCCGGAGCGCCTCAAGCCGGAAACGCTGGCGCGCGTGCAGTGGGCTATCGAGCAGACCAGCTACGTCCCCGATCTGTCCGCAAAGAAAATACGCGGCGCGAATGCTTCGCCTAAAACCATAGGCGTGCTGGCGCTTGATACGGTCACGACACCTTTTTCGGTGGAGATTACGCTGTCCATTGAAGAGACGGCCAGGATGCACGGCTGGAATAGCTTCGTCATGAATATGTTTGCTGACGACAACCCGGATGCCATCGTCGATCTTCTGCTCTCCCACCGGCCAGACGGGATTATCTACACCACGATGGGGTTACGTCAGGTTCCTCTTCCTGCCAAGCTGCTCACCCTTCCCTGCGTGCTGGCGAACTGTGAGAGTGTCGGTGAAAAGGTCGCCAGCTATATCCCGGATGATGAACAGGGGCAGTACGCCGCCGTCAGGGCCTTACTCGCGGAAGGCTATCGGAAACCCCTGTGCCTGCATTTACCTGTGGGCCATCTGGCCACAACCCGACGCCGCCAGGGGCTGGAACGCGCCTGCCGTGAAGCCGGGGTCGACCCGGACAGCCTCGAACATGAGTATATGGCGCTCGGGGATGAGCATTACCGTGATATTCCGTCCGCATTGCTGGCGCGCATCCAGAACGGCATTCCGCGGTTTGACTCCGTTATCTGCGGTAACGATCGTATCGCGTTTATGGTGTACCAGACGCTGCTGGCGCAAGGGCTTCGCATTCCTGAAGATGTCGCGGTTATCGGCTACGACAATATGGTGGGCATTGGCGAGCTATTTTTGCCGCCTCTTTCAACGGTTCAGTTGCCCCACTACGAAATTGGCCGCCTGAGCGCCCTGCACATTATTAACGGTGACGAACACCGGGAAACGACGCGCGTTGAAAGTCCATTTTTAATGCGTGATTCTATTGCGCGCGCCATGTGACTGCCGCTTTTTGTCGTTGATGGAAAAATAAGGAGGTATGAAGGCAGCATACCGCCTTTTTTTGTCAGTCAATGGCACGATTTGTCACACTCTTTTCTGTCATTTAACACACCGAACAAAACCACCATAACACTTTGTTTTTATTGCAAATAAATTGCAATTCTCTTTTTAAAAATGGTGATCTCGCCTCTCCTGTGCCCCATGTCACAAAACAGTAAACAAATTAACCATTGAGCCCCGTGACAAAAGGCTCTATATTGGCGGCGTTTTTTTCAGGCCCCCATCTGTTTTTTAACTTTTTATTCAATCGTGGCTCATAGCGAAGCGGCGGTTGTAGGAGTGATATGATGACGGATAAAGTCCGTATTGACACCGTAGATGCCCACAAAAGCAACGAAACCTATCTGGCCCGTCAGGCCGAGTTTGAATCTAACGTCAGGAGTTATCCGCGCAAACTGCCTTTAGCGATTACTAAAGCAGAAGGCGTGTGGATCACCGATGCAGATAATAAAGAATACCTTGACTGTTTAGCAGGCGCAGGGACCCTTGCGCTTGGCCATAACCATCCTGATGTGCTGAAAAGCATCCAAAATGTCATTACCAGCGGCTTGCCGTTACACACTCTGGATCTGACTACGCCTCTGAAAGACGCGTTTTCTGAATACCTGCTCTCTCTGCTGCCAGGCCAGGGCAAAGAGTACTGCCTGCAGTTCACCGGTCCATCCGGTGCCGACGCCGTTGAAGCGGCGCTGAAGCTGGCGAAAAAAGTGACCGGCCGCAGCGGTATCATCAGCTTCTCTGGTGGTTACCACGGCATGACCCACGGCGCACTGTCCGTGACCGGCAACCTGTCTCCGAAAGAAGCGGTTGACGGCATGATGCCAGAGGTGCAGTTCATGCCTTACCCGCACGAGTACCGCTGCCCGCTGGGTATCGGTGGTGAAGCGGGCGTGAAAGCGCTGACTTACTACTTCGACAACCTGATCAACGACGTTGAAAGCGGCGTGCGTAAGCCTGCTGCGGTAATTCTGGAAGCCGTTCAGGGCGAAGGCGGCGTAAACCCGGCTCCGGCCGAGTGGCTGCAGCGCATCCGCAAAGTGACTCAGGAACACGGCATTCTGCTGATCCTGGACGAAGTTCAGGCTGGCTTTGCCCGTACCGGTAAATTCTTCGCCTTCGAACACGCGGGCATTGAGCCAGACATCATCGTGATGTCTAAAGCAGTCGGTGGCGGTCTGCCGCTGGCCGTGCTCGGCATCAAAAAGCAGTTCGACGCATGGGCGCCAGGCCACCACACCGGCACCTTCCGCGGCAACCAGCTGGCGATGGCAACCGGTCTGACGACGCTGAAAATCCTGAAAGACCAGAACATCGCAGGCAAAGTGGCTGCTCAGGGCGAATGGCTGAAAGGCCAGCTGAAAGAGATGGCGAAACGTTATCCGGTAATCGGTCACGTTCGCGGTCTGGGCATGATGATCGGTATCGAGATCGTTAAGCCGCACGAAGCCGCTGACCACATGGGCTGCTTCCCTGGCGACGGCGAGCTGTCTGCGCTGATTCAGAAGAAGTGCTTCGAAGCCGGTCTGATTCTGGAGCGTGGTGGTCGTAACGGTATCGTTCTGCGCCTGCTGCCTTCTCTGCTGATCAGCGATGAAGAGCTGAAAATCTTCCTGGATAAATTCGAGCAGGCACTGCTTGCTGCGGGCGTTCGCCCGGCGTAACCGGAGTAGTTGATTACGATGTCAGATTCAAACCCAATTTTGTTCTCCTCTGCGCAGAGCATTGAAGCTTACCAGCAGGCGATTGAACAAAGCACTCAGGCTGTGATGCAGTGGCTGAAGCAGCCTGAGATGTACCAGGGCAAAACGGTCGCGGAGCTGCGCGACCGTATTAAGCTGGATTTCAACCCGAAAGGGCTGGGCAACGAAGCGGCGATTGAACGCGCCGTAGAGTTCTTCCTGAAAGACAGCTTGTCCGTTCATCACCCGCAGTGCGTGGCGCACCTGCACTGCCCAAGCCTGGTGGTAAGCCAGGCGGCGGAAGTGCTGATCAACGCCACTAACCAGAGTATGGACTCCTGGGATCAAAGCCCGTCCGCAACCATTATTGAGATCAAACTGATCGAGTGGCTGCGTACCCGCGTGGGTTATCAGGCTGGCGACGCGGGTGTCTTCACCAGCGGCGGTACCCAGAGCAACCTGATGGGTCTGATGCTGGCCCGTGACGCGTTCTTCGCGCGTCAGGGCCACTCCGTTCAGCAGGACGGTCTGGTGGGCGATCTGCGCAAGATCCGCGTCCTGTGCTCTGAAAACGCGCACTTCTCCGTACAGAAAAACATGGCGCTGATGGGCCTGGGCTACCAGTCCGTGGTGCAGGTGAAAACCGACGAGTTCTCCCGCATGGATCTGACCGATCTGGCGGCGAAAATCGAACAGTGCAACGCGAACGGCGAGCAGATTCTGGCCATCGTTGCGACGGCAGGTACCACCGATGCCGGCGCTATCGACCCGCTGCGCGCGATCGCTAAACTGGCGGCGAAGCAGAACATCTGGGTACACGTTGATGCGGCCTGGGGCGGCGCGCTGCTGATGTCTGAGCAGTATCGTCACTACCTGGACGGCATTGAGCTGGTGGATTCCGTCACCCTGGACTTCCACAAGCAGTTCTTCCAGACCATTAGCTGCGGCGCGTTCCTGCTGAAAGAAGCGCGCCACTATGAGCTGATGCGCTATCAGGCGGCATACCTGAACTCTGAGTTCGACGAAGAAGCGGGCGTGCCTAACCTGGTGTCCAAATCTCTGCAGACCACCCGCCGTTTCGACGCGCTGAAGCTGTGGATGAGCCTGGAAGCGCTGGGTCAGGAGCAATACGCGGCGATCATCGATCACGGCGTAACGCTGGCGCAGCAGGTTGCGGCCTACGTGAAAGAGCAGCCTGCTCTGGAACTGGTTATGCAGCCACAGCTGGCAAGCGTGCTGTTCCGCTTCCGTGGCCAGGTGCAGATGGACGACGCGGGCATCGCCCTGCTGAACCAGAAAATTGGTGATGCGCTGCTGGAATCCGGCCGTGCAAACGTCGGTGTGACCGAGCATAACGGCATCACCTGCCTGAAGCTGACCCTGCTGAACCCAACCGTGACGCTGGAGGATATCAAAATCCTGCTGTCGTTGGTTGAGCGCACCGCGCAGGAAGTTCTGGCTAAGTAATACAAAACCCCTCTTCCGTCGGAAGAGGGGTTATCTTTATACGCCTGCCCACCACATTCTGATTTTCAATCCCCAGTAGCTCGTCCAGCCCGTTGTGGTACTGACTACTTTCCCCTTTGACACAATCACCAGCGTCGGCGTTACGCTCACCTGCCACTGCTGCGACAAGGCGCCGTTTGCATCGTTAATCACCGGCATACTCAGGTTTTTCTTTTCAGCCCAGCGGGCGAGCTTTGCATCGTCACCGGAACGCATGGCAATGCTCACGACGTTACCACCCTCTTTTGCCAGCTTATCGACCGCAGGTGTCGTATAACGACAGATGCTACACCAGGTTGCCCAGACGTAAATCAGCAGCGGGCGCTGCTGGCTGAGCGCCGCGATATCGTGAATGTTACCGTCGATGCTCTGCATGGGCGTTGCGCTAAAGCTGGCGGGTAATGACGGCTTTCGGTATTGATCCACACCCCACATGACCGCCAGCGTAAGCAGAATGAGTATGATCCCTTCCCGCGCCCAGCGGCGCAGGCGACTCAATTTACGGTTATCCATTATGACCTCTCGATTTAACGGAGGTCATCTTAACGGGCTATTCGGCGTTATGCTGTAAAGAAGTGTCGCGCCGCTTTTATTCCGGGGTATAGCCGTAGTCGTAATGGCTATAACCCGAGTGGTAATAGAACGCAGCGGATTTCACAATATCATTGAGAATCGCACCTTCAACCTGTACGCCCATCTGCTTCAGACGCTTCCGGCAATTCTCGATCTCTTTGACGCTGGTTTTACCGAAACGGGCAACTAGCAACGTGGTTGCCGCGGCTCTGGCGACGAGTAGCGCATCCGTCACGGCCAGCACCGGTGGCGTGTCGACAATCACGATGTCGTATTCTTTGTCTATTCGCGACATTACCGTCTGGAAGCGCTCATTCATAAGCAGCTCGACAGGATGCGAAGGCTGAGCTCCACAGGTCAACACATCAAAGCCACCTTTCTCGAAGCGTTGAATCGCATCCTGCCACTCTACATTTCCCCCCAGCACGCTGGACAACCCATGGCGGTTGTTCAATTTGAAAATGTTGTGGACATATCCTTTGCGCATATCCGCATCAATAAACAGCACACGCTGTCCGGCCTGAGCCGCAATCGACGCCAGCGAGGTGCTCACCAGGGTCTTTCCGCAGTCCTGCGAAGGGCCTGAAACCGCGACTATCCGGTTAGCGGCATCCATCATGGTGAAATGCAGACTGGTGCGTAACCCGCGCACCGCCTCGACAAACATATCTGCCGGACGTTCAACGGGCAGGAAAGGTACGTTTGACGTCCTGTGCTTCCAGTGGGAAGCAAACAGCGTCCTCCTGCGCAAATGCGTTTTTTTCCACAGCCACACCGAACGCGGGAGCGTAGCCAGAAGAGGCATTCCCTGCGCTTCCAGCGGTTCAGACGAGGTGATGCCCCGTTTAAACGCAGAGCGCACCAACACCGTTCCTGCCGAGAGCATCAATCCCACCAGCATACCGAGCACAATGATAATCACTTTGCGCGGTTTGACTGGGGCAGGCTGCGTTACTGCTGGGTCAATGATCCGCACGTTTCCGATGGCGCTGGAGCGCGAGATATTCAGCTCCTGCTGACGCGTCAGCAGCTGCAGGTAGATGGTGCGCCCGGACTCAACGTCACGGCTTAAGCGCAAAATTTCCTGCTGCGTAGAAGGCATGGATGAGACTCGGTTATTCAGGCGCGTACGTTCCTGCTCCAGGGTCTGTTTTTTCTCCCGTAAGGCGCGATAGGTTGGGTGATCCTTTTTGAAAAGCTGAGAAACTTCTGCTTCGCGGAACGTCAGCTCGTTAAGCTGGTTTTCCACATTAACCACCTGATCGAGAACCGTCTTCGCCTCAAGGGAGAGATCGACAGAATCGCGCTGCTCTCTGTAGGCGTTCAGTCGCGCTTCGGCTTCATCCAGTTCGCGGCTGATTTTAGGTAATTGATCCTGTAAAAACGCCAGGCTGCGGGTATCTTTAGCCTCCTGGCGCGCAATGTTCTGGCTGAGATAATTTTCAGCAATGGTGTTGAGCACCACGGCGATCTTGTCAGGGTCCTCGCCCGTCAGCGTTAAGGTGATAATTCCGCTCTGCTTCGCCGACTCCGAAACAGTGAGTCGGCGCTGAAGGGCGTTAATCGCTTCAAGCTTTGTGACGGTTTCGAGGGCAAACCGGGTCCCTGGCGCCGCATTGAGGGAGGTAACAAGCAGCGTTACTCCGTCTTTAACCAGCGTTTTCCCAACGACGCCATCAGCCTCAAGCGTTTTTCCTTCGAGGTGATACCGGCCCTGCTCCTGAACGGTCAGTAAAAGTTCCTGTGGCTTGTCTTCCAGAAGGGGGATGGTAAGCGCGCCAATTGTCAGTTCATCGGCTTTACGCCCTCGTTCCAGCAGCGCCCCAATGACGGACAGCACGCGCCGTTTAACGCTGTACGTTAGCCCCAGCTTGTCAACGGTCTCTCCCAGAATCATCCGCGACCTGAGCAGCAGGAGTTCGGGAGCTACATCAGGTGAAAGATCGGTCCCAAACTGGCTTAAGCTTTTGAGCAACGAATTGTCCTGCTTCGCTTCTATCTGTACAAGGGCATCAGCCTGATAGATCGGTGTGACGCTATACGCATAGATCCCGGCGCATACGGTGAACAGGAGCGTGATGCACGCTATCATTACCCGATGATCAAACATCTCTGCCATCAGCTGAATGAGATCAATTTCATTATTATGCGGTGTCGCAGCACCAAATTTGTCTGATTTATGAGACGACATTACTGCTTCATTCCTTGTTGACGCAAACGACGAGCCCATTCCTGGCTGGCTTTTCCTAACTGCTCGAAAACATATTCGAAGGCTTCCCGGCTTTTGCGATACGGATCGGGAATGTCCTTTGTTTCCAGCCACTGTCCAAACAACAGCGATTTCCCCCGATTCTCCGGCGCGATTGAGGCAATAAAACGGAGATGCTCTGGCTCCATCACCAGAATCAAATCGGATTTTTGTAACAGAAAACGTGTGACCTTACGCGCCACGTGACCTTCCAGCGAAACGCCATGACGTAAGGCGACAGCCCTTGCAGCCGCATCCGCCGGGCGTCCTTCAAGCCCGAAAATGCCTGCCGAGGTCACCTGCGCGTCGGGTAGCTGCTGGCGCAACAGCCGCTCACCAATCGGTGAACGGCAAATATTGCCGGTGCAAACCACGAGAATTGAATTGAACATTATTGCGGCCACGACCTGATGTAACGGACGGTTTCGGTCAGGTCATGTACGCCGCTGATGGTGGGTACCAGCTGGGCGATCACGCGGTTCCAGCGTGAAAGCGGTGCCGTCGTGACATAGACAATGTCGTACGGTTCCAGCTCGAATTCTGTACTCAACACCATGTCTGAGGCATCTTCCGCATTGAGTTGATAGATGTTGGCGATTTTGTCTTTCTCGCCTTTTCGTGAAACCGGGCGAATAACAAAAATCCCGGTTGCATCGGCCATATTCTGGTTCAGCCCGCCTGCATTCCCCAGGGCTTCGGCCAGCGTCATGCCGCTACGATCCATCTTAAGGGTGCTCTGTTTAACCACCTCGCCCATCACGAACACTTTCAGCGCGTCGTTCCGGGGAACAAACAGGATATCGCCCGGATAAAGCAGCTTATTTTGGGTCAAATCGCCATGTTGCATCAGAGCATAGAGTGAAAGGCGCGAGTCCTGGCCATCATGCGTGAGCACGACGTTACGCCAGTCGGCATCCGCAGAGAGACCGCCTGCGGCGTTCACCGCATCCATTACCGTCAATGGAATATTGGTTATTGGCTGCTGGCCCGATTTCTCAACCTCTCCAGTGATATAGGCTTTTTGAGAACGGAAGGAGGCAACGCTGACGTCCACCTGCGGGCTCTCAATGACCTTATCCAGCCGCGCGGTGATCTCCTCACGTACCTGCGAAACCGTTTTGCCCGCCACTTTCAGCCTGCCGACGTAGGGGTAGAAGAGCGTGCCATCGGCGTTAACCCAGTTACCCGCGTCGCTCGCGCTACGGTACTGCCCTGCAGGCGTTGTGAGTTCAGGGTGATCCCAGACGGTGACCGTCAGAATGTCCCCTGGGCCAATGCGGTATTCCCAGTTTTTGAGCTGCTCATCCAGATTAGGATTTGCCTGAGATTTAGAAACGGGTGGGCGCAGTTTTTCAATTAATTCCGGGGTTAAAGGAAAAACCTCCACGCGTTTGTCCAGCGGATCGTTAATTTCTTCACCGGTAGTGACTTTTTTACCGGAAAGACTTAAGTTCTGGCCTGGTGAAAATACACATCCTGTTAGCTGGCTGAGCGTCAGAAAGGACAGTAAAAAAGCAGTTGTATTTTTCATTTATATAAATTGTTGATTTATCGTTGCGCCGGGCATTTAACTTGCAAAAAAAACACAAGCAACACCTTGAAATATAGTTATTTATTATTTTTCCGCATTAGTGCAAAGCGCAAACCCGCTGTTGTTTAAAAAGTTAAACACAGCGCACAATTGCGCAAGAAAACGGAGAGTAATAACAGTTTATGCGCCGCGATATTAAATGTTATCCCTCGCGAAAGCATTCGCTTAACGGTGCAATTTTGACGTAAAAAGTTATTTTCAGAATAGATTAATAAAATGATAAAAATAATAAATATCCCGCACAACTAACATTCACTGCAATGATGAGCATCACCCTAATCGACTACCCAAACCCCTCCACTTTTGTTACATTTTTTATCAAACGCATCATGCTTTGATACTTAAAATAGACTGTCTGCCTTGTGCTGTGTGCCCTGCAGACGAAAGTCTCTGCAACGATATCACTGGAGAAAAAATGGCTAAGCGTAAATTGCTGCTTCTGGGTGTATTACTGTCTCTGGCGGGCTCTGCGTTCTCTGCCCCGCAAACCGCCGCTGCGCCATCGGGCATCAAGGCCTATGAAGAACAAGAGTTCATCGCCGATTTCACGAAGTTTAAAATCGGCGATACGGCACCGGCGCAGTATCAAACGCCGGAGTACACCATCAAACAGTACCAGCTGCGTAACCTTCCGGCGCCGGATGCCGGTACCCACTGGACCTACATGGGTGAAAACTACGTTCTGATTGGCGATGCCGATGGCAAAATCTACAAAGCCTACAATGGAGATATCTTCTATCATCGCTGATACGATCGTAATCCGTTCGTGGCAGGAGAGCGACCGCCCTTTCCTGCGCACGCTCTACCTCCACGCCCGGCGTGAAGCCTGGCCGTGGCTGGACAGTTCTGCGTGGCAACTGGAAGATTTTGACGCGGCAACCCTGGACGAAGAGATTTGGGTGGCGGAGCAGGATGGGCACCGACTCGGCTTCGCCTCAGTCTGGACGAACGATAATTTTCTGCACAACCTGTTTGTCGATCCGCAGTATCAGAGCCTGGGCGTCGGACATGTGTTGCTTGAGCACGTACAGAAGACGTTTACCAGCACGGGCTCACTCAAGTGTCTGGTGAAGAATGCGCGGGCTATTGCGTTTTACCAGCGGCACGGCTGGCACATTGAGGCGACGGGGAATTCTCCTGAGGGAGAGTACTATCTGATGCATTATCGGCTTGGGTAACGTCAGGTGGCGCTTCGCCTACCTGACCTACAAAACCGTATTTCGTAGGCCGGGTAAGGCGAAGCCGCCACCCGGCACTAAAGCGCAGAGGAATTACACCGCGCGGAAGGCGATTTCACCCGGGATCACTTCACCCTGCCAGTAGAGCTGCGCCGCAACGCGCCCCGCCAGCTGGCGATACATCTCCGCAAATTCGCTGTCCGGGCGGCTCACGACCGTCGGCTTTCCGCTGTCCAGATCTTCACGGAGGGAAATATGCAGCGGCATCTGCCCCAGCAGCTGGGTGTGATACTGCGCCGCCAGCTTCTCGGCACCGCCGGTACCGAAGATAGGCTCATGGTGTCCGCAGTTGCTGCAGATGTGCATGCTCATGTTCTCGACGATGCCCAGCACCGGCACTTCCACTTTCTCGAACATCACGATGCCTTTTTTGGCGTCGATCAGCGCGATGTCCTGCGGCGTGGTGACCACGACGGCGCCCGTTACCGGAATGTTTTGCGCCAGCGTCAGCTGAATGTCACCGGTGCCCGGCGGCATGTCCAGCACCAGATAATCCAGATCCGGCCACATCGTTTCCTGCAGCATCTGCAGCAGCGCTTTGCTGGCCATTGGGCCGCGCCAGACCATGGCGTTATCGTCAGTCACCAGGTAACCGATGGAGTTGGTCGCCAGACCGTGCGCCACGATCGGCGCCATATGCGTGCCGTCCGGCGAGGTTGGACGCTGATTTTCCGCACCCAGCATGTTTGGAATAGACGGACCGTAGATATCGGCATCCAGAATACCGACCTTTGCCCCTTCCGCCGCCAGCGCGAGCGCGAGGTTAACGGCGGTAGACGATTTACCCACCCCACCCTTACCAGAACTCACGGCGATGATGTTTTTCACCCCGTTGACGCCCGGCTGATTTTTCACACGCTTCAGCGTGGCGATACTGTGGCTCAGCTTCCAGTCAATCGCTTTCGCGCCGGTAATGCGCAGCAGCTCAGCGCTGGTCTGCTCTTTCAGCGCGTCAAAAGCGCTGGTCCAGACGAACGGCATCTGCAGCTCAACGTGCAATGTGTCGTCCAGCCATGCGACGTGGTGTAACGCTTTCAGCGCAGTGAGGTTGTGCTTCAGGGTTGGATGCTGAAAGTTAGCCAGCGTCCCGGCGACCATTGCTCGTAAGGCTTCCGGTGATTTGGCCTGGGATTGAGAACTCATCCCGACTCCTTTGTTCTTGTGAATAAGACCTTAGACAAACAAGTTTACCTGAAAGGCCGTGGTTTGTGCTTACTTAATAATGCCCCTTTTGGTAATATCGAAAACCCTTTTCACAGTTAAAAGAAGTAATGCCTACTATGACTCAAGTCGCGAAAAAAATTCTGGTAACGTGCGCCCTGCCGTACGCCAACGGCTCAATCCACCTCGGCCACATGCTGGAGCATATCCAGGCTGATGTCTGGGTCCGTTACCAGCGAATGCGCGGCCACGAGGTTAACTTCATCTGCGCGGACGATGCCCACGGCACGCCGATCATGCTGAAAGCGCAGCAGCTGGGGGTTTCCCCGGAGCAGATGATTGCCGAAATGAGTCAGGAGCATCAGACCGATTTTGCTGGCTTTGACATCAGCTATGACAACTATCACTCCACGCACAGCGACGAAAACCGCGAGCTGTCGGAGCTGATCTACACCCGTCTGAAAGAGAACGGTTTTATCAAAAACCGCACCATCTCTCAGCTGTACGATCCGGAAAAAGGCATGTTCCTGCCGGACCGCTTCGTCAAAGGCACCTGTCCAAAATGTAAATCCCCGGACCAGTACGGCGATAACTGCGAAGTCTGCGGCGCGACCTACAGCCCGACCGAGCTTATCGAGCCGAAATCCGTGGTATCCGGCGCCACGCCTGTGATGCGTGACTCAGAGCACTTCTTCTTCGACCTGCCCTCCTTCAGCGAAATGCTGCAGGCGTGGACCCGCAGCGGCGCGCTGCAGGAGCAGGTGGCGAACAAGATGCAGGAGTGGTTCGAATCCGGCCTGCAGCAGTGGGATATCTCCCGCGATGCGCCGTACTTCGGCTTCGAAATCCCGAACGCGCCGGGCAAATATTTCTACGTCTGGCTGGACGCGCCAATCGGCTACATGGGCTCCTTCAAGAATCTGTGCGACAAGCGCGGCGATACCGTGAGCTTCGACGAATACTGGAAGAAAGACTCTACCGCTGAGCTTTACCACTTCATCGGTAAAGACATCGTCTATTTCCACAGCCTGTTCTGGCCGGCAATGCTGGAAGGCAGCAACTTCCGCAAGCCAACCAACCTGTTTGTACACGGCTACGTGACGGTAAACGGCGCGAAGATGTCCAAGTCTCGCGGGACGTTCATTAAGGCCAGCACCTGGCTGAACCACTTCGACGCGGACAGCCTGCGCTACTACTACACCGCGAAGCTCTCTTCCCGCATCGACGATATCGACCTGAACCTGGAAGATTTCGTGCAGCGCGTGAACGCGGACATCGTTAACAAGGTGGTGAACCTGGCGTCCCGTAACGCGGGCTTTATCGCCAAGCGCTTTGACGGCGTAATGGCCGCTGAGCTGGCGGACCCTGCCCTGTACCAAACCTTTACCGACGCGGCGGCCACCATTGGCGAAGCCTGGGAAACGCGCGAGTTCGGAAAAGCCGTGCGTGAAATCATGGCGCTGGCTGACCTGGCTAACCGCTATGTGGACGAGCAGGCGCCGTGGGTTGTCGCCAAACAGGAAGGTCGCGATGCCGATCTGCAGGCCATCTGCTCCATGGGCATCAATCTGTTCCGCGTGCTGATGACGTACCTGAAGCCGGTTCTGCCGCAGCTGGCAGCCCGCGCGGAGGCGTTCCTGAACACCGAACTGACCTGGGATGCAATGGCGCAGCCGCTGCTCGGCCACAAGGTGAACACCTTTAAGGCGCTGTATAACCGCATCGAGATGAAGCAGGTTGAAGCCCTGGTCGAAGCCTCTAAAGAAGAGGTGAAAGCGGCTGCAGCACCGGTAACCGGCCCGCTGGCGGACGATCCGATTCAGGAAACCATCACCTTTGATGATTTCGCTAAAGTCGATCTGCGCGTGGCGCTGATTGAAAACGCAGAATTCGTGGAAGGCTCTGACAAGCTGCTGCGCCTGACGCTGGATCTCGGCGGCGAGAAGCGCAACGTCTTCTCCGGCATCCGTTCTGCCTATCCGGACCCGCAGGTGCTGATCGGCCGTCAAACCGTGATGGTCGCTAACCTGGCGCCGCGCAAAATGCGCTTCGGCATCTCCGAGGGGATGGTGATGGCCGCGGGCCCAGGGGGGAAAGATATCTTCCTGTTAAGCCCGGACGAAGGCGCGAAGCCGGGCCAGCAGGTGAAATAACAAAAAAGCCGGAGATGATCTCCGGCTTTTTTGTTCTCCCTCTCCCTGTGGGAGAGGGCCGGGGTGAGAGCAACATGCCGCACCCATGTCGCATTTACGCCTTTGGGTGATGCACCCGGTGGGTCAGCCCGCGCAGGAAATTACGCAGAAACTGGTCGCCGCACTCGCGGTAGTTTTTGTGGTCCGGCGCGCGCATCATGGCGGTGATTTCCGGCATCGACACGCGGTATTTCTGCTCGGTCATGATCGCCTGGATATCGTCCGTTTTCAGCGAGAAGGCGATACGCAGCTTTTTTAGCACCGTGTTGTTGTTCACGCGACGCTCCAGCGCCAGCTCGGGCGCGGAGTCATCTTTGCCACGCTTATCGTAAATCAGTCCGTTCAGAAAACCCGACAGAATGATGTCCGGGCAGCGGACGAAGCCCTCTTCGTCCTCTTTGGTCATCCAGGTATCAAAATTTGCAGACGTGGACTCCATGTCGGACAGCGCAAGAATGCGCACCATGTCGTTATTGTTTGCTTTCAGGGTGTAGCGCAGGCTACGAAGAATGTCGTTACTTAGCATAGAGCCTTCGAATGTCGATGATGCAATGGCGCGCAGTGTACCAGTTTTACAGGCCAATCGCCTCTTTCAAACTTTTCAGATAGCGGCGGCTGACGGGGACGGTCTGCCCGGCGCGCAGCACCAGCTCGGCCTGGCCGTTATCTTCCAGGCGGATCTCCTTCAGGTGCGCCATGTTCACCAGATACTGGCGGTGGCAGCGAATCAGCGGCGTGCGGCTCTCCAGCGTGCGCAGGGTCAGCTCGGTAAACCCTTCGTTCCCTTCCGCGCTGGTGACAAACACCCCGCTCAGGCGGCTGCTGACAAATGCCACATCATCCATCTGCAGAAGATAGATCCGGCTGTGCCCGGTGCAGGGGATAAATTTCAGCGGCTGCTGGTTCTCAGGCAGCAGCGTCACGTCCTGGACGGTTCGCTCCTGGCGTAAACGGGTGAGCGTTTTTTCCAGCCGCTTCTCTTCAATCGGCTTGAGTAAATAATCAAACGCGTGCTCCTCAAAAGCCTTAACGGCATATTCGTCGAACGCCGTCAGAAACACGATGTAGGGACGATGCTCCGGATCGAGCATGCCGACCATCTCCAGACCGCTGATGCGCGGCATCTGAATGTCGAGGAACAGCACGTCCGGGCGCAGCTTGTGCACCGCACCGATGGCCTCAATGGCGTTGGCGCACTCCCCCACAATCTCAATGTCTGGCTGCTCATGCAGCAGAACGCGCAGGTTTTCCCGTGCCAGCGGCTCGTCATCCACAATCAGCACTCTTAACATGCGTTTTCCTCCAGCGGCAGTCGAACGGTAATACGGGTAAAGCGGTCAGGCTCGCAGGCGACGGTTATGCCACAGTCGTCGCCGAAGTGGGCGCGCAGGCGTTTATCCACCAGGCTCATCCCTAATCCACCTGAGGTGGAAGGCTGGTAAAGCCCGGCGTTATCTTCAATATCCAGCACCAGATGGTGATTGAAACGGCTGGCGGCGATGGTGACCTCCCCTGTCCCCAGAAGCTGCGAGGTACCGTGCTTGATGGCGTTCTCCACAATAGGCTGCAGGGTAAAGGCAGGAAGATGCTGATGCGCCAGCTCGTCCGGAACGGAGAGCGACACCTGCAGGCGGGACTGAAACCGCGCCTGCTCAATTTGCAGATAGGCATTCACGTGCTCAATCTCGTCGGCCAGGGTCACGATCTCTGACGGGCGCTTCAGGTTCTTGCGGAAAAAGGTCGACAGAAACTGCACCAGCTGCGCGGCCTGATCGCTGTCGCGGCGGATCACCGCTTTGAGCGTGTTGAGGGCATTAAACAGGAAATGCGGATTAACCTGGGCATGCAGCAGCTTAATCTCAGACTGCGTCAGCAGGGCTTTCTGCCGTTCATACTGCCCGGCCAGAATTTGCGCGGAAAGAAGCTGGGCGATCCCCTCCCCCAGCGTGCGGTTGATGGAGCTGAACAGACGGTTTTTCGCCTCATACAGTTTGATGGTGCCCATCACCCGCTGATTTTCCCCGCGCAGCGGAATGACCAGCGTGGAGCCCAGCTTGCACTGCGGATGCAGCGAGCAGCGGTAAGGCACTTCGTTACCGTCGGCATATACCACTTCGCCGGTTTCAATGGCGCGCAGCGTATAGGTCGACGAGATCGGTTTGCCCGGCAGATGGTGATCGTCTCCGGTGCCGGTAAACGCCAGCAGCTTTTCGCGATCGGTAATGGCCACCGCGCCGATATCCAGCTCTTTATAGAGCACCTGCGCGACCTTCATACTGTTCTCTTCGTTAAATCCCTGACGCAGGTTCCCTTCGGTCGAGGCAGCAACCTTCAGCGCCGTGGCGGAAAAGGCCGAGGTGTACTTTTCAAACATGGCGCGCTTGTCGAGCAGAATACGCATAAACAGCGCCGCGCCCACCGTGTTTGTCACCATCATCGGGGCGGCAATATTGCTGACCAGGTGCAGCGCATCCTCGAACGGGCGGGCAATCAGCAGAATGATTGCCATCTGCGCCATTTCGGCCACAAAAGTAATGGCCCCGGCGGTAAGCGGGCTAAACACCTTGTCCGGGCGTCCGCGCTTAATCATGTAGCTGTGCACCAGGCCGCCGAGCAGCCCTTCGACGATCGTCGAGATCATGCAGCTGAGCGCCGTCATCCCGCCCATGGAATAGCGATGCAGCCCACCGGTTAAACCGACAAGGCCACCGACGACCGGGCCGCCCAGCAGCCCGCCCATCACCGCGCCGATGGCGCGCGTATTGGCAATAGAGTCTTCGATATGGAGACCAAAATAGGTCCCCATGATGCAAAAAATAGAGAAGGTGACGTAGCAGAGCAGCTTGTGCGGCAGGCGTACGGTGACCTGCATCAGCGGGATGAAAAGACGCGTTTTGCTCATCAGCCAGGCAATGACCAGAAACACGCACATCTGCTGAAGCAACAGCAGCACCAGGTTAAACTCGTACATACTCAAAACCGCACACGCTAAAAAACGCGTAACATACACGGATGCGGCTGAACTTTCTTTGAAGCACCCCAAAAAAGCGCAAAATCGTGTTCGTTATCACACCTTTTTCTGCACATCGCGCATGCTTCGCATTATTTGCTTAAAAATTAACCAACCCTTCCTGGTTCGGCAAAGTGGGTCTACAGTTAAGCTGGGGACGCGTAAGCCAGGGGGCAAATATGGCGCTTTACACAATCGGTGAAGTAGCACTCCTTTGTGATATCAATCCCGTTACCCTACGGGCGTGGCAGCGGCGGTATGGATTGCTCAAACCGCAGAGAACGGACGGGGGTCATCGCCTTTTCAACGATGCCGATATCGACCGGATCCGCGAAATCAAAAGCTGGATCGACAACGGGGTGCAGGTCGGCAAAGTGAAGTCCCTGCTGAGCCACGACGACCCGGACACGCAAAACCTCTGGCGTGAACAGCAGGAAACGCTGCTGCGGCTCCTTCAGGCGGGTAATCTGCAGCGACTGCGCGCCTGGATCAAAGAGCAGGGTCGCGATTATCCGGCGAAAACGCTTATCACCTATCTTTTCATTCCGCTCCGTCGACGCCTGCAGTGCCAACAGTCTACCCTGCAGGCGCTGCTCAGCATGCTTGACGGGGTGCTGATCAACTATATTGCCGTCTGTCTTGCCTCGGCGAAGAACAAGGCCGGAAAAGATGCGCTGGTGGTCGGCTGGAACGTGCACGATACCACCCGTCTGTGGCTGGAAGCGTGGATCGCCACCCAAAAGGGCTGGCGCGTGGATGTCCTTGCGCACTCGCTGGGTCAGCTCAAACCCGAGCTTTTCGACGGCCAGACCCTGCTGGTCTGGTGTGGCGAAGTGCCGTCCGCCACGCAGCAACAGCTGCTGACGGAGTGGCGTGAGCATGGTTATCCGGTTTATTCCCTTGGCCCGGATGAGCCCTAACGGCATTTAATGGTTCATTAACAGCTGCGCTTCACCGTATAATTGTTCCGTTAACAACAGGAGCACATGATGAAGGCAACCAAACTCGCCATTATTACCCTTTTTGTCCTGATGGCCGTAAGCGGTATCGGCGGCGTGATGCTGGCCGGGTACTCGTTTATCGTTCGTGGCGGTGTCGGCTGAGGTACAGCGCCAGCCGCTCAAAAAGGCGATCGACGACGATGGCCGCCAGCGCGACCAGCACCGCCCCCTGCACAATATAAGCCGTATTAAACCCGCTTAAGCCGATGATGATCGGCGTTCCCAGCGTATTGGCACCGACCGTAGACGCAATGGTCGCCGTCCCGATGTTAATAATCACCGACGTACGGATCCCGGCAATAATAACCGGCGCCGCAAGCGGCAGCTCTACCTTACGCAGCCGCTGCCAGCGGCTCATCCCCATCCCTTCCGCCACGCTTAAAACAGACGCCGGGACCGCCGCAACGCCCGCCAGCGTGCCCTGCAGAACGGGCAACACGCCGTATAAAATCAGCGCAATAATCGCGGGCTGCTGGCCAAAACCCATCACCGGCACCGCTATCGCCAGCACCGCCACCGGCGGAAACGTCTGCCCAATGGCCGCAACCGTCTCCACCAGCGGACGAAACTCCCGGCCCGCTGGTCGCGTGACCGCGATGCCCGCGCCTGTTCCCAGCACCACCGCGATGACGCTTGATAGCGCCACCAGCCAGAGATGCGCCAGGGCGAGGTTGATAAAGCTCTCCTGCTGATACACCGGCCGCGGTAGCCCCGGAAAAAGGGTGTTAAACAGCGCCGCGCTGTGAGGCATCAGAAACAGTAAGGCGACAAAGAGCGCTACCAGCCAGAGGAGCGGATCACGCAGTGCCTTCACGCGTCACCTCCCCGGCAAGCAGATCGCGAAAATGCAGGCTGCCGCACGGCGCGCCCCGGACATCCGCCACGGGCAGGACTTCGCACCGGCGCGCGACAAACGCGGAGAGGGCATCCCGCAGGCTCATCTGTTCCTGTAGCGGTTCCCCGTCGGGCGGTGCATTCTCCCGGCGCATATAGTCCCCGACCGTCCGCAGGGAGAGCAGCCTGACGCCCAGCTCGCTGCGGCCAAAAAACTCGCGCACAAAGTCATTCTTCGGGCTGGTCAGCAGCGCAAGCGGCGCGCCCTGCTGCACCACCTCGCCGTGATCCATCAGCACCAGATGGTCTGCCAGGCGCAGGGCTTCATCTATATCGTGCGTCACGAGGACGATGGTTCGACCAAGAATGCGGTGAATCCGGGTCATCTCCGCCTGCAGCGCCCCGCGCGTAACCGGATCCAGCGCGCCGAAAGGTTCATCCATCAGCAGCACCTGCGGGTTAGCCGCCAGCGCGCGCGCCACGCCCACGCGCTGCTGCTGCCCACCGGAGAGCTGGTGAGGATAGCGGTCGCGCAGCGCGGGCTCCAGCCCCAGCAGAGACATCAGTTCATCAACGCGGTCAGCGATTTTAGCCCGCGACCATTTCTCCAGCTGCAGCACGGTGGCGATGTTCTGCGCCACCGTCCAGTGCGGAAACAGGCCGATAGACTGAATGGCATAGCCCATCCGGCGGCGCAGCTCCAGCACCGGCAGGCTGCGGATCTCTTCCCCGGCAAAGCGAATTAACCCGCTGTCATGCTCCACCAGCCGGTTGATCATCTTCAGCGTGGTGGATTTTCCCGAGCCCGACGTGCCAATCAGCACGGAAAACGCCCCCTCGGCAAAGTTCAGGTTCAGATGGCTTGCCGCCGGGCGGCCGGCAAAGGTTTTACTGACATCGTGAAATTCAATCATTGGCTCTTCTCCTGAGCAGCGCGAGCCATAAGGCAAACAGCGCGTCGACGACAACCGCCAGCGCAATGGTGGGAACCACGCCTAACAACACCAGATCGAGGGCGCTGCTCAGCAGCCCCTGGAACACCAGCGCGCCAAAGCCGCCCGCGCCAATCAGCGCGGCAATCACCGCCATGCCAACGGTCTGGACCGCCACCACCCGCAGGCTACGCAGCAGCAGGGGCAGCGCCAGCGGGAGCTGTATCTTCCAGAAACACTGTCGCGCGCTCATCCCCATCGCATGGGCGCTTTCCAGCACATCGGGCGCGACCTGGCTTAAGCCCGCGACCACGCCGCGCACCAGCGGGAGCAGCGCGTACAGCACCAGCGCAATCAGCGCGGGCGTTAACCCCGTTCCGGCGATACCCACCGCGCCCAGCGCGGGAAACGACTTCACCAGCCCGGCCAGGGGGGCAATCAGCAGGCCAAACAGCGCAACGGAGGGAATGGTCTGGATGACGTTGAGCACGGCAAAGATGCTACCCTGACGTGAGGGATGACGATAACACCACATGCCGAGCGGTATCCCGACCAGCAGCGCCGGGATCAGCGTGCCGAAAAGGATCGTCAGATGCTGTGCCAGGGCATCATCAAACACCTCCTGACGGTTGGCGTACTCTTTTAACAGCGAGAGGTTGTTCAGTTCACCGCTGAACAATAACAGCAGCGGAATACACCATATCTGCGCATTGAGCACCCAGCGCCAGACAGAGCTGGCGATGAGGCGACGAATCGCATCGCTGCTCGCCAGCAAACACAGCGCCAGCCAGAGCCACAGGCCGCTGCCTGGCGTGGTTCGCGCCAGCGGGCTTTCCGCCGAGGCCATATGCGTTGCCGCCAGCCCCGCGCTCCAGAACAGCGCGATAAAGAGACCTTCCGAGAGCAGCAGCGTCAGCCACTGCGCCGCTCGCCCTTGCCAGAACGATAGCGCAACCCACGCGGCCAGCGCAGCCGCCAGCCACCACGGCGTGAACGGCCACACGTCCCAGAGAGCGCGCCCTTCCCCCGACATCAGGCGGTTAGGCGCGACGTTCACAAACGGTAACGCGACCGCCGCGATGGCCACGCAGGCCAACAGCAGCAGTACGCGGTTATGACATTTTATTGGCACAGCCCTTTCCCGTTACTTCACAAGCCCTTGTTGTTTCAGGAAGTCGGCGGCCACTTTTTTGGCATCCAGTCCCTCGACGGCAATGCTGGCATTCAGCTGTTGCAGCGTTTTTTCATCCAGCTTTTCGAAGACCGGCTTGAGCCATTGCGCAATATCCGGGTAGGCTTTCAGCACCGCCTCACGCACAACCGGGGTTGGAGCGTAAATCGGCTGAACGCCTTTGGGATCGGTCAGGGTTTGCAGGCCCAGCGCCGCGACCGGGCCGTCGGTGCCGTAGGCCATCGCCGCGTTAACGCCGGAAGTTTGCTGCGCCGCCGCCTTGATGGTTACCGCCGTATCACCGCCCGCCAGCGAGAGCAGCTGCGCCTGGTCGAGCTTGAAGTCGTACGCTTTTTCGAACGCCGGGAGCGCATCAGGGCGCTCGATAAACTCCGCGGATGCCGCGAGCTTGAAGTCGCCCTTCTCTTTCAGGTAGCGGCTAAGATCCGCAAGCGAGGTAAGCTTCCCTTTCTCCGCCACGTCCTTACGCACGGCGATAGTCCAGGTATTGTTGGCCGGGGCCGGTGTCAGCCAGACCAGCTTGTTCTGTTCCGCGTCGAGCTTTTTGACTTTTTCATAGCCAGCTTTGGCGTTTTTCCATGCCGGATCGTTCTCTTCTTTAAAGAAGAACGCGCCGTTGCCGGTGTATTCCGGGTAGATATCCAGCTCGCCGGAGGTAATCGCGCCGCGCACGACGGGCGTGGTGCCCAGCTGAACTTTATTGACGGTTTTCACGCCGTGGCTTTCCAGCACCTGGAGAATAATATTCCCGAGCAGCGCGCCCTCGGTATCGATCTTTGAGCCCACTTTTACCGGCTCCGCCGCCTGTAGCGGCAGGCTTAGCGCCGCGAATAGCGCCGCAGAAACTACCATCCCCGATTTAATCGTCATTCCACTATCCTCATTTTTTTGCTGCCTTTTTCAGAGGCTTGAGAGAAAAGCGTAGCTTAAAACGGCGGATTTACCCGGCAAAATGCCTTTTTAGCATAAGGTAAGACGCATCCCCCGGTGGACGGGGGATGCAAAGGAGGGAAAGGTTACAGCAGCTCGAACTCGCCTTTATTCACACGGGCGGAATCCACCCCGATAAAGACGTTAAACTTGCCCGGTTCCGCATCATATTTCATCTGCTGGTTCCAGAACTTCAGCGCATCCACGTCAATCGGGAAGCTGATGGTTTTGGTTTCGCCAGGCTTAAGGTTGACCTTCTCAAAGCCGCGCAGCTGCTTCACAGGACGACTCATCGAGGCAGTCACATCCTGCACGTACATCTGAATCACCGTTGCCCCTTCGCGCTTGCCGGTGTTGGTCACCTCGACGCTGGCGGTAACCTTGCCGTCACGCTTCAGGCTCGGCGCCGACATTTTCACCTCAGAGACCTTGAAGGTGGTGTAGCTCAGGCCGTAACCAAACGGATACAGCGGGCCGTTAGCTTCGTCGAAGTAACGAGACGTGTACTTGTTCGGCTTGTCGGCATTGTACGGGCGGCCGGTGTTCAGGTGGCTATAGTACACCGGGATCTGCCCGACGGAGCGCGGGAAGGACATCGGCAGCTTGCCAGAAGGGTTGTAATCACCAAACAATACGTCGGCGATGGCATTACCGCCTTCGGTACCGGCGAACCAGGTTTCCAGAATGGCGTCAGCCTGCTGGTCCTCTTTCACCAGCGCCAGCGGACGACCGTTCATCAGCACCAGCACCAGCGGCTTGCCGGTCGCCTTCAGGGCGGCGATCAGATCGCGCTGGCTCTGCGGGATGGTGATGTCGGTACGGCTGGAGGCTTCGTGCGCCATACCCTGCGCTTCCCCCACGACCGCGACAACGACGTCAGACTGCTTCGCCGCGTTGACCGCTTCGTCGATCATCTCCTTCGGCGTGCGCGGATCGACCTTCACCGCTTCCTCGTACTGGTTGAGGAACGTGACGATGTCTTTGTCGTCGGTGACGTTCGCCCCTTTGGCGTACACCACTTTGGCATTTTCACCGACGGCGCTCTTGATGCCGGTCAGGACGGTGACGGACTGATCGGCCACGCCCGCAGCAGACCAGCTCCCCATCACGTCGCGCTTGCTGTCAGCCAGCGGGCCGACTACAGCAATGGTGCCGGATTTTTTCAGCGGCAGCGTGTCGAGGCGGTTCTTCAGCAGCACCAGGCTTTCGCGCGCCACTTCACGCGCCTCTTTGCGGTGCAGGCGGCTTTCGGCGTTGGTGTCCGCCGGGTCAGAGTCTTTCGGCCCCAGGTGGCTGTACGGATCGTTAAACAGCCCCATGTCATATTTCACGTTCAGCACGTGGCGCGCGGCATCGTCCAGCTCCGCCATCGTTACCTTGCCGCTCTTCACCAGCCCCGGCAGGTATTTGCTGTAGTACTCGTCGCTCATGCTCATGTTGATGCCGGACTTGAGGGCCACGCGCACCGCGTCTTCCGGGTCGGAGGCGGTGCCGTGTTTGATCAGCTCTTTAATCGCGCCGTGGTCGGAAACGGTGATGCCCTTAAAGCCCCACTGGTCACGCAGGACGTCTTTCAGTAGCCAGGAATCGGAGGTCGCAGGCGTGCCGTTCAGCGAGTTCAGCGCCACCATCACCGCGCCGCTGCCCGCGTCCAGCCCTGCCTTGTACGGCGGCATGTAGTCGTTAAACAGGCGCTGCGGGCTCATGTCGACGGTGTTGTACTCTTTACCGCCCTCAACGGCACCATAGGCCGCGAAGTGTTTGACGCTGGTCATCACCGAGTAGCGGTCCGCCGGGCTCTTGCCCTGCATCGCTTCCACCATGGTTTTGCCCATCGTGGCGGTTAAAAAGGTATCTTCACCGAAGCCTTCCGAGGCGCGGCCCCAGCGCGGATCGCGCGAGACGTCGACCATTGGTGCCCAGGTCATGTTCAGGCCGTCGTCCGCCGCTTCATAGGCCGACACGCGACCGACGGTTTTCACCGCGTCGAGGTTAAACGAGGAGGCCAGGCCGAGGCTAATCGGGAAGACGGTACGCTGGCCGTGCACCACGTCATAGGCGAAGAACAGCGGGATTTTCAGACGGCTGAGTTCCATCACCTGATCCTGCATTTTACGGATATCCTGACGGGTGACGGTGTTAAAAATCGCGCCCACCTGGTTCTCTTTGATCATCTCACGGATGGCCTCTTTCGGGTTATCCGGGCCGACGCTGATCAGACGCAGCTGGCCGATTTTTTCATCGACCGTCATCTTCTTAAGCAACTCCGTGACGAACGCGTCGCGGGCTTCAGGCGTGAGCGGGTGATTACCAAACAAATCCTCTGCCAGCGCAGGTTGCAGCGCCAGGCTGACGGCGACACCTACAGAACATAGCCATTTCATGTTGTTATTCTCTCTCATCAATAACCGTGGGAAGCACCCGGCCAGACCGTGCGAAAAGCGCAGTGTGCCACAAACCCTCTGAACGTTGCAGGGTTATTCTCTGATTTTTCTCGTGAATACTCGACCGCTGAACAGTTAATCGCGCTATGCTTTACAGCGAGAAATTTGCCCCACCACAAGGAGTGGAAGATGACTTCTGTTCGAACTGACGATAACAATACTTTTATTAACGAACTGTCGCGCCTGGTTGGCTCCTCTCACCTGCTTACCGACCCGGCCAAAACCGCCCGCTACCGTAAGGGTTTCCGCTCCGGCCAGGGCGACGCGCTGGCGGTGGTCTTCCCCGGCACGCTGCTGGAGCTGTGGCGCGTGCTGAGCGCCTGCGTTGCCGCCGACAAGATTATTTTAATGCAGGCGGCCAACACCGGCCTGACCGAAGGCTCTACGCCGAACGGCAACGATTACGATCGCGATATCGTGATTATCAGTACCCTGCGCCTCGACAAGCTGCACCTGCTGGACAAAGGCGAGCAGGTGCTCGCGTTCCCGGGCACCACGCTCTACTCGCTGGAAAAAGCGCTTAAGCCGCTGGGCCGCGAGCCGCACTCGGTGATCGGCTCCTCCTGCATTGGCGCCTCGGTGGTCGGTGGGATCTGCAATAACTCCGGCGGCTCGCTGGTACAGCGCGGCCCGGCCTACACCGAAATGTCGCTTTTTGCCCGCATTGATGAAAACGGCAAGCTGACGCTGGTGAACCACCTGGGCATCGATCTGGGCGTAACGCCGGAACAGATCCTCAGCAAGCTCGACGACGACCGCGTGCGGGACGAAGACGTGCAGCACGACGGTCGCCACGCCCATGACCATGATTACATCACCCGCGTGCGCGATATCGAGGCCGATACCCCGGCGCGCTACAACGCCGACCCGGATCGCCTGTTTGAATCTTCCGGCTGCGCGGGCAAGCTGGCCGTTTTTGCGGTGCGTCTCGACACCTTCCCGGCGGAGAAAAAGCAGCAGGTATTTTACATCGGCAGCAATCAGCCTGAGGTTCTGACCGAAATTCGTCGCCATATTCTCGGCGAATTCACCCACCTGCCGGTGGCGGGCGAGTACATGCATCGGGATATTTACGACATCGCTGAGCGCTACGGGAAAGACACCTTCCTGATGATCGACAAGCTCGGCACCGACAAAATGCCGTTCTTCTTCACCATGAAGGGCCGCACCGACGCGATGCTGGAGAAAGTGCCGCTGTTCAAGCCCCACTTTACCGACCGCTTTATGCAGAAGCTGGGCAACGTTTTCCCGGCGCACCTGCCGGAGCGAATGAGAACCTGGCGCGATAGGTACGAACATCACCTGCTGCTGAAAATGGCCGGGGACGGAATCGCCGAAGCGCAGAGCTGGCTGACAGAGTTCTTCAAAACGGCTGAGGGTGATTTCTTTGTCTGCACGCCGGAAGAAGGGAGCAAAGCCTTCCTGCACCGCTTCGCCGCAGCGGGTGCTGCTATCCGCTATCAGGCGGTACATTCCGAAGAGGTGGAGGATATTCTGGCGCTGGATATCGCCCTGCGACGCAACGACACCGAATGGTTTGAGCATCTGCCGCCGGAAATCGACAGCAAGCTGGTGCACAAGCTCTACTACGGCCACTTTATGTGCTACGTCTTCCATCAGGACTACATCGTCAAAAAAGGGGTAGATGCACACGAACTGAAGGAGCAGATGCTCGCCCTGCTGCGCGAGCGTGGCGCACAATATCCTGCGGAACACAACGTCGGGCATCTTTATAAAGCTCCTGACGCTCTTAAGCAGTTTTATCGCGAGAATGACCCTACAAACAGCATGAACCCCGGCATAGGGAAAACAACGCGGAAGAAATACTGGCAAGAAAGTGCGGACGCGGAGCAGCACATCACGCAAGCGTCTGATTAAACCCTACAGCCAAATTTGAGAGATTGTTTAGCGCGCCTTAATCGTAATAGAGTAGCGGTCTGTCGCCGGAGAAACGTTTCTCCGGCATTCGCTAACGAGGAGCAGGCGCGTCATGTCGGCTGTTGATGTTTTATCCGAAACCGAACTGGAAGTGCGCGACGCCCTTCCCGATGATGTGCATGCCATCGCCGCCATCTATGCCTGGCATGTGCTTCACGGACGCGCGTCGTTCGAAGAAGTTCCCCCCACCATCGACGAAATGCGTCAGCGCATGAAAAGCGTGGCCGAGAACGGTTTACCGTGGCTCATCGCGCTCTATCGCGGCATCGTCGTGGGTTACTGCTACGCCACCCCTTACCGACCGCGACAGGCCTATCGCTATACACTGGAAGAGTCGATTTACGTGGATGCCAGCATCACCGGACGCGGTTTTGGCTCAACGTTGCTAAGCGCGCTAATCGCACGCTGCGAGCAGGGCCCGTGGCGGCAGATGATTGCCGTTGTGGGAGATGGCAATAATAATTCCGGCTCGTTACGGCTGCATAAAAAACACGGCTTCGAGATTGTCGGTCAGCTTCGCAGCGTGGGATATAAGAAAGGCGACTGGCGGGATACGGTGATTATGCAGCGCCCGCTCAACGACGGGGACTGGACGCTGCCGGAATAAACGCAGTGCGGTCTGGTTCCCTCACCCCGGCCCGCTCCCACAGGGAGAGGGAGAAAACATAAAAAACGGTAACATGCGTTACCGTTTTGCTTTTACCTAATCGTTCTGCGCCGTCGCCATCTGCTCCGCTTTCTGCTTTTTATAGGTCAATGCCGCGGCCGGAACGGGCTGCACTTTCCCGGTCTCAATCCAGCTCCGCAGGCGGCTCGCATCCGCGAAGTGGGTATATTTCCCGAAGGCATCCATCACCACCAGCGCCACCGGCTTGCCGTTAAACACGGTGCGCATCACCAGGCAGTGGCCTGCCGCATTGGTAAACCCGGTTTTGGTTAACTGAATATTCCAGTTCTCGCGGTACACCAGATGGTTTGTGTTGCGAAACGGCAGCGTGTACGACGGATTCGAGAATGTCGCCATGTCTTCACGGGTGGTGCTGAGCTGGCCGAGCAGCGGGTACTGCTTGCTGGCAATCAGCAGTTTCGTCAGATCGCGAGCCGTGGAGACGTTGTTAATCGACAGACCCGTCGGTTCAACAAAATGAGTATTGCTCATCCCCAGCGCTTTGGCTTTAGCGTTCATCGCGCGGATAAAGGCATCGTAACCGCCAGGATAGTGGTGCGCCAGGCTTGCCGCCGCGCGGTTTTCGGAAGACATCAGCGCCAGCAGCAGCATATTTTTACGGCTGATTTCACTGTTCAGGCGCACGCGAGAGTAGATCCCTTTCATCTCCGGCGTGTGGCTGATATCCACTTTCAGCTTTTCGTCCAGCGGCAGGCGAGCATCAAGCACCACCATCGCGGTCATTAATTTGGTTATGGAGGCGATCGGGCGCACCAGGTCCGGGTGGCTGGCGTAAATCACCTTATTGGTGTTGAGATCAACAATCATCGCGCTGCCGGACGCAATTTGCGGCTGGGCAGCAGCGGTGGTCACCGCGGGCGTTTTGGCGACGGCTGGCACGGCAGCGGACGCGCCCAGCAGCATAGCCAGGCTAAGTAAAGAGACTCGAAATTTCAGCATGGTGAGACTTCTGATAATTATTCACGCACGTAATGACGTACACCGCCTGTGTCAACGGATAAACACAGGCTGGCTTCGGCATCATAGCGGTCACCGTGCTTTGTCGCCAGCGGATAATCGTGAACAGATGCTGCATTGCTGGCATTTACGCCAGCAATGCAGTGAGCTTAGAAGAGACGGTATCCATAACCCCAAAGAATAACCGTCAGTGCCAGTAACACCTCCAGTACCAGCACCCCGATGGCAAGCGTGGATCCGGAGAAGCTCAGGCCCTCTTCTTTATTGATATTGAGGAAGGTAGGAACGCCCAGATACAGCAGATAACCGGTGTAAAAGAGCGCAACAGTACCGATCAGCGCGCACAGCCAGACCAGTGGATAGAGCGCAACAATACCGCTTAAGAACAGCGGGGTCGCGACGTATCCGGCAAAGACCATACAGTGTGCCAGCGATGGGCGCTGTGGGTAGTTACGCGCCATCCAGTGAATGACGCGCCCCATGACCGCTACCCCTGCCAGCATCAGGCCATAGAAGAGAACGGCCAGATAAAGCCCGGTAAACCATGAGAGCTGAACCACGGTACCGTCGCCGAAGTTCCAGCCGATTTGTGTTGTGCCAATAAACGCGCATATTACCGGCACCGCGGCCATCAGCAGCACATGGTGGGTGTAATGATGCGAGACCGTTTCGTTCTCACTTTTGATGACATGCATTTCACGATCGGGATGGGAGAAAAGTCCCCAGACATGGTTCATAGCGCCCCCTTGTTGTCGGCCCGTCAGCGATACCTTAAGTATAATGCAGGCTTTAGATTATTTTATGTACAGTGGGAAATTTCCGTTGATTGCCGCGCGGTTGATTCATGAGGTATATGATTAAACGAGGTACGCAGAGGGAGATAACCGTTACGTAATGGATATTAACGCACTCATTGAACAATATGGATATGCCGCGCTGGTCATCGGCAGCGTGGCGGAAGGTGAAACCATCACGCTGCTGGGCGGCGTCGCCGCGCATCAGGGCTTACTGAAATTTCCGCTGGTCGTCGCTGCGGTCGCGCTGGGCGGCATGATTGGCGATCAGCTGCTCTATTTCCTGGGGCTGCGCTTTGGCCCGACGCTGCTCAAGCGTTTCGCTAAACACAAAAAGAAAATCAACCGCGCGCAGCGCCTGATCCAGCGCCATCCTTATCTGTTTGTCATAGGCACCCGCTTTATGTACGGCTTTAGAATTATCGGGCCGATACTGATTGGTGCCAGTCGACTGCCTCCGAAAATTTTCCTGCCGCTGAATATTCTTGGCGCGATAGCCTGGGCGCTGATCTTCACGACGCTCGGTTACATGGGCGGCGAGGTGATTGGCCCGTGGCTGCATAATCTTGACCAGCACCTGAAGCACTGGGCGTGGTTGATTCTGGTGGTTGTGGCGGTGATCGGAGTCAGGCTGTGGATGCGGCACAGAGAGAAGAAGCGGGATGAGGAATGAGTGCGGTCTACTACCCCTCACCCTAACCCTCTCCCTGAGGGAGAGGGAACTAGATACACCCTCTCCCCTTTGGGGAGAGGGCCGGGGTGAGGGGTAAAACACTTACCCCTCCGGCTTAAACTGCGGGTTCGCCAGCATAAAGCCCCCGTCGACGATAAACGATTGCCCTGTGGTATAGCTGGCGTCGCTGTCACACAGCCACGCCACCAGGCTGGCGATTTCTTTGGTGTGGCCCGGCCTTGCCAGCGGGATTTCCGGCATTGACCCTTCCTTCACTTCGCTGTCGTCCATATCGTTCATCGGCGTGGCAATGGCCCCCGGCGCGACGGCATTCACCAGAATCTTGTGCTTCACCAGCTCCATCGCCATCGATTTGGTTAAGCCGCCGAGCGCATGTTTCGCGGACGTGTAGGCGCTGGCATCAGGCAGCGGCGTGTGCTCATGCACTGAAGTGATATTCACAATCCGCCCCCCTTCCCCCTGCTTCACCATCTGTCGTGCCGCAATCTGCGAGCAGAGAAACGCGCCGTCCACGTCGACGGTAAAAATGTTCCGCCAGTCGTCAAACGCCATCTCAAGGAATGGCGCTTTGGTCATCGCTCCGGCATTGTTAACCAGCACGTCCAGCCGGCCGAAGCGCGCAATCAGCGTTTCAATAGCTTCAGCGCCGTCCGGGAGCGTGCTTAAATCAAGATGGATAGCCTCTGCGCGCTGCCCACGCGCTTCAACTTCACGGCAGGTTTCCAGCGCCCCTTTTTCATCCGAATGCCAGGTGACGCCAATATCAAACCCGCGCTCTGCCAGCATCAGCGCCGTGGTTTTACCAATCCCGGAATCCGATGCGGTTACAATCGCTACTCTGGTCATACTCACCTCCTGAAAAACTACAAAGAGGTAAGTATAGATAATGGCCCTTTTTAGCCATGACGATAGCCGCCGCCCAGCGCTGAAGTCAGCTGCAGCGTGGCGTCGAGATACTGGCCTTTCAGCATCACGCCTTCAAGATGTTCTTCAAGCTCCGGTATTTTGGCTTCGCTGACCCGCGAGCCCGCAATGATACCTGCGCTAAAACGCGCCTGCGCCAGCGCCACCACGCGCGACGCGTCTTTTTCGACCTGCTGCTGGTGACGATTTTTTGCCGTCAGGGTTTCAACTTCACTTGCCGTACGCGCCACCTGATTGACCGCCTCCACCACCGCTTTGTTGTAGTTCGCGACCGAGAGATTATTCTGCGCCTGGGCGATATCCAGACTAGCGTTCAGCCTGCCGCTGTCGAAGATCGGCAGCGTCAGTCCGGCGGTCACGCCCATCTGCTGGGCTGAAGAGCGGAACAGATCGCTCAGGTGCAGGGCATCCTGCTGTAAGAACGCCATCAGGTTCACGTCAGGATAGAACGCCGCTCTGGCGGCTTCCACCTCGCTCATGGAGGCTTCGATATACCAGTGCGCTTCCTGCAGATCCGGACGGCGAGCCAGCAGTTCATATCCCAGCGTTGCGGGTAATGAGGCTTCTGCGTCAGGCAACGGGTGGCGCGTAAGATGTGCTGTCGGGGTGCCGGTCAGCGCCTCCAGACGCGCTTCAATGGCCTTCATTTTGCCCTTTACGTCGGCCAGCTGTTCATCAGTCTTGCTGGCGTGGATATCGGTTTCGACGCCCTCTACCGAGGAGGTAATACCGTGCTGATAAAGTTCGCGATCGGCGTCGATAATATTTTCCTGTTCCTGCTTAATCCGGGTAAGGACATCCCCTGCTTCGGCCTGGGTCTGCCACGCCCAGTAAAGGCGCGCAACGCTGGTTGAAAGCAGCTGGCGGGTCTGCTCCAGCTCCGCTTTTTGCGCATTCACCTTACCGATACGCGCTGCAATCCGGGCGCGATTTTTTCCCCACAGATCGAGATCCCAGCCCGCCGTCAGGCCAAAGGTGCCGTTGGTATACCATGGGCCGGTGGTACCCGCCGCCGGGTCGGTCAGGGCAAATGGCCCCATCAGCCCCTCTGCCGACATTTTTTGCCGTTCAACATCCGCAGAAAAATCCATTTGAGGGCCATCGGCTGCGATAGCGGCTCTGGCCTGCGCTTCGGCAAGCGTAATGCGCTGCCGGGCAATTTGCATATCGGGAGCATCCGCTATGGCTTTGGCAATAAGCGAATTTAACTGCGGGTCGTTATATTCTTTCCACCATTCATTTTTCGGCCAGTCCGCATGACGAAGTTGGGTATTAACGGACGCGGCTGTCGTTTGCGTTTGAATTGGCGACACCGTGGAATGTTCCGGTGCGCAGGCTGCCAGCATAAAAACAAGGGGAGCACTCAGAGATAAAATAAGAAAACGTTTCATTACGCCATGTACTCAGAAAAAATAAAGGCGCAACTTACGCTTGATGGCGTTCCATTTTTTAGTAACGCGTGGCAATCCGCAAATTGTCATACACTTACATAATCGGCAAAATATTCACCGAGTGAATTATTTATATTTAAATATAAATACTAATTATTTTGACTGTATAACCCGCGCAATATCAGCCGACGTTTGCAGCGTGCGGATCTCCTGAAATAACCCCAGCGCTTCGCTGTACTCTTTGCGTAAATAGCTCAGCCACTGTTTAATTCGCGCGACGTGATACAAACCGGTATCGCCCTGCTTTTCCAGACGGCTGTATTTTTGCAGCAGCGTGACAACGTCTGCCCACGGCATCCGCGGTTCGTTATATTTCACTACACGGCTGAGGTTCGGCACGTTCAGCGCGCCGCGACCGATCATCACCGCATCGCAGCCGGTGGCTTTCAGGCACGCCTGCGCGCTCTCGTAATCCCAGATTTCACCGTTGGCGATCACCGGAATGGTGAGTCGTTTGCGGATCTCACCAATCGCCTGCCAGTTAATGCGCTCGGCTTTGTAGCCGTCTTCTTTAGTGCGGCCATGCACCACCAGCTCGGTGGCCCCGGCCTGCTGCACCGCATCGGCAATTTCAAACTGTCGGGCGTCGCTGTCCCACCCCAGGCGCACCTTAACCGTCACCGGCAAATGCGAGGGCACGGCCTCACGCATGGCTTTCGCGCCGCGGTAAATCAACTCAGGATCTTTCAGCAACGTCGCCCCGCCGCCGCTGCCGTTCACCAGCTTCGACGGGCAGCCGCAGTTGAGATCGACGCCGTAAGAGCCCAGCTCAACCGCGCGGGCGGCGTTTTCCGCCAGCCATTCAGGGTACTGGCCGAGCAGCTGAATTCGTACCAGCGTGCCGGAAGAGGTCCGGCTCTGGTTGTGCAGCTCGGGGCACAGACGGAAGAAGGATTTTACCGGCAACAACATATCGACCACGCGCAAAAACTCCGTCACGCAGAGATCGTAATCGTTCACCTCGGTAAGCAGCTCGCGCACGAGAGAGTCGAGCACGCCTTCCATTGGGGCCAGTAAAACTCGCATAACAGTACCTGTGAAAAAAGACGCGCTATAGTATCTGCTCTGTTTGTGTGTGGAAAGCCCGACGTTCCATTCCGGAATGTCTGGTATGCTCAAAATTCATGATGTGATCCATGGCACATTTTCAGGTTTAATTGTATGATGAATGCGTTTCATCAAGGACTTTCACCATGAGCAAATCATTGAACATTATCTGGCAATATCTGCGCGCATTCGTCCTGATTTACGCCTGCCTGTATGCCGGCATTTTCATCGCGTCGCTGCTGCCTATCACCATTCCCGGCAGCATTATCGGTATGCTGATCCTCTTTGTTTTACTGGCGCTGCAAATTCTGCCTGCAAAGTGGGTCAACCCTGGCTGCTTCGTCCTTATCCGCTACATGGCGCTGCTGTTCGTGCCTATCGGCGTGGGAGTCATGCAGTATTTTGATTTGCTCAAGGCCCAGTTCGGCCCGATTGTCGTTTCCTGTGCGGTCAGCACGCTGGTGGTTTTCCTGGTGGTGAGCTGGAGTTCTCATCTGGTACATGGCGAACGTAAAGTGGTCGGGGAGAAAACAAAAAAATGATGGCTAATATCTGGTGGTCACTGCCGTTAACCCTGCTGGTATTCTTTGCCGCGCGCAAGCTTGCCGCACGGTTTAAAATGCCCTTGCTGAACCCCCTGCTGGTGGCGATGGTGGTGATTATTCCCTTCCTGCTGCTCACCGGCATTCCTTATGAGCGCTATTTTGCGGGCAGCAAAATTTTAAACGACCTGCTGCAGCCTGCCGTTGTAGCGCTTGCCTTTCCTTTATATGAGCAGCTGCACCAGATCCGCGCCCGCTGGAAGTCCATCATTACCATCTGTTTTGTGGGAAGCCTGGTGGCGATGATCACCGGCACGTCGGTGGCGCTGCTGATGGGGGCCTCCCCGCAAATTGCCGCCTCTATCCTGCCTAAATCAGTGACCACGCCTATCGCGATGGCGGTAGGCGGCAGCCTCGGCGGTATTCCGGCCATCAGCGCGATGTGCGTGATTTTCGTCGGCATTCTCGGCGCGGTGTTTGGCCACACCCTGCTGAACGGGATGCGTATTCACACCAAAGCGGCGCGCGGGCTGTCGATGGGCACCGCCTCGCACGCGCTGGGTACCGCCCGCTGTGCGGAGCTGGACTATCAGGAAGGGGCATTTAGCTCGCTGGCGCTGGTGATCTGCGGGATTATCACCTCCCTGCTCGCCCCGTTCATTTTTCCGCTGATTCTGGCGGTGATGGGCTAAAATTTGCGATGCGTCGCGCAAATTTCATTTTGATTTCATAAGTTGCATACATAATGAGAAGTGGATCACATATAAAGCCCTGGCGGCTCCGTAAACTACCGATCCATTAACCTTTATGAGGCAAACGCCATGCACCCACGTTTTCAAGCTGCCTTCGCTCAGCTTGCAGAGAATTTGCAGTCAGCCCTGGCTCCCGTTCTGGCCGATGCACATTTCCCCGCCCTGCTGACGGCGGAGCAGGTCACGGTGCTGAAACAGGCAACGGGGCTGGATGAAGACGCGCTGGCTTTCGCACTGCTGCCCCTGGCTGCCGCCTGCGCCCGGGCCGATCTTTCCCACTTCAACGTCGGCGCCATTGCCCGCGGCGTCAGCGGAACCTGGTACTTCGGCGGGAACATGGAGTTCCTCGGCGCAACCATGCAGCAGACCGTTCATGCCGAGCAGAGCGCCATCAGCCACGCCTGGCTGCGCGGTGAGAAAGCCCTGAGCGCCATCACAGTAAACTACACCCCCTGCGGCCACTGCCGCCAGTTTATGAACGAGCTGAACAGCGGGCTGCAGCTGCGCATCAACCTGCCGGGCCGCGCGCCGCACACGCTGGGGGATTACCTGCCTGACGCCTTCGGCCCGAAAGATCTTGAGATCAAAACGCTGCTGATGGACGAGCAGGATCACGGTTTCGCCCCGTCCGGCGATGACCTGAGCGAAGCGGCCATTCGCGCGGCGAACAAGAGCCATACGCCGTACAGCAAGTCCCCGAGCGGCGTGGCGCTGCAGTGCCGCGATGGCCGAATCTTTACCGGCAGCTATGCGGAAAACGCCGCGTTTAACCCAACGCTGCCGCCGCTGCAGGGCGCGCTCAACCTGCTGAGCCTGAACGGCTACGATTATCCGGACATTCAGCGCGCCATTCTGGCAGAAAAAGCCGATGCGCCACTGATTCAGTGGGATGCCACCGCCGCGACGCTCAAGGCGTTAGGCTGCACGACGATCGACCGCGTCCTGCTGGCGTAAACCTTATGGCGGACAGAAATGTCCGCCACGTTGCTGAAAAACCCCTCAGTTGAGTCGCTGTTTCTTGCGCTAACCAGGCGGGTAAAGTAGCCTGAGTTAAATTTCATCCACGAACGAGCCATCTCCATGTTAAAGCGCGTTTTTTACAGCCTGTCTGTCCTGGTCGGCATACTGCTGTTTATCGTGCTGGGTCTTGACCGCTGGATGAGCTGGAAAACCGCCCCCTACATCTTTGATGACCTGCAGGACCTGCCCTATCGCCAGGTGGGCGTGGTGCTCGGCACCGCCAAGTATTACCGCACCGGGGTGATCAACCAGTATTACCGCTACCGCATTCAGGGCGCGCTGAACGCCTACAACAGCGGCAAGGTGAACTACCTGCTGCTAAGCGGCGATAACGCCCTGCAAAGCTATAACGAGCCGGTGACGATGCGGAAAGATTTGATTGCCGCAGGCGTCGATCCGGCCGACATCGTGCTCGACTACGCGGGTTTCCGCACCCTGGACTCCATCGTGCGCACGCGTAAAGTCTTCGACACCAACGACTTCATCATCATCACCCAGCGCTTCCACTGCGAGCGCGCGCTGTTTATTGCGCTGCATATGGGCATTCAGGCGCAGTGCTACGCCGTGCCGTCGCCAAAAGATATGCTGAGCGTGCGCGTGCGCGAGTTTGGTGCGCGTTTTGGCGCCCTGGCAGACCTCTACATTTTCAAACGTGAACCGCGCTTCCTCGGTCCTCTGGTCCCGATCCCGGCGATGCATGAAGTGCCGGAAAACGCGCAGGGTTACCCGGCGGTGACGCCAGAGCAGCTGCTTGAGTTGCAGAAAAAGCGATAACCCCACGGCGAAGGCAGGCATAAAAAAACCCGCATCGCCGCGGGTTTTTTCATTGTTGCGCTTATTTCTTACGCGCGTACTTCAGTGAATCCAGGGCCACCGCGAAGATAATGATCGCGCCCTTGATGATGTACTGCCAGTACGGGTTCACGCCGATGTAGGTCAAACCGTAGTTGATGACGGTAAAGATGATCACACCGGTGACCACGCCGAGCACGGTACCCACGCCGCCGCTGAAGGAGACGCCGCCGACCACGCAGGCCGCAATCGCATCCAGCTCGTACATGAAGCCAAGGTTGTTGGTTGCGGAGCCGATACGGCCAGCTTCCAGCATCCCGCCGAAGGCGTAGAACACACCGGACAGCGCGTAAATCATCAGCAGGTTCAGGGCAACGTTTACCCCGGACACTTTCGCCGCTTCCGGGTTACCGCCGATAGCGAAGATATTTTTACCGAAGCGCGTTTTGTTCCACAGGATCCAGACGAAGGCCACCGCAATCAGCGCATAGAAGGTGATGTACGACAGGCGGAAGCTGCCCAGCGCGATAAACCCTTGCGTAAAGGTGGAGAAGCCGCTGTCAAAGCCCGATATCGGCGACGCGCCTACAAAGTCGTAGTACAGGGAGTTGATACCGTAAACGATGATCATCGTACCCAGCGTGGTGATAAATGGCGTCACGTTGAGGTAAGCGATGATAATACCGTTGATCAGGCCAATCACCGCCCCGATGGCGCAGACAATCAGGATCACCACGAAAATCGGCATGGTCGCCATTTCCGGGAACACCTTGTTGGCGTTTTCCATCGACTGCAGCAGGGTTGCCGCAATTACCGCCGCCAGGCCGACCTGACGACCGGCAGAAAGGTCTGTCCCCTGGGTGACGATAAGCCCCGCCACGCCCAGCGCAATGATGATACGCACGGAGGACTGGGTCAGAATGTTACTCAGGTTCAGCAGGCTTAAGAACGTAGGGTCCTGGAAAATAATAATGGCCAGCAGGACTAAAAGAACAACGTAAATACCGCCTTCTTTCAGGTAAGTGAGAAAACTTTTTTTATTTAACGCACTCATGAGGAGCCCCTGATCTTAAAGGTGCAAAGACGCAAGACGCAAAATTTCGTTTTGCGTTGTCGTTTTGGTGTCAACAATACCGGCAACGAGACCATTGCTCATAACCAGAATACGGTCCGTGATCCCTAACAGTTCCGGCATTTCGGAAGAAATAATAATGATCCCTTTATTCTTTTTCGCCAGCTCGGCAATCAGCTGATAAATTTCAAACTTCGCGCCGACGTCAATACCGCGGGTCGGTTCATCCAGCATCAGAATTTCTGGCTGGGTTAATAACCAACGGCCAATAATAACTTTCTGCTGGTTACCGCCGGAAAGCGAACCAATTTGGGTACGGTGGCCAGGCGTTTTCACGCGCATGGAGTCAATTACCCATTGGGTGTCGCTCTTCATGCGGGAATTATCCAGCAGCCCGACTTTGTTTTTGTAGTTACGAATATTAGAGATTAACGAGTTAAAGTTAATATCCAGATAAGCATAAATACCGGTCGAACGACGTTCTTCCGTCACCAGCGCAAAACCGTTATTAATGGCTTCGTTGGCATTATGGTTGTTAATTTTCTTCCCGTGCAGCGTGATGGTACCTTCGGCTTTCTCGCGGATGCCAAACAGGGTTTCCACGATGTCGGTACGCTTTGCCCCTACCAGGCCAGCAATGCCAAGAATTTCGCCTTTGTGAAGGTCGAAAGAAACATCGCGGATGGACGGCTGACGCAGCGAGGTCAGATTGCGCACTTCCAGGATCACTTCGCCCGGCTTGTTCTCTTTGTCCGGGAAGCGCTGGTTCAGGGAACGGCCAACCATCATGGCGATGATTTTGTCCATGTCCAGCCCTTCCAGCGGCTGCGTGGCAATCCACTGGCCGTCGCGCAGGATGGTAATTTCATCGCACAGCTGGAAAATCTCTTCCATTTTGTGCGAGATGTACACAATGCCGCAGCCGCGCTCTTTCAGCTTACGAATAATGGTAAAAAGGTGGTTAACCTCTTTTTCTGTTAATGACGAGGTGGGTTCGTCCATGATGACGATTTTCGCGTCATAGGAGAACGCTTTGGCAATTTCGATCATCTGCATTTGAGAGACGGATAATGTCCCCACGCGGGCGCGCGGGTCGATATCAATATCCAGCTCATCGAAAATCGCCTTGGTGTCGCGATACATTTTATCCTGATCGACAAACACACCTTTGGTTGGGTAACGTCCCAACCACATGTTATCCATTACCGAGCGTTGCAGTACCAGGTTTAATTCCTGGTGAACCATCGAGATACCGTTTTCCAGCGCTTCTTTCGCTGAATGGAAATCGATCTCTTTCCCCTGAAAAAGAATGCTGCCAGAATCTTTTTGATAGATCCCAAAAAGACATTTTAATAATGTTGATTTACCCGCACCGTTCTCCCCCATTAATGCATGAATAGAGTGAGGACGGACTTTTAAATTAACATTATCGAGTGCCTTAACACCGGGGAAGGACTTGTTGACGCCTGTCATTTCCAACAAGTATTCACCGGACGACTGAGTAGTTGTGCTGACCATAATTATACCTTGTTGGCCTCGCATATCGCGTTATAAAAGGGCGCAACGAATTGCGCCCAGTGAAGACAAAACAAAGATCTTATTTACCGATAAACTCAGCCAGGTTGGACTGGTCTACGCCCACGTAAGGCACGCGAACGATTTTGTTGTCAATTTTCCAATTGGTGCCATCTGCCGCGCCTTTACCGTCGGCGAGGTTTTTCGCCAGATCGAAGGTCGCTTTCGCCTGGTTGTTGGCATCGTTCAGAACGGTACCGGCCATCGCGCCAGATTTAACCAGCGCCAGCGCTTCAGGCAGAGCATCCACGCCAAATACCGGGATGGACGATTTATTGTGGGCTTTCAGCGCTTCAACCGCGCCCATTGCCATCGCATCGTTGTTAGCAATGACCACTTCGATTTTGTTCGCGTTCGGGCCAGACAGCCACGCGTCCATCTTATCTTTCGCCTGAGCGGTGTCCCACATCGCGGTATCTAACGCCAGCTGCTGGGTTTTCAGGCCCTTGTCGTTCAGCTCTTTAATAACATAGGTGGTACGCGCTTCAGCATCCGGGTGGCCAGGCTCGCCTTTCAGCAGCACGAACTGGATCTGACCGTCTTTGTTCAGGTCCCAGTTCGGGTTCGCCGCCCAGTGTTTCGCGATCAGATCGCCCTGAATAATGCCGGACTCTTTAGAATCAGTACCGACGTAATACGCTTTGTCATAGCTGTCCAGCGCTTTACGGGAAGGTTCTTTGTTGAAGAAGACGATTGGCACGTTCTGGCCACGCGCTTTCTCAATAACCGTGCCTGCTGCAGCCGGGTCAACCAGGTTGATTGCCAGGGCCTTAACGCCTTTTGCCAGCAGAACGTCGATCTGGTCGTTCTGTTTGGACTGGTCGTTCTGGGAGTCGTTCATCAGCAGCTGTACGTCTGGCGCTGCTTTCGCATCTTTCTCAATTGCTTTACGCACAACAGACATGAAGTTGTCGTCGTATTTATAGATGGTCACACCAATACGGGTATCCGCAGCGTGCGCTGCTGCACCAAAAAGCATGCTTGCCATTACAGCAGACAGGGTCAACACCTTCTTATTCATGGTATCTCCGGTTTTTTTATGCAGGGTAGTTCTTGTGAATAACGATCGGCAGGCAGGTGTTAATAAAACGTTACTGACAGCCGACGCTCACTTATAAAATTTCTATCTTCCGTGGTCGGTAACGCTCCAGAAATGCGTTTTATTCGTTGTTTGCGGCACATTGGCTATAGTGAAAGCGAATAATCACCGTTACATAGCGTTTCAGCCCCTAAAACGCTGACATCATAGTCAGCGCCTTGTTAAGATACTGTGAATTTACTCACAGATTGAAAACGGTTACATCACCTGATGTAATCAGTTAGTGATCGGAACCACAATTTGCCGGGCGGCAACGGAATGACGACGCACCAGCGTCGGCATGAAGCAGTGCGTGGCCCCTGGATCCAGCAGCCCTGCCGCCCCCTGTAGCGCCAGCTCGGTCGCCAGTTTTGCCATAGAAGCAATGGGATAGCGCACCGTGGTAAGCTGCGGGTCGGTGTAACGGGCAATCGGAATATCATCGAAACCAATCAATGACAAATGCTGTGGCACCGCAATGCCGTTATCCTTCAGCGCAGTCAGCGCGCCCGCGGCCATGCTGTCGTTATAGGCAAACACCGCAGAAAGCTGCAGGTTGCGGCCCAGCAGTTCCACCATTGCCGCCTCACCGCCCTGCATGTCCGGCGTTCCGGTGCCGATCCAGCTTTCTGATGGCGTAATGCCGTGCTCTTTCAGGGCGTTTTGCCACCCCTCACGGCGCAACGCGTCATCTTCAATTTGATGGCTGGAGGCCAGATAGCCAATCCGCTGATGGCCGTTATTAATGAGCATTTTGGTGGCCATCATGGCGCCGCTGACGTTATCCAGCCCGACGCAGCGGTGGGCATAGCCCGGGACGATGCGGTTGATTAGCACCATGCCCGGGATCTGCTCCATAAACCCGGCCAGCTCTTCATCGCTTAAGGCTTTTGAGTGGACAATCAGGGCGTTGCAGCGCTGGCGGATCAGCACTTCAATGGCATAGCGCTCCTTTTCCGCCTCGTGATAGCTGTTGCCAATCAGCACGTATTTCTGGTGCTGCTGGGCGACCACATCGACCGCTTTCACCAGCGCACCGAAAAAGGCGTCCGAGACATCCATCACCACCACGCCGATGGTATCGCTGACCTGCGTTGCAAGCGCCTGCGCGTTGGCATTTGGCCGGTACCCTAGCTGGGTCACGGCTTTCATTACGGTTTCACGGGTTTCAGGGCTAACCAGCGCGCTGTTGTTCAGCACGCGGGAGACGGTGGCCACAGAAACGCCCGCCAGACGGGCGACGTCACGAATGGTGATCATATTCACCATCCTTCAAAGAATTGCAGCAACTCACAGACACCCCCTGTGTTTAGCAAGGTGGCTATTTTGGCAGCGAGAGAAAGGGGACTACGTGAAGAAGGTCACACTCATGAAAACGCTTACATCCGTTTTGTTAATGATTGTGATCCAGATCGTTATCTGGATGTATTACTCAATGATACCCCTGAAGCATGTGCGGTTAACTGACGCCACGCCCACTCCAGCGGTCCCTGGCGGAAATAACGCAGCCAGATGACAGAAAACGCCAGGTTTACTACCCAGACCGGAATAACAAACGCCAGCAGCCCGAGGCGGTCGAATTTCATAAACAGGCCAAAGCGATAGAAAAGCGTGGTGCAGATCAGCGTTTGCAGGAGGTAATTGCTTAACGCCATCCGCCCGACGCAGGCAACGGCGCTGACGATCCACAGACGAGAAAGCTGCGGCCAGAAGCCATAGATCAGCGCCGCATAGCCGATGGTCTGGAACGGCGCGCTCAATTCACGCGGCGCCTGCAGCAGAAACGCGCACCAGCGGTAATCCCAGTGAAGGTGCCACTGCGCAATCACCGCCGGAAGGTTAATCAGCACGCCCAGCAGAACCAGCCCCGCGCCGGTGCGGCGGTAGTGCCGCAGGCTGAATTCCGCTTTCAGCCAGCCGGTGCGCATCAGCGACGCGCCCATCAGCATCATGCCCGCCAGCTGCCAGCCGTATTGCGCGCCCAGCGCAAGGAGGTTATCCCCCAGCATATCCGTACGGTTGCTTATCGCTTCCATACCGCCCTTCAGCTTCCAGTACTGCTCGTACTGCAGGTTAGCGGCATCCGGGATCCAGGAACGGTTAGTCGCATCACCGGAGATCAGCCCCAGTAAAAGCAGGACGCCGAGCCCCATGAGATAGAGCATCACGCCGGTGTTAAACAGGCTTTTCACGCTGTGCGCGTCGCGAATCAGCCGCCAGCAGATCAGCCCGACTAACCCATAAGCGAGAAGAATATCACCGTCCCAGAAGAACAGGCCGTGGATGAACCCGAGGATGACCAACAGCGTTAAGCGCGACTGGATCCAGCGCGTGCCGCGTTTGAGCAGAAGCTGCAGGCCCGCGCCAAACAGCAGCGCAAACAGCGTGAGGAATTTAACCTGGGCAAACAGGTCAAGGATCGCCCACGTCCAGGCATCGCTACGGGTGATGTCGCCGTACCAGGCGGGATTGAGATAAGCGGCCTTCGGCAGACCGAAGGCGCTGATATTCAGCAGCAGGATACCCAGTATGGCGACGCCGCGAACAAAATCGAGCGTGACGTTTCGCTCCATGGTCCCTGCCCTGTCTGATTAGTTGTGGTGACGCACGGCGCGCAGGAACTCCTGGCGGGTGTTCTGGCTTGATTTAAACAGGCCGCCCAGCGAGGTGGTGGTGGTCGCGCTGGTTGCATCACGCACGCCGCGCGCTTTCACGCAGTAGTGCACCGCGTCGATGGAAACCGCCACGTTATTGGTGCCCAGCAGCGTTTGCAGCGCGATCAGGATCTGCTGCGTCAGACGCTCCTGCACCTGAGGGCGCTGCGCGAAGAACTGCACAATGCGGTTGATCTTCGACAGGCCAATCACCGTGTCTTTCGGGATATACGCCACGGTCGCTTTACCGTCGATGGTCACGAAATGGTGCTCGCAGGTGCTGGTCAGCGTAATGTCACGGACCGTCACCATCTCATCCACCTTCATCTTGTTTTCGATGACGGTAATTTTCGGGAAGTTGGCGTAATCCAGTCCGGAGAAAATTTCGTCAACGTACATTTTCGCGATACGCTTGGGCGTCTCCATCAGGCTGTCATCGCTCAGATCGAGATTCAGCAGTTGCATGATCTCGGTCATATGCCCGGAAATCAGACTTTTACGGGTTTCATTGTCCATATCCTGAACGGGCGGACGCAGTGGCGTTTCAAGACCGCGCGCGAGCAGGGCTTCGTGGACCAGGGCAGCTTCTTTACTGAGTGATGACATTTTGTTCTCCTGCAGGTGTGGCGTCTTTTGCCCTCGTTGTGGCAAAAGTATGCGCTCATTGTGCGTGAGGCGACGCACATAATCCAGTATTCACGACGATAATTATTGCAATTGCTGTTGCCTTTCAGCGTGGCGATTCCAGACCAGGGCACCCGCGACAAACAGCGCAACGCCAGCCAGCCCCAGCGCAGGCTCCAGCCGGTGGGTTAGCCAGGTTGATAACGCCGAGGTCACCGGCCCCACCAATTGCCCGATGGCATACCCGGTGGTGAGCAGCCCCGCCATATAGCGCGTATGGTTCGGTGCCAGCTCGCGGCCGTATAAAAGAGAGAGCTGCACCGCACAGAGGAACCCGCCGCCCACCAGCAGCCCGCCCGTCAGCAAGCCGCCAATACCCGGCAGCAGCCAGGCCGCCAGCACGCCCGCGCCCTGTAACCACAGCACGATGGCCAGCCTGCGGTTAGCCGTTGAGGTGTGGCGCAAAAGAATGCTGAGCGCAATGCCCACCACGGCGGCGGCACCAAAAATCGGCCAGACAAACTGGGCAAACAGGCTGCCGGGAAAGCGCACCGCCGCCATTTGCGACAGGAAGGTCGCCGGAAGGATATAGCCAAATCCCGCCAGGCTGTAGCTCCAGACCAGGCGCTTTAAATCCGTCGTCAGCACCAGCGGCTCTGGCGCGGTGCCGTGTCGATGAAGCTGCCCGGAACGCGGCAGATAGCGCGCCACCAGTGCAACCAGTACCAGCGCCAGCACGCCGTAGATTTGCCACGCCGCACCGGCCGAAAGGGATTTCGCCTGAATATAGACCGCGAGCAGGCCGCTCAGGGCGATACCTGCCCCTGGTCCGGCAAACACGGCGGCACTGAGCCCCGGTTTACCCAGCTGCCCCAGCCGCTCGTTGCTCCAGGCGGCAATCAGCACCATTGACCAGCCGCTCATGCAGCCAATCACAAAGCGCAGCAGGCCGTGCACGACGGCGTTATCCGCCGCGGCGGAGAGCAGGGTCAACGCAACCGCACCCGTGATGCCGAGCCAGAGTCGCGTTTCAACAAAGCGGTGCGCCCGCATGGCATCCCATGCGCCCACCAGATAGCCCAGATAATTCATCGCCGCCACCAGACCCGCGCTGGTGAGCGTGAGTTGCCCGGCGGCAATCATCAGCGGCACCTGAGGCGTGAAGGCGAAGCGCCCTATCCCCATCGCGACCACCAGAACGACAAACCCACTAAGCGCAATACGCAGCGCCATGACCGCTCCAATTGTTAAAGAAAAGTAAATTTATGATGCAGCATCTCGCGGTTCCGCGAAAGTGAAAGTTGCTCACAGGTAAATGAAAACGCTGTATTATGGCTCTAATGAATAGCTATTCTCATTAAGGAGCCCTGCATGGAACTGCTCGAAGAGCACCGTTGTTTTGAAGGTCGACAGCAGCGCTGGCGGCACGACTCCACCACGCTGAACTGCGCCATGACGTTCAGCATTTTCCTGCCGCCGACGGAAAATCCGCCGGTTCTGTTCTGGCTTTCAGGCCTGACGTGTAACGACGAAAACTTCACTACCAAAGCGGGCGCGCAGCGCATTGCGGCCGAACTGGGCATTGCGCTGGTAATGCCCGACACCAGCCCGCGCGGCGATGATGTGGCGGACGATGCCGGGTACGATTTAGGTAAAGGCGCCGGATTTTATCTCAACGCCACCGAACAGCCGTGGGCGAGCCATTACCGCATGTATGACTACATTCGCGACGAGCTGCCTGCGCTAATAAAGACCGAATTTGCGGTGAGCGACCGCTGCGCCATCAGCGGGCACTCCATGGGCGGACACGGGGCGCTTATCATGGCGCTGAAAAACCCGGGGAAATACACCAGCGTCTCTGCGTTCGCGCCGATTGTGAACCCAACGCAGGTGCCGTGGGGGCAAAAAGCTTTCACAAACTATCTCGGTAAAGATGCCGAGAAATGGCAGGAATGGGACAGCTGCGCGCTGATGCTGGCAAGCGATTCGGCGAGCGCGATCCCGATGCTTATCGATCAGGGCGATGCGGATCAGTTCCTCGCCGGACAGCTACAGCCTGCGGTGTTGGCTGAGGCGGCACGCCAGAAGGACTGGCCGCTGACGCTGCGCATTCAGCCGGGATACGATCACAGCTATTACTTTATGGCGTCCTTTATCGAGGATCATCTCCGCTTCCATGCGGAGCATTTGTTTAGGTAAGTGCGCGTCATTGCCGGGTGGCGGCTTCGCCTTACCCGGCCTGCGTTCGCGGGTTTTGGATGCCCGGTAAGCGAAGCGCCACCGGGCATCAAGGTCACATCAGAACTTATAGTCCACGCCAACAAAGTAGCGGCGGCCATCTTCCGTGTAGCTGTAATCGTCGCGGCTCAGATCTTTATCCAGCAGGTTCTGCACGCCCGCGCGCAGCTTCACGCTTTTCGTCGCCTGCCACGCCGCGCCCGTATTCCAGATGACATAGCCACCCGGCGTTGGTGCACTGCTGGTCAGCGCGCGCTTCTCGCCGGTGTAGTTACCCTGAACATAGAATGACCAGTCCTGCGTCGCCTTCCAGTCAACGGTCCCGTTGGCGGTGTGGAACGGCAGCTCGGACAGCGGTTTGTTGCCGCCGTTGCTGATATCGCGGCCGTCGTTATAGGTGTAGTTCAGCGTCACTTTCCAGTCTTCGGCCAGCGGGAACTTCACTTCGGTCTCCACCCCACGGATGCGCGCCTTGTTGACGTTGTAATAGCGGAAAATCGGTTCACCGTCCGCGTTCAGGCCAACGTAGTTAGGGTAGCTCTGCGCCTGGTTCACGTTAGCCGTACGGCTGATGCTGATCCGGTCATCCACGTTATTCTGGAAGGTAGTGATGCTGGCCTGCACGCCCTCTAACCAGCCCTCCTCCCCGCTGTAGTAGAGACCAAATTCGAAGCTCTCGCTGGTTTCCGGCTTCAGGTCCGGGTTACCAACAATCTCGCAGGCGCCGCGGCACGAGCCGGTGACCCAGTCCGGGCTCAGCTGCAGCAGAGACGGCGCTTTAAACGCGGTGGCCCAGCCCCCTTTCACCGTCACGGTATCCGTTGCGTTGTATACCAGATAAGCACGCGGGCTCCAGTGGTCACCGTAGGTGTCATGGTCGTCCATGCGGATGCCGGTGGTCAGCGCCAGCGGCTCGAAGATACGCCATTCGTCTTCGAGGAACAGCGCGTACTGGCTTGTCGACGTACTGCTGCTGGAGCCTCCCGTCAGGTTGACCGGATCTTTCAGCTTATCGTGACGCCACTCGCCGCCAAAGGTCAGCAGCTGATTAATCTCGCCCAGCGGCAGCACGTATTTCCCGTCCACCGCGTTGCTCTCGGAGGTGATAGGGTTGCTGTTACCCGGATTTTTGTTATCCACCTTCTCACCGTAAACCTTCAGCTCGCTGTTGCCGACGCCCCAGCGGCCGTTATGGCTGAGAGAGTAGTTCTGACGCTCAAGGCGGTTTTTGTCGAGGGAGTCTGAATCGCGATCCTGGCGGTCAAAGCCGTAGCCCGCGGTGAAGTCGTGGTTTTCTGTTGGCGTCCATGCGAATTCCACGTTGGCATCGCGGCTGGTGAAGCCCTCAATGCGCGGCGTTTCACCGCTCGCCGTGGTGGAGGACTTCTGCTGCCCGTCTTTCTCACGCTTCGCGAGGCTGCCGTAGGCTTTCAGGCCCAGCAGGCCGTCCACCAGCGGACCGCTGGTATAAAACTGACCGTTATACGTGTCGCCACGATCGCGGTGTTCCTGAATGGTGGAATCCGCGCTCAGGGTGCCCCTCCACTTCTGGCCGATTTTTTTGGTGATGATGTTCACCACGCCGCCGAGAGCATCAGAGCCGTAGAGAGAAGACATCGGTCCGCGCACCACTTCAATGCGTTCAATGGCATCAACCGGCACCCAGTTGAGGTCGAAATCGTTATGGCGGAAGACCGCGTTGCGCGAGTTGACGCGCTTGCCGTCGATCAGGATGAGCGTATAGCTGCTGTCCAGACCGCGAATACTTACCCCTTTACGGTTGTCCCCTTCGCTCGTGAGCTGCACGCCCGGCACATCCCGTAACACATCTTTCAGGTTCTGAACGGGTTTGCGCTGCAAATCTTCCTGGGTAATCACGCTGATGCTTGCCGGTGCGTCTTTCAGGTTTTGCTCGTTCGCGGATGCCGTAACAACCATTGTGTCGCCAGATTCCGCTGCGATGACAGGCAGTGCCAGGGACATTGCAGACGCGCATAGTCCTCCCCTGACGACGGGATTCAACCTAAACATTCCATATCTCCATGAGGTAAATACAACTCAATCAAAAATCATCGCTCACAGTGCCTTGTTGTCCGCCCACGTCTGCGGTGGGTCGGTAGCACGCTTATTTTTTGATAACGATAAAGCAAACGATAATTATTATCAATTAAATTGTTAAAAAATATATCCGGAATTCATACTGTGGAGATAAAAAAGCCCGCTCAACTGAGCGGGCTGAAAGAGAGGAAGCGCGGTTATTGTTTAAATCGTTCCGGGAAATCCATTTCACTGTAGCGAACGAAGCGGGTTCCTTTCGTCAGTTTGTAGCCAAACCAGATGACCAGGAACAGCGGAATACCAATGTAGGTGGCCGTAACTGCGCCCCAGTCAATGGTGTCCGCAAGGAAAGCTTCATAGTTCTGTCCCAGGGTAATAATCAGGCACAGAATGAAGGCAAAAATCGGCCCCAGCGGGAAGAAGCCAGAACGGTACGGAAGGTTATTCAGATCGTGACCCTGCATAACGTAGCCGCGACGGAAACGGTAGTGGCTGATGGCGATGCCCAGCCAGGCGATAAAGCCCGTCATCCCGGAGGTATTCAGCAGCCACAGGTACACCGTCTGGTTGCCGAACATGGAGGTCAGGAAGCACAGGCCCGCAATGACCGTGGTGGCATACAGCGCGTTACGCGGGACGCCGCCGCGGGACAGTTTTGAGAAAATGCGCGGCGCTTTGCCGTCGCAGGCCAGGGTGTACAGCATACGGGTGGATGCGTACATGCCGGAGTTACCCGCCGACAGCACCGCCGTCAGGATCACCGCGTTCATTACCGCCGCCGCTGAGAGCAGGCCCGCATGCTGGAAGACCAGGGTAAACGGGCTGACGCTAATGTCTTTCACGTCGTTACGCAGCAGGCTTGGATCGGTATACGGAATGATCAGGCTGATAATCAAAATAGCGAACACGTAGAACAGCAGGATACGCCAGAACACCTGACGCACCGCGCGCGGAATGTTCTTCTCCGGGTTTTCGGATTCACCGGCCGCGATACCAATCAGCTCGGTGCCCTGGAAGGAGAAGCCGACAATCATCGCCACGCCAATCATCGCCGAGAAGCCCCCGGCAAACGGCGCATCGCCTATCGTCCAGTTGCTCCAGCCCGCAGGTTCAGCCCCTTTGAAAATCCCCACGATCATCGCCACGCCGACGACGATAAAGATGATGACGGTTGCCACTTTGATCAAAGAGAACCAGTATTCCGCTTCGCCAAAGCCGCGCACGGAGATGTAGTTCAGCAGGAAGATGACGGCCAGGAACAGTGCGCTCCAGATCCAGCCCGGCGTGTCCGGGAACCACCAGGTCATCACCAGCTGCGCGGCGACGAGATCCACGGCAATGGTCACCGCCCAGTTGTACCAGTAGTTCCAGCCCAGCGCGAAGCCGAAGCCTTCCTCAACGTATTTTTGTCCGTAGGTCGAAAACGAACCTGACACCGGCATGTATGCCGCCAGTTCGCCCAGACTGGTCATCAGGAAGTAAACCATCAGGCCAATGAGGATATAAGAGAAGAGTGCCCCACCCGGGCCGGCTGCCGAAATCGTTGCGCCAGAGGCAACGAAAAGACCTGTACCGATTGAGCCGCCAATGGCGATCATCGTCAGGTGACGCGCCTTGAGTTCACGACGTAGCGTGGGCGCTTCTGTGGTTTTAGTTTCTGAAACCATGTGAAAATGCTGTCCATTTAATAAATGAGGCGCGATTGTAGCAGACGATCTGCGTTCCTTCCGGCAGAAATACCCTGTTATAAGAGAGCTTCATGACTCGACCAGGATTATAAGTAACGCATTATTTTTCCCCTCACCCAGGGGAGAGGGGCGCTTTTACATCTCGCAGTAGCGCAGAAAACGCTGCAGCGAACTGGACAGGTGTTTCTGACGGTGATGAATGCACCACAGCGTGCGCACCAGCTTCGGCAGCGGAACGGGGATTTCCACCAGCGATCCGGTCTCCAGCTGTTCGGCAATCACCCGCCGGGAAAGACAGCTGATGCCCAGGCCATGACGCACCGCGTGCTTAATCGCCTCTGAGTTCCCCAGCTCCATTCCCAGCTGGAAATGCGGCAGATGCGACAGCAGCAGGTAGTCGACAATCTCACGCGTGCCGGAACCCTGCTCGCGGAGGATCCACTGCGCCTGCGCCAGCCGCTCCAGCGTCACCTCGCCCTGCAATAATGACGAGGCCGGAGATGCAAACACCACCAGCTCATCCTCCAGCCATGGCTCGGCAATGATATCGACGTTGTGGCAAGGACCTTCAATAAGACCGATATCCACGCGGAAATCGATCACCGCGTTGATCACGTCCTGGCTGTTGCCCACGCTCATATCCAGCGGCAGGGTCGGGAAATCCCGGCGGTAGCGGGCAATCACTTCCGGCAGGATGTAGTTTCCGATGGTGCTGCTGGCAAACACGCGGATCGCGCCGTTGTCCTCGCGGAACAGCTGCTCGATTTCAATAGCCTGCTCCAGCAGCGCCAGCGCGCGCGGGTAAAGCAGGCGCCCATGTTCGTTGACCACCAGTCGCTTCCCTACCCTGTCGAACAGCTGGACGCCCAGCTGGCCTTCGAGATCGGTCAACGCCGCGCTGACGGCAGACTGCGAGAGCGCCAGCATTTGTGACGCCTGGGTCGTCGAGCCGCTTTTCAGCACCTCGGCAAACACTTCAAGCTGACGCAATGTAATGTGCATGGTTACTTACCACTTATAGAGATTAATTATAAATATATAATCAATTTTATTTTTAAGCCAGAGCGCCGTAACCTTTAGCCAGACAAAGGAGAAGGTTATGTCAGAAATCACCTTACAACATCATCGTACAGTGTGGCACTTCGTGCCGGGTCTCGCGCTCAGCGCCGTAGTAACCGGCGTGGCCTTATGGGGCGGCAGTATTCCGGAAGTGGCGGGTGCAGGGTTCAGCGCGTTAACGCTGGCCATTTTGCTCGGCATGGTGGTCGGGAATACCGTTTACCCGCACATCTGGAAATCCTGCGACGGGGGCGTCATTTTCGCCAAACAACATTTATTGCGTCTCGGCATTATTCTTTACGGCTTCCGCCTCACCTTTTCGCAGATTGCGGACGTGGGCGTCAGCGGGATTGCCATCGACGTCCTGACGCTCTCCAGCACCTTTTTACTGGCGTGCTTTATCGGTCAGAAGATCTTTGGCCTGGACAAGCAAACCAGCTGGCTGATCGGCGCAGGCAGCAGCATCTGCGGTGCGGCCGCGGTGCTGGCGACGGAACCGGTCGTTAAAGCCGAAGCCAGTAAAGTGACGGTGGCAGTCGCGACGGTGGTTATCTTCGGTACGCTGGCGATCTTCCTTTATCCCGCGATGTATCCGCTGGTGGCGCACTGGTTTAGCCCGGAAACCTACGGCATCTATATTGGTTCGACTATGCACGAAGTGGCGCAGGTGGTGGCGGCAGGTCACGCCATCAATCCGGAAGCGGAAAACGCGGCGGTCATTGCCAAAATGCTGCGCGTGATGATGCTGGCGCCGTTCCTGATTTTCCTGGCCGCGCGGGTTAAACAGCTGGCACCGGCTGGCGGCAGCGAGAAAAGCAAAATCACCATTCCGTGGTTTGCGATCCTGTTCATCGTGGTCGCCATCTTTAACTCCTTCCACCTGCTGCCTAAAGCGGTGGTGGAGATGCTGGTGACGCTGGATACGGTGCTGCTGGCGATGGCGATGGCGGCGCTGGGGGTGACCACGCACGTCAGCGCGCTGAAAAAAGCCGGTGCGAAGCCGCTGCTGATGGCGCTGGTGCTCTTCATCTGGCTGATTGTCGGCGGCGGCGCGATTAACCTCGCCGTGCACAGCCTGATGGCATAAACCATCTCGTCCTTCTCCTGTTAACCCGCTATCATAAGCGTTTCGGGTTAACAGGAGTTTTTTTATGAAATACGTTGGAGCGCACGTCAGCGCTGCCGGTGGCCTTGCGAATGCCGCCATTCGCGCTGCCGAAATCGAGGCGACCGCTTTCGCCCTGTTCACCAAAAACCAGCGCCAGTGGCGCGCCGCGCCGCTCACCGCCGACGTGATTGACGATTTCAAAGCCGCCTGTGAAAAATACCATTACGGGCCGGGCCAGATCCTTCCCCACGACAGCTATCTGATTAACCTCGGGCATCCGGTTCAGGAAGCGCTGGATAAATCCCGCGAGGCGTTCCTTGATGAAGTGCAGCGCTGCGAACAGCTCGGGCTGACGCTGCTGAACTTCCATCCGGGTAGTCATCTGATGCAGATTGACGAAGATGCCTGTCTGGCGCGCATCGCCGAATCCATCAACATGACGCTGGATAAAACCAAAGGCGTCACCGCAGTGATTGAAAACACCGCCGGTCAGGGCAGCAACCTCGGCTTTAAGTTCGAACATCTGGCGGCAATTATTGACGGCGTGGAAGATAAATCCCGCGTGGGCGTGTGCATTGATACCTGCCACGCGTTTGCGGCCGGGTACGACCTGCGCACCACCGAGGCAACGAAAAACACGTTTGATGAGTTTGAGCGAATTGTCGGCTTTAAGTATCTGCGCGGCATGCACCTGAACGATGCGAAAAGCGCGTTCGGCAGCCGCGTTGACCGCCACCACAGCCTGGGCGAAGGCAATATCGGCCACGATGCGTTCCGCTTTATTATGCAGGACGCGCGCTTCGACGGTATTCCGATGGTGCTGGAAACCATCAATCCGGATATCTGGGCGGAAGAGATTGCCTGGCTGAAGGCGCAGCAAACCGCTGAACAGGCGGCATAAAAAAAGCCGGGTCGCATTAGCACCCGGCTTTTTTGTTGCTTCGCTTACGCTGCTTTTGCCACAACTTCCGCTTCAGGACGTTTCAGCACCGCGTAAGACAGACCCGCCACCAGCGTACCGGCAATAATCGCCAGCAGATAGCCCAGTACCGGGGTGATGGCGCCAGGGATCAGCAGTACAAACAGACCGCCGTGCGGCGCCATCAGCTTCGCGCCAATCGCCATGGAGATGGCGCCCGTTACCGCGCCGCCGACGATACAGCACGGCAGAACACGCATTGGGTCACGTGCCGCGAACGGAATCGCACCTTCGGTGATGAAGCACAGGCCCAGCACCAGCGCCGCTTTACCGCCTTCCTGCTGCGCTTTGTCGAACTTACGACGGGCAATAATCGTCGCCAGGCCAAGCGCCAGCGGTGGCACCATACCGGCCGCCATGATCGCCGCCATCGGCGCATAGGTCTGGGTACTCAGCAGGCCAACGCCAAACGCGTATGCCGCTTTGTTCACCGGGCCACCCATGTCGGTACACATCATGCCGCCGAGGATTGCGCCCAGCAGCACCGCGTTCGCCGTGCCCATGGTTTGCAGCCAGTGGGTCAGACCCGCCAGGATGCCCGCAACCGGCTTACCAATCAGGTAAATCATCGCCAGACCGACCACCAGGCTGGAGATCAGCGGAATGATCAGGATTGGCTTCAGCGCTTCCATACTCTGCGGCAGCTTCAGCTTAGAGCTGATCAGTTTCGCGACGTAACCTGCGAGGAAACCGGCGATGATACCGCCGATAAAGCCGGAGCCGGTGCTCACCGCCAGCATACCGCCGATAAGACCCGGGGTCAGACCCGGACGGTCAGCAATAGAGAAGGCGATAAAGCCCGCCAGTACCGGCACCATCAGGGCGAAGGCGGAGCCGCCGCCAATCTGCATTAACGCCGCCGCCAGCGTGCCCTGCTCTTTAAACGCTTCAATACCGAAGGCGAAGGAGAGCGCAATACACAGGCCGCCAGCCACCACCATCGGCAGCATGTAGGAGACGCCGGTCAGCAGGTGACGATACGCGCCCGCAGACTCTTTTTTCCCTTCGGTCGGGGTTTTCGCTGCGCCGGTCGCCTGATACGGCTTGGCTTCCACCAGCGCCTTATCAAACTCCTGCGCGGTCTTTTTCAGCGCCAGGCCGGTAGAGGTGCGGTACATCGGCTTACCGGCAAACTTCGCCAGATCCACTTCAATATCTGCCGCCACAATCACCAGATCGGCCTCAGCGACCTCTTCCGGCGTAATGGCATTGCCCGCACCCACGGAGCCACGGGTTTCAACCTTCACCCACCAGCCGCGTTTTTTCGCTTCGGTTTCAATGGCTTCAGCCGCCATAAAGGTGTGCGCCACGCCCGTCGGGCAGGCCGTGACCGCAACAACGCGTTTCGGACCCGAGACCGCAGCCGGAGCCTCCACGACGGGCGCGCTGTAGACGGTCGCGTGACCTTTCGCTTCGCTCAGGAACAGTTCCGGGTGTGCCACCGCGCGATTAATATCGCCCAGCCACACTTTTTTGCCGTTCAGCGCGCTGTCAGCGGGGATTTTATCGCCCAGGACAATCGCCAGCTCGGCATCGCCTGGGTTATCAATGATGTCCAGGTGTGCTTTTTGTGCCGCCGCGCCCAGCAGGGTCTTCGCCATGTAGGCGCGAGCCTGTCCGAGACCGGAGTCAATGATCAGCAGCGTTTTCATTATTCCTCTCCTGCTGTTAGTTAAAAGGTTTTAAGTCAACGCGCGCCATCATCGCGGCTAACTGGGTACGATCGGTAATACCGACATTGCTCTGGCTCACGGCCAGGGCTGCAACGGCGGTGGCAAGACGTAACGTATGTTCACTGGATTCACGCATCAGCAGGCCGTAAATCAGGCCGCCAACCATAGAATCCCCTGCGCCAACGGTGCTCACTACTTCCATTGACGGCGGTTTGGCAATCCATTCACCTGAAGCGTTAACCCACAACGCCCCTTCTGCACCCAGCGAGATCACCACGTGAGCAATACCCTGCTCGCGCAGCGCATGGGCGGCCTCAATCACATCTTTTAATTCCGGCAGCTTGCGGCCTGCCCAGATCTCCAGCTCGCGGCGGTTAGGCTTAACCAGCCACGGAGAGGCTTTCAGACCCGCCACCAGCGCATCGCGGCTGCTGTCGAAGATAATGCATGGGCACTGGCTACGCAGGCGAGTCATCCAGTCGGTAAACGCTTCCGGGCTGACGCCGGACGGCAGGCTTCCGCTGACGCACACCATGTCGAACTGGCCCAGCCAGGTCAGGGAGTCGGTCACAAAGCGTTCCCAGTCAGCTGGCGTCACTTCGAAACCGGAGAAGTTAAGATCGGTCACTTCACCGTCTTTCTCGGTCAGCTTGACGTTGATGCGGGTACGGCCCTGCACAACCTGAAAACGGTTGGCAATGCCCAGCTCGCTGAACAGCTGCTGGAAGCCATCCTGGTTATCTTTACCGAGGAATCCGCCCACGGTGACGTCGATACCGAGATCCTTAAGCACCTTCGCGACGTTAATCCCTTTGCCCGCGGCATGCAGGCCGGTGGTACGCACGAGGTTGACTTCGCCGCGCTCAATTTCCGGGCAAAATCCCACCAGGTCATAAGCCGGGTTCAGCGTAATAGTCGCAACACGTCTGCTCATTATGCGCCCTCCCCCAGACCTGCCGCGATGGCGTCGCCAATTGCTTTCAGCGCCTGCTCAGCATCTGCACCCTGCGCGGTGAAGCGCAGACGATGGCCTTTCTTCACGCCCAGCGCGACGACTTTCATCAGGCTACGGCCGTTGGCCGGTTTGCCCGAACCATCCAGGTTGGTCACGGTAATCTCGCTTTCAAATTGTTTAATGGTGTTGACCAGCATGGTGCCCGGACGGGCATGCAGGCCGTGTTCGTTACGCACCACGAACTCGGCGTTCAGCACGTCGTCCGTCAGCGCGTCGTCGCTGGTCAGCAGCGCCAGCACGGTCGCCGCATCGGCGTTCAGCAGTTTTTCAGCTTTATCGTTCAGCAGCAGATCGCCCAGACGCTTCAGCACCGAAACCGGCTGCTCATCGTTCATCGCCACGGTCACCAGCATGGCTGCTGTCTCGCCCTCAACGTCGAACGCTGTGGCCGCGCGGCTCACGGCAATCGCGCTGCGCAGGTTGCCTTCTGCGCTGTCGTTCAGCCAGATGCCCTGGCCAAGATTCAGCGGCTTATCGTTAATCACGCGCGTCACAAAGGTGGCATCAGCGGCACCCGCTTCTTTCAGGCGGCCCGCGTTCAGCGCCTGCAGCGTGACCAGGTCGGAGGCCACAACATCCAGCGTCAGCGTGTCGTTATCCAGCTTCAGCGCTTCACTCTGTTTTTCGCCCATCAGCAACGCACGCAGCTCTTCAGCAGTGGTTGCAGACTTCAGCTGTTCCGCCACGGAGTCATCGCTCAGAACATGCGTCAGCTGACGCAGCAGGCCCAAATGTTCGTCGCTGCTCGCCGCGATACCGATAGCAACATAAGCCACCTGGCCGTCGCCCCAGAGCACGCCCTGCGGGAATTGATAGACCTTCACGCCGGTTTTCAGCACCTGGTCGCGGGTGTCGGTTGTGCCGTGCGGAATGGCAATGCCATTGCCGAGGAAGGTGGAGGTCTGCTGCTCGCGCGCCAGCATACCGTTTACGTAGCCGTCCGCGACGTTACCCGCCTGCACAAGGGCAGCGGCAACCTGACGAATGGCCTCTTCTTTATCTCCGGCCTGAGCGCCCGGCTGAATATCCTGAACAGATAACTGGAACATGGTTCTCCTCTCCTGCTGAAAGTGAATCGTTTCAGCTTACATGAGAAAAAATACGCTAGCCTGCTCCGTTTGTTAAAACAAGATAGCGCTGAAACGTTTCAAAAAGTCTTGCGCTTTCTGCAATGGCTTGCAAGAAAAGTCGTGTTTCCGATATCAGAATTTAGAGATACTGCACATTTCTTCTGCGTTCAGCTGAATATTGCTGAAGTTCAGCAAACCAGTTTCAGCTAAGTTCAGCCAGGCGGGGCGTAAGTTGAAATGCCATTTTGATTTTTTGTGGGGTAATTGACTTCACCCACTGTTTATTTTTTAGCTAACGGCGTAAACTCCGCCCCTCTCTGTTATTCGCTAATTATAAAACATGCATAACACCCCTGCGGCCACCGCGCCAAAGCCCTTTGATTTGACGTCAACGGCGTTCCTGATTGTTGCCTTCTTCACGGGCATCGCCGGTGCGTTGCAAACCCCGACGCTGAGCCTGTTCCTGACTAACGAAGTTCACGCCCGTCCGGCGATGGTTGGCTTCTTTTTTACCGGTAGCGCCATCATTGGCATTCTCGTCAGCCAGTTTCTCGCCGGTCGTTCCGACCGCAAAGGCGATCGTAAAAGCCTGATCGTTTTCTGCTGTCTGCTGGGGGTACTGGCCTGCCTCCTGTTTGCCTGGAACCGTAACTATTTCGTTCTGCTGTTCATCGGGGTTTTTCTGAGCAGCTTTGGCTCAACCGCCAACCCGCAGCTGTTTGCCCTCGCCCGCGAGCATGCCGACCATACCGGGCGGGAAGCGGTGATGTTCAGCTCTATATTGCGCGCTCAGGTGTCGCTGGCATGGGTGATTGGCCCGCCGCTGGCCTACGCGCTGGCGATGGGGTTTGGCTTTACGGTGATGTACCTGAGCGCGGCGGTCGCGTTTGTGGCGTGCGGCGCGCTGGTGTGGTTCTTTCTGCCGTCAATGCGCAAAGAGCCCAAGGTGGCAACGGGCGTGCTGGAAGCGCCGCGTCGTAACCGCCGCGACGCCCTGCTCCTGTTTGTTATCTGCACGCTGATGTGGGGCACCAACAGCCTCTATATCATCAACATGCCGCTGTTTATTATTGATGAGCTACACCTGCCGGAGAAGCTGGCGGGCATTATGATGGGCACCGCCGCAGGTCTTGAGATCCCGACCATGCTGATTGCAGGCTATTATGCGAAGCGGTTCGGGAAACGTTTTTTAATGCGCATCGCGGCCGTCGCCGGGCTGCTGTTTTACGTTGGCATGCTGACGGTCCATACGCCAGCCCTGCTTCTTGCTTTACAGCTGCTGAACGCCGTTTATATCGGCATCCTGGCGGGAATTGGCATGCTCTACTTCCAGGATCTGATGCCGGGTCAGGCAGGTGCCGCCACCACCCTTTATACTAATACCACCCGCGTGGGCTGGATTATCGCAGGCTCGATGGCCGGTATCGTTGCCGAGATCTGGAACTATCACACGGTGTTCTGGATTGCGCTGGTGATGTGTACGCTGACGATGGGCTGCCTGGCGAGGATCAAAGACGTTTAAGGCGCGGTGAGCGCTTCCAGCTCAAGCAGCCAGGTCATCGCCTGCGCGCGCGTGCTGCCGCACATTTCGGACGAGGGCTGAAGCCCGGAACAGACCTTCGGACGCAGGGGAGACTCAAAGATCATACACAGGTTGGATTCAGAGAGCTGAACGCAGCGGGTATTGGCGGGCTTGCCTAATGAACCATTATTCATAGTTTATGATTAACATTGCTGCAGTTCATATCTGGTTTAATTAATTTATTCTATGCCACGCTAAGTTGATCGTATTATATATTTCCCAGCCTTTATTCGGCTGTAACTTACTAATTTATCGAAATATATAAAGTCAACCTAATCGAACATCAACACCGTTTGAATCTTAAATTCCAAAACAACATAAACTTCATACAACCATGTACCACATTCTTAGTATTTTCAGCATACACAGGAAAAACAGTTTGATTGGAAGCAACAATTTAAGAACTAAAAAAAAATAACAAAAACAACAAGAATCATCTAATCATTTGACAAACGAATAGAAAGCACAAATAAAATACAAACATTCACACAATGCCGCACGCCACGAAAAAAAAATATAAAATTGGAATTGGTTAATTCATTTTTTAAGACTATCAATGAAGGTGGCAAAAACAATCGCCACCTTCTAAGGCATCACTTGTAGATGTCAGCGTTAATAGTTTTATGCTCTTCTTTTCCTTCCTTCGAAGTAATAACGTAGTACTTTCCTCCCTTTTCATCAACCTTTTGCGAAAGATCATCGTCAGACATTGTAAAACCATCTTCAGTCACTGATAACGTTCCAATTTTGGTATATTTACTTGCATTTTCCGCATCAATTTCCTCAGCAGCAAATACAGTAGTATTAAATATTACCATAAAACAGCAGAAATATTTTGCGAGTTTCATTCGATTACTCCAAGTATTGTAGTAGTAGGTAATAATTTCATAGAAGAAAAATCGGTACTTTAAACTTTACGCGTAACGGGTTAGAGCAAACTATTTTTTAATCGACAGAAAATAACACTTGCACAGTATTAGATTCAGTAATATTAAATATTAGTTATTAGTACTATTATGTCAAGACGCACCTAAAAAATTACATTGTATAATCGAAAAATCAGATCGAGATCACACATACTTTGTTTTTTGAATTTCTCTTGAAAAAAATTAGATGTCTGCTACTTTGAATATTTGTATAGGATAAGAATATTGAAAAAGGACGCGATATATCATGCATAATACATGGTACAAATTTCACGTTTTTTCTGAATCTTTATAGGCCGTTAACATGCAAATACACCCAGTAGCGATAAAAGTAAACATCCTAGCCATTATTTGTTTAATTCTTCCGTTTGGAATAGCTTCTCATGCTGCAGTATCTGATGCAGAAATAAGTAAGCCGATTTTTTCAGAAAACAATGATTCAGTATATTTAAAATTTATAAACAACGACAATTTAAGTGGTGATGAGACTGCGCCGAAGTTGTTTGTCTCATTTCCTGACGGTGCTGAACGAGAGGTAGTAGTTGATACTGGCTCTACAGGTTTAGTGATTTCATCTTCAGCAATACCAAATGCAAATAATTTATCAGCTAGACCAGGTAAAATCACGTACAATAGTTCCGGACGTATTATGATAGGTTCTTGGCTCAATACTACTCTCACAATTGGTGATGGGGAAAAATTCGTATCTACGAATATTATCCCAGTATTGGCTGTTAACGAAATCCAGTGCCTTGCTAAGGCAAGAAATTGTAAACCTGAACTAAACCCTGAGCATGTATCAATGATGGGCATCGGTTTTGATCGAGAAAGTAGCTTGCAGAGCGAAAGCACTCCAAATACAAACCCCCTTTTAAATACAAAATCAGGAAGCAACAATGGATATACACTAACGCGCAATGGCATATATGTTGGAATTAATAAGGATACAGCCAAAGGATTTTCCTTTATTAAATTACAACCTTCAAATGAAAATAAACACGAATGGATCGCACCGCCAGCTTGTATCAAAATAACTGGTTGGCAAGGGTATCAATGTGGTACTGTCCTTATTGATACAGGAGTAAAAAGTATGTTTTTAAC
>NZ_JAWNEU010000011.1:0-138440 GCF_034107645.1 Enterobacter sp. 118C5 | reverse complement strand
AGCAACAACCAGGATCGCGCCGTCCATCTGCGCAGCACCGGTGATCATGTTTTTAACATAGTCGGCGTGGCCTGGGCAGTCTACGTGTGCGTAGTGGCGAGTCGGGGTGTCATATTCAACGTGAGAGGTGTTGATGGTGATACCACGAGCTTTTTCTTCTGGCGCGTTATCGATCTGGTCGAATGCACGAGCAGAACCACCGTAGGTTTTAGCCAGAACGGTAGTGATTGCAGCGGTCAGGGTAGTTTTACCATGGTCAACGTGGCCGATAGTACCAACGTTGACGTGCGGTTTTGTACGTTCAAATTTTTCTTTAGACACGGCTATATTCCTTACTATAGTGCTCTCCCCGCTGGAGAGAGCACGGGACTTAGGTTTTAATCCTGTGGATTACTTACCACGGGCTTCAATAACGGCCTGAGCAACGTTGTTAGGCGCATCATCATACTTCAGGAATTCCATGGTGTATGATGCACGACCTTTGGTCAGAGAACGCAGCTGAGTTGCATATCCGAACATTTCAGACAGCGGAACTTCAGCGTGGATCTTAACGCCAGTTACTTCGGATTCCTGACCACGCAGCATACCGCGACGACGGCTCAAGTCACCGATAACGTCACCGGTGTTCTCTTCAGGAGTTTCTACTTCAACCTTCATGATTGGCTCAAGCAGAACTGGTTTTGCTTTCTTAAAGCCTTCTTTAAAGGCAATAGACGCAGCCAGTTTAAACGCCAGTTCAGAGGAGTCAACGTCGTGGTAAGAACCGAAGTGCAGACGGATACCCATGTCAACAACCGGATAGCCAGCCAGAGGGCCCGCTTTCAGCTGTTCCTGGATGCCTTTATCAACGGCTGGGATGTATTCGCCAGGAATTACACCACCTTTGATGTCGTTGATGAACTCGTAACCTTTCGGGTTAGAGCCCGGCTCCAGTGGGTACATGTCGATCACAACGTGACCGTACTGACCGCGACCACCAGACTGCTTAGCGTGTTTACCTTCAACATCGGTAACTTTCGCGCGAATCGCTTCGCGGTAAGCAACCTGAGGTTTACCCACGTTCGCTTCAACGTTGAATTCACGCTTCATACGGTCAACGATGATGTCCAGGTGCAGTTCACCCATACCAGCGATGATGGTCTGGTTAGATTCTTCATCAGTCCATACGCGGAATGATGGGTCTTCTTTCGCCAGACGGCCCAGAGCCAGACCCATTTTTTCCTGGTCAGCTTTGGTTTTTGGTTCAACCGCGATGGAGATTACCGGCTCAGGGAATTCCATACGCTCCAGAATGATCGGGTGATCCGGGTCACACAGGGTGTCACCAGTGGTCACGTCTTTCAGACCGATAGCTGCAGCGATGTCGCCCGCACGAACTTCTTTGATCTCTTCACGTTTGTTAGCGTGCATCTGTACGATACGGCCAAAACGTTCACGCGCCGCTTTCACGGAGTTCAGGATGGTGTCACCGGAGTTAACCACACCAGAGTAAACGCGGAAGAAGGTCAGGTTACCCACGAATGGGTCGGTAGCAATTTTGAACGCCAGTGCAGAGAACGGCTCGTCATCACTTGCGTGACGCTCAGCCGGAGTATCTTTACCGTCGTCCAGGATGCCGTTGATCGCAGGAACGTCAACCGGGGATGGCAGGTAGTCAACTACCGCATCCAGCATCGCCTGAACACCTTTGTTCTTGAACGCAGAACCACAGGTTACCAGGATGATTTCGTTGTTCAGAACGCGCTGACGCAGAGCTTTTTTGATCTCTTCTTCAGACAGTTCTTCACCACCCAGGTATTTCTCCATCAGCTCTTCAGAAGCTTCAGCAGCGGATTCGATCAGGTTCTGGTGCCATTCGTCAGCCAGGTCCTGCATCTCAGCCGGGATATCTTCGTATTCGAAGGTAACGCCCTGGTCTGCATCGTTCCAGTTGATGGCTTTCATTTTCACCAGGTCGATAACGCCGGTGAAGCCTTCTTCAGCACCAATTGCCAGCTGCAGCGGAACAGGGTTCGCGCCCAGACGGGTTTTGATCTGGCCAACAACTTTCAGGAAGTTAGCACCCATACGGTCCATTTTGTTAACGAACGCGATGCGTGGAACTTTATATTTGTTCGCCTGACGCCATACGGTTTCAGACTGTGGCTGAACACCACCAACTGCGCAATAAACCATTACCGCGCCGTCAAGAACACGCATGGAACGTTCTACTTCGATGGTGAAGTCAACGTGGCCCGGGGTGTCGATGATGTTTACGCGATGCGGTTCGTACTGCTTAGCCATACCTGACCAGAATGCAGTAGTCGCTGCGGAGGTGATGGTAATACCACGCTCCTGCTCCTGTTCCATCCAGTCCATGGTGGCTGCGCCGTCATGAACTTCACCGATTTTATGGTTTACACCGGTGTAGAACAGAATACGTTCGGTAGTAGTGGTCTTACCGGCGTCGATGTGCGCACTGATACCGATGTTACGGTAGCGTGCGATGGGTGTTGTACGAGCCATTTGATTCCTCGTTTGTTTCTTTAGGCGTTCAGTTAAGTTACCCAGAGCGGGCGGCTTCTCTGAAGCGCCCGCCTGGTGACTAATACTCCGAAGGGATTACCAACGGTAGTGTGCGAACGCCTTGTTGGCTTCTGCCATACGGTGAACGTCTTCACGTTTCTTAACTGCAGTACCTTTGTTTTCTGCAGCATCAGAAAGTTCGTTCGCCAGACGCAGAGCCATGGATTTATCACCGCGTTTACGAGCAGCTTCAACGATCCAACGCATTGCCAGGGCATTACGACGAACCGGACGAACTTCAACTGGAACCTGATAAGTAGAACCACCAACGCGGCGGGACTTAACTTCTACAGTTGGGCGAACGTTGTCGAGAGCGACTTCGAAAGCTTCCAGTTCATTTTTACCAGAACGCTGAGCCAGGGTCTCCAGCGCGCTGTATACGATTGCTTCTGCAGTAGATTTTTTACCATCTACCATCAGGATATTTACAAATTTTGCCAGCAGTTCTGATCCGAACTTCGGATCTGGAAGAATTTTACGCTGACCAATGACGCGACGACGTGGCATGGGAATACTCCGTTGTTAATTCAGGATTGTCCAAAACTCTACGAGTTTAGTTTGACATTAAGATAAATCAGTTTGGCCTTACTTAACGGAGAACCATTAAGCCTTAGGACGCTTCACGCCGTACTTGGAGCGAGCCTGCTTACGGTCTTTAACACCTGAGCAGTCCAGCGCACCACGAACGGTGTGGTAACGAACACCCGGAAGGTCTTTAACACGACCGCCACGGATCAGGATCACGGAGTGCTCCTGCAGGTTGTGACCTTCACCACCGATGTAGGAAGTCACTTCGAAACCGTTAGTCAAACGCACACGGCATACTTTACGCAGCGCGGAGTTTGGTTTTTTAGGAGTGGTGGTATATACACGAGTACATACGCCACGTTTCTGCGGGCAGGCTTCCAGCGCAGGCACGTTGCTTTTTGCAACTTTGCGTGCACGTGGTTTGCGTACCAGCTGGTTAACTGTTGCCATTAAATAGCTCCTGGTTTTAGCTTTTGCTTCGTAAACACGTAATAAAACGACCTCATACAATATGAGGACGCGAAATTTTAGGGCTACGTCGAAAAGGTGTCAAGAAATATACAGCGATCTCAAATCACCAGTTCATTTGACTGGCGTGCGTCACAGTAAGATTGACGAAATCAGTATAGCCAACCACGTCAATTTTGGCTGAAATTTGACCAGAAAGACCCCGCGCATCCAGATCGTCCTTCAGCGCAGAGACAGTTATGGGGGCATTCGTGAGAATTTCAACGAAACGGCCGCCTTCAAGCGCCGCGAGCACGCCATCCTGAATCAGCAGCAGATCGTCACCTTCGCGCAGCATGCTCAACAGCGTGTCGATATCACATTGCCATGGTGAATGGCTGAGAATATGGAGCATGGAAGCCTCAGAAAGTCAGAATGGTGTCGTAGTGGGATAGTTGTTCACGCAGTGCTGCGGCAGGTAAGGTCGTCACATCCAGCACAAAAGGCGTCTTATCGCTTAAACCGCGGGCCGTTAAAGAGTCGGCACAGACATAGCAGCTTTCAATATCGTAAAGCGGCAGCACTTTGAAGGTGGCGATGTAGTCGCGCGCCAGAATGGCCTGCGGCTGTTGGCCCGCCAGAAGCTGAAGCACGCCGTCCCCCAGAAAGAAGACGCCGATATCTTCTGTTAATGCCGATGTCGCGAGCAGCGCATCCAGTCCTTCGCGGCCAGAGGCACTGCCGTGCGGCGCAGAAGTAAAAATAAATGCCACACGCTTCATCAGAATTGCACCACTCTGTCGCAGGTTAACGCCGCCTGAGCCAATGCGCCCAGACCACTCAATGAAAAACCAGGCTGCAGGTTAGCGCCCGATACCCTCAGGCGTTCGGCTTCGGCTGCATCCGTCACGCCGCGACGCAGTGCCGCCGCCACGCAGATATGCAGCTCTACGCCCTGCTTTTCATTTAACGCCTGCCAGGCGCGGACCAGGTCAAACTCGTCGCTCGCCGGCGACGTAAACTGGTTCGCGTTATACACCCCTTCCCGATAGAAAAAGACGCTCGCCAGTTCGTGTCCGGCCGCCAGCAGCGCATGCGCAAACTGCAGCGCGCTGCTGGCCTGCTGAGTTCCATACGCCGGGCCCGTCACCATTAGCGCAAAACGCATTACTTATCCTGCCCCACGAAATCGCCGCTTTTGAACTGACGGATGTAGAGGTAAACCGTATGCTTGGAGATGTTCAGACGATCGGCCACCTGGTTGATGGCATCTTTAATGTCGAAAATCCCTTTCTCGTAGAGATTAAGTACGATCTGGCGATTCTTGGCGTTGTTCGATACGTTGCGGTCGGCATTGACCTCTTCAATGGTGAACTCAAGCGTCTGCGTGACGAGATCTTCAACGGAGGAGGCAAAGTTAACAGAAGAGCCAACGTCTGGCGTTTCTGGTGGAATAAAGGTGCTCATGATCTGCGAGAATGGCACATCAAGGTTCATGTTGATGCACAGCAGTCCAATCACACGATGCTCGCGGTTTCGAATCGCGATGGTTTCTGATTTCATCAGCACGCCGCTTTTGGCGCGGGTGAAATAACATTTTGAGACGCTGCTGTCCGCGCCGGTCATGTCATGCAACATACGCAATGCAAGGTCGGTAATTGGCGAACCAATTTTACGGCCGGTATGCTCACCATTAGCAATGCGGATGGCGGAACACTTCAGATCTTGCAGGGAGTGCAATACGATTTCGCAGTGGGAACCAATGAGCATCGCTAACCCGTCCACTACCGCTTCATAGGATTTCAGAATATCGAAGTCGGTCTGGTCAAAAGGACGTTGATCCAGCAAATCAAGTTCACTGGTTTCGTTGGTTAAAAGCGACCTGGACATGAAAAAAACACTCCTTTTCAGGAGCCTGTCGTTAGGTTTTCAGGGCAGGCTCATTATCTACACGGACAACTAAATTAATACAGCGTGCCTAACGCTTTCCAGTGTTAATTATATCTGCCCCACAATAAAAAAACCGCCGCCTTAAAAGGCGGCGGTTTGCATCACATTACTTCTTAGCGTCTGTCGCAGCTTTCTGATCTGCCTGCGCTTCCGGTTTCGCATCCGCTTTCGGCGCTGGTTTGATGTCCAGCAGCTCTACGTCGAAGACCAGCGTGGAGTTAGCCGGGATACCCGGAACGCCAGTTTTGCCATAGGCCAGATCCGGTGGGATAACCAGCTTGATTTTGCCGCCTTTCTTGATGTTTTTCAGGCCTTCAGTCCAGCCAGGGATTACACCGTCAAGACGGAAGGAAAGAGGTTCACCACGGGTGTAAGAGTTGTCGAACTCTTTACCGTCGATCAGCGTACCTTTGTAGTTCACTACAACAGTGTCGCTGTCTTTAGGCGCATCACCGGTACCTTCTTTCTCAACTTTGTACACCAGGCCAGTAGAGGAGGTTTTCACACCCTTCTCTTTAGCAAAGGTATCGCGGTAGGCTTTGCCTTTCGCTTCGTTGTCTTTAGCGTCCGCTTCCATCTTGGTCTGAGCGGCACCCTTCACGCGCGCTTCGAACGCCTGCAGAGTCTGTTCGATTTCCTGGTCAGAAAGTTTGCTCTTATCAGCAAAGGCGTCCTGAACACCCGCGATCAGCTGGGCTTTATCCAGTTTGATGCCCAATTTCTCTTGTTCTTTCAGAGAGTTTTCCATGTAGCGGCCCAGAGATGCGCCCAGTGCGTAGGCGGATTTCTGGTCGTCATTTTTGAACGCCGCTTTGCTGTCTGCAGTGGCAGCAGGCTTCGCAGCAGTATCAGCAGCGAATGACAGCGGCGCGTTCAGTGCAACAGCCATCGTCGTCGCCAGCAGCGTTACTTTAAACAGTGATTTCATCCATATCTCCAGGGCCTGGGGACTCTCACCCCAGCGTTAAACGTAAATGAGTGACGTACTATAAAACGTTGCGGAAGAAATCTACAGACAGACACTTCCAATTCTCGCCACTTTTCAGACTATTTTTGTTTAAATAAGTTTCTTGCCAACGGGATAGAGACTGCACTTCAGGATAAACTCAGTTAAACTGCGCCGCCGCTGGGCCAATATGGCGTATCAGATATAAACGAGGTGAATGATGAAGGACACAACGATAGAAGCGAGAATGGCTGAGCTGGAAAGCCGCCTGGCTTTTCAGGACATCACCATCGAAGAGCTTAACCAGACCGTGACCGCGCACGAACTCGAAATGGCGAAACTGCGGGATCATATGCGCCTGCTGACGGAAAAACTGAAGGCGACGCAGCCGTCAAACATTGCCTCACAGTCAGAAGAGACGCCACCACCTCATTATTGAGGCGTAAAAAAGCGGGATTATCCCGCTTTTTTATTTTCCGCATGACGGAATTAGTGGCAACCGCAGCCGCCGTTGCCGCAACCACCTTTACCGTGGCCGTGGTCATGACCATGGTCGTGGCCGTGACCACCGCAGCAGCCGTCGTGGCCGTGATCGTGATCGTGGTCGTGACCGTGCGCACCGTGAACGTGGCCATGAGCCAGCTCTTCTTCGGTCGCTTCGCGGATCGCAACAACTTCTACGTTGAACTTCAGGTTCTGGCCAGCCAGCATGTGGTTGCCGTCAACCACAACGTGGTCGTCTTCAACTTCAGTGATTTCAACAGGAACCGGACCCTGGTCAGTTTCAGCCAGGAAGCGCATGCCAACCTGCAGCTCGTCAACGCCCATGAATACGTCTTTAGGAACACGCTGAACCAGGTTGTCGTCATACTGACCGTAAGCGTCGTTCGCGCCTACAGCAACGTCGAATTTATCGCCAACTTCATGACCTTCCAGCGCAGTTTCCAGGCCGGAAATCAGGGAACCGTGACCATGCAGGTAGTCCAGCGGCGCACTCACCGGAGACTCATCAACCAACACACCGTCTTCTGTACGTACCTGATAGGCCAGGCTGACCACCAGGTCTTTTGCTACTTTCATGATATCTCCTGAGCGTGGGAAAATTGCTGGCGCAGATTGTAGCGGAAATCTGCACCCGTGTACCCTTAAGCTTAAAAAAACTCAGAGCATATCGCTAGTCTGGATGAAAAATGCCGATCACTTGCTCTTCTTTGCGAACGTGATCGCGTGCTTCTTTGTCGGCCTCACGCATCTGGTGACCGCACTTAACACACTCAACTATATCAATATTATTTTCGCGCCACATGGCCAGCGTATCTTGAGCCTGGCAAGACGGGCACTTTGCACCCGCGATAAAGCGTTTACGTACAGCCATCTTTCGTTACCCTTTATTCAAATTCATCCCAGCCGTCGAGCTGGCGTCGTTCCTGTTGCATCTCTCGCTGGAAGATCTCCTCCAGCTCGCGCCGCGCTTCCCGCACGCGGGAGATCTGCGCCGTATCGGTGTGTACCGGCATCAGCTCGCGCAGCATTCGCATATCCAGCCGGCGGAAGTGCATCTGGGCGCGCTGCGCCTGGTGAGGATGCATCCCCAGGGAGATTAACGCCTTGCGCCCCAACTCCAGCGCGCTGGAGAACGTTTCGCGGGAGAAGTGTTTCACACCTGCCTGCAACAATTCGTGAGCTTCAACACGTCCCCGGGCACGCGCCAGAATATGCAGGTGCGGGAAGTGCTGCTGACACAGCTCCACCAGCTTCATCGTGTCTTCCGGATCGTTGCAGGTGATGACGATAGACTCCGCGGCTTCCGCCCCGGCCGAGCGCAGAAGCTCAAGCTGGGTGGCATCGCCGTAATAGACCTTGTAGCCATATTTGCGCATCAGGTTGACCGCGCTGATATCGCGCTCCAGCACCGTAATGCGCATTTTGTTCGCCATCAACAGGCGGCCAATCACCTGCCCGAAGCGGCCGAAGCCCACGACGATCACCTGCGGCTTATCGTCTTCCACCCACGGCGCTTCATCTTCATCATCTGCCGGATTCAGGCGGCGCGACAGGAGTTTATCCACCATCTTCATCAGCAGCGGCGTGGTCATCATCGACAGCGTGACCGTCACCAGCAGCAGCGCCATCTGGTCATCTTTAAACAGCTTCTGGGAGGAGGCGGTGGAGAACAGCACAAACGCAAACTCGCCTCCCTGGCTCAACACGCTGGCAAACTGCATGCGTTCCGAACTGCGCAACCCGTAGATACGCGCCATGACGTACAGCACCAGCGTTTTCACCGCCACCAGGATCGCAACACTCACCACAACCCAGAGCAGATGGGTATAAAGCACGCCAAGATTGAGCGCCATTCCCACCGAAATAAAGAACAGGCCTAACAGCAGCCCTTTGAAGGGATCGATAGCAATTTCCAGCTCGTGCCGATATTCACTCTCCGCCAGCAGCACGCCGGCAATAAAGGTGCCCAGCGCCATCGACAGCCCCAGCGCGTCCATAAACAGCGCGGAGCCGAGCACCAGCAGCAGCGTCGCGGCGGTAAACACCTCGCGCACGCCCGAGGCGGCAATAAAGCGAAACACCGGACGTAACAGGAAACGTCCGCCAATCAGCATGCCCGCGAAGGCCAGCACCTTCATGGAAATTTTTGCCCAGTCGAAGTGATCGTCGCCCGAGCCCGCCAGCAGCGGCACCAGCGCCAGCGCCGGGATCACCGCTAAATCCTGGAACAGCAGTACCGAAAAGCCCAGCTGTCCGGCCTCATTGCGGTTCATCCCCTTGTCACGCATCAGCTGCAGCGCCATCGCCGTCGACGACATTGCGAGACCAATCCCACCAATCACAGCCGCCTGCCAGGAAAAGTTGGTCAGCATTAACAGGCCTGCCAGAATCGCGGCGCTAAACAGCACCTGCGCGGCGCCCACGCCAAAGATAGAGCGTCGAAGCTGCCACAGCTTCGAGGGGTTCAGTTCGAGGCCGATGATGAACATCAGAAACACCACGCCGAGCTCCGAGAAGTGGAGAATTTCATCCACGTCGCTGATGAAACCCAGTCCCCATGGGCCAATGGCAATCCCCGCGAGCAAATACCCCAGCACCGCCCCGATGCCGATACGGGCGGCAAGCGGCACCGCGACAACGGCGGCAAATAAAAACAGCACCCCGGCGAGGAGCAAATTCGATCCTTCCATTAACGACCTCCTGCCGGAATCGGTGATGCCAGCCATTCGCCGTAGGCTCTGGCGTGGCTTGCCAGCTCTTTCGGATCCTGACGCCGTGCCCAGTAAACGATAATCGGGCTCATCCAGTGCATGCGGCACATGGCCGCCGTCAGCTCGAAAGGCCGCAGGATGTCGCTCATCGGATAGCGGTTCAGCCCGTCGTGACGGTAAGCGCTTTCGGGTTCACCGGTGGTGATCACGCTGCGCCAGTACTTTCCCGCCAGCTGGTTGCCCCCCACCCCGCTGGAGAAGCCCCGGCTCAGCACGCGGTCCAGCCACTCTTTGAGCAGTGCCGGGCAGCTATAGGTATAAAGCGGATGCTGGAACACGATAACGTCATGCTGACGCAGCAGTTCCTGCTCGTAAGGAATATCAATAAAGAAATCAGGATAGTGCGCGTAGAGATCGTGCACCGTTACGTTACTGAGCTGCGTGGCCGGCTTAAGCAGCACCCGGTTCGCCACCGAGTCCTGAGATTCCGGATGGGCATACAGCAGCAGCACTTTTGCTGTCTGAGACATCATTCCCCTCCCGGTCTTGTTTCTGTTTTTGTGTATCGTCGTTGTTTTGGGCTACCATGGCGGCCCGGTGCGGAAAATGGCCCACACCTTACATTATCATAATGACAAATTAACATAGTCGGAACATACGGCGCTTCTATGATTGTTTTCTCCTCGTTACAAATTCGTCGCGGCGTGCGCGTCCTGCTGGATAACGCCACTGCTACCATCAACCCGGGCCAAAAAGTGGGTCTGGTCGGCAAAAACGGCTGCGGTAAATCCACCCTGCTGGCGCTGCTGAAAAACGAGATTAGCGCGGATGGCGGTAACTTTACCTTCCCGGGGAACTGGCAGCTTGCGTGGGTAAATCAGGAGACGCCAGCCCTGAGCGAACCGGCGCTCGACTATGTTATCGACGGCGATCGCGAATACCGCAGGCTCGAAGCGGAGCTCAACGCGGCCAACGAGCGCAACGACGGTCACGCCATCGCTACCGTTCACGGTAAGCTGGACGCCATCGACGCGTGGACCATTCGCTCCCGCGCCTCCAGCCTGCTGCACGGCCTGGGCTTCAGTAATGAACAGCTTGAACGCCCGGTCAGCGATTTCTCCGGCGGCTGGCGCATGCGCCTCAACCTGGCGCAGGCGCTGATCTGCCGCTCAGACCTGCTCCTGCTCGATGAACCGACCAACCACCTCGATCTCGATGCGGTTATTTGGCTGGAGAAGTGGCTCAAGAGCTATCAGGGCACTCTGATTCTCATCTCCCACGACCGCGACTTCCTCGACCCGGTGGTGGATAAAATCATTCATATCGAACAGCAAACCATGTTCGAGTACACCGGCAACTACAGCTCCTTCGAGCGCCAGCGCGCGACGCGCCTTGCCCAGCAGCAGTCCATGTACGAAAGCCAGCAGCAGCGCGTGGCGCACCTGCAGAGCTTCGTGGATCGCTTCAAGGCCAAGGCGTCAAAAGCCAAGCAGGCCCAGAGCCGCATCAAGATGCTGGAACGCATGGAGATGATTGCCCCGGCACACGTGGATAACCCGTTCCACTTCAGCTTCCGCGCGCCGGAAAGCCTGCCGAACCCGCTTCTGAAAATGGAAAAGGTCAGCGCTGGCTATGGGGATCGCATCATCCTCGACTCCATCAAGCTTAACCTGGTGCCGGGTTCGCGCATTGGCCTGCTGGGGCGCAACGGCGCCGGTAAATCGACGCTAATCAAGCTGCTGGCGGGCGAGCTTAACCCAATCAGCGGTGAAATCGGCCTGGCGAAGGGCATCAAGCTGGGCTATTTCGCCCAGCATCAACTGGAATTTTTACGCGCGGATGAGTCTCCTATTCAGCACCTCACGCGTCTTGCACCGCAGGAAATGGAGCAGAAGCTGCGCGACTATCTCGGCGGCTTCGGCTTCCAGGGCGATAAGGTGACTGAAAACACCGAGCGTTTCTCCGGCGGCGAAAAGGCCCGTCTGGTGCTGGCGCTGATCGTCTGGCAGCGCCCTAACCTGCTGCTGCTCGATGAACCGACCAACCACCTGGATCTCGACATGCGCCAGGCGCTGACCGAAGCGCTAATTGAGTTCGAAGGCGCGCTGGTGGTGGTTTCGCACGACCGCCACCTGATCCGCTCCACCACGGACGATCTCTACCTGGTACACGGCGGTAAAGTCGAACCGTTCGACGGCGACCTGGAAGACTACCAGCAGTGGCTGACGGACGTACAAAAGCAGGAAAACCAGCCTGAAGAGTCAGCCAAAGACAACGCCAATAGCGCGCAGTCACGTAAAGACCAGAAGCGTCGCGAAGCGGAACTGCGCACCCAGACCCAGCCGCTGCGTAAAGAGATTGCCCGTCTCGAAAAAGAGATGGAAAAGCTCAACGCCACGCTTGCCGCCGTCGAAGAGAAGCTCGGCGATAGCGGTCTGTACGATCAGAGCCGTAAAGCCGAGCTGACCGACTGCCTGCAAACCCAGGCGAAGACCAAATCCAGCCTCGAAGAGTGCGAAATGGCGTGGCTGGACGCCCAGGAACAGCTGGAAGCGATGCTGCAGGCAGACTAACACGCCGGGAGGGTTATGGGTTTCGATACCACGAGCGAGATTACATTCCGTAAGCTCAGCATCTTCATGACGTTTATGGAGAAGGGCAATATCGCGCGTACCGCCGAAACGCTGGGGCTGAGCGGCGTCAGCGTGCATCGTGCGCTGCATACTCTGGAAGAGAACGTCCGCTGTCCGCTCTTTACCCACAAAGGGCGTAACCTGGTTGCCCTTCCCTCGGCGTGGACGCTGCTGGAGTATTGCCAGGAAGTAATGCAGGTGATGGAGCGCGGGCTGGAAGAGTCGCGCAAGGTCGCCGGCATCGGTCAGGGCCGGTTGCGCGTCGGCACGCTCTACTCGCTGACGCTGGAAACCGTGCCGCGCCTGATTATGGGCATGAAGCTGCGCCGCCCGGATCTGGAGATGGATCTGACCATGGGCTCCAACGATACGTTGCTGCACATGCTCGATGACGGTACGCTGGACGCGATCCTCATCTCGATTTCCGAAAGCGACATCGACCGCAACAGCCTTGAAGTCCTGCCCCTGTTTCATGATGACATTTTCCTGGCCGCTCCGGCCTCTGCCACGCTGAATACCGGCGGGCTGGCAGATTTACGCGACTACAAAGATCAGAAATTTGTCTCACTGGCAGAAGGGTTCGCCACCTATGCGGGGTTCCAGGAAGCATTTCATATCGCCGGATTTGAACCGGAAATTGTCACCCGCGTGAATGACATTTTCTCAATGCTAAGCCTGGTTCAGGCTGGCGTGGGCTTTACGCTGATGCCGGGCAGGATGAAGAAGGTGTATGAAAATTCCGTGCAGTTGTTAAAGCTGGCACAGCCGTACCAGATGCAGCAGCTGATCGCGATTGTCTTTGCCCGCAACCGCGAGCAGGACCCGAGCCTGCGGGCATTAGCCGCCGAAGGGCGGATGTATGCGCGCAGCCTGCAGGAGGATGCCTGACGTAGCGCCACCGGGTTAAAAATTCACGCACGAAGCCTTCCTGCCAGATGCACCGCCACGTCCACGCCGCTGCGCTCCAGCGAAATTGTCTCCCCTTCCCACGCCGCCTGACGCGTCAGGCAGGTCAGTACACCGCCGGGAGGCATCTCGATCGCCAGCCGCGCGTCACGCTCGTTCGCGGCAATCACTGCCTCCTGCCAGCGCACGGTGCGCGCCATATTCATTGCCAGATCGTCAGCGATTTTTTCCGGCTGCCAGAGCACGCGGCCGGTACTGCCGCTCAGGTACGCGCAGCGTGGACGAGCCAGCGTGACGGACTCAAATGCCGCCGCCAGCTTTTGTGCCGGTTCCGCCAGCAGTTCACAGTGGGATGGCACGCTGACAGCCAGCCTTTGCGCTTTGCTCGCACCTTTTTCCAGGGCGCGTTTTGCCACCAGTGCCATCCCTTCATCGGATCCGGCAATGACGATCTGCGTTTCGGCATTCAGGTTTGCAATATATGTTCCGCTACCCTCGACTAGCTGTTCCACCTGCGGCAGGGTTAAGCCCATGATGGCCGTCAGGCCGTAACCGTGCGGCCAGGCCTGCTCCATCAGGTCGCCACGCAGCGCCACCAGCTTAAGCGCGTCCGTAAATTCCAGCGCCCCTGCCACCACCGCTGCGGGGTAAGCGCCAATCGATAAACCGCTGACGATGTCAGGTGACACGCCACGTCGCTCCAGCTCGCGCGCCCAGGCGACACCAGCAATGAGCAAAGAAAGCTGCACCGCACGGGTATGGGTTAACGAGGCGGCACTGTCCAGCGTGTCAACTTCGGCGCCCAGCACCTCACGCGCCTGAGCCAGTTCCGTTCCCGGCAGGTTTTGCAGCATACCTTCATGCTGCGTGCCCTGACCCGGAAAGGTAAACAGTATTTTCATCACTCCTCCCTGCGCCATGGATCTGCCACCAGGCGTGGCCCACGGCGGGTTTTCAGCAGCGTTTTACCGTCGCGCAGCCACTCCGCCAGCGCGAATCCGCCTTCGGGCGTATCCACCTGCGTATCAGCCCGGCACAGCGCACCATTCAACTGCAACTGCCAGGCGGCAAACGCGTCAGGTGATATCGGCTGCGGGGCGCGGATCAGCAGATCGAGATCGCTGTCGGCATGGATCACAGGAATGCCGGTCGCCAGCGCGTAGCCGGTGCTGCCGGTGATGCCCCACGTCCACGGCCACGACTGCTGCACAAGCTGCAGCGCCACCTGAACCGGTGGCTGGGTGACAAACGGCGAACGCAGCAGACCGGCGGTGGCGCACAGCTCTTCAGGTGAAACCACGCGTAACACATTTTCGGGCTTCACCCATCCGGCCGCCCGCTGGTCGCGGCGCAGTCCGCGCACGCCAACGGGGATTCGGCCATCGTTATCAACATCACGCCGCACCACCACCGGCAGGCCGGTATGCCAGGCGGCATCCACCCAGGATTCTGTAATCCCTTCCAGCGCGTCGCGCGAGGTAAGCCAGATGAGGTCGTGGGGGCGTAATGTTGTGGTCATGATTACATTCCTGAAGTCAGCGAAATAAACAGCGGCAGCGACAGGATACACAGTACGGAGCTTAACAGCAGCACGGCTTCTGCATCCGGCGACTGCACGCCAAAGCGGTTACCGAACACCACGCCGAAGAAGCCCGCAGAAAGCGCAATCATCAGGATGGCGGTGATCGCCACGGAGCCATGCAGACCAAAGATTAAAACGATACCCCAGGCAATGGCTGGCTGGATCAGCAGCTTGGCAATGGTCGAGGTAATCACCATGGTGTTGATCTGCAGCTTACGGGCAGAGAGGATCACCCCGGTCAGGAACAGCGCCGCAGCGGTGGCGGACAGCCCCAACGGTTTAATCGCAGCGAGGACCAGCTCCGGCATTTTGATGCCGATGGCGGATAAAATCACACCCAGCAGCGGACCCATCACGATCGGTTTTTTAATCGAACGCCACATTAGCACCGGCAGCATAGAGAGGGTTGAGCCGGAGGTATTGCCCTCAGCGCGCGCTTTTTCCCGCTCCAGAATCAGCAGACAGAACGGCGTCATCAGCACGGAACCGCAGGCAATAGAGACCGCTACGGACAGAGACGTGGAAGATCCCTCACCCAGCACGCTGCCCAGAATCGGCAGACCAAGCGCCGCATAGTTTGGCAGCGCGACGGTGAGCGTCAGCACGGCCGCATCCTGCGGGGATTTTTTAAAGATCTTCGTGGCAAGAAAATAGATGGCTGCGTAGGTGATCCACATCGCCAGGGTCAGCACCAGGATCAGCGGCGACTGCGCCACGATGCCGGTCCACGGGGTTTGCACGGTCGCGCTGAACAGCGCGGCAGGCAGCGCAAAATCCATGACGAAGATATTGAGCAGGGAAACATTTTTGTTATCGACCATCTTTGCCTTACCGGCCCAGAATCCCAGCAGCATGATGACGAAAATCGGTGCGAGAGCATGAACAATTACGTAAGTCATAAATCACCTGTGATTAAAAAGAAGTAGCACTGGCGCGATGATTATTATTTTCAGGATGCAGGTTCCCGCACGGGCATAACGGATATGCCCGTGAGGTTGTGCATCTGGCAGGTCTCTTTTTACTTACCAGCTGGCGCGCATACGTTCGCGTACGAGCGCCGAGCTGCGGCGATTGTCAGCACCCAGACGGCTTTTTAGCGTCGGGTCCTGGCGAGCGTCACTGATGGCCTGTTGCAGGGTGGTTTTCACCAGCGTCAGGTCGCTTTCGGATGGGGCATCCGGGTTGCTGATATCCAGCAGGCTGGAGAGCAGCCCCAGCGTGGCGTAGTTGTTAATGTCATACGCCATAGGCGGAATAGTGGCAGCCAGTTTTTCCAGCGCCTCCACGCTGCGCAGGGTGATCCGCGCGGCAGACTCTTTCCCCATGGCGTGGATGAGCACGCCTTTATCGTTAAAGGCAATCAGACGGTTGGCCTGGTAGCCATGCGCCAGAAACGCGCCGGACATGGCTTTACCAACAATCAGGCCAATCACCGGATGACCCGCCAGGCGCGCGTTGGCGTAGGCGGCCGCGGCTCCCGCCAGCGCCTGGTGGATACCAAACGCCTCTTCGCGACGGCCATAGGCCTGGCTTGGGACGTCAATCACCGCCACAATCGGGCGCTTAACGGTTTTATCAGCATCTGCCGCGACGGTTTCACTGACCACTTTCGCCAGCGTCCAGCCTTCGAGCAGGCCGACTTCCCCTTTCGCCGCGCGCGGGAAGTGGTTGTTGGCATCCGGCACTATGGCGATAAAACGCACCGTTTCACCGTTCAGCTCACCGTCTGCCGCCTGCACGGACGGGCAAAGCCCCTCAATACGTTTGGCGTTCGGCGCGAGGGTTTCCAGCCAGCGTTCGCCACGGCTCATTGCGTTACTCATCATTTCACCTCCCGGGCAAAAAGCGCGTTAATCTGTTCGGCATCGGCCTGTTTGCGGGTGTCGAAATTGGTCAGACGGTTCAGGTAATCGTCATAGTTATCGGTGCGATGCTTCGCCGGTACGCCTTTGGCGATGGCCTCGTTCATCGCGGCTTTCACCGCATTCACGCCGTCGCCGACCAGCGCGTCCACCAGCCCGCTCTGATAACGCACCTCGCCGCCGGTCATGCTCCAGATAAACGGACGGTCGCGGGAGTCGTACTCGTCAATGCCCGCTTCCTGCTCAATTACCTGAGGGCCGTTTAGCCCCAGACGCGCTTCGCGGGTCACAATCAGGTAGCTACACAGCGCTGCCGCAATGGACATCCCGCCGAAGCAGCCCACGGTTCCGGCCACGATCCCGATAACGGGCGTGTAGCGACGCAGGTCAACGATCGCCGCGTGGATATCGGCAATCGCCGCCAGGCCGAGGTTGGCTTCCTGCAGGCGTACGCCGCCGGTTTCGAGACACAGCACCGCCTGAGTCGGAATGCCGTTGCGGTTATCTTCCGCCGCCAGCTCAAGCGCCGCCGCCATTTTCGCGCCGGAAACCTCGCCCATGCTGCCGCCCTGGAACGCGCCTTCAATTGCCACGACTACAGCAGGCTGGCCGTTGATGGTCCCTTTCGCGACCACCATGCCGTCATCGGCCTGAGGAACAATGCCCTGTGGCCCCAACCACGGAGAGATAATGCCTGCAAACGGATCCAGCAGTTCGCGGTAGCTGCCCTCGTCGAGCAGCGCCTGCGCACGCTGGCGCGCTTTTAATTCGATAAAGCTGCTGTCATCACGCATGGCTCACCCCTTCAAAAACCTGTTCGATACGAATGCGCGCCACGCCCGGCGTCGCGCCAAAGTCGTGGATGGTCAGTTTGCCTGCGGGCAGGCTGCTGACGGTCTCCAGGCGGCTGAACAACGCCTCCCAGCGCCCACGGCTGTTGTCGACTGAAGTAGTGATATCAATGGTTAGCGTCTGGCCCGGTTCGGCGGTGAAGAGCACCTCCATATCCCCGGATCCAACTACCCCTGCCAGCGCCCGGCCGCTTAACGTGCGGCTGGCTGGCATGGTCAATGTGATTTTTTCCATAACATCCTCTTAATGCTTTGAATAGGGCGTTTCGACACGGTCAAGGAACAGCGTGGCGGCAAGCAGGTCGGCGGCGCCGCCCGGTGAGGCATTGAGCGTCAGCATCTGGCGATCTAACCGCGCCAGCGCCTGCTGCCCCGCGAGCGTTGCGCATCCTCCGGCGTCCAGTACCGCCCGGGCGCCGTTCTGCATGGCGTCCAGCCCCTCCATTCCGGCGCGCGACAGCACGCAGGTATCGGTGAGCGAGGTCATGATTGCCATCAGCGCGTCGAGTCTGGCGTTCGTTTCGCTGCTGCCGTTGAGACGGCTCAGCCGAAGCTGCGGCAGCGCGCGCTGCATAACGTGCGGAAACGCCTGCTGAGCCTCTTCCCGTGCGCCCGGCACGCGGTAGCGGTGCGTAGCGCGTAACCCCTTACTGAACACCTTCGGCGCCGCGTCGTCCGGGAGTTTCGCCAGCTGCGCGGCGGTGTTAGCGGCGGTTTGCGCGCGGGCGTCGCCGCCCAGCATCGCCACCGCGCTCACCAGCAGCCCCAGCGCCCAGATTGCGCCACGGTGCGTATTCACGCCGTCGGTAGCGATCATCATCTGCCGTTCGCCTTCGCGGCCAAGGCGGCCAACGGTTTGCCTGAGGGCAATATCCGCCGGACGCCGCCAGCTCTGCTGCGCCAGCGCCTGAAAGGTGGGGGTCAGGCTGTGCGCGGAGCGCTCCATCAACGCAAGGGATAAATCGTGGTGCGCGCCGTTCCCCCGGCTGTCCACCAGACCGGGTTTCGGGCTTAAACGCGCTTCGTCAATCAGACACTGCGTGGCGGTTCGCGCCAGCCATTCGGCACCGCCTTCAACCTGAATCTGGGGCAGAAGTGTCATTACCAGCTCCGGAATTTCGCAGGTGGGTTGTATAGACCACCGGACCACTCAACGAGGTCAGCCACGCTGCCCGCCGCCAGCAGAGAGCGGGTGGCATCGGTACGGCGAATACCCATGTCTTCCGGGTACACGACCTTGCCGCTCTGGCGCAGTTCCGCCACGCGTCTGGCGTCCACGCCCAGACCGATATCGGTAATACCCGCCACGGCCGCGACCATGGCACGACGCTCTTCCAGATCTTTTGCCCGGTAAAGGTAGGCAATCCCCTCTTCCGTCAGCACGTGGGTGACGTCATCGCCGTAAATCATCACCGGTGCCAGCGGCATGCCGGAGGCTTTCGCCACGTCTACGGCATCGAGTTTTTCCACGAAGGTCGGCTTCACGCCTGCCTGGAAGGTTTCCACCATCTGCACGACCAGCTTTTTACCGCGCTGCATCGGGTCTGGTTCGGTGATCATATTCAGCCAGGCCGGGGTGGCGTGGCGACGACCGTGTGGGTCATGGCCCATGTTCGGCGCGCCGCCGAAGCCGGAGAGGCGACCACGAGTCACCGTTGAGGAGTTGGCGTAACCATCCACCTGCAGGGTTGAGCCGATAAACATATCCACGGCGTACTGGCCCGCCAGCTGGCAGAAGGCGCGGTTGGAGCGCATGGAGCCGTCAGCACCGGTAAAGAACACGTCCGGACGGGCGCGGATGTACTCTTCCATCCCCAGCTCGCCGCCGAAGCAGTGCACGCTCTCCACCCAGCCGCTTTCAATCGCCGGGATCAGCGTCGGATGCGGGTTCAGCGTCCAGTGTTTACAGATTTTGCCCTTCAGGCCGAGCTGTTCGCCGTAGGTGGGCAGCAGCAGCTCGATTGCCGCGGTGTTAAAACCAATGCCGTGGTTCAGGGACTGCACCTGATGTTCAGCGTAGATGCCTTTGATGGCCATCATCGCCATCAGGATGTGTTCCTGTTTGATCAGGCGCGGATCGCGGGTAAACAGCGGTTCGATAAAGAACGGCTTGTCGGCCACCACCACGTAGTCAATCCAGGAGCCTGGGATATCGACGCGCGGCAGGTCGCACTCGTCGTCCACCAGCTCGTTTACCTGTGCGATGACGATCCCATCGTGGAACGCGGCGGCCTCTACCAGCGCCGGAGTATCTTCGGTGCTCGCCCCGGTGTAGAGATTGCCTTTACGGTCTGCTTTAAACCCGGCAATCAGCGCCACGTTTGGTGAAAGGTCGACGTAGAGACGTGAATACAGTTCGATATAGGTATGAATGGCGCCGATTTCGAGTTGACCATCCTCCAGCAGTTGGGAGATTCGCAGGCTCTGCGTGCCGGAGAAGGAGAAGTCCAGCTTACGGGCAATGCCCTTCTCAAAGATATCCAGATGTTCACTGCGGCCAACGCTTGGCATGATCATGTGCAGGTCATGCACGATTTGCGGGTTCACTTCGGCCAGCGAGCGGGAAAGAAAATCCGCCTGCTTCTGGTTGTTGCCTTCCAGAACGACCTTATCGCCTGGTGCGATCAGTTTTTCCAGCATGGCGACAAGGTCGCCGGTTGGCAGAACCTTGCCCTGCACCGGTACGGAGGCCAGACGACGCGCTTTTTCGCTGCGTCGGGTGTTCCATTGCCGGGTGGGTATTTGCCCAGATAACATTATTAACCTCCTGATTCAGCACATCATTTTGATTTGCTTAACGCTGAGTAAAGTCTGCACCCTGGCGGAAAAGGCATCAATTAAGCGTAGAGAGGAATCATTAGCCTGAGAGTAATAATCAAGGTAAATATTTGTGATCGGGATCAGTTCATGGTTCGGAAAACCAGGCTAAACGGGGTACAATTCGGAAGGTATAGTAAATTTCTGACAAGAATCAGCATCGCCCTTATGACCCAAATCATTCCCTCAGACTTCGACCTCACCGCCGAAGACAGCACTGATTTCGTGCCCATGCGCGGCGTGGCCAATTGCCACCTGCAGACCATGCTGCCGCGCCTGATCCGCCGCAAGGTGCAGTTCACTCCGCACTGGCAGCGGCTGGATTTGCCGGACGGTGATTTTCTGGATCTCGCCTGGAGCGAAGATCCCGAACAGGCGCGCCATAAACCCCGCCTGGTGGTGTTTCACGGTCTGGAAGGCAGCCTGCACAGCCCGTATGCACATGGGTTAATCCAGGCGGCAAAAGCGCGCGGCTGGCTTGGCGTGGTGATGCACTTTCGGGGATGCAGCGGCGAGCCGAATCGCCAGAAACGCATCTATCACTCCGGCGAAACCGAAGATGGCACCTGGTTCTTGCACTGGCTGCGGGATAATTTCGGCACCGTGCCGACGGCGGCGGTGGGCTATTCGCTCGGCGGAAATATGCTGGCCTGCCTGCTGGCCAAAGAGGGCGACAGCGTACCGCTGAATGCCGCCGTCATTGTCTCCGCACCGTTTATGCTGGAGCAGTGCAGCTACCACATGGAAAAGGGCTTTTCTCGCGTCTATCAGCGCTATCTGCTCAACCTGCTGAAAGCCAACGCGGCGCGCAAGCTGAAGGCCTATCCGGATACCCTGCCGGTAAGCCTGCGCCAGCTGAAAAAGGTGCGCCGCATCCGCGAGTTTGACGATCTGATCACCGCCAAAATTCACGGCTTCGCCGATGCTATCGACTATTACCGACAGTGCAGCGCCATGCCGCTGCTCAGCAAAATCACGCAGCCGACGCTGATTATTCACGCTAAAGATGACCCGTTCATGGATCATCATTCTATTCCCGCGCAGGAATTCCTGCCTGACAACGTTCACTACCAGCTGACCGAACATGGCGGCCACGTGGGGTTCATCGGCGGCACGCTGCGCAGGCCGAAGATGTGGCTGGAAGCGCGAATTCCTGACTGGCTTACTCCTTATCTGGACGGTGCAAAATGATCATTCCCTGGCAGGATCTGGCTCCCGAAACGCTCGATAATCTGATTGAAAGCTTTGTATTACGCGAAGGCACCGATTATGGTGAACAAGAGCGTTCGCTTGAGCAAAAGGTCAACGATGTAAAACGCCAGCTGAAAAGCGGCGACGTGGTGCTGGTGTGGTCAGAACTGCATGAGACGGTCAATATCATGCCCCGCAACGCGTTTCACGGCTGATCTTCCAACCTTTTCAGTCAGGGAGTTGCTATGTCTGCCAGACATCCCATTATTGCCGTTACGGGCTCGAGTGGTGCGGGAACCACCACCACCAGCCTCGCTTTTCGCAAGATTTTCGCCCAGCTGAATCTCCGTTCGGCGGAGGTCGAAGGCGACAGCTTTCACCGCTATACGCGGCCTGAGATGGACATGGCGATCCGCAAGGCGCGCGATCTGGGTAAACACATCAGCTACTTCGGTCCGGAAGCCAATGATTTCGGCCTGCTGGAGCAAACCTTCCGCGAATACGGGCAGAGCGGTACCGGGCAGTCCCGCAAATATCTGCACACCTACGACGAAGCCGTACCCTGGAACCAGGTGCCGGGCACCTTTACCCCCTGGCAACCGCTGCCGGAACCCACCGACGTGCTGTTTTATGAAGGACTGCACGGCGGCGTGGTCACGCCTCAGCACGACGTGGCGCGCCATGTGGATCTGCTGGTCGGTGTGGTGCCGATCGTTAACCTGGAGTGGATCCAGAAGCTGACGCGTGACATGAGCGAGCGCGGCCATTCGCGCGAGGCGGTGATGGACTCGGTGGTGCGTTCCATGGAAGACTACATCAACTACCTCACGCCGCAGTTCTCCCGAACCCACATTAACTTCCAGCGCGTGCCGACGGTGGACACCTCCAATCCGTTCGCGGCGAAAAGCATCCCGTCGCTGGATGAGAGCTTTGTGGTGATCCACTTCCGCAATCTTGACGGCATTGATTACCCCTGGCTGCTGGCGATGCTGCAAGGCTCGTTTATTTCGCACATGAATACGTTAGTGGTGCCGGGCGGAAAAATGGGGCTGGCAATGGAGCTCATCATGACGCCGCTGGTTCAGCGACTGATGGAAGGGAAGCAGATTCCGTAAACATGTTCCCTCTCCCCGTGGGAGAGGGTTAGGGTGAGGGCATCAACACGCACGATGCCCCATGAATCACGCCTCGATCACTTCATACGAATGGGTGATTTTTACCGCTTTCTCCAGCATTAACGCCACAGAGCAGTATTTCTCCGCAGAAAGATCCACCGCGCGTGAAACCGCCGCGTCTTTCAGCGCTTTCCCGGTAACAACAAAGTGCAGATTAATGTGGATGAACAGGCGCGGCGCCTCTTCGCGACGTTCTGAGGTGAGTTTAACCTCGCAATCCGTCACGTCATGACGACCTTTTTGCAGAATCGACACCACGTCGATCGCGCTGCATCCACCTGCCGCCATCAGCACCATTTCCATTGGGCTCGGCGCTTTATCGCCGGAGTTACCATCCATCAAAATCTGGTGTCCTGACGCGGACTCGCCCAGGAACGTTAAACCTTCAACCCACTTCACGCGCGCTTGCATATTCATTAACTCCAACGTTGCATTTTTGGTGACAGATTACGCGTGCGTTACATTTCTCGCAATGGAAGGCGACCTGCATCATGCTGAAGCGAGACACCAGGAGACACGCGGCGAAAGCTATGCTAAAACACTCAGGATGCTACAGTAATACATTGACGTTACACATGTATGCAGAGGACATCAAACTTTACTGGCTGCGAAACGTTACGACAGCCGACTTCCCAGGGTATGGGTAAGAATTCGATTGCAACCCCAGAGTCCGGATGCATCTGATGACTCTGGTGACAGCTTATAACAGAGGATAACAGCGCATGGTGCTTGGCAAACCGCAAACAGACCCGACTCTCGAATGGTTCTTGTCTCATTGCCACATTCATAAGTACCCATCGAAGAGCACGCTGATTCACCAGGGTGAAAAAGCGGAAACGTTGTATTACATCGTCAAAGGCTCGGTGGCAGTGCTGATCAAAGATGAGGAAGGCAAAGAGATGATCCTTTCTTATCTGAACCAGGGCGATTTTATCGGTGAACTGGGCCTGTTTGAAGAAGGCCAGGAACGTAGCGCCTGGGTTCGTGCAAAGACAGCATGTGAAGTGGCTGAAATTTCTTATAAGAAATTCCGTCAGCTGATTCAGGTAAACCCTGACATCCTGATGCGTCTTTCTTCCCAGATGGCGCGCCGTCTGCAGGTGACGTCAGAGAAAGTGGGTAACCTCGCCTTCCTGGACGTGACCGGCCGCATCGCGCAGACCCTGCTGAACCTGGCGAAACAGCCAGACGCGATGACCCACCCGGACGGCATGCAAATTAAAATTACCCGTCAGGAAATTGGTCAGATCGTCGGTTGCTCCCGCGAAACCGTGGGCCGTATCCTGAAAATGCTGGAAGATCAAAACCTGATCTCCGCCCACGGTAAAACCATCGTGGTTTACGGAACCCGTTAATCCTGCTCAAACGGCGTGCCATCGCGAGGTGTCACGCCGTTTTTGTCTCTTTTCCCCATGTGGCGCAGGCTGATCTATCACCCGGAAGTTAACTACGCACTGCGACAAACGCTGGTGTTGTGTCTTCCCGTGGCCGTGGGCCTGATCCTGGGACATCTTCAGCAGGGCCTGCTGTTTTCCCTCGTCCCCGCCTGCTGCAACATTGCCGGTCTGGATACGCCCCATAAACGCTTTTTCAAACGTCTGATAATTGGCGGTTCGCTGTTTGCAGGCTGTAGCCTCGCGGTGCAGCTTCTGCTGGCTCGCGATATTCCCCTGCCGCTGATCCTGACCGTGCTGGCGATGACCCTCGGCGTCACGGCCGAAATCAGTTCGCTCCATGCCCGTCTGCTTCCCGCGTCACTCATTGCGGCCATCTTCACCCTGAGCCTCGCCGGGAATATGCCCGTGTGGGAGCCGCTGCTGATCTACGCCCTCGGCACGCTGTGGTACGGTCTGTTTAACTGGTTCTGGTTCTGGCTGTGGCTGTGGCGGGAGCAGCCGCTGCGCGAATCGCTGAGCCTGCTCTACGTGCAGCTTGCGGATTACTGCGAAGCCAAATACACCCTGCTCACCCAGCATACCGATCCGGAAAAATCCTTACCGCCGCTGCTGACGCGCCAGCAAAAGGTGGTGGATCTGATAAGCCAGTGCTATCAGCAGCTGCATATGCTCGCCGCCAACAAGAACCACGAATATAAACGGCTGCTGCGCACCTTCCAGGTGGGGCTGGACCTTCAGGAGCATATCTCCGTTAGCCTTCACCACCCGCAGGAGGTGCAAAAGCTGGTTGAGCGCAGCCATGCCGAAGCGGTGATCCGCTGGAACGCGCAGACCGTCTCTGCGCGTCTGCGGGTGCTGGCCGATGATATTCTCTACCACCGTTACCCCACGCGCTTTAACATGGACAAACAGCTCGGCGCGCTGGAGAAAATTGCCCGCCAGCACCCGGATAACCCGGTCGGCCAGTTCGCCGCCTGGCACTTCAGCCGCATCGCCCGCGTGCTGCGCACCCAGCGCCCGCTTTATCCCCGTGACCTGATGGCGGATAAACAAAAACGTCTGCCGCTGCTGCCGGCGCTGAGAAGCTACCTGTCTCTGAAATCTTCCGCCCTGCGCAACGCCGCAAGGATTAGCGTCATGCTCAGTATCGCCAGCCTGATGGGCATGGCGCTCCACCTGCCGAAACCCTACTGGATCTTAATGACCGTGCTGTTTGTTACCCAGAACGGCTATGGCGCCACGCGAGTGCGCATTCTGCACCGGGCAGGCGGCACGATGGCCGGGCTGATCATTGCGGGCGTGACGCTGCACTTCCACGTGCCCGAGGGCTATACCCTGGCGGGCATGCTGGCGATCACCCTGGTAAGCTATCTCATCATTCGCAAAAACTACGGCTGGGCAATGGTGGGCTTTACGGTGACGGCGGTATACACCCTGCAGCTGCTTACGCTCAACGGCGAACAGTTCATCGTTGCCCGCCTGATCGACACGCTGATTGGCTGCCTAATCGCCTTTGGCGGGATGGTCTGGCTGTGGCCGCAGTGGCAGAGCGGGCTGCTGAGGCAGAACGCCCACGACGCGCTGGAAGCCGATCAGCAGGCCATTCGTCTGATCCTGAGCGACGATCCGCAGCCTTCCCCGCTTGCTTACGAACGTATGAAGGTCAACCAGGCGCATAACGCCCTGTTCAACTCGCTGAATCAGGCGATGCAGGAGCCGGGCTTTAATTCACATTATCTGGCGGACATGAAGCTGTGGGTGACGCACAGCCAGTTTATCGTCGAGCACATCAATGCCATGACAACGCTGGCGCGCGAGCACACGATGCTGACGCCGGATCTGGCGCAGCGCTATTTACAGTCCTGTGAAATTGCCCTGCAGAGGTGTCAGCAGCGTCTGGAGTATGACGCGCCGGGCGAGTCGGGCGACTCGAACATTCTGGAAGCACCGGAGACGCTGACCCACGGGCCGATGAGCACCCTGGAGCAGCATTTGCAGCGCGTGCTAGGGCATCTGAACACCATGCACACCATTTCGTCGGTGGCATGGCGTCAGCGCCCGCATCACGGCATTTGGTTAACGCGGCGGTTAAAGCGAACCGAGTATTAGCCTTGAACGATTTTCGCGACCGCCGCGGCAAAGCGGGCTAACCCGTCTTCAATATCTTTCTCTTCCACCACCAGCGACGGCGCGAAGCGCATCACGTCCGGCCCCGCGTTGAGCACCATGACGCCTTCGTGGGCGGCAGCGTGCAGGAAATCGCGCGCGCGGCCTTTGTACTGCGGCTTCAGCTCGGCACCAATCAGCAGCCCCATGCCGCGGATCTCGCTGAAGACGTCGTACTTATCGTTAATCTGCTGGAGATGCTTCACAAACAGCTCGCGCTTCGCGCTTACACCGTTTAGCACCTCAGGGGTGTTGATAATGTCGAACGCAGCACCTGCCACGGCGCTCGCCAGCGGGTTACCGCCGTAGGTGGAGCCGTGAGACCCAACGTGGAACGCGGAGGCAATCTCCTGCGTCGTCAGTACCGCACTCACCGGGAAACCGCCGCCGAGCGCTTTGGCGCTGGTCAGAATATCCGGCGTCACGCCGTAGTGCATGTAGGCAAACAGCTCTCCGGTACGCCCCATCCCGCACTGCACTTCATCAAACACCAGCAGCGCCTGATGCTCGTCGCACAGTTCGCGCAGCCCTTTCAGGAACTCCGGGGTCGCCGCCGTCACGCCGCCTTCGCCCTGAATCGGCTCCACCACGACCGCGCAGGTGTGGTCGTCCATCACCGCTTTCACCGCGTGCAGATCGTTAAACGGCACGTGGACAATGTCCGCCGGTTTCGGACCGAAGCCGTCGGAATACTTCGGCTGGCCGCCAACGGAGACGGTAAAGAAAGAGCGTCCGTGGAAGGCGTTATGGAAGGCGATGATTTTAGTTTTGTACGGGCTATGGCGCGTGGTGGCGTAGTAGCGCGCCAGCTTGAAGGCGGTTTCGTTCGCTTCGGTGCCGGAGTTCATAAACAGCACGCGCTCGGCAAAGGTGGCATCAATGATCTTACGGCCCAGGCGCAGCGCCGGTTCGTTGGTGAATACGTTGCTGGTGTGCCACAGGGTTTCGCCCTGGGTTTTCAGCGCGTCCACCAGCGCAGGATGGCAGTGACCCAGCGCCGTGACCGCAATACCGCCCGCGAAATCCACGTACTCCTTGCCCTGCTGATCCCAGACGCGGCTGCCTTTCCCCTTCACCGGGATAAACTCAGCCGGTGCATAAATCGGCAGAATTACTTCATCGAATGTCGCGCGGGTAATTGCTGGTTGTTCAGTTGCCATGTCATGCCCATCCATTTTATGTCACATTGATTGTGAAAATATAATCACAAAATATGCATAAAAAATCACAGCAAGGCAACAGATATTCAGCGATTGAGGAAATTTGCCAGCAGGGCGTGCCCCTGCTCGCTGAGGATACTTTCAGGGTGGAACTGCACCCCTTCGAGATCCCACTCGCGGTGGCGAATCCCCATGATCTCCTGCGTATCGCTCCAGGCGGTCACCTCAAAGCAGTCGGGCAGCGTCGGCGGGTCAATCACCAGCGAATGGTAACGCGTCACGGTTAACGGATTATTAAGCCCCGTAAATACCCCGGTGCCGGTGTGGGTGACCGGCGAGGTTTTGCCGTGCATCACTTTCGCTGCGCGGACAATGGTGGCCCCAAACGCCTGGGCAATGGCCTGATGGCCCAGGCAGACGCCCAGGATCGGCAGCTTGCCGGCATAGTGGCGGATAACGTCCAGAGAAATGCCCGATTCCGACGGCGTACACGGCCCCGGCGAAATGACGATTTTCTGCGGAGCCAGCGTCTCGATATCGGCCAGGCTGAGTTCGTCGTTGCGGCGGACAACCACCTCTGCACCCAGTTCACAAAAGTACTGGTAAAGGTTCCAGGTGAAGGAATCGTAGTTATCAATCAGCAGAATCATGGCGGCTCCCGAAAAAAATGCCGCCCTATTCTACTCAGATTCCCGCGCTTCGCTCACTACTTTGGCAAAGATAGCGCTCAGCGCGCTCAAATCCCCCGTGGCGCCGCTTCGGTTCGCCGCCACCCACTGCTCGGGATCGATATCCCGCCAGTCCAGCGCGTAATTCGCGTGAATGGCCAGCTGCTCAAAGAAGACGCGCTGAGCAATGCCGTTACCGCGCATAAAGGGATGCAGCATGTTGATTTCACAGTAGTAATGGCTCACTTTTTCAACAAACGCCGCCTTCTCCAGTCCCACAAGATACTTATCGCTTTCCAGCGCCGCCATCAGTTCGTTACCCATCGTCTCGATGTACTCAAAATGGCAGAAGGGAATGTCACCCTTAAAAATATCGTCGGTACGGAATTCGCCTGCCTGCTTCATCTCTCTGTGATACAGATGGCGGTGAATGAGGCACAGATGCGGCAGCCCGGGTGCTGAAGGCCCAAGCTCCAGCATCTCAATGCCGGGCTCTGAAGGACCATTACCTTTTTCAAGGAGACAACTGGCCTGAAAATTGACGTTACGCTGCTGCTCCCAGAGACGGGATTTTTGCTTATCGGTGAGTTTTTTCACTTAACGCCTCCCTGAATAGTCCGTTTGCCACAAGTATAAGCAGCAAAACGCGCTTTCGCAGGGAGGGGTCACAACACGGGCGAGGATCGCCCGTGTCAAAGAGGCTTATGGCAGAACTTTCGCAGAGAGGATCACGACAGGTTTAGACGGTACATTCTGGTACGGGCCGACGTCGTGAGTCGGTACCTGGGAAATCTTGTCCGCCACGTCCATCCCTTTCACGATTTTACCGAAGACCGCATAGCCGAAGTCGCGCTGGCCGTGGTCGAGGAAGGCGTTATCCGCCACGTTGAGGAAGAACTGGCTGGTAGCGCTGTCTTTATCCGCCGTGCGCGCCATGGAGATGGTGCCGCGCTTGTTCAGCAGGCCGTTGTCCGCTTCGTTTTTGATTGGCGGGTTAGGCTGTTTCTGCTGCATCTGCTCGTTGAAGCCGCCGCCCTGAATCATGAAGCCTGGGATCACGCGGTGGAAGGTGGTGTTGTTATAGAAACCACTGTTCACATAGTCGAGGAAGTTTTTCACAGAAACCGGAGCTTTCTGGCTATTCAGTTCCAGCTCAATGTTTCCGGCAGAGGTGGTCAGCAGAACGTGAGGGTCCCCTTTGGCTGCCAGCGCAGCAGGGGAAACGGCATAAAGAGCAAACACAGCTGCGACAGCCGCCAGTGTTGATTTGAGCATGAGAATTCCTTAACAAAGCGCAGTATAAAAAGCGAATGGCTTGATTCTAAAGAGCAGTATGAACCGAGACCAGCCTTTTACCTAATTTTACGAAATTGAAACAATTATTACTGCGCAAACGATTGGTTATACGATCATTTAATGTGATTTAGATCACACTAAAACCTGCAATACCATAATCATTTCCCTTAAAAGATAGGAATAGATCACTTTAGCGACTAAAATCTGCCCGCTCTCAGCGCCCCCTCGGCGCTTTTCTTTTTCTGAACAGGCCAGACATGACTAACAGCAATCGCATCAAGCTCACATGGATCAGCTTTTTCTCCTACGCCCTGACCGGCGCGTTGGTGATCGTCACCGGGATGGTGATGGGAAATATCGCAGACTACTTCCAGCTGCCCGTTTCCAGCATGAGCAATACCTTCACCTTCCTCAACGCGGGGATCCTGATCTCTATCTTCCTGAATGCCTGGCTGATGGAAATCGTCCCGCTGAAAACCCAGCTGCGCTTTGGCTTTGTGCTGATGGTTGCCGCCGTGGCAGGCCTGATGCTGAGCCACAGCATCGCGCTATTCTCCGCCGCCATGTTCGTGCTTGGTCTGGTCAGCGGGATCACGATGTCGATCGGTACGTTCCTGATTACCCATATGTATGAAGGCCGCCAGCGCGGCGCGCGCCTGCTGTTTACCGACTCCTTCTTCAGCATGGCCGGGATGATTTTCCCGATGGTCGCCGCCGTTCTGCTGGCGCGCAGCATTGAGTGGTACTGGGTATACGCCTGCATCGGCCTCGTCTACGTGGCGATCTTTATCCTGACCTTCGGCTGTGAGTTCCCGGTGCTGGGCAAAAAAGCACAGGCTACCGCAGAGCCCGTCGCGAAAGAGAAATGGGGCATCGGCGTGCTGTTCCTCTCCATTGCCGCCCTGTGCTACATCCTCGGCCAGCTGGGCTTTATCTCCTGGGTTCCGGAATACGCCAAAGGTCTGGGCATGAGCCTGAACGACGCGGGTAAGCTGGTGAGCGATTTCTGGATGTCTTACATGTTCGGCATGTGGGCGTTTAGCTTCATCCTGCGCTTCTTCGACCTGCAGCGTATTCTGACCGTGCTCGCAGGCCTGGCGACCGTGCTGATGTACCTGTTCATCAACGGTTCACCGGAGCATATGCCGTGGTTCATTCTGACCCTGGGCTTCTTCTCCAGCGCGATTTACACCTCGATCATCACCCTGGGCTCCCTGCAGACCAAAGTGGCTTCGCCGAAGCTGGTTAACTTCGTGCTGACCTGCGGCACCATCGGCACCATGCTCACCTTCGTGGTGACGGGCCCGATCGTTGCCCACAGCGGCCCGCTGGCGGCGCTGCACACCGCTAACGGTCTGTATGCCGTGGTGTTCATCATGTGCTTCATCCTGGGCTTTGTGACCCGCCACCGCCAGCACAACGCGGCAGCAGCGTCTCACTAATCCCTACGCCCCTTTGCGCTCGGCAGAGGGGCTGTTTCTGGCAAAGCTCACCTCTTCTCCCCCAACGTCCGTCTGGATCCACGTCTGCGCCAGCTGCGTGGTAGCAATCACCCGCCCCTGACGAATCGACCAGCGCACCGGTACCTGACAGCGCACCGCTTCAAACCCGCTCTCCGCAGGCAGAATAATCAGATTCGCCGGATTTCCCGTCTCAATACCGTAATCGCTCAGGCCAAAGGTTCGGGCGCTGTTATGGGTGATCAGATTCAGGCCGCTGTCGATCTGCGGATAGCCCATCATCTGGCACACGTGCAGCCCCATGTGCAGCACCTGCAGCATGTTGCCGGTGCCGAGCGGGTACCACGGGTCGAAAACGTCGTCATGGCCGAAGCAGACGTTAATGCCTGCCTCCTGCAGCTCTTTCACGCGGGTGATGCCGCGGCGCTTCGGATAGTCATCAAAACGCCCCTGCAGGTGGATGTTCACCAGCGGGTTAGCCACGAAGTTAATCCCGGACATCTTCAGCAGGCGGAAGAGCCGCGAGGTGTAAGCGCCGTTGTACGAGTGCATGGCGGTGGTGTGGCTGGCGGTCACGCGCGGGCCGATGCCGGCCTCACAGGCCAGGGCTGCCACCGTCTCGACAAAGCGCGACTGCTCGTCGTCAATTTCATCGCAGTGGATATCCAGCGGGCGGTCATACTTCTTCGCCAGATCGAAAGCGATGTGCAGCGACTGCACGCCGTACTCGCGGGTGAATTCGAAGTGCGGGATCGCCCCCACCACGTCAGCCCCCAGTTTTAGCGCCTCTTCCAGCAGCGCCGCGCCGTTCGGGTAAGAGAGAATGCCCTCCTGCGGGAACGCGACGATTTGCAGCGTCACCCACGGGGCAACCTCCTGCTTCACCTCCAGCATCGCCTTGAGGGCGGTGAGCGTCGGGTCGGAGACATCAACGTGGGTGCGGACAAACTGAATGCCGTTGGCAATTTGCCACTTCAGCGTTTTCCAGGCGCGCGCTTTCACATCTTCATGGCTGAGCAACGCTTTACGCTCGGCCCAGCGCTCAATGCCCTCAAACAGCGTGCCGGACTGGTTCCAGTTCGGCTCGCCCGCCGTCTGGGTGGTATCAAGATGGATATGCGGCTCGATAAACGGCGGAATAGCCAGTCCGCCGTGCGCGTTTAACACTTCATAACTCTCGGTGTGGATGTCGTTCATCGGGGTGATATAACCAAATCGCCCGTTCTCAATGGCGACTTGCCACAGTCCTTCCCGGCCCGGTAAGCGAACGTTCTGAACAAGCCAAAGCGGTGTTGTAGACATTTCATTTCCCCTGATAAACGCAACTGTTGTTTATGCGTATTTTTGTTTAAAAATACGCCTTTGTTTGTACACAAAATCGACGACACCGAAAAGCCTGCGATTTCCACAACTTATAAAAATCCTGACAAATCAGCCTCATACCCCCTAAGGAGTAGGCGAAGACGTATTTGATTTACATCAATAAGCGCCCCTGCTGAATCGTTAAGGTAGGCAGTAATAGAAAAGAAATCGAGGCAATAATGAGCAAAGTCAGACTCGCTATCATCGGTAACGGCATGGTCGGCCACCGCTTTATTGAGGATCTTCTCGATAAGGCCGCCGCTGAGCAGTTCGATATTACCGTGTTCTGTGAAGAACCCCGCAAGGCGTACGACCGTGTGCACCTGTCTTCCTACTTCTCCCATCATACCGCCGAAGAGCTCTCTCTGGTGCGTGAAGGTTTCTACGAGAAGCATGGCGTAAAGGTGCTGGTGGGCGAACGCGCTATCACCATCAACCGTCAGGAAAAAGTGATCCACTCCAGCGCCGGGCGTACGGTTTTTTACGACAAGCTGATCATGGCGACGGGCTCATATCCGTGGATCCCCCCCATTAAAGGCTCGGAAACTCAGGATTGCTTCGTTTATCGCACGATTGAAGATCTCAACGCCATCGAATCCTGCGCGCGCCGAAGCAAACGCGGGGCGGTGGTCGGCGGCGGCCTGCTGGGTCTGGAAGCGGCTGGCGCGCTCAAAAACCTCGGGGTTGAAACCCACGTCATCGAATTTGCGCCAATGCTGATGGCCGAACAGCTGGACCACATGGGTGGCGACCAGTTGCGCCGTAAAATCGAAAGCATGGGCGTGAAGGTTCACACCAGCAAGAACACTAAAGAGATCGTGCAGGAAGGCACCGAAGCGCGCAAAACCATGCGCTTTGCCGACGGCAGCGAGCTGGAAGTGGACTTCATCGTCTTCTCCACCGGCATTCGTCCACGCGACAAGCTGGCAACCCAGTGCGGCCTGGCGGTAGCGCAGCGCGGCGGGATCATGATTAACGATGCCTGCCAGACTTCCGACCCGGATATCTACGCCATCGGCGAATGCGCCAGCTGGAATAACCGCGTATACGGTCTGGTCGCGCCGGGTTACAAAATGGCGCAGGTCGCCGTGGACCATATCCTCGGCAGCGAAAACGCCTTCACCGGCGCAGACATGAGCGCCAAGCTGAAGCTGCTGGGCGTCGACGTGGGCGGTATCGGCGATGCGCACGGCCGCACCCCGAACTCCCGCAGCTACGTTTACCTCGACGAAAGCAAAGAGGTCTACAAACGCCTCATCGTCAGTCAGGACAACAAAACCCTGCTGGGTGCGGTGCTGGTGGGCGACACCAGCGACTTCGGTAACCTGCTCCAGCTGGTGCTGAACGCCATTGAGCTGCCGGAAAACCCGGACGCGCTGATCCTCCCGGCTCACGCCTCCAGCGGCAAACCGTCTATCGGCGTGGATAAACTGCCGGACAGCGCGCAGATTTGCTCCTGCTTCGACGTCACCAAAGGCATGCTGATCTCCGCCATCAACAAAGGTTGCCACACCGTTGCGGCGCTGAAAGCGGAAACCAAAGCCGGTACCGGCTGCGGCGGCTGTATTCCACTGGTGACGCAGGTGCTGAACGCCGAGCTGGCAAAACAGGGCATCGAAGTGAACAACAACCTGTGCGAGCACTTCGCCTACTCTCGCCAGGAGCTGTACCACCTGATCCGCGTGGAAGGCATTAAGTCTTTTGACGAACTGCTGGCGAAGCACGGCCAGGGCTACGGCTGCGAAGTATGTAAACCGACCGTCGGCTCGCTGCTGGCCTCCTGCTGGAACGAGTACGTGCTCAAGCCAGAACACACGCCGCTGCAGGACACCAACGATAACTTCCTGGCGAACATCCAGAAAGACGGTACATACTCCGTCATCCCACGCTCCGCCGGGGGCGAAATCACCCCGGAAGGGCTGGTCGCCGTGGGCCGTATCGCCCGTGAATTTAACCTGTACACCAAAATCACCGGCTCCCAGCGTATCGGTCTGTTTGGCGCGCAGAAGGATGACCTGCCGGAAATCTGGCGTCAGCTGATTGAAGCGGGCTTCGAAACCGGCCACGCGTATGCCAAAGCGCTGCGCATGGCGAAAACCTGCGTGGGCAGCACCTGGTGCCGCTACGGCGTGGGCGACAGCGTGGGCTTCGGCGTTGAGCTGGAAAACCGCTACAAGGGCATCCGTACCCCGCACAAAATGAAGTTCGGCGTCTCCGGCTGTACCCGCGAATGTGCAGAAGCGCAGGGTAAAGACGTGGGGATCATTGCCACCGAGAAAGGCTGGAACCTGTACGTGTGCGGCAACGGCGGGATGAAACCACGCCACGCGGACCTGCTGGCGGCGGATCTCGATCGCGACACGCTGATCCAGTATCTTGACCGCTTTATGATGTTCTACATCCGTACCGCCGATAAGCTGACCCGTACCGCCTCCTGGCTCGATAACCTCGAAGGCGGCATCGACTACCTGAAAGCGGTGATCATCGACGACAAGCTGGGTCTGAACGAGCATCTGGAAGCCGAGATGGCTCGCCTGCGCGAGGCGGTGATCTGCGAGTGGACCGAAACCGTCAACACCCCGGCGGCGCAGACGCGCTTCAAACACTTTATCAACAGCACCCAGCGCGACCCGAACGTGCAGGTAGTGCCAGAGCGCGAGCAGCATCGCCCGGCAACACCGTATGAACGCATTCCAGTGACGCTGGTGGAGGAAAACGCATGAGCCAGTGGGTAAACATCTGCGAGATTAACGACATTCTGCCCGCCACCGGCGTGTGTGCGCTGCTGGGCAACGAGCAGGTCGCCATTTTCCGCCCTCGCCACGATGAGCAGGTCTTTGCCATCAGCAATATCGACCCGTTCTTCGAGGCCAGCGTGCTCTCCCGCGGGCTGATTGCCGAGCACCAGGGTGAGCTGTGGGTCGCCAGCCCGCTGAAAAAACAGCGTTTCCGTTTAACCGACGGGCACTGCATGGAAGATGAAAGCTTCTCCGTGAAGCACTACGACGTCCGCGTGAAGGACGGCAAGGTGCAGCTCAAAGCGTAACCCCCCGCCTTTTCAATAGGAAAGGCTTATGACCCCTTATGGGTAACGGCAGGAAAAACCGTATGTTCTGTACGATTCCTGCTGTTATCCTGACGTCAATTCTTACCCCCTCCTTGAATGCTGTGAGGTAACGTCGTGGACCACCTGCCGATTTTCTGTCAATTACGCCATCGCGACTGCCTGCTTGTGGGCGGCGGCGATGTGGCTGAACGCAAAGCGCGCCTGCTGCTGGAAGCCGGAGCCCGACTGACCGTCAACGCCCTCACCTTCGCTCCGCAGTTTGACGTCTGGGCTCAGGAAGGGATGCTCACGCTGGTGCAGGGGGCGTTTGATGAGTCACTGCTGGAAACCTGCTGGCTAACGATTGCCGCGACGGATGATGATGAAGTGAACCAGCGCGTCAGCGACGCCTGCGAAGCGCGCCGGATCTTCTGCAACGTGGTGGATGCGCCGAAAGAGGCCAGCTTTATCATGCCGTCGATTATCGACCGTTCACCGCTGATGATTGCGGTGTCGTCCGGCGGCCGCTCGCCCGTACTTGCCCGCCTGCTGCGGGAAAAACTGGAAGCTATTTTGCCGCAGCACCTTGGTCAGATAGCGCATTACGCCGGGCAGCTCCGCTCCCGCGTGAAGCAAACCTTCTCAACCGTGGGCGAGCGTCGTCGCTTCTGGGAGAAGTTCTTCGTTAACGACAGGCTGGCGCAGTCGCTGGCGAATCAGGACGCGAAAGCGGTGGAAGAGACGACCGAGCAGCTGCTGAGCGAGCCGCTGGATCACCGTGGTGAAGTGGTGCTGGTCGGGGCCGGGCCGGGAGATGCGGGTTTACTGACCCTGAAAGGGCTTCAGCAGATCCAGCAGGCGGATATCGTGGTTTACGACCGTCTGGTTTCCGATGACATCATGAACCTGGTGCGCCGCGACGCCGACCGCGTATTCGTGGGCAAACGTGCGGGCTACCACTGCGTGCCGCAGGAGGAGATTAACCAGATCCTGCTGCGCGAAGCGCAAAAGGGAAAACGCGTGGTGCGCCTTAAGGGTGGCGATCCGTTTATCTTTGGCCGCGGCGGCGAGGAGCTGGAAACCCTGTGCAATGCCGGCATTCCGTTCTCCGTGGTGCCGGGCATTACGGCGGCGTCCGGCTGTTCGGCCTACTCTGGCATTCCGTTGACCCATCGCGACTACGCCCAGAGCGTGCGTCTGGTCACGGGCCACCTGAAAACCGGCAGCGAGCTGGACTGGCATAACCTGGCCGCTGAAAAGCAGACGCTGGTGTTCTACATGGGGCTGAACCAGGCCGCCACCATCCAGGTGAAACTGCTGGAGCACGGCATGGAGGCGGATATGCCCGTTGCGCTGGTGGAAAACGGTACGTCAATCAAGCAGCGCGTGGTGAATGGCGCGCTGACGCAGCTCGGTGAGCTGGCGCAGCAGGTTGAAAGCCCGGCGCTGATTATTGTCGGTCGCGTGGTTGAACTGCGCGATAAGCTGAACTGGTTCTCGAATCACTAACGCATATTCTCCCTTCTTCGAGTAGTCCTTAAGCGGACTACTCCCCTCTTATTACTATCGATAACATACCGCCCGCATAGTGGAACTTTTCCATTTATTCCCTCGTGTTACACCTAATTTTTGTTTTTTTTAGACAAGGAATGCGTATGTTCAAACTGGCAAAAGCCGCCGTTCTGGTTGGCCTGTTATCGACTCTGACCGCCTGCACCGGTCACGTTCAAAACACAAAAAATAACTGCAGCTACGATTACCTGCTGCATCCGGCGATCTCCATTTCGAAGATCATCGGCGGTTGCGGCCCGGCGGCGCAGCAGTAAGCGTTTTACAGGCGTAAAAAAACCGGGGATTCCCCGGTTTTTTGTTTAGAAAAGTGCGGCGTGATGCCCTCACCCTGGCCCTCTCCCACGGGGAGAGGGTACAAACCCTAAAAACGGTAACGTCGTTACCGTTTTGCTTTTACCTACGGTTTACCCACAAACCCAATCGCTTCGTACACCGCTTTCAGGGTTTCGGACGCACGCGCGCTGGCTTTTTCCGCGCCGTCTTTCATCACCTTCTGCAGGAAGGCTTCGTCGTTACGGTAGCGGTTGTAGCGCTCCTGCAGCTCGGTCAGCATGCCGGAAACGGCCTCTGCCACTTCACCTTTCAGGTGGCCGTACATCTTGCCTTCGAAGTGTTTTTCCAACTCGGGAATGCTCTGGCCGGTCACGCCGGAGAGGATATCCAGCAGGTTGGAGACGCCCGCTTTATTCTGCACGTCGTAGCGCACCACTGGCGGCTCGTCGGAGTCGGTGACCGCGCGCTTGAGCTTTTTCACCACCGATTTCGGATCTTCCAGCAGGCCGATAACGTTGTTGCGGTTATCGTCAGACTTGGACATCTTCTTGGTCGGCTCCAGCAGCGACATGACGCGCGCGCCGGATTTCGGAATAAACGGCTCTGGCACTTTAAATACGTCGCCGTAAAGCGCGTTAAAGCGCTGGGCGATATCGCGGCTCAGCTCCAGGTGCTGCTTCTGGTCTTCACCCACCGGCACCTGGTTGGTCTGGTACAGCAGGATGTCCGCCGCCATCAGCACAGGATAGTCAAACAGGCCGGCGTTGATGTTTTCAGAGTAGCGGGCGGACTTATCCTTGAACTGGGTCATGCGGCTCAGCTCGCCGAAATAGGTATAGCAGTTCAGCGCCCAGCCCAGCTGCGCATGCTCCGGCACGTGGGACTGAACGAAAATGGTGCTCTTCTCTGGATCGATACCGCAGGCCAGGTACAGGGCCAGGGTATCGAGGGTGGCTTTGCGCAGCTTCTCAGGATCCTGACGCGCGGTGATAGCATGCAAATCTACGATGCAGTAAATGCAATGGTAATCATCCTGCATGCTGACCCACTGACGCAACGCACCCATGTAGTTACCAATGGTCAATTCACCTGAAGGCTGTGCGCCACTAAAAACGATGGGCTTAGTCATTATTCAATTCCTGATGTTCACTGTGCGAAAGCCCGAGTGCGGGCAACAAATCTTTGAAGTGGTCGAACACAACATCCGGCTCACTCAGCGTAATGGCCTCACCGTAGTTGTAGCCATAGGTTAAACCGACGGAAGGACACCCAGCCGCTCGGGCAGCCAGAATATCATTACGCGAATCCCCGACAAAGAGCAGCTCCGCAGGCGTTAAGGATAATTTTCCTGCCACCAGCAACAGCGGCTCCGGATGCGGCTTTTTGTTCTGCACGTCATCCCCGCCTACAATCACGGAGAAATATTTCGCGATATCCAGCGCCTCCAGCAGCGGCGCAACAAACGGCGTCGGCTTGTTGGTCACCAGCCCCAGCGGGATGCCTTTCGCGTGCAGCGCGCTCAGGGTTTCCTGGACGTCCGGGAAAAGGAAGCTCCCCTCCTCGACGGTCTCTTCGTAGAAACGATCGAACAGCTTGCGCAGAATACGCAGCTGCTCATCCTGGGGGATATCGGCGTGATCGACGCTCGGTTTACCCTGCGCGGAACGCTGCGACGCGCGTTCCTGACGAGCCCACGTTAACGCGCGCTCCATCAGGACATCGGCACCGTTGCCAATCCACGTAATAACACGATCTTCGCCCGCAACGGGCAGTTCCAGTGCATACAGCGCCTGATCGACGGCGCTCGTTAAGCCCGGCGCGCTGTCTACCAGCGTGCCGTCGAGGTCGAATGCCACCCCCCGAATTGCCTGCAATTTATCCATGACTTACCTTCGCCAGCTCTCGGCGCATTTCATCAATGACTTTTTTGTAATCCGGTTGGTCGAAAATTGCCGAACCTGCAACGAACATATCCGCGCCCGCTGCCGCAATTTCGCCAATGTTATTCACTTTCACACCGCCGTCCACTTCCAGACGAATATCGTAGCCAGACTCGTCAATGCGACGACGCACTTCGCGCAGCTTATCCAGCGTGTGAGGGATGAACGACTGTCCGCCAAAGCCCGGGTTAACGGACATCAGCAAAATCACGTCCAGCTTGTCCATCACGTAATCGAGATAGCTCAGCGGCGTAGCCGGGTTAAACACCAGCCCCGCCTTACAGCCGTTCTCTTTGATCAGCTGCAGCGTGCGGTCAACGTGCTCGGAGGCTTCCGGATGGAAGGTGATGATGCTGGCACCCGCTGCGGCGAAGTCTGGCACGATGCGGTCGACAGGCTTCACCATCAGGTGAACGTCAATCGGTGCGGTAATACCGTAGTTACGCAGCGCCTTGAGCACCATCGGACCGATGGTCAGATTGGGAACGTAGTGGTTATCCATAACGTCGAAATGGACGACATCTGCGCCAGCTGCGAGAGCTTCCGCCGTGTCTTCACCCAGGCGGGCAAAATCGGCCGACAGAATTGAGGGGGCAATCAAAAACTGTTTCATCCGCATCTCCTTGAAATGTGTTTACCGGCGGGCAAAACGGCTCAGGGGCGATAAAGAGCCAGGAGTTCGTCCACCTTTTTACGTGTGCCGCCGTTGCTGCTAATGCTACGCCGCACCTTAACCTGAAAATGCTTCGCGGCTTTGTACCATTCGCGCGTATCAGGGGTATCGTGATTTGAAATTAACACCGGAATTCTTTTGCTGACCAGCTTTTCCGCCATCTCCGCCAGACGGGCCTGTTCGGCCGGGCTGAAGCTGTTGGTGTGGTAGGCGGTGAAGTTCGCCGTCGCAGACAGCGGCGCGTAAGGCGGATCGCAGTAAACCACCGAGTTTACGCCTGCCAGCTCCATGCACTCTTCATAGGAGAGACAGTGGAATTCTGCATTCTGCGCTTTTTCAGCAAAGTGATACAGCTCGTCCTGCGGGAAGTACGGGCGCTTATAACGACCAAACGGCACGTTAAATTCGCCGCGCAGATTATACCGGCACAGGCCGTTGTAACCATGACGGTTGAGGTAAAGGAACAGCAGCGCGCGGCGGAACGGATCCTGGCTCTGATTAAACTCCGCGCGGAACTGATAGTAGACGTCAGGGCTGTTGTTCTCTGGCGTAAACAGCTTGCGCGCCTCTTCCACATACTCATCGGTACGCAGCTTAACGATGTTATAGAGGCTGATAAGGTCGCTGTTGATATCCGCCAGGATATAACGAGAAAAATCGGTGTTCAGGAACACCGATCCCGCGCCCACGAAGGGCTCGATAAGACACTCGCCTTTTGGCAGGTGCTTTTTAATATCATCGAGCAGGGGGTATTTCCCCCCTGCCCATTTCAGAAAAGCGCGATTTTTTTTCATGCTGACTAACTGATTACACCTTCTCCGGCTGTGGAGAAAGCTCCGACAGCATCCTGCGCTTTAAACATTACTTCAGATCGGCCTGCACCTGATGAATCGGCTTCGCCCACGGGTTTTTCGCCTGAACGTCTGCTGGCAGTGTCGCCACGGCGCGCTTCGCTTCATCTTTAGAAGCATACACACCGCTCACCAGCACGTACCACGGCTGACCGTTACGGGTCGTCTGATACACCACGTAGTTTTTCAGATTCGATTTCTTCGCCCAGCCATTGAGGTTGTCATAGTTAGACGAACTGCTCAACTGCAGCGTGTAGTTGCTGGACGGCGCAGATTTCAGCGAACCGACGTTGCCAGCAGTTTTACCTGCGGCAGCACTGGAAGCCGTCGCCGTTGCGGCAGGCGCAGCGGTGGCAGCAGGTGCCGTTGTGGTTGCCGTCGCTTTCGGCGCAGTCTGCGTGACCGGCGCTTTGGCAGGCTCGCTCACAGCAGCCGTTTCAGTGCGTTTCGGCTGTGCTTTCACTTCAGGCGCTTTGACTACGGCCTGAGGTTTAGTTTCACGCTTAGGCTCAATGACCGCCTGCTTACGTTCAGGACGCGTCGCAGTTTGCGTCTGGCGCGGCTTGGTTTCCGTTGCTGCAGTCTGCGGCTGCGCGGTAGCACCGTGAATCGGCGCGACGGTTGCAGGCTCAGTTGGCAGCGTAGAGTTAACCACGACGTTATCAACCTGCTGCTGGTTTTGCGGCTGCATCAGCGCATTGTTCAGATCTCCCTGAACTTCAACACGCTGCTGGCCTTCAGGCGTGACAGGTGCCTGGCCCTGAGCAGGCGTTGACGAAACGGGCGGCAGAGAAACATCCTGCGGCGTCGTTGTGTTGCTGGCAGTCTGCTCAGCGGAAGTGGTACCCGGCGCTGGCTGTGCACCATTCGCCTGATCCGTCGCATCATTACCGGAGAGGTTGATGCTCTTTTCTGCGGAGGCGGTTTGTTCGGTTGAGTTGGTGGACGGTGCTTTCAGCGCGGAGCCAATGCCAACAATCAGCAGCACAAGCACCAGAACGCCAAGCCCCATCATGATGTACTGGCGGGAGGCCGGTTTCTGCGCAGCAGCTTTTTTACGTTTACGCGGGCGACGCTCTACAGGCTGTTCGTCCATTGAATCTTCTTCGGACTCATAATCCTCTTCTTCTCGCTCATCACGCGCGTTGCGGCTGCGCGAAGGGCGACGATCGTCTGCATCCAGATCAACATCGTCAAAGTTGATCTGCGGCTCGTTATCACGTTCTGAAGATTGACGAGAACGACCAGTACGACGATCGCTGGGATCGGGTTTCAGCTCGTCTTCTGGTTTGAATTCATCCATTTAACACCCCACTCAAAGGCTTATGCCTACGTCTTTGCATTTCGCCTGAAGCTAAACGACCACCGGTAACAGTGGCCTGACCTTTCTAGTTGTTACGCCTGCTGGCAATCAGCAATAGCGCCAAGAACCACATCATGCGACACTCCGCCGCGCACTTCACTCTTCCCTATTGCAAGCGGGAGTACAAGACGCATCTCACCTGCCAATACTTTTTTATCGCGCATCATGTGGGGTAAATACGCCTGCGCCGACATCTCCTGCGGCCCGGTTACCGGCAAACCTGCACGTTCAAGTAGCGCAATGATACGTGCCGTCTCTTCCGGTTTAAACTGCCCAAGACGTTCAGAGGTGCGGGCTGCCATGACCATTCCAGCCGCGACGGCTTCACCGTGCAGCCAGTTGCCATAACCCATTTCGGCTTCAATGGCGTGGCCAAACGTATGCCCAAGATTCAGTAAAGCACGTAAGCCCGTTTCACGCTCGTCTGCCGCGACAACTTCTGCTTTCAGCTCACAACAGCGACGAATGCAGTATGCCAGTTTCGCCTCATCCAGGCTCAGCAGCGCATCCATATTCTCTTCAAGCCAGTTAAAGAACTCGCCATCCAGAATAATGCCGTATTTGATCACTTCAGCCAGGCCAGAGGCCAGCTCGCGCTTCGGCAGGGTTTTCAGACAGTCGAGATCCACCACCACCGACGCAGGCTGGTAGAACGCGCCAATCATGTTTTTGCCGAGGGGATGGTTGACTGCCGTTTTGCCGCCGACAGAGGAGTCGACCTGAGACAGCAACGTGGTCGGGATTTGAATAAAACGAACGCCACGCTGATAGCTTGCGGCCGCAAAGCCGGTCAGATCGCCCACAACACCGCCGCCCAGGGCAAGCAGTGTTGTATCGCGACCGTGCGGTTTTTGCAGCAATGCGGTAAAGACGGTATCGAGTACCGTCAGGCTTTTATACTGCTCGCCATCGGGCAGAATCACACTGTCGACTTTTACGCCCGCCTGCTCAAGCAGGTGGCGCACGCGGTCGAGATAAAGCGGAGCCAGCGTCTCATTGGTGACCAGCATCGCCTGATCACCCGCTTTTAGTGGTAAAAAGGAAGCTGGGTCGTTAAACAAACCAGCCGCGATGGTGATAGGGTAACTACGATCCCCGAGAGTAACTGTAATCCTCTCCATGACGCGACATCCACCTTTAATGCTTTTACCCGCAGGCGAGTGTATATAAAGCCAGAATCAGTTGCTTTCCAGCATATGAATAATCTGGTTTGCAACCACTTTAGCGCTCTGATCGTCAGTACGAATGGTCACATCGGCAATCTCTTCATACAGCGGATTGCGTTCGTCGGCCAACGCTTCCAGAACTTCGCGTGGTGGCGTTTCAACCTGCAGCAGCGGGCGCTTTTTATCGCGCTGCGTACGTGCCAGCTGTTTCTCAATGGTCGTCTCAAGATAGACCACTACGCCACGGGCGGAGAGACGGTTGCGGGTTTCGCGAGATTTCACAGAGCCGCCGCCTGTTGCCAGTACGATGCCCTGTTTTTCCGTGAGTTCGTTGATCACTTTTTCTTCTCGGTCACGGAAACCTTCTTCGCCTTCTACATCGAAAACCCAGCCCACATCAGCTCCGGTTCGTTTCTCAATCTCTTGATCAGAATCGTAAAATTCCATATTGAGTTGTTGAGCTAACTGACGCCCAATAGTGCTTTTGCCGGCACCCATAGGCCCAACCAGAAAGATATTGCGTTTCTCTGCCATTTTATCGGTACTACTAAGACTATTCGTTAATGGTAATCCCCGCTTCGCAGACACCCGGCGTAGCAGGACATGAACTGAAACCTCATATGCAATAGAGCGAGAGTCAGACTAAAAATTATCTCAATACTCCGGCTTGTTTGGCAACTGATTAAATCACCGCGCCGGACGCATAAGGTAATAAGACGTAAGTCCAACTCAAATCGGTACTCCTTGTATGCTAATTCATGCCCCACGTCAAACATCTGCAACAAACTGAATGCAAAATCATTGCGGGGATCGTTACCCGTCAGTGAATACCGACCAGACGTGGCGTAATAAACACCACTAACTCACGCCGTTCATTATCCTTTCCATCGTGGCGAAACAGCTGCCCAAGCCAGGGGATGTTCCCAAGCCCGGGCACGCTATCACTGCCGGTTTTATTCTTTTGCGAGAAAATTCCGCCCAGCGCCAGCGTTTCTCCACTTTTTACCTCCACCTGGGTTTCAATCTCCTGCTTGTCGATGGCAAGCGTTTCGCCATCGGCCTGCTGCAGCACCTGTCCCGGCATGTTTTCACTGATGTGAAGCTTCAGGCGCACGCGTCCACCGGGCAATACTACCGGCGTGACCTCCATTCCGAGTACCGCCTCTTTGAACTCCACCGATGTCGCCCCGCTTTCACCGCTTGAAACCTGATACGGGATCTCGCTTCCCTGCTTAATGCTGGCCGGTTGCATGTGCGAGGCCAGCAGCCGCGGGCTGGCGATAATATCGACCTGCTGTTTTTGCTCCAGCGCAGATAGCTCCAGATCCAGCAGCCTGCCGTTAATTCGCCCGATATTAAACCCCACATGCGTGGTAGCACTGGCCACGGAAAGATCGCTGCCAAGCGTCGTGAGCTCTCCAACCTTGCCCGCCTCAGCGGCCTCGGCAAGATTCCACTTCACCCCCAGCTCACGCAGGCTTTTTTCATTAATGGTGACAATGTGCGCCGCCAGCTCAACCTGCTCGACGGGAATATCCATCTGAGCCGCCCACTGCTGCAGCGTCTCCAGCACCGCCTGGCTATCCCTGATGAGCAGACGATTAGTGCGTTTGTCGAGAGATAAACTCCCTTTTGGGCTCAGGAGTTTTTCAGCCGCTTTTTGCAGTTCTCCGGCATCCGCATAAGAAAATGGGATGCTGTGCGAGACCAGCGGAGCATCAAGCTGTCGACGCGCTCGCTCCTGCTCTAAACGTTCCCGCTGTTCACGCTGCCAGGCCGCGGTATGAACATAATAAATACCGCCCTCCTCGCGTAAAACGAGCCCGGCGCTGGTGACCACCGTCTGTAACGCCTGCCGCCAGGGGACGCGCGTCAGGTTAAGGGAGAGCGTGCCGCTGACATCCGGCGATACCACCAGATTACGGTTCTCCTGCGCAACCAGCGCCTGTAGCACCTGAACCACCGGCACGTCATCCACCACCAGCGTGACCGGCTTTGGCGCGGCGGCCCACAGCGGGCTGCTGAACGCCAGCAGCAACAGCACTATCCTTAACCTCATTTTTATCCTTTCCTTCTCGTTGCCACACCCATTCTTCGGGATCGCATGCGTCACCCACATCAACAACCAGTTCCGTTTCATTGATAGCCGTTATTCGCCAGCCCGCCGGGAAACGATCCTGCGCTTTCAGGCGGTGCCAGCGCCGTTGCCCATCCTGCAAAATGCCAACGCGCTGCTGCCCTCCCACCATTCCGCGGTAGTGCCACTGTGCCAGCTCGGCTGTGGCGCAGGGGTCGTCCGGCGGGCGAAACGGATCGCGCATGCCTGTCAACAGCAGCGCCGAGCAAACCAGCAGGTATTTCGCGCTATTTCGCATGTTCCAGCTCCAGCCGCAGGCGTAACGCCGTACTTTGTGGCGAAAGCGTAAAAGCAGCGACCCGCACATCCCGCTGCGCCAGCCGGGAAAACAGAGCCGGGATCGCCTGCCACTGCGCCTCCAGCGCCAGTTCACCGCCGTTTTGCAACGGTTTCCAGTGAAGAAGCCTTGTGCCCTCCCCCTGAAAATCGAACGGTGAAAAGGGCTTTAGCTCCAGTGCCGTCCGGGTTTGCGGGCTAAACGGCACCTGGCTGGCGGTGGGCCACAGCGACGCGTTAGTCCGCGCCGCCTGGCTCAACTGCTGCTGCCGCTCCGCGCACTGCTGCTCTACTGGCCGGAGCAATACACCCCATGCTGTCAGGCCCATCAGGAGAATACCCAGCCCCCCGCAGACCAGCCGACACCAGGGACGACTTTCACACCAGCGTTCTAACAAGGTCTCCATGCATTACCCCTCGCTTTTCAGCTGCAGAGTGAACATCCAGCGCCCCTGGCTATCCTGCCGGAGTTCCCCCTCAGACCCGGGCGTAAAGCCGTCTATGTGCCCCAGCCCCTTGCGCAGGGCAGAGAGCGCCGGCAGGGTGGTGGCATATCCGATCAGCATCAGAGCCGGAGGCTGATAACGCAGCTCTGTCAGCCAGACCTGCGCAGGCATCGCGTCAGCAAGCGACTCCAGCACCGGTTGCCATGCGCGGCGCGGCGGCGTGCCCGCGGAGTTCTGCGCCTCTGCGGTGGGTCGCTGGCGAGACACAAGGCCACGCTGTACGGACTGCGTACCCGCCAGTTGCGTTTGCAGCGCGCGCAGCGTTATCAGATGGTTCATCCTCATGCTAAAAACGGCCACCAGCACGAGCAGCGATGTGCCGACAAACGCGCCGCCCCAGAAACGCAGGCATCGCGCGCGCCGCTGCTGACGCCAGGGCAGGAAGTTGGTCAGGTTCATTCAGGCACCTCGCTCATGGCCAGCGCCAGCGCAACGGTATAGTCGGCCCCGCATTCGGGAAGAGGCGCATGCCAGCGCTGCAGCGTTTCCCATGGGGTCCGTTCGTCATTAAAGAGCGTGATGTCGTTCTGGTTGAGGGCCAGCAGCGCCGCCAGCTCGGTGACGTTTTCTGCTTCAGCGGTATAACGACGCCCCCACTGATGGCGCATGGCCCACAGCCATTGATGCGCATCCCGCCAGGCGACGCACTGCGTCGGCGCTACCGCAGGCAGCAGGTTCGCCAGCGCGCTGGCATCCGGGGTGATGGTCGCCAGCCGCAAGCGTAGCGTTTTCGCCAGGGCCAGAAGCGTTTCAACCTCTTTGTTTTGTGCGGCCGTCACGTGAAATGTATTGCTGAAGGTGTCCTGGGTGTAGTCGAAACAGAGGGACTCTGCAGACATCTCCAGTTCGCGCGAAAGCGCGGCCCCCATCCACGAGAGCTGCTCGCTGTCGCGCAATGCAAGTGCCGGGCGGGGCAACGTTTTTTGCAGAGTCCGTGCAGCAGGAAAGGAGAGGAATACCCGGTGGGAGTGCGGTAGCGCTTTTCGCCAGCCGCGTAAGGCATCGGCCAGCGCTTCTGGCTGACAAATTTTGCCGTCACGAATGATGCCTTCGGCCAGAGAAATGGCCCACCAGCGGCGTAAGCACCAGCCGCCTCTCTCCCGGACCAGTGCCGTAATCAGCACCTTATCCTGTTGAATATGAACGCCCGTTTGCCATGTTTTGAAAGCCATGCTTCACGATCTCCTTATCGCCCGTCGCCTTGACGGCTATATCAATGAATCAGGCTTGCCTTTATACTACCGCGCGATTGTTTAGAAACTGCCCAAGTGAAACCAAATGGGAAATCTCCGGTGAAGTTCGTAAAGTATTTATTCATCCTTGCAGTCTGTTGCATTCTGCTGGGAGCAGGCTCGATTTACGGTTTGTACAAATATATTGAGCCACAGCTACCTGATGTCGCCACGCTCCGCGATGTGCGTCTCCAGATCCCGATGCAGGTCTATAGCGCCGATGGCGAGCTGATGGCGCAGTATGGCGAGAAGCGTCGTATCCCGCTGACCTTAAACCAAATTCCCCCCGTGATGGTGAAAGCTTTTATCGCCACGGAGGACAGCCGTTTCTACGAGCACCACGGTGTCGATCCGGTGGGGATTTTCCGTGCCGCAAGCATTGCGCTGTTCTCCGGTCACGCCTCCCAGGGGGCGAGCACCATTACGCAGCAGCTGGCGCGTAACTTCTTCCTCAGCCCTGAAAAGACGCTGACGCGTAAGATCAAAGAGGTGTTCCTGGCGATCCGCATTGAGCAGCTGCTGAGCAAGGACGAGATCCTTGAGCTGTACCTCAATAAAATTTACCTGGGCTACCGTGCCTATGGCGTGGGGGCAGCCGCGCAGGTGTACTTCGGTAAGCCTGTTGAGCAGCTCACCTTAAGCGAAATGGCAACCATTGCCGGTCTGCCAAAAGCGCCGTCCACGTTTAACCCGCTTTATTCGCTCGATCGCGCCACTTCACGTCGTAACGTCGTCCTGTCACGTATGCTGAGCGAAGGCTATATCAGCCAGAGCGAGTACGACCAGGCGCGTAACGACGTCATTGACGCCAATTATCACGCCCCTGAGATTGCCTTCTCTGCCCCTTATCTGACCGAAATGGTGCGCCAGGAGATGGTGAGCCGTTATGGCGACAAGGCCTATGAAGATGGCTATCGCGTGTACACCACCGTTACCCGCAAAGTGCAGCAGGCGGCTCAGGACGCGGTGCGCAATAACGTGATGGACTACGATATGCGTCACGGCTATCGCGGACCGTCGAACGTGCTCTGGAAAGTGGGCGAAAGCGCGTGGGACAGCAAAAAAATCACCAGCACGCTGAAGGCGCTGCCAACCTATGGTCCACTCCTTCCTGCCGTGGTGACGCAGGCCAATCCTCAGGAAGCCGTTGCGACGCTGGCGGACGGCACGTCCGTCTCCCTGCACATGGACGGTATTCGCTGGGCGCGTCCATACCGTTCGGACACCCTGCAGGGGCCAACGCCGCGCAAAGTGACCGACGTGGTTCAGACCGGGCAGCAAATTTGGGTGCGCAAGGTGGGCGATGCCTGGTGGCTGGCGCAGGTACCGGATGTGAACTCGGCTCTGGTCTCCATCAACCCGCAGAACGGGGCGGTAATGGCGCTGGTCGGCGGGTTCGATTTCAACCAGAGCAAATTCAACCGCGCCACGCAGGCGCTGCGTCAGGTCGGTTCCAACATCAAACCGTTCCTCTACACGGCAGCGATGGATAAGGGACTGACTCTTGCCAGCATCCTTAACGACGTGCCGATCTCCCGCTGGGATGCCGGTGCCGGTTCCGACTGGCAGCCGAAGAACTCTCCTGCGGAGTATGCCGGTCCTATTCGTCTTCGTCAGGGTCTTGGGCAGTCGAAAAACGTGGTGATGGTGCGTGCCATGCGCGCGATGGGCGTCGACTATGCGGCAGAGTACCTGCAGCGCTTCGGCTTCCCGGCGCAGAACATCGTTCGCACCGAGTCGCTGGCGTTAGGTTCAGCCTCCTTTACGCCGCTTCAGGTCGCGCGCGGGTACTCGGTGATGGCTAACGGCGGCTTCCTGGTTGACCCGTACTTCATCAGTAAAATCGAGAACGACCAGGGCGGCGTGCTGTTTGAAGCGAAGCCGAAAATTGCCTGCCCAGAGTGTGATATTCCGGTCATTTACGGCAATACGCCGAAATCCGAGGTGCTCGAAAACAAGGACATGGAAGACCCTGCCGTTTCTCAGGAGCAGCCAAATATCGTCTTGCCGCAGCCGCAGCTGGAGCAGGCTAACCAGTCGCTGGTGGCGCAAACCGGCGCGCAGGAGTACGCCCCGCACGTGATCAACACGCCGCTGGCGTTCCTGATCAAGAGCGCGCTGAACACCAACATCTTCGGTGAACCGGGCTGGCAGGGTACCGGCTGGCGAGCAGGGCGCGATCTGCAGCGCCACGATATCGGCGGTAAAACCGGGACAACCAACAGCTCGAAGGATGCATGGTTTTCCGGCTATGGGCCGGGGGTGGTGACGTCAGTCTGGATCGGTTTCGACGATCATCGCCGTGATTTAGGCCGTACCACGGCATCCGGCGCGATTAAAGATCAGATTTCCGGCTACGAAGGCGGTGCCAAAAGCGCACAGCCGGCCTGGGATGCCTACATGAAATCCGTTCTTGAAGGCGTGCCGGAGCAGCCGCTGACGCCGCCACCGGGCGTGGTGACGGTCAATATTGACCGCAGCACCGGCCAGCTCGCTAACGGCGGTAATAGCCGTGCCGAGTATTTCATCGAAGGTACACAGCCAACCACACAGGCGGTGCACGAGGTGGGTACAGAGATTATTGATAACGGCGAGACGCACGAGCTGTTTTAAGCATAAAAATGCCCGGTAAAAACCGGGCAAAGAATTGCAGGCCGGGTAAGGCGAAGCCGCCACCCGGCTTTTTTATGGCCTACAGCCGCCCTTGTGCCTTCAGCCACTCGCGAACCAGGAACAGCGCGCTCACGTTGCGAGCCTCGTTAAAGTCAGGGTCTTCCAGCAGATCCATCAGATGCGCCAGCGGCCAGCGAACCTGCGGCAGCGGCTCTGGTTCATCTCCCTCCAGCGATTCAGGATAGAGATCTTCCGCCACCACAATGTTCATTTTGCTGGAAAAATAGGACGGCGCCATGCTCAGCTTTTTCAGGAACGACAGCTCGTTCGCGCCAAAACCCACCTCTTCTTTCAGCTCGCGGTTTGCTGCTTCAAAGACCGTTTCACCCGGGTCGATAAGCCCTTTCGAGAACCCAAGCTCGTAAGATTCCGTCCCCACGGCGTATTCGCGGATCAAAATCAGATGATCGTCGACGATTGGAACAATCATCACCGCTTCGCGCGAAGAGGGGCGCATACGCTCATAAACACGACGCACACCGTTGCTGAACTCCAGATCCACACTCTCGACATTAAACAGGCGCGATTTGGCGACAGTTTCAACGTTCAGAATAGTGGGTTTTTGTAGTGGTTTGCTCATCTTGATGGGGTCTTAGCAGTGTGAACTGGCATTATTGTGCGATATGCCGCACGGTTTCGGCAATGTCAATTGTTCTTTATTTACATTTATGCAACGTAACAGGGATCAATCCTCAATTCAAAACAAATGTCAAGAGGTTGAAATGTTTCCAGGAATTTGCTGATATCGCGCCATGACAGGCTTTGCTATCATCACCGGTCACTGGGATGCGCTTTAGAATGCTCAAGTTCGACTCCATACTTGCCGATAGCCAGCCACAGACTCTCATTCAATGTAAAGGTGCTACTGACTACACCTGTAAGATAAGTAAGATGGGGAAAGCATGAGCACCATTTTGATTGTTCTCGCTGCTATGCTGGTCAGCGCATTGATTGCAGGGTGGCTATACAGGCGACGCATACAGCGCCGTTACCGGCTGCCCTTTTTAAATGCCTTCGCGGGTGCGACAACCCGTAAACTCACGCAAGACGAGCGCGATGCAGTTGAAAACTATCTTGAAACGCTTAACCGTTCTCAGTTAACGCCTGGGCCGACGGGAGCCACCGCTGCGCCTGTTGCACTTAAGCTGAACGCGCAAAGTGACACCGTGCTCTGCGTGACGCGCTCCATCACGCGCTACGGCATTACAACTGACGACCCCAACAAGTGGCGCTACTACCTGGATTCCGTTGAGGTGCATCTGCCCCCGTCCTGGGAGCAGTACATTAACGACGAGAACAGCGTTGAGCTGATTCACACCGATTCGCTGCCGCTGGTGATTTCGCTCAACGGCCATACCCTGAATGACTATCTTCACGAAGCCCCGCGCTTTGCGCTGGAACGCGCCAGTTCAACGCAGGCCTCTATTCGTGGTGAAGAGACCGAGCAGATTGAGCTGCTGAATATTCGTCAGGAGACGCATGAGGAGTACGCCCTGAGCCGTCCGGACGGTATTCGTGAAGCCATCCTGATCGTTGCCGCTTTCCTGCTCTTTTTTGTCTGCCTGCTGACGCCGGACGTCTTTGTCCCGTGGCTGGCGGGTGGCGCGGTGTTGCTTCTTGCGGCCGGGCTGTGGGGACTCTTTGCCCCGCCGGCCAAAACCTCGCTGCGGGAGATCCACTGCCTGCGCGGCACGCCAAAGCGCTGGGGCCTGTTCGGTGAGAACGATCAGGAGCATCTCAACAATATCTCACTCGGTATTATCGACCTGATCTACCCGCGCCACTGGCAGCCGTGGATTGCGCAGGATTTAGGGCAGAAAACCGATATTGATATCTACCTTGACCGCCACGTTGTGCGCCAGGGGCGCTTCCTGTCTCTGCATGATGAAGTGAAAAATTTCCCGCTTCAGCACTGGCTCCGCAGCACGGTCATCGCCGGCGGCGCCGCGCTGGTGTTTATCATGCTGCTGCTTTTCGTGCCGCTGGATATGCCCATCAAATTTACCCTGTCGTGGATCAAAGGCGCGCAGACCATCGAGGCGACCAGCGTCAACCAGCTCGATGAAGCGGGTGTACGGGTGGGCGATACGCTGCGCCTGAAAGGCACCGGGATGTGTAATATCCATACCCCGGGGGCGTGGAACACGCGCCAGAACTCACCGTTCACGCCGTTCGACTGCTCGCAAATTATCTGGAACGACGCGCCGCCGCTGCCGCTGCCGGAATCCGAAGTGGTGAATAAAGCCACGGCGCTGACCCAGACGGTCAACCGCCAGCTGCACCCAAAACCGGACGATGATTCACGCGTCAGCCCCGCGCTGCGTTCCGCCATTCAGAAATCAGGCATGATTCTGCTGGATGATTTTGGCGACATTGTCCTGAAAACCCAGGACCTATGCTCCTCGCAGGATGAATGCGTACGCCTCAAAAACGCGCTGGTTAACCTCGGGAACAGTAAAGACTGGGACTCGCTGGTGAAACGCGCCGAAGCGGGACGACTGGATGGCGTCAACGTGCTGCTGCGTCCGGTCAGCGCGGAATCGCTTGATAACCTGGTCGCCACCTCGACATCGCCGTTTATGATGCGCGAAACCACCCGGGCGGCTCAGGCGCTCAACAGTCCGGCGCCGGGCGGCTTTGTGATTGCCAGCGATGAAGGCAGCGACCTGGTCGATCAGCCTTACCCGCAGGTCGCGCTTTATGACTACCCGGCCCAGGAGCAGTGGAGCCAGTTCCAGCGTCTGGCGCAGATGCTGATGCAAACGCCGTTCAGCGCCGAAGGGATTGTCACAAGCATCTACACCGACGCCAACGGCACGCGCCATATCGGCCTGCACCGAATGCCGGACAGCGCAGGATTGTGGCGTTACATTGGCACCTCTCTGCTGATGATCGCCATGCTGATCGCCATTTTCTGGAACGGTTTTATGGCCCTGCGCCGCTATCAGCGCTCCCGCACCCGTCTGGCGGAGATCCAGCAATACTACGAGAACTGCCTCAATCCTAAGCTGATCCCCTCCTCTGAGAGCCTGATCTGATAACGTCGTTGCGCGACAAGATGTGCTACCCTGTCGCGCACGTTTCTTCTGGCTGGAGTTCCCCCCTATGCATCTTGATATCGACTGGCAGCAGGTCGACACCGTTCTGCTGGATATGGACGGCACGCTGCTCGATCTCGCCTTTGACAACTATTTCTGGCAAAAGCTGGTGCCGGAAACCTATGGTGAACAGCAGGGTATCTCCCCGGCAGAAGCGCAGGCGTTCATTCGTTCGCAATATAGCGCGGTGCAACATACGCTAAACTGGTACTGTCTGGACTACTGGAGCGAGCGCCTCGGTTTGGATATTTGTGCCATGACCACAGCCCAGGGACCACGCGCCGTGCTGCGCGAAGATACGGTTCCCTTCCTGGACGCGCTGAAAGCAAGCGGCAAGCGCCGTATTTTGCTGACCAACGCGCATCCACATAACCTGGCCGTGAAGCTGGAGCATACGGGGCTGGCATCGCACCTTGATTTATTACTTTCCACCCACACATTTGGTTATCCGAAAGAGGATCAGCGGTTGTGGCATGCGGTGAAGGAAGAGACCGGCCTGCAGCCGGAGCGCACGCTATTCATTGACGACAGCGAGCCCATTCTGGATTCTGCGGCAACGTTTGGCATTCGCTATTGTCTGGGCGTCACTAATCCTGACTCTGGCCTGGCTGAAAAAAGCTATCTGCGCCATCCGGGACTGAACGACTACCGCCAGATGATCCCCTCACTGACCGTGAAGGAGACGCCATGAAAGAAAAGCCCTCAGACGGGGTAAGACTGGATAAATGGCTGTGGGCAGCCCGTTTTTATAAAACGCGCGCCCTTGCCCGCGAAATGGTTGACGGCGGTAAAGTGCATTACAACGGCCAACGCAGCAAGCCGAGCAAGCTGGTTGAGCTGAACGCCACCTTAACGCTGCGCCAGGGCAACGACGAACGTACGGTAGTGATTAAAGCCATTACCGAACAGCGGCGGCCCGCATCGGAAGCCGTACTGCTTTATGAAGAGACGGCTGGAAGCATTGAAAAGCGCGAGAAGACCGCGCTGGCGCGCAAAATGAATGCGCTGACCATGCCCCACCCGGACCGGCGACCGGATAAAAAAGAGCGCCGCGATCTGATGAAATTTAAACACGGTGAGAGCGAGTAACCCTCACCCGCACGAGAGATGAAAATGGCCCAACACGACCAATTACACCGCTATCTGTTTGAACAATTCGCCGTGCGCGGCGAGCTGGTCACCGTATCCGAAACCTGGAAACAGATTCTGGAAAACCACAACTACCCGCTGCCGGTGAAGACCCTGTTGGGCGAACTGCTGGTTGCCACCAGCCTGCTGACCGCAACGCTGAAGTTTGCCGGTGATATCACCGTGCAGCTGCAGGGTGACGGCCCAATGACGCTGGCGGTGATCAACGGCAATAACCAGCAGCAGATGCGCGGCGTGGCGCGCGTTCAGGGCGACGTGCCTGAAAATGCAGATCTCAAAACGCTGGTGGGCAATGGCTACCTGGTGATCACCATCTCCCCGGAGGAAGGTGAACGCTATCAGGGCGTGGTCGGTCTGGAAGGCGATACCCTGGCAGCCTGCCTGGAAGATTACTTCATGCGCTCCGAACAGCTGCCGACGCGTCTGTTCATCCGTACCGGTGAAGTGGACGGCCAGCCTGCTGCGGGCGGCATGCTGCTGCAGGTTCTGCCAGCGCAGGACGCGCAGACCAATGACTTTGAGCATCTGGCGACGCTGACCGAAACCATCAAGGCGGAAGAGCTGTTCAACCTGTCGGCGACCGACGTGCTGTGGCGTCTGTACCACGAAGAAGAAGTGACCGTGTACGATCCGCAGTCCGTAGAGTTCAAATGCACCTGCTCGCGCGAGCGCTGCGCTGGCGCACTGAAAACCCTGCCGGATGAAGAGATCGACAGCATCATGGCTGAAGACGGCGAAATTGATATGCACTGTGATTACTGCGGTACGCACTACGTGTTCAATTCAATGGATATCGCTGAGATCCGCAATAACGCCTCCCCGGCGGATCCGCAGGTTCATTAAACCTCTTTCCCCCTCACCCTAACCCTCTCCCCAAAGGGGAGAGGGAACGTGAACCCCCCTCTCCCCTTTGGGGAGAGGGCCGGGGTGAGGGGCAGCCCCAAAAGCTGAATCGTTTTCATAATGTAACCCTTACGTAGTTTTCTTACATGTATGCGATTACATTCACATTCTCTCCGATAAAATCACCAGCCCTTAACCTTTTCGGAACATTTTCCCCAACCAAAAAGCGATTCCTGCGATAATCCGCCTGCACTGTGACTGGAGTCGCAGCGTTTTCCGTTAGTAAGGGTTTTATCCAGATGCACAAATCTATGAGCCCCGTCGCGGTTAACATCCCCAGAAAAACCCTACAATTTCAGGCAGTACATATTGGCTAAGGAGCAGTGATATGCGTGTTACTGGTTTAACCCCGCAAGATCTCAAGGCTTATGGTATTCACGACGTCCAGGAAGTCGTCTACAACCCCGACTACGATACGCTGTATCAGGAAGAGCTCAATCCAGCACTGGAAGGATACGAGCGCGGTGTGTTGACGAACCTTGGTGCTATCGCCGTCGATACCGGTATCTTTACCGGTCGTTCGCCGAAAGATAAGTATATCGTCCGAGACGAAACCACCCGCGATACGCTGTGGTGGGCTGACAAGGGCAAAGGGAAGAACGACAACAAACCGCTCTCCCCGGAAACCTGGCAGCATCTGAAAGGGCTCGTCACCCATCAACTTTCCGGCAAGCGTCTGTTCATTGTCGACGCTTTCTGCGGCGCTAACGCCGACACCCGCCTTTCCGTGCGTTTCATTACCGAAGTGGCCTGGCAGGCGCATTTCGTTAAGAATATGTTTATTCGTCCGACCGACGAAGAGCTGCAGGACTTCACACCTGACTTCATCGTGATGAACGGTGCGAAATGCACTAACCCACAGTGGAAAGAGCAGGGTCTGAACTCCGAAAACTTCATCGCCTTCAACCTGACCGAGCGTATTCAGCTGATCGGCGGTACCTGGTACGGCGGCGAAATGAAGAAAGGGATGTTCTCGGTCATGAACTACCTGCTGCCGCTGCGCGGTATTGCCTCCATGCACTGCTCGGCGAACGTCGGCGAGAAAGGCGACGTGGCGGTGTTCTTCGGTCTTTCCGGCACCGGGAAAACCACGCTCTCCACCGATCCGAAACGCCGTCTGATTGGCGATGACGAACACGGCTGGGACGATGACGGCGTGTTTAACTTCGAAGGCGGCTGCTACGCGAAGACCATTCGCCTGTCTGAAGAGGCCGAGCCGGATATCTTCCACGCGATCCGCCGCGACGCGCTGCTGGAAAACGTCACCGTACGTGCCGACGGCTCTATCGACTTCGACGATGCGTCAAAAACCGAAAACACCCGCGTCTCTTACCCAATCTACCACATCGACAATATCGTGAAGCCGGTGTCAAAAGCGGGCCATGCCACGAAGGTGATTTTCCTGACGGCGGATGCGTTCGGCGTGCTGCCTCCGGTTTCCCGCCTGACCGCCAGCCAGACGCAGTACCACTTCCTCTCAGGCTTTACCGCCAAGCTGGCGGGTACCGAGCGTGGCGTCACGGAGCCAACTCCAACCTTCTCCGCCTGCTTCGGCGCGGCATTCCTGTCGCTGCACCCGACGCAGTACGCAGAAGTGCTGGTGAAACGCATGCAGGCATCCGGCGCGCAGGCCTACCTGGTGAATACCGGCTGGAACGGCACCGGCAAGCGTATCTCTATCAAAGATACCCGCGCCATTATCGACGCCATTCTGGATGGTTCACTGGATAACGCCGAAACCTTCACGCTGCCGATGTTTGATCTGGCCATTCCGACGGAACTGCCGGGCGTGGACACGCGTATCCTCGACCCGCGCAATACCTACGGATCGCCGGAGCAGTGGCGCGAGAAGGCGGAATCGCTGGCGAAGCTGTTCATTGAGAACTTCGAGAAGTATACCGATACCCCGGCAGGTGAAGCGCTGGTGAGTGCGGGACCGAAGCTGTAGGGAAAAGCAAAAAGGCAACGAAAGTTGCCTTTTTTAATGTTTTCTCCCTCTCCCCGTGGGAGAGGGCCGGGGTGAGGGCATCAGCCCGCACCTTTTTAACTCTCTTTCACCTGCCCCCGCGTCACCGGCACCGGTAGCCAGGCGCGAATGCTCAACCCACCCCGCTCGCTGGTACCGATCTCCAGCAATCCGTTATGGTTATCCACAATACGCTGCACAATCGCAAGGCCTAAGCCCGTACCGCTGGTGCTGCGCGCGCTATCGCCGCGCACAAACGGCTGGAACAGATGCTTACGCTGCTCGGGCTTAATGCCCGGACCGTCGTCTTCCACCTGGAACCAGGCGCGGTTGAGTTCAGACCCGCTGCTGACCTTAATCCAGCCGTTACCGTAGCGCGCCGCGTTGACCACCATATTGGCCACCGCACGCTTAATAGAGAGCGGGTGCATACGAACCTGAATTTCACCGTCCTGAAGGTCAGTATCAATTTCACGCTCATAACCACTTTCTGCGGCCACCACTTCGCCCAGCACCGCGTTCAGATCGGCCATTTCCATCGGCATCTCCTGGCCAGTGCGCAGGTAGTCGATGAACTGCTCGATGATGGCGTTACACTCTTCGATGTCCTTGTTAATGGACTCGGCGAGATAACCGTCCTCTTCACCCATCATCTCCGTCGCAAGACGAATACGCGTTAGCGGGGTGCGCAGGTCATGACTGACGCCTGCCATCAGCAGCGTACGGTCGTCCGCCAGCTGCTTCACGCCTGCCGCCATATGGTTAAACGCTCGCGTTACTGAACGCACTTCAGAGGCACCATATTCGCGCAGTGGAGGAGGAATAATGCCTTTACCGACCTGCAGCGCCGCGTGCTCCAGGTCGACCAGCGGTCGGTTCTGGATACGGATAAATAGCCACGCGCCGCCTATCGCCAGCAGCATAATAGCCAGCGTGTAGCGGAACAGCGGTGAGAAATCGCCCTGATGGATTTCAGTCAGCGGAACGCGCACCCAGATGTTGGGTGACAGCCAGGTTTTCAGCCAGACGACGGGCGAGCTTTTGTTAACCTCAACGCGCACTTCCGTTGGGCCACCCAGCTGCTGCGCCATCTGCTGGCTGAGGAATTCATAATGCTGCGCCCAGCGCAGGCCTGCGTCTTCCGCCGCCTCATTCGAGTAGAGCGAAATGCCCAGTTCACGGTAGATTTCACGGCGAAATGCCGGGGGAACAACCAGCTGCGTACCGTCCTCCAGCTGCAGCTTATCGGTCATCAGCATACGCACTTCGTAGGCCAGGACCTTATTAAACTGCTGGAGGCTCGGCAGGATCGCAAAGTTCAGCACCACCAGGTAGGTCGTCACCAGGCTGACGAACAGCAGGGTGACGATCAGCAGCAGGGTGCGGGCAAATGAGCTTCGCGGCGAGAAGCGCATTCGCCTCATGCTTTAGAGCCGTCCGGGACAAATACGTAGCCCAGACCCCACACGGTCTGAATATAACGAGGATGCGCCGGATCTTCTTCCACCATGCGGCGCAGGCGGGATATCTGCACGTCGATAGAGCGTTCCATTGCGGAGTATTCGCGACCGCGCGCCAGGTTCATCAGCTTATCGCGGGAAAGCGGCTCGCGCGGGTGGCTGACCAGCGCTTTCAGTACGGCAAACTCGCCGCTGGTGAGCGGCATTGGCTCATCTTCACGGAACATTTCGCGCGTGCCGAGGTTCAGCTTGAACTTGCCGAAGGCAATCACCGCTTCTTCCTGAGACGGCGCGCCCGGCAGCTCGTTCGCCTGACGGCGCAGCACGGCGCGAATACGCGCCAGCAGCTCGCGCGGGTTGAACGGTTTTGGAATGTAGTCATCCGCGCCGATTTCGAGGCCCACAATACGGTCAACCTCTTCACCCTTCGCCGTCACCATGATGATTGGCATCGGGTTGCTTTGGCTGCGCAGACGGCGGCAGATAGAAAGCCCGTCTTCACCCGGCAGCATCAGGTCGAGAACCATCAGGTGGAAAGATTCGCGGGTCAGCAGACGGTCCATCTGCTCAGCGTTCGCGACGCTACGAACCTGGAAGCCCTGCTCGGTCAGATAACGCTCAAGCAGCGCGCGCAGGCGCATGTCGTCATCCACGACCAGAATTTTGTAGTTCTCTTGCATTGTGTGTACTCCCAAAGGTTCGGATAGTCTTTGTAACAGCGTATTCTAAAAAAGTGCACGTATTCGACCAGTTAATTCTGGTATAAATTCTAGTCGAAATTGTTACAAAGCATATTTAACAGCAGCTTATCTGTTCATTTCATCACATAAATCATTATTAATCTTGTCTGTTACACTGTGCGCTACGTATTGTGCGCAAAGACAGTTAACCGGCATTAAAGGCTGCATCATGAAAACGCCCCTGATCACCCGCGAAGGGTACGAGAAGCTCAAAAAAGAGATGGATTACCTGTGGCGCGAAGAGCGTCCTGAGGTGACCAAAAAGGTGACCTGGGCGGCCAGCCTGGGCGATCGCAGCGAGAACGCGGACTACCAGTACAATAAAAAGCGCCTGCGCGAAATTGACCGCCGAGTACGCTACCTGACCAAATGTCTTGAGAATCTGAAAATTGTCGATTACTCCCCGCAGCAGGAGGGCAAAGTGTTCTTCGGCGCGTGGGTGGAGATTGAAAACGACGACGGTGACACCCTGCGTTTTCGCATTGTCGGCTACGATGAAATTTTTGGTCGTAAAGATTACATCTCCATCGACTCCCCGATGGCCCGCGCGCTGCTGAAAAAGGAAGTGGGTGACCTGGCCGTCGTTCAGACCCCAGCGGGTGAAGCCAGCTGGTACGTTAATGAGATCGTCTACGTAAAATAGTCCGAGAGCGCCCTCCCCGGCTGGCATTTTGCCGTGTCAGCCCGTATAACTATCCCCTGATTTTTGACCCACAAGATGATAAAGCCATGATGAAAGATTCGCTCTGCCGCATTATTGCGGGTGAACTTCAGGCCAGAGCCGAACAGGTAGAAGCTGCCGTTCGCCTGCTTGATGAAGGGAACACCGTGCCGTTTATTGCACGTTATCGTAAGGAAGTCACAGGCGGTCTGGATGACACGCAGCTGCGTAACCTGGAGACCCGTCTGGGCTATCTGCGCGAGCTGGAAGAACGTCGTCAGGCGATCCTTAAATCCATCGGCGAACAGGGCAAGCTGACCGGCGAACTGGAAAGCGCCATTAACGGCACCCTGAGCAAAACCGAACTCGAAGATCTCTATCTGCCGTACAAACCGAAGCGCCGCACCCGCGGGCAGATTGCGATTGAAGCGGGCCTTGAGCCGCTGGCAGACCTGCTGTGGAACGAGCCTTCTCACGACCCGGAAACCGAAGCGGCCAAATTTATCGACGCCGACAAAGGCGTCGCGGACACCAAGGCCGCTCTGGACGGCGCGCGCTACATTCTGATGGAGCGCTTCGCGGAAGACGCCGCCCTGCTGGCCAAAGTGCGTGATTATCTGTGGAAGAACGCCCACATCGTCTCTACCGTCGTCGCGGGCAAAGAGGAAGAAGGCGTGAAGTTCCGCGACTACTTCGATCACCACGAACCGATTTCAACCACCCCTTCTCACCGCGCGCTGGCGATGTTCCGCGGGCGCAACGAAGGCGTGCTCCAGCTCTCCCTGAACGCCGACCCGCAGTTTGACGAGCCGCCGAAAGAGAGCCACTGCGAGCAGATTATCATCGACCATCTCGGCCTGCGCCTGAACAACGCCCCGGCGGACAGCTGGCGCAAAGGCGTGGTGAGCTGGACCTGGCGCATCAAGGTGCTGATGCACCTGGAAACCGAGCTGATGGGCACCGTGCGCGAGCGCGCAGAAGATGAAGCGATCAACGTCTTCGCCCGTAACCTGCACGACCTGCTGATGGCTGCCCCTGCGGGCCTGCGCGCCACCATGGGTCTCGATCCGGGCCTGCGTACCGGCGTGAAGGTCGCTGTGGTTGACGGCACCGGCAAGCTGGTCGCCACCGACACCATTTACCCGCATACCGGGCAGGCAGCGAAAGCCGCCGTCGTGGTGGCGGCGCTGTGCGAGAAGTACAACGTGGAGCTGGTTGCCATTGGTAATGGCACCGCATCACGCGAAACCGAGCGTTTCTTCCTCGACGTGCAGAAGCAGTTCCCGAAAGTGACGGCGCAGAAAGTGATTGTCAGCGAAGCGGGCGCGTCGGTTTATTCTGCCTCTGAGCTGGCGGCACAGGAATTCCCGGACCTGGACGTTTCCCTGCGCGGTGCGGTCTCCATCGCCCGTCGCCTGCAGGATCCGCTGGCCGAACTCGTGAAGATCGACCCGAAATCCATCGGCGTGGGCCAGTACCAGCACGACGTGAGCCAGACGCAGCTGGCGCGCAAGCTGGACGCGGTCGTGGAAGACTGCGTAAACGCCGTCGGCGTGGATCTGAACACCGCTTCCGTTCCCCTGCTGACCCGCGTGGCGGGCTTAACCCGCATGATGGCGCAGAACATCGTGGCCTGGCGCGATGAGAACGGCCAGTTCCAGAACCGTCAGCAGCTGCTGAAGGTAAGTCGCCTGGGGCCAAAAGCCTTTGAGCAGTGCGCGGGCTTCCTGCGCATTAACCACGGCGATAACCCGCTGGATGCCTCTACCGTTCACCCGGAGGCGTACCCGGTTGTTGAGCGCATCCTGGCCGCTACTCAGCAGGCGCTTAAAGACCTGATGGGCGACAGCAGCGCCCTGCGCAACCTGAAAGCGGTGGACTTCACCGACGACAAATTCGGCGTGCCTACCGTCACCGATATCATCAAAGAGCTGGAAAAACCGGGCCGCGATCCGCGTCCTGAGTTCAAAACGGCGACCTTTGCTGACGGCATCGAGACCATGAACGATCTCCTGCCGGGCATGGTGCTGGAAGGCGCGGTGACCAACGTCACCAACTTCGGCGCGTTTGTGGATATCGGCGTGCATCAGGACGGTCTGGTGCATATCTCTTCCCTTGCCGACAAGTTCGTTGAAGACCCGCACACCGTGGTCAAAGCGGGCGACATCGTGAAGGTGAAGGTGCTGGAAGTGGATCTGCAGCGCAAGCGTATCGCACTGACCATGCGTCTGGACGAGCAGCCGGGCGACACCAACGCGCGCCGTGGCGGCAATGGCGGAGGCCGCGAGCAGCAGCGTCCGGCCGCGAAAGCCGCAAAACCGCGCGGGCGTGACGCCCAGCCTGCGGGCAACAGCGCGATGATGGACGCGCTGGCGGCGGCGATGGGTAAGAAACGCTAAGGCAACAACCCCCTCACCCTAACCCTCTCCCCACAGGGGAGAGGGAACTTGAACACCCTCGCCCCTTTGGGGAGAGGGCCGGGGTGAGCGGAATAAAATCATCCCGAAATATATGAAACCGATTGCACACCCATATTTAAACCGCTATTTATCACTCCATTAACAAATACGTTTTTTATTCCTTCCCGGGTAATTCTGCAAATATTGAGCAAGGTCAATCAGACCGCAAATTAATACGATTAACAACATCCCGTCACATTTTTATTATTGCTGATAAAAACTATTCTCATTATCATCGCAGTGTAGATTATTTAACCTCTCGTGGAATCAGGCATTATGCAATTCACTCCAGACAGTGCATGGAAAATTACCGGTTTTACCCGCGAAATTAGCCCGGCCTATCGGCAGAAGCTGCTGTCACTAGGCATGCTGCCCGGCTCATCATTCCAGGTCGTGCGTGTGGCGCCGCTGGGCGATCCTGTTCATATCGAAACCCGGCGCGTGAATCTGGTTCTGCGCAAAAAAGACCTCGCATTAATTGAAGTTGAATCTTTATCCCGTTAACAAGCCAGCGGTTTCGGTGGGTCTAATACAATGAAAAAATTAACTATTGGCTTAATTGGCAATCCTAATTCCGGCAAGACAACCTTATTTAATCAGTTAACCGGCGCGCGCCAGCGCGTGGGAAATTGGGCAGGCGTAACGGTTGAACGTAAAGAAGGACAGTTCACGACAACGGACAATCAGGTCACCCTGGTTGACCTGCCCGGCACCTATTCCTTAACCACGATTTCATCCCAGACGTCGCTCGATGAGCAAATTGCCTGCCACTATATTCTTGGCGGCGACGCGGATCTGCTGATCAACGTGGTCGACGCCTCTAACCTCGAGCGAAACCTTTACCTGACGCTGCAGCTGCTGGAGCTGGGGATCCCCTGCATCGTGGCGCTCAACATGCTCGACATTGCAGAGAAACAAAAGCTGCGCATTGACGTCGATGCCCTCTCCGCGCGCCTGGGGTGCCCGGTGGTTCCGATGGTCTCGACCCGCGCTCGCGGTATCGACGCCCTAAAGCTGGCGATTGACCGCCACGCGGGAAACCGCGACGTTGAGCTGGTGCACTACGCCCAGCCGCTGCTGCGCGAAGCCGATCTGCTGGCGCAGGAGATGGACAAAAATATGCCTGCGAAACAGCGTCTCTGGCTCGGCCTGCAGATGCTGGAAGGGGATATCTACAGCCGCGCCTATGCCGGACATGCGGCGGATAAGCTGGACGTGGCCCTCGCCCGTCTCAGCGACGAGCTCGACGACCCGGCGCTGCACATCGCCGATGCGCGTTATCAGGCCATTGCATCAATTTGCGATGTGGTCAGCAACGCGCTTACCGCAGAGCCTAGCCGCTTTACGGCGGCGGTGGATAAAATTGTGCTCAACCGCTTCCTCGGTTTACCCATCTTCCTGCTGGTGATGTACGTGATGTTCCTTCTCGCGATTAACATCGGCGGCGCGCTGCAGCCGATTTTTGACGCGGGTTCCGTCGCGGTCTTCGTACACGGTATTCAGTGGGTCGGTTACACCCTGCACTTCCCGGAATGGCTGACCATCTTCCTCGCCCAGGGGATCGGCGGCGGTATCAACACCGTGCTGCCGCTGGTGCCGCAGATCGGCATGATGTATCTGTTCCTCTCGTTCCTGGAAGATTCCGGCTACATGGCGCGCGCCGCCTTCGTGATGGACCGCCTGATGCAGGCGCTGGGCCTGCCGGGTAAATCCTTCGTCCCGCTGATCGTCGGCTTCGGCTGTAACGTGCCGTCGGTAATGGGCGCGCGCACCCTGGATGCACCGCGTGAACGTCTGATGACCATCATGATGGCGCCGTTTATGTCCTGCGGCGCGCGTCTGGCAATCTTTGCCGTCTTCGCGGCGGCCTTCTTTGGCCAGCAGGGCGCGCTGGCGGTCTTCTCGCTGTACGTGCTGGGCATCGTGATGGCGATCCTGACCGGCTTAATGCTCAAGCACACCATCATGCGCGGTGAAGCGTCACCGTTTGTAATGGAGCTTCCGGTCTATCACGTCCCGCATCTGAAAAGCCTGGCGATCCAGACCTGGCAGCGCCTGAAAGGCTTCGTGCTGCGCGCCGGTAAGGTGATTGTTATTGTCAGTATTTTCCTGAGCGCGCTGAACAGCTTCACCCTCACCGGTCAGGCGGCAGATAATATCAACGACTCTGCCCTCGCCTCCGTCAGCCGCGTCATCACGCCGGTCTTCAAACCGATTGGCGTGCAGGAGGATAACTGGCAGGCAACCGTGGGCTTGTTCACCGGTGCGATGGCGAAAGAGGTGGTCGTCGGGACCCTGAACACGCTCTACACCGCAGAGAACATTCAGGAGCAGGAATTTAACCCGGCGGAGTTTCACCTCGGTGACGAACTGCTGGGTGCCCTTGAGGAAACCTGGCAGAGCCTGAAAGACACCTTCAGCCTGAGCGTGCTGGCAAACCCGATTGAGGCCAGCAAAGGCGACGGCGAAATGGCGACCGGTGCCATGGGCGTGATGGGCGAGAAGTTTGGCAGCGCGTCTGCGGCCTACAGCTACCTCATCTTCGTACTGCTCTATATTCCGTGCATCTCGGTGATGGGGGCGATTGCCCGCGAGTCCAGCCGCGGCTGGATGGGCTTCTCCATCCTGTGGGGGCTGAATATCGCCTACTCGCTGGCGACGCTGTTTTATCAGACCGTTAACTTCAGCCAGCACCCGCGCTACAGTCTGGTCAGCATCCTGGCGGTCGTGCTGTTTAACGTCATTGTGATTGGCCTGCTGCGCCGGGCGCGGAGCCGCGTTGATATCAACCTGCTGGCGACGCGTAAAACCCCAACCACCTGCTGTAACAGCCCGGCTGGCGACTGTCACTAAGGGGAAAACAGATGGCATCGTTGATTCAGGTTCGTGACCTGCTGGCACTTCAGGGGCGGATGGAGGCAAAACAGCTCAGCCTCAGCCTGCATACGCCGCAGCCGATGATCGATGCCATGCTGGAGCGCCTGGAAGCGATGGGTAAAGCCGTGCGGATTCAGGAAGAAGCGGAGGGTTGCCTCTCCGGCAGTTGTAAAAGCTGCCCGGAAGGAAAGGCCTGCCTCAGAGAGTGGTGGGCACTGCGCTAACAAAGCCGGGCATTGCTGCCCGGCTTTATCGTATTACTTATAGACGTCCGCGGTAGCGCGTACGTTTTTGGTCTGTTTTTCTGCGCTGGTGATGACGTAGTAGGTGCCGCCCAGCTCATCCGCTTTCTTCGACAGCTCTTTTTTTGCGTCCATCGGCGCGGTGGTGTCAGACGTAGAAATCTCACCAACTTTCGTCAGATTCATGCCGGCAACTTTATCTTTTTCCAGCTCTTTTGCCGCAAAAACGCCAAATGACAGTGACCCAATAACCAGAGAAGTGACAATACCTGTAACAAGTTTCATAGCCTGACTCTCCATAGGATTGTTGTTTTTGATTATCGTAGGCAGAACAACCGCAACGACATCTGGAGTATGGTTGCGGTGTGTAACTTTTTCCAGGCAGGATAGAAAATAATCAGTCTAAACGTTGACTTAACGCAACCAGCGCTGAACAAAATTCCGTCGGATGAGAGATAAACGGCGCATGCGCGGCTTTGGCAATCACCTGTGATTCGCTGTCCGGCCAGAGGGAATCCAGAAGCGGAACCACCTTGCGCGGCACCAGACCGTCGAGGTAGCCATAGATACGCAGGTGCGGCATGCTCAGCCCGGCCAGCGGTTCGCGCAGATCAACCGTTTTCAGGATCTCAAGCCCCCCGTTAAGCACCTCAACGTCCGGCATCGGCAGGGAGAGCACCACCTGCTTTAACGCTCTGGCGTCCTGACGCGCGGTTTCGGTGCCCATCGTCTGCAAGGCGAGGAATCGCTCAACGGTCCGCTGGAAATCGTCGCTCAGCTGCTGCTGGAAGCCCGCCAGCACGTCAGGTTTGATGCCGGGCCACGCCTCTTGCGCGCTAAAGCATGGCGACGAGGCCACGGTGACCAGCGCCCTAACGCGCTCGGGCCAGGAAAGCGCAATCTGGCTTGCCACCAGCCCGCCCAGGCTCCAGCCCAGCCAGATGGCATTTTGCGGCGCGGCGTCTACAACCTGCTGTGCCATCTCATCAAGCGACATCGCGCCAAAGCCGCGGCTGCGGCCGTAGCCCGGCAGATCGACCAGATGTAACGTAAATTGCGAGGCAAGTTCCTCGCTTATGCAATGCCACACTTCCGCATTCAGGCCCCATCCGTGCAGCAGCACAAGATGGCAATTTCCTGTCCCTACGGTCTGCCACCACAGCGTCTTCATCAGTTACTGTTCTCTTTTTTCACATGGAGGTTGCACATGCTAACAGTGCCTGGCTTGTGCTGGCTATGCAAAATGCCGCTTGCCCTCAGCGCGTGGGGCGTCTGTTCCGTCTGCACGCGCTCGCTGGAAAGGCGTATCACAACCTGCCCGCAATGTGGTTTACCGGCGGCGAACCGCGATTTGCCCTGCGGCCGCTGCCTGAAAAAATCCCCGCCGTGGAGCGCGCTGGTGGCCGTGGATGATTATGTTCCGCCGCTGAGCGGGCTTATTCACGCCCTGAAGTTTTCCGGCCAGAGTTCGCTGGCGCAGCCCCTTGCCCGCCTGCTTTTGCTGGCCGTTTTACAGGCGCGACGAACCCTCGCTCTGCCGAAAATCGACATGGTGGTGAATGTCCCCTTATACCGACGCCGACACTGGCGGCGCGGCTATAATCAAAGCGACCTGCTCTGCCGCCCGCTCGCCCGGTGGCTGGGCTGTCGCTACGATGCCAGCGCGCTTACCCGCGTGCATGCCACCGCCATCCAGCACCAGCTCAACGCCCGGCTTCGCAAAAGAAACCTGAAAAATGCCTTTCGCCTTGAATTGCCGGTCCACGGCCTCCATATCGCCATCGTGGATGACGTCGTCACCACAGGCAGTACCGTTGCTGAACTTTCCCGACTGCTTTTGCAAAGCGGCGCCGCGTCGGTTCAGGTATGGTGTCTGTGCCGTACCTTGTAGCCCTTCTTCAATGGGCGTATGATTATACCCAGGTAATTTAGTCAACTATTAGGCCAAAGCTATGATCCGTATTTCCGATTCTGCACAAGCGCACTTTGCCAAACTGCTGGCAAATCAGGAAGAAGGGACGCAGATCCGCGTGTTTGTGATCAATCCAGGCACTCCGAATGCAGAATGTGGTGTCTCTTATTGTCCTCCGGATGCTGTGGAAGCAACTGACACTGCCCTTAAATTTGAACAGCTCACCGCTTATGTCGATGAACTGAGCGCGCCGTATCTTGAAGATGCGGAGATCGACTTCGTCACCGACCAGCTGGGTTCTCAGCTGACTCTGAAAGCGCCAAACGCCAAAATGCGTAAAGTCTCTGACGATGCCCCGCTGATGGAGCGCGTTGAGTATCTGCTGCAGTCCCAGATCAACCCACAGCTGGCTGGCCACGGCGGTCGCGTTTCCCTGATGGAAATCACGGAAGACGGCCTGGCGATCCTGCAGTTCGGCGGTGGCTGTAACGGTTGCTCCATGGTCGACGTGACCCTGAAAGAAGGGATCGAGAAGCAGCTGCTGAACGAATTCCCGGAACTAAAAGGCGTGCGCGATCTGACAGAGCACCAGCGCGGCGAGCACTCCTACTACTAATTCAGTCCCCGCCCGTATTGCCCGGTGGCGCTACGCGTACCGGGCCTGACTCCCTCGCCTTCCCATCTCGATATGTTGACCTGCGTCTCATAATTCAAATTTTGCCTCGCTGGGTGATTCTCAACCACGATATGTTACCCGTATCATTCTCGTGGGCACTCAACACCCTTATAACAGCCGACTAAACTTAACTGTTTCGCAGGCATCAGTATGAGTGCCGTTAACCACTCTGTTCCCAGTTGGGACAATCGGAATTTGTCGTTGAAACAATGACGTTACCCATAACAATTCAAAGGCCAGGTAAATCATGCCATTAGTCATCGTTGCTATCGGTGTTGTGTTATTACTGCTCTTGATGATCCGTTTCAAAATGAACGGATTTATCGCTCTGGTTCTGGTGGCACTTGCAGTCGGTCTGATGCAGGGGATGCCGCTGGTTAAAGTTATCAGCTCTATCAAAGCCGGTGTCGGCGGCACGCTCGGCAGCCTGGCGCTGATCATGGGCTTCGGCGCCATGCTCGGTAAAATGCTGGCGGACTGCGGGGGCGCGCAGCGTATTGCCACCACGCTTATCGAAAAATTTGGTAAGAAGAACATCCAGTGGGCGGTGGTGTTGACCGGTTTTACCGTCGGTTTCGCGCTGTTCTATGAAGTGGGCTTCGTGCTGATGCTGCCGCTGGTGTTCACCATCGCCGCCGCGGCCAACATCCCGCTGCTGTTCGTGGGTGTGCCAATGGCTGCGGCGCTGTCCGTGACCCACGGCTTCCTGCCGCCGCACCCGGGTCCAACCGCTATCGCCACCATCTTCCACGCCGATATGGGTAAAACCCTGCTGTTCGGTACGATTCTGGCGATCCCGACCGTGATTCTGGCAGGCCCGGTGTATGCTCGCTTCCTGAAAGGTATTGATAAGCCTATCCCGGAAGGTCTGTACAGCGCCAAAACCTTCACCGAAGAAGAGATGCCGGGCTTTGGCGTCAGCGTCTGGACCTCACTGGTACCGGTGATCCTGATGGCGATGCGCGCCGTGGCGGAGATGATCCTGCCGAAAGGCCACGCGTTCCTGGCCGTTGCCGAATTCCTCGGCGACCCGGTGATGGCAACGCTGATTGCGGTGCTGATCGCGATGTTCACCTTTGGTCTTAACCGCGGTCGCTCAATGGATCAGATCAACGACACGCTGACCTCGTCCATCAAAATCATTGCCATGATGCTGCTGATTATCGGCGGTGGCGGTGCGTTCAAGCAGGTGCTGGTCGACAGCGGCGTGGACAAATACATCGCTTCCATGATGCACGAAACCAACATCTCTCCAATCCTGATGGCGTGGTCTATTGCTGCCGTGCTGCGTATCGCGCTGGGGTCTGCAACCGTTGCGGCGATTACTGCGGGCGGTATCGTTGCGCCGCTGATTGCCACCACGGGCGTCAGCCCTGAGCTGATGGTTATTGCGGTAGGCTCCGGCAGCGTGATTTTCTCTCACGTGAACGATCCGGGCTTCTGGCTGTTCAAGGAGTACTTCAACCTGACCATCGGTGAAACCATCAAGTCCTGGTCGATGCTGGAAACCATTATTTCGGTCTGCGGCCTGGTAGGTTGTCTGCTGCTGAATATGGCAATCTGACCCCCTGCTCGATCGGATCCCTCTCCCCTTTGGGGAGAGGGCCAGGGTGAGGGGCGAGGGTGGAACTAACGCTTCTTACCCACCGCCCTTCTGCGCTTGTCCAAATCCTTAATCAGCCTGTTCACCCCGTCATCGGCAAACATCGTCTCAAGGGTTGTGGACAGCTTGCGGCGCCAGTTCTTGTACTGATAGCTGGTGCCCGGAACGTTCACCGGCTCCGCCATATCAATCCAGTCTTCCGGCTGCAGGCCAAGCAGCGCGCTGTTGCTGTCGGCAATATAGCGCTGCAGGCCACGGTTGAGCGTTGGAGTCATCGCCATCAGCGACGCCTTATGCCCGGCACGCTTCGGCAGACAGCCATGCTTGTGCAGCGCATCCAGCAGCCCCTGCTTCGCCAGCTCGCGGTCCTGATACAGTCCGCGCAGAACCTCTTCATCAGGATACAGCCCCAGCGTTTTGCCGAGGGTCAGATCGCCGCTTTCCCAGTAGCCCCTGAGCGTAGGAAGATCGTGCGTCGTCGCGACTGCCATTGACTGTTCAGGGTACGCTTTCGGCGCGCGGAAGGTTTTCTCATGGTCGTTTTCAAAATAGAGCACTTTATAGGAGTAGACGCCGCTGTCGCGGAGCTTGCTGACAATTTCCACCGGCACGGTACCGAGATCTTCACCGATCACCATGCACTGATGACGCTTACTCTCCAGCGCCAGGATCGACAGCAGATCGTCCACCGGATACTGCACGTACGCCCCGTGATCGGCCGTTTCGCCGTACGGGATCCACCACAGGCGCAGCACGGACATCACGTGGTCAATGCGCAGCGCCCCGCAGTTCTGCATGTTCGCGCGCAAAAGGTCGATAAACGGCTCGTAGGCCCGCGCCGCCATGACGTGCGGATCCATCGGCGGCAGGCCCCAGTTCTGACCGAGCGGGCCGAGGATATCCGGCGGCGCGCCGACGGAGGCTTTCAGACAGTAGAGCTCACGGTCACACCAGGTTTCCGCGCCCCCTTCCGCCACGCCCACGGCCAGATCGCGATACAGGCCGATCGGCATCTTATAGCCCTGGCTTACCTGCCAGCAGGCGGCAAACTGGCTGTAGGCCAGCCACTGCAGCCACAGGTAGAAGTCCACCTCGTCGGCATGATTTTTACAGAAGGCTTTGACTTCAGGGGTGTCCACGGTCTGATACGCTTCCGGCCAGACCGGCCAGCCCCAGCGCATTTCGTCCTCTTTTACCTGATACGCGTGCAGCGCATCAAATGCCGCCTGCCAGTAGAGGCTTTCACCTTCCTGCATCACGAACTGGCGGAAGGCCGCCATCTGCTCGTCGTCGCGCTTCGCAAAGCCTTTCCACGCCAGACGCAGAGCCGCCATTTTCAGCGCGGTCACGCTGGCATAATCTACCCAGTCCGCATCGCGAGCCTGCTTCAGCAGCTGCTGGGTGGTCTCAAGCTTCCACCAGGCCTGCGCCTCTTTGCTGTTTTTGAAATCGTCTAACGCGTTAACGTCGATGTAAATCACGTTCAGCCAGCGTCGGGAAGACGGGCTGTACGGGCTGGCGCTTTCCGGGTTGGCCGGATAGAGCGCGTGGATCGGGTTGAGGCCGATAAACGCCCCGCCGCGCTCACCAACAGATGCAAGCATCTTTTTCAGATCGCCAAAGTCGCCGATGCCCCAGTTGCTGTCGGAGCGCAGCGTATAAAGCTGCACGCAGGCGCCCCAAAGCTTTTTGCCCTCAAGCAGCGCCTGCGGCTCATAGCAGCGCTTTGGCGCGACGATCACCCGGCAGTGAAAACGCTGTTCGTTCTGGGTGAGCGTCAGGCTGTGATAGCCCTCCGGCAGCTTCGCCGGAAGGTTTAACGTTTTGCCGCCGGTGGCGTGGCCTTTGTGCTGATGCCCCTCTTCGGTGGTGAGCAGCCAGCTAAACTCGCCGCGCCCCTCCACCGCCAGAGGCATCTTTTTGCCTGCGGTAAAGACCTTCACGTTTGGCACCGGAGCAGCCGACGCTTTCGCGTCGGTTTTGTGCATGGCATCCAGCAAACGTCTTTTGGTGTCCGCACCAATAGACTGCGGTTTGCCGTGCGCGTTGATGTAACTGAGGCTAATTCCCGCCGCCTGCGCGGCACTGTCCAGACGTTTACTCTCCATCGCGCTTCCTTAGCGTTTTGCCTGCCAGATACGGACCTGATAATCACGGATTGAGCGGTCAGAGCTGAACATGCCGCAGCGCGCGGTGTTCAGAATGCACGCCCGGGTCCACGCCTCCTGGTCGCGGTACAGCACGTCGACCTGTTTCTGCGCTTCAACGTAGGCCGTGAAGTCCGCCATGACCAGGTACGGGTCGCCGCCGTGTTTGTCCATGCTGTGCAGCATCTGATCAAACGCGTGCTTGTCGCCGTCGCTGTATTTGCCGCTCTCCAGCTCTTTCAGCACCGCATCCAGCACTTTGTCTTTCTTACGCCATTTCACCGGGTCGTAGCCTTTGGCCTTGATGGCTTTCACTTCTTCAACAGTATGGCCGAAGATAAAGATGTTCTCTTCACCGACCTTCTCGGCGATTTCGACGTTCGCACCGTCCAGCGTGCCGACGGTCAACGCGCCGTTCAGCGCCAGCTTCATGTTGCCAGTACCGGACGCCTCTTTCCCTGCGGTCGAGATCTGCTCGGAGATATCCGCCGCCGGGATCAGCATTTCAGCCGCCGAGACGCAGTAGTCCGGCAGGAACACCACCTTCAGCTTGTCGCCCACTTTCGGATCGCTGTTGATCGCCGCCGCTACCTTATTGATGGCGAGGATAATGTTTTTCGCCAGGTAGTAGCCCGGCGCCGCCTTCGCACCGAACAGGAACACGCGCGGCACGCGGTCTGCCTGCGGGTTCTCGCGGATCTCTTTGTACAGCGCCAGAATGTGCAGCAGGTTCAGGTGCTGACGCTTGTACTCGTGCAGGCGCTTGATCTGAATATCGAAAATGGCATTCGGGTTGATCTCAATTCCGGTACGCATCTTCACAAACTCGGCCAGGCGAACCTTGTTCTCCAGCTTGATCGCACGGTACTGCTCGCGGAACTTCGCGTCGTCGGCGTATTTTTCAAGGTTAATCAGCTGGTCCAGATCGTTGGCCCACTCTTTCTTCAGGGTCTTGTCCAGCAGGCCGGCCAGCAGCGGGTTGCACTGCTTGATCCAGCGGCGCGGCGTGATGCCGTTGGTTACGTTGTGGAATTTGGTCGGCCACAGCTGGTGATATTCCGGGAACAGGTCTTTCACCACCAGATCGGAGTGCAGCGCCGCCACGCCGTTCACCGCAAAGCCGCTCACCACGCACATGTTCGCCATGCGCACCTGTTTGTCGTGCACCACCGCCAGCTTGGCCCAGACGGCTTTGTCGCCCGGCCAGGTTTTCTCCACCAGCGCCTTAAACTGGTCGTTAATCTTGTTGATGATCTGCATGTGGCGCGGCAGCAGCGTTTTCACCAGCTTCTCATCCCAGCACTCGAGCGCTTCCGGCATCAGGGTGTGGTTGGTGTAGGCGAAGGTGCGGCTGGTGATGGCCCAGGCGTCGTCCCAGCTCAGCTGATGCTCGTCGATCAGCACGCGCAGTAGTTCCGGGATGGCAATGGTCGGGTGCGTGTCGTTCAGCTGAATCACTTCGAAGTCCGGCAACAGTGCCAGCTTGCGGCCCGCCAGGTGATGACGGCGCAGAATGTCCGCCACGGAGCAGGCGCACTGGAAGTACTGCTGCATCAGACGCAGCTTTTTACCCGCCAGATGGTTGTCGTTCGGGTAGAGAACTTTGGTCAGCTTCTCGGCGTCGATGCCCTGCTGCTCGGCGCGCAGGAAATCGCCGTCGTTGAATTTGGTCAGGTTGAACGGATGCGCGTGCTTCGCCTGCCACAGACGCAGCGGCTGCGCCACGCCGTTACGGTAGCCGAGCACCGGTAGATCCCAGGCTTCACCGGTAATGGTAAACGCCGGTTCCCAGAGCCCCTGCTTCGTCACTTTCCCGCCGATGCCGACCTGCACGTCCAGCTGCGCGTTGTGGCGGAACCACGGGTAGGTATTGCGGTGCCAGTCGTCCGGCGCTTCCATCTGATGGCCGTCGGCAAACGACTGACGGAACAGGCCGTACTGGTAGTTCAGGCCATAGCCAATCGCCGACTGGCCGACCGTTGCCATAGAGTCAAGGAAACAGGCCGCCAGACGGCCCAGACCGCCGTTGCCCAGCGCCGGGTCAATCTCTTCTTCCAGCAGGTCGGTCAGGTTAATGTCGTGCTCTTTCAGCACGTCACCCACCTCCTGATACCAGCCGAGGTTCAGCAGGTTGTTGCCGGTCAGACGGCCAATCAGGAATTCCATCGAGATATAGTTAACGTGACGCTGGCCTTTGACGGGCTTCGCCACGGGCTGAGCATCCAGCTGCTCTGCGAGCGCCCCGCTCACCGCCTGCCACCACTGGTGAGGCGTCATCTCGTTTGCAGCATGAAGGCCAAAACGCTGCCACTGACGCGTCAGGGCAGCCTGGAATTGAGCTTTGTTGAAGGTAGGCTGTGACATAGGGGATCGGCATCCTTTAGAAAGAAAACACAAGTTGGCGCTAGTGTGCCTGGCTCATTTCCCCTCTTCCTCCTCCCGTGGGGGATTAGACAGGGAGGAGTAGCGGGGATGAGCGTAAAAGTGTGATCGAGGCCACTCTGAGAGCATAGCCGGAGTGTGCCCGGAAGATAAAAAAGTAACCGGGGAGAATGTCAAAGAAATGAAATGCGGTTTCGGATGAAATTAATCCGCGCGGAAATGATTGCTTACGGAGAATAATATTTCAGCAATCGTGTCACACCTAAGGAGATTATTAATCCCGCTCAACTTTACCCGCAGTTTATTAAATTCGACGTCATTATACCTTTCTGAAACCAGTTTCAGCCCAGCCGTGCGACAGCCATACAAGCCAGCATTGACGCGGCATCAAAGCCTTTTCAAAAAAGTTCCAGTACTGGCCGGAATGTTTTGTGACAGAGTGCAAATTCAGAGCCACAAAAGCCAGACATAACTTGCAATAGTTCTCTTTCTGACCGACCTTATAGCTATTAATTACGAAGCGCAAAAAAAATAAATTCTCTCGTTCCCCACAGTGAAGTGAAACCTATGTTGATTCCGTCTAAATTAAGTCGCCCGGTTCGTCTTGACCATACAGTGGTCCGCGAGCGTCTGTTGGCTAAACTTTCCGGCGCGCATAATTTCCGACTGGCGCTGGTTACGAGCCCTGCAGGTTATGGAAAAACAACGCTCATTTCGCAATGGGCCGCAGGTAAGAGCGATCTTGGCTGGTACTCCCTTGATGAGGGCGATAACCAGCAAGAGCGTTTTGCCAGCTATCTGATTGCCGCTATTCAACAGGCAACCAACGGACACTGCGTCGCCAGCGAGGCAATGGTGCAAAAGCGCCAGTACGCCAGCCTGTCCTCACTTTTCTCTCAGCTGTTTATCGAACTGGCCGAATGGCATCGCCCGCTGTACGTGGTGATTGATGACTATCATCTGATCACGAACCCGGTTATCCACGAGTCGATGCGCTTCTTCCTGCGCCATCAGCCGGAAAACCTGACCTTAGTGGTGCTGTCACGCAACCTGCCGCAGCTGGGGATCGCCAACCTGCGCGTGCGCGATCAGCTTCTGGAAGTGGGCAGCCAGCAGCTGGCCTTTACCCACCAGGAAGCAAAACAGTTCTTTGACTGCCGCCTTACCTCGCCGATTGAGGCCGCTGAAAGCAGCCGCCTGTGTGATGACGTCGCGGGCTGGGCCACGGCGCTACAGCTGATTGCCCTCTCTGCCCGGCAAAACAACAGCCCGACGCACCAGTCTGCGCGTCGTCTGGCCGGCATCAACGCCAGCCATCTTTCGGATTACCTGGTGGATGAGGTGCTGAACAGCGTCGATCCCTCCACCCGCAATTTCCTGCTGAAAAGCTCCCTGCTGCGCTCCATGAACGACGCGCTGATTGTGCGCGTAACAGGCTGTGAGAACGGTCAGCTGCAGCTGGAAGAGATTGAACGTCAGGGCCTGTTCCTGACGCGCATGGACGACCCCGGCGAGTGGTTCAGCTACCACCCGCTGTTTGGCAGCTTCCTGCGCCAGCGCTGCCAGTGGGAGCTGGCAACGGAATTGCCGGAAATCCACCGCGCCGCCGCCGAAAGCTGGATGGCGCAAGGCTTCCCGAGCGAAGCCATTCACCACGCGCTTGCCGCCGGTGACGCCAGCATGCTGCGCGATATCCTGCTTAACCACGCGTGGGGGCTGTTCAACCACAGCGAACTGACGCTGCTGGAAGAGTCGTTGAAAGCCCTGCCGTGGGAGAGCCTGCTGGAGAACCCGCGCCTGGTGCTGCTCCAGGCCTGGCTGATGCAGAGCCAGCACCGCTACAGCGAAGTGAATACCCTGCTGGCGCGCGCTGAGCAGGAGATGGAAAGCGAAATGGATATCACCCTGCACGGCGAATTTAACGCCCTGCGGGCGCAGGTCGCGATTAACGACGGCGATGCGGATGAAGCGGAACGGCTGGCGATGGTCGCGCTGGATGAACTGCCGCTGGCAAATTTCTACAGCCGGATTGTGGCCACCTCGGTACACGGCGAAGTGCTGCACTGCAAGGGCGAGCTGACGCGCTCCCTTTCGCTGATGCAGCAAACCGAGCAGATGGCGCGCCGCCATGATGTCTGGCACTACGCCCTGTGGAGCCTGATCCAGCAAAGCGAGATTTTATTCGCGCAGGGGTTCCTGCAGGCCGCCTGGGAAAATCAGGAAAAAGCGTTCCAGCTGATTCGTGAACAGCACCTGGAACAGCTGCCGATGCACGAGTTCCTGTTGCGTATTCGCGCTCAGCTGCTGTGGGCATGGTCGCGTCTGGATGAAGCAGAAAGCTGCGCCCGTCAGGGTGTGAACGTGCTCTCTGGCTTCCAGCCTCAGCAGCAGTTGCAGTGTTTGGCCCTGCTGGTGCAGTGCTCGCTGGCGCGCGGCGATCTGGATAACGCCCGCAATCACCTTAACCGTCTGGAAAACCTGCTCGGAAACGGTCAGTACCACAGCGACTGGGTATCGAACGCCGACAAGGTTCGGGTGATTTACTGGCAGATGACGGGGGACAAAAAATCCGCCGCCAACTGGCTGCGTCAGACGCCTAAACCAGAATTTGCCAATAACCACTTCCTGCAAAGCCAGTGGCGCAACATTGCCCGCGTGCAGATCCTGCTGGGTGACTTTGAGCCTGCCGAAATTGTGCTGGAAGAGTTAAACGAAAACGCCCGCAGCCTGCGTCTGATGAGCGATCTGAACCGCAACCTGCTGCTGTTAAACCAGCTTTACTGGCAGGCGGGGCGCAAAAACGACGCCCAGCGCGTGCTGCTGGAAGCCCTGCAGCTGGCGAACCGCACCGGGTTTATTAGCCACTTCGTGATTGAAGGTGAAGTGATGGCGCAGCAGCTGCGCCAGCTGATTCAGCTCAACACGCTGCCGGAGCTGGATCAGCATCGCGCCCAGCGCATCCTGCGCGAGATTAACCAGCATCATCGCCACAAGTTTGCGCATTTCGACGAGAACTTTGTTGAACGCCTGCTGAACCACCCGGAAGTGCCGGAACTTATCCGCACCAGCCCGCTCACCCAGCGCGAATGGCAGGTGCTGGGGCTGATCTATTCAGGCTACAGCAACGAGCAGATTGCCGGAGAGCTGGCGGTGGCGGCAACCACCATCAAAACGCACATCCGAAATCTGTATCAGAAACTGGGCGTGGCGCACCGTCAGGACGCGGTGCAGCATGCGCAGCAGCTGTTGAAGATGATGGGGTACGGGGTGTAGATCCCTGCGGCCTGATGCCCTCACCCCGACCCTCTCCCACAGGGAGAGGGGGAAAGGCTTTTCAACACAACTCTAACTGCACATTATTATCTTTAATCACCTGCATCACGCCCGCCGGCGGCATCACGTCGGTGTAGACCGCATCCACCATGCTGATGCTGCCCATGTTCACCATCGCGTTACGTCCAAACTTCGAATGGTCCACCACCAGCATCACGTGACGTGAGTTCTCAATAATCGCGCGCTTGGTGCGCACCTCGTGGTAGTCAAACTCCAGCAGTGAGCCGTCGGTGTCGATGCCGCTGATCCCCAGGATGCCGAAGTCGAGACGGAACTGAGAGATAAAATCGAGCGTCGCTTCGCCGATGATCCCACCGTCGCGGCTGCGCAGCTCGCCGCCCGCGAGGATGATGCGGAAATCGTCTTTCTGCATCAGGGTGTTGGCGACGTTCAGGTTGTTGGTCACCACGCGCAGGTTCTCGTGATCCAGCAGGGCATGGGCGACCGCTTCCGGCGTGGTGCCGATGTCAATAAACAGCGTTGCCCCGTTCGGGATCTGGCTCGCCACTTTACGCGCAATACGCTCTTTCTCTGCCGTCTGCGTGGCTTTACGGTCGTGCCAGGAGGTGTTGACCGAGCTGGACGGCAGCGCCGCGCCGCCGTGGTGGCGCAAAATACGGTTCTGATCGGCCAGATCGTTCAGGTCACGACGGATGGTTTGCGGGCTGACGGCAAACTGCTCGACCAGCTCTTCGGTGCTGACGTATCCCTGCTTTTTGACCAGTTCGATAATGGCGTCATGACGTTGTGTTTGTTTCATCAATTATCCCTGAGAATTATGTTCGTTTTCGCGCATGGAGCGTGTCGGCAAGCGCCATTGCCAGCCCGACCGCGAGGCCGGTGACGTGTGCACCATTGGCGATAGACATACCAAACAGATCAAACCATCCGGCAATTAGCCATATTAACGCAAAGGCTATTAATCCGCGTTGTAAATAGATGCCGCTTTCCGGGTCGCGCTCCCCGCGAAGCCAGACGTAGCCCATCAGAGCGTAGACGACACCCGACAGCCCGCCGAACCACGGGCCGCTGAATTTATGCTGCACATAGCCGCTCAGCAGGGCGCTAATCACGGTGATGACAATCAGCTTGCCGCTGCCGAGCCGCTTCTCAACAATACCGCCGAGATACCACCACCACAGCAGGTTAAAGAGGATGTGCATCACCGAAAAGTGCATCAGCGCGTGGGTAAAGTAGCGCCAGACGTCAAAATCCAGCGACGGGTCATACGGCCACGCCAGCGCGATCATCACGCTCTGGTCGCCCACCACGTTCATAATAATGAAGACGATAATGCAGGCCGCCATCAGCAGTAGCGTAAACGGGCCCGCGCGCTCGCGAATCGTGGCAAGGAAGGGAAAACGGCTGTAGTGCAGCCCGCTGCCGGTCTGGCCGGATTGCCAGCTGGCCGCCAGATAGCGCGGGTCGCCAGGGTTCTCAAGAAAACGCGCCAGCTCCTCGTTGACCCGCCCAGCCTGGCTCTCGTCGGCCAGCCAGACGTCGGTCTGAGTATGTTGCTGAATGGTCAGAATAACGCCCTGCGTCGCCATATAGTCGACAAACGCCTGGGCGACGCGCGGGTTGGTAAAAGAGGTGATCATCAACATGGGCAGCGGTCGCTTATTTCCACACAAAAGGGGACAGTATAGCGGGATTAGCGCTCAAACGCGTATTCCACTTCTGCCGGGAAATGACGATGCCAGGCATCGAAGCCGCCGTCGACGCTGTATACCGCGTCATAGCCTTGCTGAATCAGGTACTGCGCCGCGCCTTTGCTGCTGTTGCCGTGGTAGCACATGACCATGACCGGCGTTTCGAAGTCGTTATCGCGCATAAACGCGCCCAGCGTGTCGTTGGTGAGATGGAACGCGCCCGGCGTGTGGCCCATCGCAAAACTCTGCGGGTCGCGGATGTCCACCAGCACCGCTTTTCCCTGGTGCATCTTCTGGTGGGCTTCTTCTACGTTAATACATTCAAACTGATCCATGGTGCTCTCTTTACAGTGGTCAACGACAAGATTTTACCCCGTAGTGTACGTCCTGGCGGCGGGTAAACGCCATTATGTTATCCATATCACTCTAAATTGTTTTTTTGATGTTACCAAAAGCGCGTTCCTTTGCTATTATGAGCGATATCGAACATTTTTGAGCTTTAACGAAAGTGCATGAGGGTGTTATGGAAACCAAAGATCTGATTGTGATAGGCGGTGGCATCAACGGTGCCGGTATTGCGGTTGATGCCGCAGGACGCGGTTTATCCGTGCTGATGCTGGAAGCTAACGATCTCGCCTGCGCGACGTCGTCCGCCAGCTCCAAGCTGATCCACGGTGGCCTGCGCTACCTGGAACACTACGAATTCCGCCTGGTCAGTGAAGCGCTGGCCGAACGCGAAGTGCTGCTGAAAATGGCTCCGCATCTGGCGATCCCGATGCGCTTCCGCCTGCCTCACCGCCCGCACCTGCGTCCGGCGTGGATGATCCGCATCGGCCTGTTTATGTACGATCACCTGGGTAAACGCACCAGCCTGCCGGGTTCGAACGGTTTGCGTTTTGGCTCAGAATCGGTTCTTAAGCCTGAAATCGTGCGCGGTTTCGAATATTCCGACTGCTGGGTTGACGATGCGCGCCTGGTGCTGGCGAATGCGCAGATGGTAGAGAAGAAAGGCGGCGAGGTGAAAACCCGTACCCGCGCGACCGCCGCCCGTCGTGAAAACGGCCTGTGGATTGTCGAAGCGGAAGACATTGATACCGGCGAAAAATTCAGCTGGAAAGCGCGCGGCCTGGTGAACGCCACCGGCCCGTGGGTGAAGCAGTTCTTCGACGACGGCATGCACCTGCCTTCCCCGTACGGCATCCGCCTGATCAAAGGCAGCCACATTGTGGTGCCGCGCGTGCATACCCAGAAGCAGGCCTACATTCTGCAAAACGAAGATAAACGCATCGTGTTTGTAATCCCGTGGATGGACGAGTTTTCGATCATCGGCACTACCGACGTGGAGTACAAAGGCGATCCGAAAAACGTTGAGATCGACGAGAGCGAAGTGAACTACCTGTTGAAAGTGTATAACGCGCACTTTAAGAAACAGCTGTCACGCGATGACGTGGTCTGGACCTACTCCGGCGTGCGTCCGCTGTGCGATGACGAGTCTGACTCACCGCAGGCCATCACCCGCGACTACACGCTCGATATACACGACGTAGACGGTCAGGCACCGCTGCTGTCGGTGTTTGGCGGCAAGCTGACCACCTACCGCAAGCTGGCCGAGCACGCGCTGGAAAAACTGGCGCCGTACTATAAAGGTATTGGCCCGGCGTGGACCAAAGAGGCGGTACTGCCCGGCGGAGATATCGGCGGAAACCGCGACGATTACGCCGCGAAGCTGCGCCGTCGCTTCCCGTTCATTACCGAAGGGATGGCGCGCCACTACGCCCGCACCTACGGCAGCAATACCGAGCTGTTCCTGGGCGACGCGAAATCGCTTGCCGATCTGGGTGAACATTTCGGCCACGAGCTGTACGAGGCCGAGCTGCGCTACCTGGTCGAGCACGAGTGGGTTCGCCGCCTGGAAGATGCCATCTGGCGTCGTACTAAAGAAGGGATGTGGCTTAACGCCGAGCAGCAGTCTCGCGTGGCGCAGTGGCTGCAGCAGCATGCGGGAAAGCGTGAGCTTTCGCTGGCGTCTTAATACGATCGGTGCGGGCTGATGCCCCCTCACCCTAACCCTCTCCCCAAAGGGAAGAGGGGACTTTAACACCCTCTCCCGTTCGGGGAGAGGGCTGGGGTGAGGGGTTGTTTTTACAACCGCACCGGATCAATATGCCAGATATTCTCGGCATACTCCTTGATGGTCCTGTCAGACGAGAAATACCCCATGTTGGCGATGTTATGCATCGCCGCGCTGGTCCACTTCTCCTGCTGGCGGTACAGCTCGTCCACTTTATCCTGGCAGTCCACGTAGCTGCGATAATCCGCCAGCACCTGGTAGTGGTCGCCAAAGTTAATCAGCGAATCCACCAGATCGCGATAGCGGCCCGGCTCTTCGGGGCTGAACACGCCGGTCGCAATCTGCGTCAGGACCTGACGTAGCTCCTCATCCCCTTCGTAGAACTCACGCGGGGAGTAGCCTTTCCTGCGCAGCGCCTCCACTTCTTCAGTGGTATTACCGAAGATAAAGATATTTTCTTCCCCTACGTGCTCCAGCATCTCGACGTTCGCCCCGTCCAGGGTGCCGATGGTCAGCGCGCCGTTAAGGGCAAACTTCATGTTACTGGTGCCGGACGCTTCCGTTCCCGCCGTGGAGATCTGCTCGGAGAGATCTGCCGCCGGGATGATCAGCTGCGCCAGGCTGACGCTGTAGTTCGGGATGAATACCACCTTCAGCTTGTCGCCAATCTCCGGATCCTGGTTCACCACCTTCGCCACGTCGTTGATGAGATGAATGATGTGCTTCGCCATGTAGTAGGCGGAAGCCGCCTTACCGGCGAAGATCTTCACGCGCGGCACCCACTCTGCGGTCGGATCGGCCTTAATGCGGTTGTAGTGGGTGATCACATGCAGCACGTTCATCAGCTGACGCTTGTACTCGTGGATGCGCTTGATTTGCACATCAAACAGCGCCTTCGGGTTTGCGACCACGTTGAGGTGCATTGCCAGCCAGACCGCCAGACGCTTCTTGTTGAGGAGCTTGGCTTCCCGCACGGCCTTGTTCACCGTCGGGAAATCAATATGCTGCTTAAGCTCGCTCAGCTGGCTCAAATCGGTGCGCCAGGTGCGGCCGATATTCTCATCCAGCACGTCGGAGAGCGGCTGGTTGGCCAGCGCCAGCCAGCGGCGCGGCGTGACGCCGTTAGTGACGTTGCAGAAGCGCGTCGGGAAGATCTTCGCGAAGTCAGCGAACAGGGACTGCACCATCAGGTTCGAGTGCAGTTCGGACACCCCGTTGACCTTGTGGCTGATCACCACCGCCAGCCAGGCCATGCGCACGCGACGACCGTTGGATTCATCAATGATCGAGGCACGGCTCAGCAGGCCGGTATCGTTCGGGTACTGCTCCTGCAGCGTCTTGAGGAAGTAGTCGTTGATCTCGAAGATAATCTGCAGGTGGCGCGGCAGAATTTTGCCGAGCATGTCCACCGGCCAGGTCTCCAGCGCTTCGCTCATCAGGGTGTGGTTGGTGTAGGAGAACACCTGGCACGTCACCTCAAACGCGTCGTCCCAGCTGAACTTATGCTCGTCGATCAGCAGGCGCATCAGCTCGGGGATGGAGAGCACCGGGTGGGTGTCGTTGAGGTGAATCGCGGTTTTCTCCGCCAGGTTGGCGTAGGTTTTGTGCAGCTGATGGTGGCGGCTGAGGATGTCCTGAATCGTCGCGGAGACGAGGAAATACTCCTGACGCAGGCGCAACTCGCGCCCGGAGTAGGTTGAATCATCCGGGTACAGCACGCGGGAGACGTTCTCGGAGTGGTTTTTATCTTCCACCGCCGCAAAGTAGTCGCCCTGGTTAAATTTACCGAGGTTGATCTCGCTGCTCGCCTGGGCGTTCCACAGGCGCAGCGTGTTGGTCGCATCGGTGTCGTAGCCGGGGATGATCTGGTCATAGGCCACGGCGAGGATCTCTTCGGTTTCCACCCAGCGGGATTTTTTCCCTTCCTGCTGGATACGCCCGCCAAAGCGCACCTTGTAGCGCGTGTTGTGGCGCTTGAATTCCCACGGGTTGCCGTACTCCAGCCAGTAGTCCGGAGACTCTTTCTGACGGCCATCAACGATGTTCTGCTTGAACATGCCGTAGTCGTAGCGAATGCCGTACCCGCGGCCCGGCAGCGCCAGCGTCGCCAGCGAGTCGAGGAAGCAGGCGGCAAGACGCCCCAGCCCCCCGTTGCCCAGCCCCGGGTCGTTCTCTTCGTCAATCAGCTCTTCTAAATCCAGCCCCATCTCTTCCAGCGCGGTTTTAACGTCGTCGTAGATACCGAGCGACAGCAGCGCGTTGGAGAGGGTGCGGCCAATCAAAAATTCCATCGACAGGTAGTAAACCTGCCGCGTCTCCTGCGAAAGCTGGGCGCGGTTAGAGCGCAGCCAGCGTTCGACCATGCGGTCACGCACCGCAAACAGGGTGGCGTTCAGCCACTCGTGCTTGTTGGCGATGACCGGATCTTTCCCGATGGTGAACATCAGCTTGTAGGCGATGGAGTGCTTTAACGCCTCAACGCTGAGCGTGGGTGAAGAGTAGCTAAATGGAGCGTTCATATCAGTAACTTCGCCTCGTTACATCAAGCGTTGATAGAGATCGCGGTACGACTGCGCCGCAACGTGCCAGCTAAAGTCCATGGACATCGCCTGACGCTGAACGTAACGCCACAGGGATGGACGGGACCACAAGACGAAAGCACGCCGAATCGCCCGAAGCAGCGACCAGGCATTACTGTCTTCAAAGACAAACCCGCTGGCGATGCCGTCCGCCAGGTTTTCCAGAGAGCTATCCGACACCGTATCCGCCAGCCCGCCCGTGCGGCGCACCAGCGGCAGCGTGCCGTATTTCAGGCCGTAGAGCTGCGTCAGGCCGCAAGGTTCGAAACGGCTCGGCACCAGAATCACGTCCGCGCCGCCCATAATGCGGTGCGAGAACGCTTCGTGATAGCCAATCTGCACGCCCACCTGCCCCGGATGTTCCGCGGCGGCGGCGAGGAACCCTTCCTGCAGCACCGGGTCGCCCGCGCCGAGCAGCGCCAGCTGCCCGCCCTGCTCCAGTAAACCGGGCAGCGCCTCCAGCACCAGATCCAGCCCCTTCTGGCTGGTCAGGCGGCTGACCACCGCAAACAGCGGCACCTTGTCGTTGACCTTCAGCCCCATCGCAATTTGCAGCTGGCGTTTGTTTTCCGCTTTGTCTTCTACGGAGTCGCGGCCATAGCGCGCGGCCAGCAGGAGATCGGTTTCCGGGCTCCAGATCTGCTCATCCACGCCATTCAGAATGCCCGACAGGCGGCCTTCACGGTGGCGCTGCTGCAGCAATCCTTCCAGACCGTAGCCAAACTCCGGCTGGGTGATTTCACGCGCGTAGGTGGGGCTCACCGCCGTGATGTGGTCGGCGTAGTACAGCCCGGCCTTCAGGAACGAAATTTGCCCGTTGAACTCCAGCCCGTGCATGTTATAGAACGACCATGGCAGATCGATGTCATTCATATGATGCGCGTAGTACATGCCCTGATACGCCAGGTTGTGGACCGTAAACACCGATTTTGCCGGATGCCCTTTTGCCGCCAGATACGCAGGCGCCAGCCCGGCGTGCCAGTCGTGCGCGTGCACCACATCCGGACGCCAGAACGGATCCAGCCCGACGGCCATCTCCGCCCCCACCCAGCCGAGCAGCGCAAAGCGCAGCACGTTGTCGGTATAGGCGAACAGGTTCGTATCGTGATACGGGCTGCCCGGACGGTCGTACAGGTGCGGCGCGTCGATCAGGTAGATCCCTACGCCGTTGTAATGCCCAAACAGCAGGGTGATGCGTCCGGCAAACGTTTCACGGCGGGTCACGACCTTTGCGTCAGGTATGCCGCGCCGGATATCCGGGAAGGCGGGCAGCAGGACTCGGGTATCCACCCCGCCAGCGATTTGCGCCGCGGGTAATGCACCAAGAACATCCGCCAGGCCGCCCGTTTTTAACAACGGGAACATCTCAGAACATACGTGTAAAACCTGCATCATCGCTCCTGTTTGATCTGCAGCTTCCGCAACATTTCCCGTGTGACTAACACGATCCCCTCTTCAGAACGGTAGAAGCGACGCGCGTCTTCTTCCGCGTTTTCACCAATCACCATTCCCTCAGGAATGACGCAGGCGCGGTCGATCACGCAGCGACGCAGACGACACGAACGCCCTACCCAGACATCCGGCAGCAGAACCGCCGAATCGATATTACAGAATGAGTTTATACGCACGCGTGGGAACAGCACGGACTGCACCACCACCGAACCGGAGATGATGCACCCGCCGGAGACCAGCGAGTTCAGCGTCATGCCGTGGCTGCCGGAGCGGTCCTGAACAAACTTCGCCGGCGGCAGGGATTCCATGTGGGTACGAATCGGCCAGTTCTGGTCGTACATATCCAGCTCAGGCGTCACGGACGCCAGATCGAGGTTGGCTTTCCAGTACGCTTCCAGGGTTCCCACATCGCGCCAGTAAGGCTCCGCATTCGGGTCGGACTGCACGCAGGACAATGGGAAAGGATGTGCATAGGCCATGCCAGCTTTGGTAATTTTCGGGATGATGTCTTTACCGAAGTCGTGGCTGGAGCTTTCGTCTTTGTCGTCTTCTTCCAGCAGCTCATAAAGATAATCTGCATCAAAGACATAGATCCCCATGCTGGCGAGCGATTTGGTGTCATCCCCCGGCATGGTTGGCGGGTTCGCCGGTTTTTCAACGAAGTCGATAATCTTGTCGTCCGCATCCACGTGCATCACGCCAAACGCCGTCGCCTCGGCAACGGGCACCGGCAGACACGCCACGGTGCAGCGCGCCCCTTTTTCGACGTGGTCGATCAGCATGTGCGAGTAATCCTGCTTGTAGATGTGGTCACCCGCGAGGATCACGATGTATTCCGCGCTGTAGCGGCGAATGATGTCGAGGTTCTGGGTCACGGCATCCGCCGTGCCGCGATACCAGTTCTCACCGTGAACGCGCTGCTGCGCCGGGAGCAGATCGACAAACTCGTTCATCTCTTCGCTGAAGAATGACCAGCCGCGCTGGATATGCTGCACCAGGGTGTGCGACTGATACTGCGTAATGACGCCAATGCGGCGAATGCCCGAGTTCAGGCAGTTTGAGAGCGCAAAGTCGATAATGCGGAACTTACCACCAAAGTGAACGGCCGGCTTGGCGCGCTTGATGGTCAAATCTTTCAGACGGGTACCACGCCCGCCCGCGAGTATCAGGGCAACGGTTTTTAATGGTAGCTGGCGTGCCAACATTAACGGATCGTTCTTCTCTAATCTAACCATGACTAACTCCTTTTTTATCATCTTTGGAATACGCACACTCCGTGCGCAGGCCCGTGCCAGACAGCCATTACTACCGGATTATCCGCTCCGGCAAAGGGGGGAACAGCTCGCCACTCCCCGTCAGGTAAAACAATCTCTGCGACGTCATCCGTCGCGTTCAGCGTCACCAGCCACTTATCCGAGAGCAGGATTTGCAGGCAGGTGATGCCGTGTTGCCACTCTTGCGCGCTTAACGGCTGCGCGTCTTTATTCAGCCAGCTAACGTTGCCGTCGCCCTCTTCCCACCAGCTGTCGGCGGTAAGGGCGGGGATCTGCTGGCGAAGGTGGATCAGCGCCGCGGTGAAATGGGTCAATCCGCTGTTCGCCTCTCCCCAGTCGAGCCAGGTTAAGGTGTTGTCCTGGCAATAGGCGTTGTTGTTACCGTGCTGGCTGTGGCCGTGCTCGTCGCCCGCCAGCAGCATCGGCGTGCCCTGCGACAGCAAAAGCGTCGTCAGCAGCGCATGAACGCTGGCGCGTCGCCGCTCGATCACATCCAGACTTCCGCCTAACCCTTCTATACCATGGTTAAAGCTATGGTTATTGTTAGTCCCATCGCGATTCTCCTCACCGTTTGCCTCATTGTGTTTCTGATTGAAACAAACGCAGTCGCGAAGCGTGAAGCCATCGTGCGCCGTCACCAGGTTAACGGTGGCCGACGGACGTTTGCCGTTGCGCTTAAAGAGATCGCTTGAACCAGCAAAACGTCCGGCGAACTCGCCCAGTGACAGATCGCGCGCCAGCCAGAAGCGGCGGATGGCATCTCGGTAGTGGTCGTTCCACTCGGCAAACAGCGGTGGGAAGTTCCCCACCTGATAACCGCCCTCACCGATGTCCCACGGCTCTGCGATGAGCTTCACCTGCGAGAGCACCGGGCAGTTCTTGATCGCCTCAAACAGCGGCGCCTGCTGGCTGAACGCTGGCGTGCGCCCCATCACGGGCGCCAGGTCGAAACGAAAACCGTCCACGTGGAACGTCTCTACCCAGTATTTCAGGCACTCGTACGCGTAATGCGTGACCGCCGGATGACTGAGGTTGAGGGTGTTACCGCAGCCGGTCCAGTTCTCGTAATCGCCATATTCCCTGATCCAATAATAGCTACGGTTATCGATTCCGCGCTGTGAGAGCGTCGGACCGTCAAGATCGCTTTCCGCACTGTGGTTCAGCACCACGTCCAGAATGACCTCAATTCCCGCGGCGTGGAGCGCCTTCACCGCGTCGCGAAACTCATCCCGCGCCTTCTCCGGATGCGCGGCATAGCGCGGCTCCAGGGCAAACATCGCCAGCGGGTTGTAGCCCCAGTAGTTGCTCAGCCCCAGGCGCTGCAGGCGCGGCTCGCTGGCGAAATGCGCCACGGGCAGCAGCTCCAGGGCCGTGATGCCCAAATGCTTCAGGTAAGCGACCATGGTCGGATGCCCAAGCGCCTGATAGGTGCCGCGCATCTCTTTGGGGATCGACGGGTGCAGGTAGGTCAGCCCTTTGACGTGCGCTTCATAGATGACGGTGTTGCCCCACGGCGTGCGCGGCGGGGTATCGTCTTCCCAGTCGTAGAGATCGTGCACCACCGCGCTTTTGGGCGCGACGGGCGCGCTGTCGCGGTGGTCCGGTTCGCCGTAGCCGACGTGGAAAAGCGGGTCGTCTTTAAACTCGCCGTCCACGCGGTGCGCGCACGGGTCAATCAGCAGCTTTGCCGGGTTAAACCAGTGCCCCTGAGAAGGCTCCCACGGGCCGTGGACGCGAAAACCGTAGTGCATTCCCGGACGCCCGCCGGACAGGTAACCGTGCCAGATGTCTCCCGTGCGGGACGGTAAATCGTAACGGTGCTCGTTACCTTCCCCGTCAAACACGCAGAGCTCCACCCGCTCCGCGTGAGCAGAAAAGAGCGTAAAGTTCACCCCCTTTCCGTCAAAGCTCGCGCCGAGCGGTTCGGGTTTACCTGCCGAAAGCTGCGTCATTCGCCCTCCCGCATCAGCCAGATGGTGCCAAGCGGCGGCAGCGTCAGGCTCAGGGAGTTTGGACGCCCGTGGCTTTCAATCGCATCGCTCTGCACCAGCCCGCCGTTACCGGCGTTGCTGCCGTGGTAGTGCATGGAATCGGTATTCAGGATCTCGCGCCATTTGCCCGGCTGGTTGATGCCGAAGCGGTAGTGTTCGCGCGGCACCGGCGTGAAGTTGCTGGCGACGATAATCTCGTTGCCCGCTTTATCGCGACGCACAAAGACAAACACCGAACGCTCGTGGTCGTCCACCACCAGCCACTCAAAGCCGTACGGGTCGAAGTCCAGCTCGTGCAGCGCTTTGTGGTGGTGGTAGGTCAGGTTCAGGTCGCGCACCAAGCGCTGCACGCCGTGGTGCCAGTTATCGCCGCCTTCCAGCAGATGCCAGTCGAGGCTTGAGTCGTGGTTCCACTCGCGCCCCTGGGCGAACTCATTGCCCATAAACAGCAGCTTTTTGCCCGGGAAGGCAAACATCCAGCCGTAGTAGGCGCGCAGGTTGGCAAACTTCTGCCACGCGTCGCCCGGCATGCGGTCGAGAATGGATTTTTTGCCGTGCACCACTTCATCGTGCGACAGCGGCAGCATGAAGTTTTCGGTGTAGTTGTAGAGCAGTCCGAAGGTGAGCTTATCGTGGTGATACTGACGATAAACCGGGTCGAGCTTCATGTAGTCGAGCGTGTCGTGCATCCAGCCCAGGTTCCACTTGTACCAGAAGCCCAGGCCGCCTGATGACGGAGGGCGGGAGACGCCCGCAAAGTCCGTCGACTCTTCCGCCATGGTCACGGCGCCGTCCACCTGCTCGCCGATAATGCGGTTGGTATTGCGCAGGAACTCAATCGCTTCCAGGTTTTCACGACCGCCATACTCGTTCGGGATCCACTCCCCCTCTTTGCGGCTGTAGTCGCGGTAGATCATCGACGCCACCGCATCCACGCGCAGGGCGTCAATGCCAAACCGTTCTATCCAGTACAGCGCGTTCCCGACCAGGTAGTTGGCGACTTCACGGCGACCGTAGTTGTAGATCAGCGTGTTCCAGTCCTGGTGATAGCCTTCTCGCGGGTCGCTGTGCTCGTACAGCTTCGTGCCGTCGAACTCTGCCAGCGCAAAATCATCCGACGGGAAATGGCCCGGCACCCAGTCGAGGATCACGTTCAGCCCGGCGGCGTGCGCGGCATCAATGAAATAGCGGAAGTCATCCCGCGTGCCGAAGCGGCGCGTCGGGGCGTACAGCCCGGTGGGCTGATAGCCCCAGCTGCCGTCGAACGGATGCTCGTTAACCGGCAGCAGCTCAAGGTGGGTAAAGCCCATCCATTTGGCGTACGGCACCAGCTGGTCGGCAAGCTCCCGGTAGCTGAGCCAGAAGTTGTTATCGGTGTGGCGGCGCCAGGAGCCGAGATGCACTTCGTAAACGGAGATCGGCGCATCAAAGCGGTTGGCCTGCTTACGCTCCTCCGTCTGGACGACCTTCTCCGGCAGGCCGCAAATCAGCGACGCGGTATCCGGGCGCATCTGCGCCTCGAAGGCATACGGGTCGGCTTTAATGCGCAGCTTGCCGTGCGCGTCGATCATTTCGAATTTGTAGAGCTGGCCGTTATGCGCCCCGGGGATAAACAGCTCCCAGATGCCCGTCTCTCGGCGCAGGCGCATCGGGTGGCGGCGACCGTCCCAGTAGTTGAACTGCCCGACAACGGAGACGCGCTGGGCGTTAGGCGCCCACACGGCAAAGCGCGTGCCGGTAATTCCGTCCATGGTATCCGCATGGGCACCCAGCGTTTCATAAGGGCGAAGATGAGTGCCTTCGGAGAGCAGCCAGGCATCCATCTCTTTCAGCAGAGGGCCAAAGCTGTAGGGATCGTCAATCAGGTTTTGCTGGCCGTGCCAGATAACGGCGAGCTGATAGCGAAAGGGGTTTTTACGGCGGGGCATGACGCCCGAGAAGAAGCCGCGCGAGTCGAGGCACTCCAGGTTGCCCACCTTGCGGCCGGTTTTGGGCTCAATGACCCAGACTTCGGTGGCATCCGGTAACAACGCCCGGACTTCCAGCCCGGCCTCTGTATGGTGCATCCCCAGCACGGAAAAGGGGTCGGCAAAGTGACCCGCAATAAGCGCATTAATCACGTCTCTATCCACACGATCGGACATGGTATTCATCCTGTTTTTTATGTCGTCCTTTTTTAGCGCCTGGGACGACTTTAATGTGACCTGAACGGGCATCCACTTAGTCCCGTCCTAACCTCAGGTAAGAAATGACTCTTCCTTAAAGCATAGCCAACGCTCTACATGACTCCTGATAAAAATAAGACATACGCGCGTTACTCCATGTATTACGCAAAAAAAAGGGGGTGAAAATCACCCCCGGTAGTTAACAAATTATTACGCCAGCTGGCGCAGCATGCGGCGCAGCGGTTCGGCGGCGCCCCACAGGAGCTGGTCGCCGACGGTGAACGCGGAGAGGTACTCCGGCCCCATGTTCAGCTTGCGCAGACGGCCAACCGGCGTGGTCAGCGTGCCGGTAACGGCAGCCGGGGTCAGTTCACGCATGGTGATATCGCGATCGTTTGGCACCACTTTCGCCCACGGGTTGTGCGCGGCCAGCAGCTCTTCCACGGTCGGAATAGACACATCTTTTTTCAGTTTAATCGTGAAGGCCTGGCTGTGGCAGCGCAGCGCGCCGATACGCACGCACAGACCGTCAACCGGGATCGCCGACGCGGTATTAAGAATTTTGTTAGTCTCAGCCTGGCCTTTCCACTCTTCGCGGGTCTGGCCGTTGTCCAGCTGTTTGTCGATCCACGGGATCAGGCCACCGGCCAGCGGTACGCCGAAGTTGTCCACCGGCAGCTCGCCGCTGCGGGTCAGCTCGGTGACTTTACGCTCGATATCGAGAATAGCGGACGCCGGGTTTGCCAGCTCGGCCGCAACGCTGTGGTGCAGCTGGCCCATCTGGGTCAGCAGCTCGCGCATGTGGCGCGCGCCGCCGCCGGACGCGGCCTGGTAGGTCGCCACGGAGACCCACTCCACCAGATCCTGCGCGAACAGGCCGCCGAGGGACATCAGCATCAGGCTGACGGTGCAGTTGCCGCCAACAAAGGTTTTCACGCCGTTGTTCAGGCCGTCGGTGATGACGCCCTGGTTAACCGGGTCGAGAATAATGATGGCATCGTCTTTCATGCGCAGCGAAGAAGCCGCGTCAATCCAGTAGCCCTGCCAGCCGCTTTCACGCAGCTTTGGATAGATTTCGTTGGTATAATCGCCGCCCTGGCAGGTCACAATAATATCAAGTGCCTTCAACGCCTCCAGATCGTAAGCATCCTGCAACGTGCCTGTGGTACCACCAAAGGACGGAGCAGCCTGGCCGAGCTGGGAAGTGGAGAAGAAGACCGGGCGGATAGCGTCGAAATCGCGCTCTTCAACCATGCGTTGCATGAGTACAGAGCCGACCATACCGCGCCAGCCGATAAAACCAACGTTTTTCATAGCATTTTTTTCCTGCTGAGGGTGTGTGCTGATTGTGCAAGCCAGTATTGAACTGGGATATGCTTCACATTACAAAATGCTGCCAAAGTCGCAAGCGAAATTAATCGATGATTGCCCGGCAATCAGAAATACAGCTAATTATCATAATAACCATAGAGAGTTTCAGGGATAATTTACATGAGTGAAATCATTTCAGCAGCGGTTTTATTGATCCTGATAATGGATCCACTGGGCAACCTGCCAATCTTCATGTCGGTGTTGAAACACACCGAGCCGAAGCGTCGCCGGGCGATCATGATCCGCGAGCTGCTTATTGCCCTGCTGGTGATGTTTATCTTCCTGTTTGCCGGTGAAAAAATTCTCGCCTTCCTGAACCTGCGCGCCGAAACGGTTTCGATTTCCGGCGGGATTATTCTGTTCCTGATCGCCATTAAGATGATCTTCCCGAGCGCGGAAGGCAGCAGCAGCGGCCTGCCCGCAGGTGAAGAGCCGTTTATTGTACCGCTGGCGATCCCACTCGTCGCCGGGCCGACGATTCTGGCGACGCTGATGCTGCTGTCGCATCAGTATCCGAACCAGATGAGCCATCTGGTGATTGCCCTGCTGATCGCCTGGGGCGGGACGTTTATCATCCTGCTGCAGTCGTCGCTGTTCCTGCGCCTGCTGGGTGAGAAAGGGGTGAACGCGCTGGAGCGTCTGATGGGGCTGATTCTGGTGATGATGGCAACGCAGATGTTCCTGGACGGGATCCGGGCGTGGATGAAGGGCTAGGTAAACGCAAAACGGCAATCTAAGATTGCCGTTTTTAGTGTTTGCTCCCTCTCCCCGTGGGAGAGGGCCGGGGTGAGGGCATCAGGCCGCAGAAATCTGCCCACCTACCCCTTACGAATCAAATACCGATACGGCAGCGCCTCGGTCTGCTGCGCCACCAGCTCATGCTCCATAAAGGTACAAAAACCGGGAATATCGCGCGTGGTGGCCGGATCGTCGGCAATAATCAGCAGCGTTTCACCGGTCTGCATGTTACGCACGGTCTTACGTACCATCATTACCGGCTCCGGGCAGCGAAGGCCCTGGGCATCGAGGGTGTGGTCTGGGCTGGAAAACAGGTCGGTCATGATCTTCTCGGTCAGGTAAAAACGGCTGTAGTTTACGCCCCGGCGCGGGCAATGCAAACCAGGTTAACGATTGCGCAAAAACTAACCATTGCAATGTCCAGCCAAAGCAGTATCATGCTGCGGTTTTTATTGGGTTCCCTCACCCCAACGTATAAAAAGGTCACAATATGACGCAGTTCTCTGAATCACAGCGCGTAAAAGCGTTGTTCTGGCTTTCGCTTTTCCATTTGCTGGTGATCACCTCCAGCAACTATCTGGTACAGCTCCCTATCTCCATTTTTGGTTTTCATACCACCTGGGGCGCGTTCAGCTTTCCGTTTATTTTCCTCGCCACCGATCTGACCGTGCGTATCTTTGGCGCACCGCTGGCGCGCCGCATTATCTTTGCGGTCATGCTTCCGGCGCTGTTCATCTCGTACGTGATCTCCTCCCTGTTTTACATGGGAAGCTGGCAGGGCTTTGAGGCGCTAACCCACTTCAACCTGTTTGTCGCCCGTATCGCCGCGGCAAGCTTTATGGCCTACGCGCTGGGGCAGATCCTCGACGTGCACGTGTTTAACCGCCTGCGTCAGAATCACCGCTGGTGGATGGCGCCGACCGCGTCCACGCTGTTCGGCAACGTGAGCGATACGCTGGCCTTCTTCTTCATCGCCTTCTGGCGCAGCCCGGATGCCTTTATGGCCGAGCACTGGATGGAGATCGCGCTGGTGGACTACTGCTTCAAGGTGCTCATCAGCATTGTCTTCTTCCTGCCTATGTACGGCGTGCTGCTGAATATGCTGCTGAAAAGGCTGGCAGATAAATCTGAAATCACCGCATTGCAGGCTGGTTAAGGGTTCGCTTTATCAGTTGTGATAAGATGGGTGAATGAGCCGCTATGGCCGTTTATCGAAAGGAAGAAGTCAATGCGCAATCTGGTTAAATATGTCGGGATTGGCCTGCTGGTTGTGGGTCTTGCAGCCTGTGATAACAGCGACACGAAAACGCCTGCTCAGGGCGCATCCGCAGAGAGCAACGCGACCGGTCAGCCGGTGAATCTGATGGATGGCAAACTCAGTTTCTCTCTGCCAGCCGATATGACTGACCAGAGCGGCAAGCTGGGCACCCAGGCGAACAATATGCACGTTTACTCCGACGCAACCGGCCAGAAAGCGGTCATTGTGATTGTGGGCGACGACACCAGCGAAGACCTGGCCGTCCTGTCCAAACGTCTGGAAGACCAGCAGCGCGGCCGCGATCCGCAGCTTCAGGTGGTAACCAATAAATCCATCGAGCTGAAAGGCCACAAGCTGCAGCAGCTGGACAGCATCATCTCCGCAAAAGGCCAGACCGCCTGGTCTTCTGTGGTGCTGGGCAAGGTTGATAACAAACTGCTGACCCTGCAGATCACCCTGCCAGCGGAAGATCAGCAGAAAGCGCAGACGGCTGCTGAAAACATCATTAACACCATCGTGATCCAGTAACCCTTCACGACGATGACGTGGCCTCCGGTGCCTGCACCGGGGGCCATTTTTTTAGCCGCCACGTCAGCAGCAGGGCAATTATCACCAGGCCCGCCGCGGCGAGATAGATCACCGGTACCCCCGCCCAGGCCATCACCAGCCCCGCCAGCGGCCCGGTAATGCCTAAAGACATATCCATAAATACCGTATAGGTCGCCAGCGCCGCCCCCTGGTTCTGCTGCGGCACCGCTTTAACCGCCACCACGCCCAGCGCCGGGAAGACCAGCGAGAAACCGGCCCCTGCGAGGAAGACGCCAATTTTCGCCATCCAGGGCGCGCTGGCGATGCCGGTTAATAGCAGCCCGACAATCTCTACCGCAAAGCAGATCATCGCCACGTTCAGCCCGCCCAGACGGTTAATACCGTTCGGGAAAAGCAGGCGTGCGCCTACGAACGCTCCGCTAAAGAGGGTTAACGCAAAGGCCGCGCCCTCCCAGCCTTTGGCGTCATAAAACAGGGTAATGAAGGTCGCAATCACGCCGAAGCCTGTGGTCGCCAGAGCCAGCGCCATGCCGTACGGCCAGACGCGCCCCAGCACGGCCCGAAACGGCAGCGGCTTGCCCTTGCTGGCCTTCACCTTCGGGCGCGGCAGCGCAAACAGTATCGCCACAAGCGCGACCGCCATAATGGTGAGCGACAGGCCATACAGCCCGCCGAAGGCATAGCAGGCCACGCCAAGCGGCGCGCCGAGCGCCATCGCCCCGTAGGTGACAATCCCGTTCCAGGAGATCACCCGGCCAATGTGCGGCGCACCGACAACCCCCACACCCCATAGCGTCGAGCCGGTTCCCGCCAGGCTTTGCCCAAACCCGAGAATGACGCGGCCCAGGCACAGCAGCGCCAGGCTGACCAGCGGCCAGGCGCCGGTAGCTGCGGCCAGCAGGTAGCTCAGGCCGCTCAGGAAACAGCCGCATAATCCCACCACCACGATGCTTTTGGGGCCGAACAGGTCGGCGTAGCGCCCGGCGTGCGGGCGGCTGAGGAGCGTGGCGAAATACTGCAGGCTGATGACCAGCCCAGCCCAGAACGCGCTAAAACCCATCACGTCATGGACGTAGCCCGGCAGCACCGCCAGCGGCAGGCCGATCGTCAGATAGCTGGCAAAGTTGAAAATAACGACGGAAACAATACGCAGATTGAGGCGCAATCCGCTCAGCGCCGGTTCGGCGGCAGGTTCGGGCATGGGGTTCTACCTGAATTTTTGCAACAGTGTTTCACTATTACCACGGCGCAATAAGAAAATCAGCCCCGACTTTCAGATTATCGGTGCCAGACGAAGCGGCCCCCAGGCACTACACTTAACGGGTCATCATATTAAGGAACGCGCATGTTAGCTCCCCAGCCCGATAAAGCAGGGCTCCATATCTTATTAAAACTCGCCTGTCTGGTGGTTATCCTTGCGGGCATTCATGCTGCCGCTGACATTATCGTCCAGCTCCTGCTGGCGCTCTTTTTTGCCATTGTCCTCAATCCGCTGGTGACCTGGTTTTTACGCCGGGGCGTGAGCCGCCCGGTGGCCATCACCATCGTGGTTATTGTGATGCTGATTGGCCTGACGGCGCTCTTCGGCGTACTGGCGGCATCGCTGAGCGAATTCTCCACCATGCTGCCGCAGTACAATAAAGAGCTGACGCGTAAGATCGTCGCGCTGCAGGAGATGATGCCCTTTCTTAACCTGCATATTTCGCCAGAACGGATGCTGCGCAGGATGGATTCCGAGAAGGTCATGACCTACGCCACCACGCTGATGACCGGTCTTTCCGGCGCGATGGCCAGCATTTTGCTGCTGGTCATGACGGTGGTGTTTATGCTGTTCGAAGTGCGCCATGTTCCATATAAGCTGCGCTTTGCTTTAAATAATCCGCAAATACACATTGCCGGCCTGCACCGCGCCTTAAAGGGCGTCTCTAAATATCTGGCGCTGAAAACGCTGCTGAGCGTCTGGACCGGGATTATCGTCTGGCTGGGGCTGATGCTGATGGACGTCCAGTTCGCGCTGATGTGGGGGGTGCTGGCGTTTCTGCTGAACTACGTGCCGAATATCGGCGCGGTGCTTTCCGCCGTGCCGCCGATGATCCAGGCGTTTCTGTTTAACGGTTTCTACGAATGCATGCTGGTCGGGGCGCTGTTCCTCGTCGTGCATATGGTGCTGGGCAACATTCTTGAACCGCGCATGATGGGGCACCGGCTGGGCATGTCGACGCTGGTGGTGTTTTTATCCTTGCTGATTTGGGGATGGCTGCTGGGCCCGGTCGGCATGCTGCTCTCGGTCCCGCTGACCAGCGTATGTAAAATCTGGATGGAAACCACCAAAGGGGGCAGCAAGCTGGCGATCCTGCTTGGGCCGGGGCGGCCGAAAAGCCGGTTGCCGGGGTAACGTATCCTTCTTTGTGAGCTGGTTTATACCGTCAAATACCGCGACGCTCACCGTCGCGGTATTTTTATTTGCGTTAAGGCTTATTCATTCCGTTTTTTATCAACTCGCCCAGATTTCGCTTAAATGCAACAAGCCCCTTAAAGCAAATTAAAAAAAACGGAATGATTAATTATTTTGCGTGATATTATACCCCGCCTTAGCGACGACGTAATGTAAACATTAATATTGATTAAACACACACCTGACTTAATCCATAAGCCTGGTGATGCTTGTTTGTAAAAAAGACTACCTTTAATTGTTATTATTGATATGGAGTTGTTGATGAAAAAGATCGTTAAATGGTGCGCTGCTGCCGTATTCGTTGGCGCACTGGCTGGCTGTGCGCGTACCGCCCCTATCGCTCAGGTTCACTCTTTCGTGGGCGCGGGTCATACTGCCGATCAGGTGAAAACCGCCATTTTGAAAGCAGGCCAGAAGCGTGACTGGATCATGACGGAAGCGGGCCCGGGCGTTATTAAGGGCCGTTTGCAGGCACGCGATCACTCGGTCCAGGTGCGTATTCCCTACTCTGCGACAAGCTATTCAATTAATTACGAAAGCAGCCTGAACCTGAAAGCGGCAGACGGTAAAATTCACAAAAATTATAACCGCTGGGTGAACAACCTCGACCATGATATTCAGCTGAACCTCTCTGCGGGCGCCGCGCTGTAATATTTTTCTAAAGTCGGGCCGGACATGGCCCGATAACCTCATTTCTTGCCCTGAAAGGTTACGCAACAATGTACGAAAAGGACACGCTCAGCGCGCTGGATGCCATTACCGAAGCGCAACGCATCGCTTTTGCGCCGATGTTATTTCAGACCGCGCTTTGTCTGCGTAACTCGGGCGTTCTCGCCTGGCTCGATAAACAGGGTAATAAGGGGGCGAGCCTCGACGAAATAACCGAAAACAGTACCCTGAGCAGTTATGCCGTCAGCGTATTGTTAGACATGGGATTAAGCGGGCGGATAATTACTTATAAAGAAGGTCGTTATTTCCTGGCGAAAGTGGGCCATTTCTTACTCCACGATCCCATGACCCGCGTTAATATGGATTTTACGCAGGACGTCTGTTACCAGGGGTTATTTCACCTGGCCGACGCCCTGCAGAAAGAAAAACCGGCTGGATTATCCGTGTTTGGCGACTGGCCAACCATCTATCCGGCCTTATCCCAGCTTCCTGCCCCGGCAAAAGAGAGCTGGTTTGCCTTCGATCATTACTATTCTGACGCCGCTTTTGACGCTGCGCTGCCATATATATTCGCAAGCTCGCCGACAAAATTGTACGATGTGGGCGGAAATACGGGTAAATGGTCGTTACGCTGCTGCCGCTATGACGACAATGTTGCCGTGACGATCCTCGATCTCCCGCAGCAGATAGCGCTGGCGCAGGAAAACATCGAAAAAGCAGGTTTTTCTCATCGTATTGGATTCCATGCTGTCGATATGCTTAGTCCGTCGGCATTGCCGGGAGATGCCGACGTCTGGTGGATGAGCCAGTTCCTGGACTGTTTCTCTCCGGATCAGATTGTCGCCATGCTGACGCGCGTCGCAGAGGTCATGAAGCCAGGCGCACGGTTGTGCATTATGGAGCTTTTCTGGGATGCCCAGAAATATGAAGCGGCGGCTTTCAGCCTGAATGCCACCTCGCTCTATTTCACCTGTATGGCGAATGGCAATAGCCGGTTTTACAGCGTAGAGAAGTTTTATCACTACCTGGAAAGGGCGGGCTTCAGCATAGAGCAGCGGCTGGATAACCTTGGGGTAGGTCATACCCTGTTAATTTGCACCAAACGTGAACAATAGCGCAGCCTGGCTGCCCGGGTGGCCCAGCCTGCCCTTTGAATACGGTATTCCGCGGACGCGCGTAGATGAAATTTTCACTGAACATTATTGACTGGCAGGCAAGAGCGCCAGGACTAAGCGATGCCGCAGAGTGGCAGGCGTGGTCGCGCCTGCAGTCGACCATCGACCCAACGGCTCCTCTGCCCCGGCTGACCGCGTTACCCATGATGACCGCGCGCCGCCTTAACTCAGGCAGTAAGCTGGCGGTAGATATTGGTCTTGCCATGCTGCAAAGCCACGCCGTTGATGCCGTCGTCTATTCCAGCCGCCACGGCGAGCTGGAGCGCAATTACCGTATTCTGCACACGCTGGCGACCGGGCAGGCCGTCTCGCCCACCGACTTTGCCATGTCCGTGCACAATTCCGCGGTGGGCAATCTCACGATCGCCGCTCGCCAGCCTGCTGTCTCGTCGTCCATTTCCGCCGGGCTGGATACCTTCCAGCAGGCCCTGTGTGAAGTGCTGAGCCTGCTGCACGCGGGCTACTCCCGCGTCCTGCTGGTGGATTTTGACGGCGCGCTGCCGGAATTTTACCATCCGGCGCTACCGCCTCAGATGCCCACCTGGCCGTACGCGGTGGCGCTGCTGATTGAATCCGGCAACGGATTGCAGTGCGAAACCCGCAGCGGCAGCACTGGTGAGGAACCCGCCCTGCCGCAAAGCCTGATGTTCCTGCAACGCTATCTCAGCGAGGAGCGGCAGTTTGTAGTGCCCGGCGAACGCCTGCTGTGGCAGTGGGCGCGCCAATGAACCGCCTGGCCGCCCGGATCAATTGGTTATGGCGTCTGGTCATGACCGGATTCTGCTTCGTGCTGTTTGGCGCGGGCGGCCTGCTGCTGTCGCTGGTCTGGTTCAACCTGCTGCTGATTGTTCAGCGCGATCGCGCCAAACGCCGTCGCCTGGCGCGCCGCAGCATTGCGGCCAGCTTCCGCTTCTTCTTAACCGTTGCCCGCGGCACCGGGGTGCTGGACTATCGCATTCACAATCTTGACGCCCTGCGCGGCGATCGGGGCTGTCTGGTGGTGGCTAACCACCCCACGTTAATTGACTACGTGATTCTGGCGTCGGTGATGCCCGAAACCGACTGTCTGGTGAAAAGCGCGCTGCTGCGCAACCCCTTTGTCAGCGGCGTTATCCGCGCGGCGGATTATCTGATTAACAGCGAAGCCGAGCCCCTGCTCGCCGCCAGCCAGCAGCGTCTGGCCCAGGGCGACACGCTGTTGATCTTCCCGGAAGGCACGCGTACCCGGCCAGGCGAAGCTATCGCCCTCCAGCGCGGCGCGGCAAATATCGCCGTACGCTGCCGCAGCGATCTGCGGATCGTACTCATCCACTGCAGCGAGCACCTGCTGGATAAAAAAAGCCGCTGGTATGATGTACCGCCCGCAAAACCCGTCTTTACCGTCGATGTGCGCGATCGCGTGAACATCGACGAATTTTACGATGCAAGGCAACAAGAACCGGCACTGGCGGCAAGGCAGTTAAACCGGCACCTGCAGCATCGATTAACATCAGGCCTTCAATCTTTGTCAGGAATTAATGATGCAAGCGCTTTATCTTGAAATTAAGAATCTCATTATCACCACGCTGAATCTGGACGAGCTTACCGCAGAGGATATTGATACCGATGCCGCGCTGTTTGGCGACGGGCTGGGTCTCGACTCTATCGACGCGCTGGAGCTGGGTCTGGCGGTGAAAAACCAGTATGGCGTGGTGCTTTCTGCCGAAAGCGAAGAGATGCGCCAGCACTTCTTTTCCGTCGCCACCCTGGCGTCCTTTATCCACGCCCAACGCGCCTGAGATGTGAACTATGACTGAACAAGAAACCATTTATCAGGAAGTCTGCGGCCTTCTGACCAAGCTCTTTGAAATCGACCCGCAGGACATTACCCCCGAAGCCCGTCTGTACGAAGACCTGGAGCTGGACAGCATTGACGCGGTGGACATGATTGTCCATCTGCAGAAGAAAACCGGTAAGAAAATCAAGCCGGAAACCTTCAAATCGGTTCGTACCGTTCAGGATGTGGTAGACGCCGTCGAACAGCTGCTGCGCGAAGAGTAAGACACCGTGCGTGGTGGACGGACGTTCCCGGTCATCCCACTCCTGACGGGGCTGATGCTGCTGGCGTGGCCCTTCCTGATTGGATTTGGGCTGACGCATAACGGCCTGCCGTGGCTGCTGCCCGTGATAGCGCTGCTGTTGCTGCTGCGGCTGCGTCAGGCGCGGCGTAACACCGGCCCGATGCGGTATGTGGTGCAGTGCGTGGCGCTGGCGGGCATTGCGCTCTGCGCGGCAAGCTACCTGCTGAAAACCCACCAGTGGCTGCTGTTCTACCCTGTGGTCGTTAATCTTGTGATGCTGGCCGTGTTCGGCGGTTCGCTGTGGACAGCGATGCCGCTGGTCGAACGCCTGGCGCGCCTGCGTGAGCCTAATTTGCCCCCGGAGGGCGTGCGCTATACCCGCAGGGTAACCCTCGTCTGGTGCGGATTTTTCATTGGCAACGGGGCGATGGCGCTGTTTACCGTCCTGCACGGCGACATGCATCTGTGGACGCTGTGGAACGGCATGGTGGCCTACATCCTGATGGGGACGCTGATGGCGACGGAGTGGCTGGTGCGTCAACGGGTGATAAAAAAAGAGATGCAGAATGACTAACCCCCTTCCGCTGGGCCAGTGGTTAAACGCGCCCCGCCCAGACGACACGCCCGTCGCCTGGCTTGACGATCGTACCTGGACGCTGGGCCAGCTGCGCCACGACGTGACGTTACTGGTCGACACCCTGCGTCAGCAGGAAGGCGAACGCTGGGCGCTGTGCTTTGAGAACAGCTACCTGTTTATCGTTGCGCTGCTGGCCTCGCTGCATGCCGGTAAAACGCCGGTCATTCCCGGCCATAGCCGCGTTTCGCTGCTTGAGGAGCAGCAGTATCTGTTTAGCGGCGTCCTGAGCGATCGGCACCTCGATATTGACGGGAAGCTGATTGTGGTGGCCTCCCGCCATCAGACGATCGCCCGCTGGGCTCCCCTGCCGGAGATTGACGAAAGCCGCTTCGTAGAGCTGTTCACCTCCGGCTCCACGGGAACGCCGCGCCGGGTGGTTAAGCACATCGTCAGCCTGGATCGCGAAGCCCGCCTGCTGGCTGACCGCTTCGGCGCGCGCCTGGCCGGCTGTAGCGTTGTGGCCTCCGTCGTCCCGCAGCATCTCTATGGCCTGACATTTCGCATCGTATTGCCGATGGCGATGGGCCTGCCGCTGCACGCCGCGATGCTCTACTACGCAGAGCAGCTGGCCGTCCTTCCTCATGACAGGCATTACCTGTTCATCAGCAGCCCGGCGTTCCTGAAGCGCCTCGATACCGAGCTGGCCGCGCCGCCCGTCAGGGTGCTGATTTCCGCGGGCGGAATGCTGCCCTGGCGTGACGTCTCCACCACGGTTGGCTGGCTTAACGTCTGGCCGGACGAAATTTATGGCAGCACCGAAACCGGGATCCTCGCCTGGCGCCATCGCGTGGAAGATAACCTGCCGTGGCTGCCCTTCCCCGGCGTAAGCTTCTGTCAGGAAGGTGAAGCGTGCCGCGTCACGTCGCCGCTGATCCACGAGCCAGAGGGACTTCAGCTCGACGATATCCTCCACTTCGACAGCGCGGGGCTTTTCAGCATCGCCGGTCGCCGCGGTCGGGTGGTTAAAATTGAAGAAAAACGCATCTCGCTTAACGAAATAGAACGTCGCCTGCTGGAGCTCGACGGCGTTTGCGAGGCGGCGGCGCTGCCGGTTACGCGCGGGGGCCGCCAGGGCATTGGCGCACTGCTGGTGCTGGATGAGGTGGTTCGTCAGCGCGGGTATATGCAGGATAAAAAAGCGCAGGAGTTCGCCTGGCGTCGCGCCCTGCTGCCGTGGCTTGAGCCGGTCGCGGTTCCGCGCTACTGGCGCGTTGTGGATGAGATGCCGGTAAACAGTATGAACAAGCGTGTCTATGCGCAGTTAGAGGAGTTATTTCATGAAAATTCATGAAATCGAGCGCCATCAGGCACAGCCGGAGAAGCTGGAGATCGTGTTGCATCTCGACGCCTCTCTGTTCTGGTTTCAGGGCCATTTTGCCGTACAGCCGCTGCTGCCCGGCGTTACGCAGCTTGACTGGGTGATGCACTACGCCACGACGTTACTGGCGCCGGGCTACCGCTTTCACAGCATTCAAAACGTGAAGTTCCAGGCCCCTCTGCTGCCGGAAACCACGGTGACGCTGGTGCTTGAGTGGCACGCCGAACGCAAAATGCTGACCTTCAGCTACCTGCGTCATGACGGGGCTGAACGCCATACCGCCAGCAGCGGGAAAATTCGTCTATGTCAGTAACCTTCCGCCCCTGCGTGCTGATCCCGTGCTACAACCACGGCGCCACGATGGCCAGCGTGCTGTCGCGCCTCGCGCCGTTCGGCCTGCCGTGCCTGGTGGTGGATGACGGCAGCGAAACCGCCACCCGCCAGGAGCTCGAGCGGCTGGCGGCGGAGCAGCCGCAGATGACGCTGGTCCGTCTGGCGCAAAACGCCGGAAAAGGTGCGGCTGTCATCAGGGGGCTGGAGGAGTGCGCGCGCGCGGGCTATACCCACGCCCTGCAGGTGGACGCGGACGGCCAGCACGCCATCGAAGATATCCCCAAACTGCTGGCGCTGGCGGAGCGCCACCCGGACGCGCTGATTTCCGGCCAGCCCATCTACGATGATTCCATCCCGCGTTCGCGGCTCTACGGGCGCTGGGTCACCCACGTCTGGGTATGGATTGAAACCTTATCCCTGCAGCTGAAAGACAGCATGTGCGGCTTTCGGGTCTACCCGGTCTCGCCCACGCTGCGGCTCGCCGCGCGTAAAACGCTCGGTAAACGGATGGATTTTGATACCGAAGTGATGGTTCGTCTCTACTGGCAGGGCAACACCAGCGTCTTTCTGCCCACCCGCGTGACCTATCCGCAGGACGGGCTGTCCCACTTCGACGCGTTAAAAGATAACGTGCGGATCTCCCTGATGCATACCCGGCTGTTCTTCGGCATGCTGCCCCGCATTCCCGGCCTGCTCTTCCGTCGACGCGGCCAGCACTGGGCGCAGCAGGACGAGGTTAAAGGCCTGTGGGGCATGCGCCTGATGCTGCGCGTCTGGCAGCTGCTGGGGAGGCGGGCGTTTACCGTGCTGCTGTGGCCGGTGATCGGCGTCTACTGGCTTATCGCGCGTCCGGCGCGGCAGGCTTCCCGGCAGTGGATTGCACGCGTGAAGCAGGTGCTGATGCAGCGGAACCTGCCCGTTCCAGCACGGCTCAACAGCTTTTTCCACTTCATGCGCTTCGGCAACGCGATGCTGGACAAAGTCGCCAGCTGGCGCGGCGAGCTGAAGTTTACGCGCGACGTGGTCTTTGCCCCCGGCGCGAGCGAAACGCTTAATATCGAGGCGCCGCAGGGCAAGCTGCTGCTGGCCTCGCATCTTGGTGACGTAGAGGCCTGCCGGGCGCTGGCCCAGCTGGACGGCAGCAAAACCATCAACGCCCTGGTCTTCAGCGAAAACGCCCGGCGCTTTAAGCAGATAATGAGCGAAATGGCGCCCCAGGCGGGCGTGAATTTGATGTCGGTCACCGACATCGGCCCGGACACCGCGATTGCCATCAAAGAGAAGCTTGAGCGCGGAGAATGGGTCGCGATCGTGGGCGACCGCATCGCGGTCAACCCGCAGCGTGGCGGCGAGTGGCGGGTGATCTGGAGCCGGTTCATGGGCCAGCCCGCGCCGTTCCCTCAGGGGCCGTTTATCCTGGCCTCCATCCTGCGCTGTCCGGTGGTGTTGATCTTCGCCCTGCGCCAGCAGGGTAAGCTCGTCCTGCACAGCGAGCCGTTTGCCGACCCGCTGATCCTGCCGCGCGGGGAACGCCAGCAGGCGCTGCAGGCTACCGTCGATCGCTACGCGCAGCGGCTGGAGCATTACGCCCTGATGTCGCCGCTCGACTGGTTTAATTTTTTCGATTTCTGGCATCTGCCAGAGTCCAGAGAGAAGGAGTAAAGGGTGCTGACCGATCCCCGCTTTACGACTGAAGTTGAGATCACCGTTCCGTTCCACGACGTCGATATGATGGGCGTGGTCTGGCACGGCAACTATTTCCGCTACTTTGAGATCGCTCGCGAGGCGCTGCTCAATCAGTTTGACTATGGCTATCGCCAGATGAAGGCCTCCGGCTACGTCTGGCCCGTTGTCGACACCCGGGTGAAATACCGCGATGCGGTGACCTTTGAGCAGCGCATTCGCGTCCGCGCGCAGATTGAAGAGTATGAAAACCGCCTGCGCATTGCCTATCAAATTTTCGATGCGCAGACCGGCAAGCGCACCACCACTGGGTACACCATCCAGGTGGCGGTAGAAGAAGCCACCCGCGAAATGTGCTTTGTCAGCCCGGCAATACTGTTTGAACGAATGGGAGTTACGCCATGAAATGGTTGCTTTTGCTGGGACTGATCGTCAGCCCGCTGGTCAGCGCCGTGACGCTGGATGAGCTGCAGCAGCGCTTCACCGAGCAGCCCGTGGTGCGCGCGCACTTCGAACAGGTCCGCACGATAAAAGATATGCCTCAGCCGCTGCGCTCGCAGGGCGAGATGCTGATCGCCCGCGACAGCGGCCTGCTGTGGGATCAAAAAGCGCCGTTTCCGATGACGCTGCTGCTGGACGACAAGCGGATGGTTCAGGCGATCAACGGCCAGCCGCCGCAGACCATCACCGCCGACAATAATCCGCAGATGTTCCAGTTCAACCACCTGCTGCGGGCCCTTTTCCAGGCCGATCGCAAGGTGCTGGAAGAGAACTTCCGCATCGATTTTAAAGACCTGGGCGCGGGCCGCTGGTCGCTGGTGCTTACCCCAAAAACGACGCCGCTGGACAAGATTTTCGCCACCCTCGATCTGGGCGGCGCGACCTATCTGGAGACGATTTGCCTGAACGATAAGCAGGGCGACCGTACCGATATCGCCCTTTCAAACCACCAACTGACGCCCGCCACCCTGACCGATGACGAACGCCAACGCTTTGCCGCACCGTAAATCCCTGCGCCCGGCGCTGCTGTGGGCCACGGTATGTCTGGTTATGCTGGGCGTCCTGCTGTCGCTGCTGCCCGGCGCGCGGCTGAACAGCAGCGTGCTGGCCATGCTGCCGAAGCAGACGCTGGGGGCGATCCCGCCGGCGCTCAACGACGGGTTTATGCAGCGTCTCGACCGCCAGCTGGTCTGGCTGGTCAGCCCCGGCAAAGAGCCGGATCCGCGCGTGGCGCAGCAGTGGCTTGAACTGCTGCACGGCAGCGACGCGCTCCGCGAGGTTAAGGGCCCGATGGACGCCGCCGGGCAAAAGGCCTGGGGAGAATTCTTCTGGCAGCACCGCAACGGGCTGATTGACCCGGCCACCCGCGCCCGTCTGCAAAACGGCGGAGAAGCGCAGGCGCAGTGGATTCTATCCCAGCTCTACTCCGCCTTCTCCGGCGTCAGCGGCAAAGAGCTGCAAAACGATCCCCTGATGCTGATGCGCGGCTCGCAGCTCGCCCTGGCGCAAAACGGCCAGAAGCTGCGGCTGATGGACGGCTGGCTGGTCACGCAGGATGGGGCGGGAAACTACTGGTATCTGCTGCACGGCGAGCTGGCGGGGTCATCGTTTGATATGCAGCAGACCCACCGGCTCGTGACGACGCTTAACGCGCTGCAACAGACGCTCAAAGCGCGCTATCCGCAGGCGCAGCTGCTTTCCCGCGGAACCGTGTTCTACAGCGATTACGCCAGCCAGCAGGCCAAGCGCGACGTCTCGACGCTGGGCATCGCCACCCTGCTTGGCGTGTTCATGCTGATCGTGGCGGTGTTCCGCTCTCTGCGCCCGCTGCTGCTGAGCGTGCTCTCGATTGCCATCGGCGCGCTGGCGGGCACGGCGGTGACGCTGCTGCTCTTTGGCGAACTGCACCTGATGACGCTGGTGATGAGCATGAGCATCATCGGTATTTCGGCAGACTACACGCTTTACTACCTGACCGAACGGATGGTCCACGGCGCGGAGCTCTCCCCCTGGCAAAGCCTGGCCAAAGTGCGCAATGCGCTGCTGCTGGCGCTGCTGACGACCGTCGCCGCCTACCTGATTATGATGCTGGCTCCCTTCCCCGGGATCCGCCAGATGGCGATATTTGCCGCCGTGGGGCTGAGCGCCTCCTGCCTGACGGTGATTTTCTGGCATCCGTGGCTGTGCCGGGGTTTGCCTGTGCGCCCGGTTCCCTTTATGGTCCTGATGCTGCGCTGGCTGGCCGCCTGGCGACGCAGTAAAAAACTGTCCGTTGGCCTGCCCGTCGCGCTGGCGCTGCTCTCCGCCGTGGGAATGAGCACCCTGAGGGTGGACGACGACATCGCCCAGCTGCAGGCGCTGCCGAAAGATATTCTGGCGCAGGAGAAAGCCATTACCGCCCTGACCGGCCAAAGCGTCGATCAGAAATGGTTTGTGGTGCATGGCGCTTCGCCCCAGCAAACGCTGGAGCGGCTGGAAGCCTTTACCCCGGCGCTGGCCGAGGCGCAAAAAGCGGGAGAGATTGCCCGCTGGCGCACCCTGCCGCTGAACTCGCTGGCCCGCCAGAAAAGCGACCTTACGCTGCTGCGGAACGCCGCCCCTGCGGTGACGAACGTGCTGAAAAGCGCAGGGCTCAACGCCGTATCCCCAAATCTGGAGGCCATGCCGGTCAGCGTGGACGCGTGGCTTAACAGCCCGGCCAGCGAAGGCTGGCGTCTGCTCTGGCTGACCCTGCCCGACGGGGAAAGCGGCGTGCTCGTGCCGGTGGACGGCGCAAAAAACAGCGCGGCGCTCGGTGAGCTGGCCGCGCGCCATAACGGCGTCGTCTGGGTCGATCGCAAGGCCAGCTTTGACAGCCTGTTTGCCCTCTACCGCACGCTGCTGACGGGGCTCCTGTTTGCGGCACTGGCGGTGATTGCCTGCGGGGCGATGCTGCGCCTCGGCTGGCGTAAAGGGCTGATAAGCCTGGTGCCGTCCGCGCTGTCGCTGAGCTGCGGGTTGGCAGTCCTGGCCGCAACGGGCCACCCGGTGAACCTGTTTTCACTGCTGGCGCTGGTGCTGGTGCTCGGCATTGGCATTAACTACACGCTGTTCTTCAGCAACCCGCGCGGTACGCCGCTGACCTCGATGCTGGCGATTACCCTGGCGATGATGACGACCCTGCTGACGCTGGGCATGCTCGTCTTCAGCGCCACCCAGGCCATCAGCAGCTTTGGTATTGTGCTGGTGAGCGGTATTTTCACCGCCTTCCTGCTGGCCCCGCTGGCGATGCCGGATAAGAAAGAGAGAAAACGTAAATGAACGCTGTTTATCGCGCCGTCGCGCTGGCCGCGGCGCTGCTGCTGGCAGGCTGCAGCCATTCGACCGATACCAAAGAGACGCGGCCTCAGGCCTGGCTCCAGCCGGGCACCAAAGTCACGCTTCCGCCGCCCGGCATCAGCCCGGCGGTAAGCTCCCAGCAGCTGCTGACCGGCAGCTTTAACGGGCAAACGCAGTCCCTGCTGGTGATGCTCAACGCGGATGCGCATAAGGTCACGCTGGCCGGGCTCTCCTCCGTGGGGATCCGTCTGTTCCTGGCAACGTACGACGAGAGCGGTATTCATACCGAGCAGTCCATCGTCGTGCCGCAGCTGCCGCCCGCCAGCCAGGTGCTGGCCGACGTGATGCTCAGCCACTGGCCGATTAGCGCCTGGCAGCCGCAGTTGCCGAAGGGCTGGACGCTGAAGGACAATGGCGATCGGCGCGAGCTGCGCAACGCCAGCGGCAAGCTGGTGACGGAGATTGTCTACCTCCAGCGCAAGGGCAAGCGCGAGCCGATAAGCATCGAGCAGCACGTCTTTAAATACCACATCACCATTCAATATCTGGGTGACTGAGATGATCTATATTTCCGCTGTTGGCATGGTCAACGCGCTGGGCAACTCGCCAGATGAGATTGTCGCCAACCTGGCTGCGGGCGTGGCGCCGGGCATGCACGCCCGGACCGGCTGGCTGCAGGGAATACCCGAAGCGGTACTGGGCGGCGTGGAAGGCGAGCTGCCGCTCATCCCGGACACCTTCTCTGCACACCGCACCCGCAACAACCAGCTGCTGCTGGCCGCGCTGGCGCAGATTCAGCCCGCCGTCGACGAGGCCATCGCCCGCGTTGGCCGCGACCGCGTGGCCGTGGTGATGGGAACCAGCACCTCCGGGCTGGACGAAGGCGATGAGCACGTTAGGCGCATGACGGACGGCGAGACCAGCACGCGCTGGCAGTATCCGCAGCAGGAGCTGGGCGATCCGTCCCGCTTTCTCGCCAACTGGCTGCAGCTTGAAGGCCCGGCCTATACGATCTCCACCGCCTGCTCCTCCAGCGCGCGGGCGATGATCGGCGGCAAACGTCTGATCGAAGCCGGGCTGGTGGATATCGCCATTGTCGGCGGGGCCGATACCCTGAGCCGGATGCCCGTCAACGGCTTTAACAGCCTTGAATCCTTCTCCCCCACGCTCTGCGAGCCGTTTGGGCGCGACCGCCGGGGGATCACCATCGGTGAAGCGGCGGCGCTGATGGTATTGAGCCGGGAACCCGCGGACGTGGCGCTGCTCGGGACGGGCGAATCCAGCGATGCGTACCATATTTCCGCCCCGCATCCTCAGGGCGAAGGGGCGATAAGAGCTATCACTCAGGCGCTCAGCGAAGCGGGCATGCAGCCGGACGACATCGGCTATATCAACCTGCACGGCACGGCCACGCCGCTCAACGATCAGATTGAATCACAGGTTGTTCACGATCTCTTCGGGGAAAGCGTGCCGTGCAGTTCAACCAAACACCTTACCGGCCACACGCTGGGCGCTGCCGGCATTACCGAAGCGGCTTTGAGCTGGCTTATCCTGACGCGCGATCTGCCCTTGCCGCCGCAGGATTTTTCCCGCTACGCTCCGGACGAGACGCAGGCGCCGTGCGGCCTGCTGCACCAGCGCACCGCCCTGAAAAAGCCGGTCATTTTATCTAACTCGTTCGCGTTTGGCGGCAACAACGCCAGCATTCTGCTGGGGAGAGCGTCATGAGCTATCTATCACCCGAAGCCTATTTGCCGCACGAGGCGCCCATGATGCTGCTGGGGTCCGTTGAGAATGTAACGGATGACATGGCGGTCTGCCGCGTGGCGGTTGACAGGCAAAGCGTGCTGGCGCCGTTTCTCAATGCCGATGGCGACCTGCCGGGCTGGTACGCGCTCGAGCTGATGGCGCAGACCGTTGGCGTCTGGTCGGGCTGGCATCGTCAGCAGCAGGGGCAGGAACATATCGCGCTGGGCATGGTGCTCGGCGCGCGCGAGCTGGTCTGCGCCAGCGGGCGTTTCGCCAACGGCTTAACGCTGGACATTACCGTTAAGCTGCTGATGCAGGACGAACGCTTCGGCAGTTTTGAATGCACGATTTGTGCAGGTGAAGAGACGCTGGCCACGGGCCGGGTCAACACCTTCCAGCCGAGTGCAGAAGAATTAACATCGCTTTTTAATCAGGGATCCCACGCATGAGTCGTTCCGTACTGGTCACAGGGGCCAGCAAAGGCATTGGTCGCGCCATCGCCCGCCAGCTTGCCGCTGACGGGTTCACCGTCGGCGTGCATTACCATCGTGATGCCGCAGGCGCGCAGGAGACGCTGGACGCCATCACCCAGGCGGGCGGCAGCGGCCGTTTACTCTCGTTTGACGTGGGCAACCGCGAGCAGTGCCGCGAGGTGCTGGAGCAGGAAATTGATGCCCATGGCGCATGGTATGGCGTGGTCAGCAACGCCGGAATTACCCGCGACGGCGCCTTTCCGGCGCTGAGTGAAGACGACTGGGACAGCGTGATCCACACCAATCTCGACAGCTTTTATAACGTCATTCACCCCTGCATTATGCCCATGATCGGCACCCGTCAAGGCGGGCGCATTATTACCTTATCCTCCGTCTCCGGCGTGATGGGCAACCGCGGCCAGGTGAACTACAGCGCGGCCAAAGCGGGCATTATCGGCGCCACCAAAGCGCTGGCGATCGAGCTGGCAAAACGCAAAATCACCGTGAACTGCATTGCGCCAGGGCTGATTGATACCGGCATGATTGAGATGGAGGAGGCCGCGCTCAAAGAAGCGATGTCCATCATCCCAATGAAACGTATGGGCCAGGCCGAGGAGGTTGCCGGGCTGGCAAGCTATCTGATGTCGGATATCGCGGGCTACGTGACCCGCCAGGTCATTTCGATTAACGGAGGCATGCTATGACGCGTCGCGTGGTGATTACGGGCATGGGCGGCGTGACCGCCTTTGGCGAGAACTGGCACTCCGTTTCCAGCCGGCTGCTGGCGTATGAAAACGCCGTGCGTAAAATGCCGGAATGGCAGGTGTACGATGGCCTGCACACCCTGCTGGGCGCGCCGATCGACGATTTCGCGCTGCCGGAACACTATACCCGCAAGCGCATCCGCGCCATGGGCCGCGTGTCGCTGATGTCGACCCGTGCCACCGAGTTGGCTTTGGAGCAGGCTGGGCTGTTTGGCGAAGCGGTGCTTACCAACGGGCAAACCGGTATCGCCTACGGTTCTTCAACAGGCAGCACCGGCCCGGTCAGCGAGTTCGCGACCATGCTCACCGAAAAGCACACCAATAACATCACCGGAACAACCTACGTCCAGATGATGCCGCACACCACCGCGGTGAATACCGGCCTGTTCTTTGGGTTGCGCGGCCGCGTGATCCCGACGTCAAGCGCCTGCACCTCCGGCAGCCAGGCGATCGGCTACGCCTGGGAGGCGATTCGCCACGGGTATCAGACCGTTATGGTCGCGGGGGGCGCGGAAGAGCTTTGTCCGTCTGAAGCGGCGGTATTTGACACGCTGTTTGCCACCAGCCAGCGCAACGACGAACCCAAAACCACCCCCTCGCCGTTCGATACGCAGCGCGATGGTCTGGTGATTGGGGAAGGCGCAGGCACTCTGATTCTGGAGGAGCTGGAGCACGCCAGAGCGCGCGGGGCCACCATCTACGGTGAGATCGTGGGCTTCGCCACCAACTGCGACGCGGCCCATATCACCCAGCCGCAGCGTGACACAATGCAGATTTGCATGGAGCAGTCGCTGGCGATGGCGGGGTTAAGCGCAAGGGATATGGGGTATATCTCCGCGCACGGTACGGCCACCGACCGCGGCGATATCGCCGAAAGCCAGGCGACGGCCGCCATCTACGGTGACAGCGTGCCGGTTTCTTCGCTGAAGAGCTATTTTGGCCACACGCTGGGGGCCTGCGGCGCGCTGGAAGCGTGGATGAGCCTGCAGATGATGCGCGAAGGCTGGTTTGCCCCGACGCTCAATTTAACGCAGCCGGATGAGCAATGCGGGGCTTTAGATTATATTATGGGAGAAGCCCGTCAGATTGACTGCGAGTATCTGCAGAGCAATAACTTCGCGTTTGGCGGCATCAATACCTCGATTATCATTAAACGCTGGGCGTAACTATGTACCGGTTTGTACTGGGAAAAATTTCCACCCTTTGCGCGGACCCGCTGGCGTCAACGCTCGCAGATAAGGCACCTCAGGGTGCACGACAGGCCTCCTGGCTGGCTGGCCGGACGCTGCTCGCCAGAACGTTATCCCCCACTCCGCTCCCCGACATCATTTACGGCGAGCAGGGGAAACCGGCCTTTGCGAAGGGGGATCCGCTGTGGTTCAACCTGAGCCATAGCGGTGATGATATTGCCCTGCTGATGAGCGATGAAGGCGAAGTGGGCTGCGATATCGAAGTGATTCGCCCCCGTCAGAACTGGCAGGCGCTGGCCAACGCCGTTTTCAGCCTGACAGAGCATGACGAGCTGGAGCGTGAAGCGCCCGAGGAACAGCTTTCCGCCTTCTGGCGTATCTGGACGCGTAAAGAGGCAATTGTGAAGCAGCGCGGCGGCAGCGCCTGGCAGATTGTCAGCATCGACAGCACGGCGCAGTCGCACTCGGTCAGCCAGCTACAGCTCGGTTCACTGAGCCTGGCCGTTTGTACACCCACACCGTATACCCTGACCACCGAGTCGATTATTCACGTCGGGGCAGAAAAATCACCAGCACACCCAGCATAATCAACCCGACGCCCGCCAGCCCGTGCCAGGAGAAGCGCTCCCCCCAGCCGGGCAGCAGGATTGCCGCGCCCCACACCAGGATATAGCTGAGGCTCAGCAAGGCGTACGCTTTGCTGAGCGCCATGCGGTGCAGCGCCAGATACCAGCAGCCCATGGAAGCCACGTATCCCGTCAACCCCAGCAGCAGCGCGCCCGTACCGGACGAGACGTGCCACAGCGCAGAGATAAACGTCAGAAGATCGCTGACAGGCGGCAGGGCCTGCATGGCATCGCGCAGCAACAGCTGCGCGGCGCTGACTAACAGCACGCTGCATAACGCCCAGAACGCGCCTTTCACAGGCTTCCTCCCAGCACGATAATCCCCATGATGATGAACCCGACCCCCAGCCAGTGGTGCGCAGCAACGTGCTCGCGCCAGAAGAGCTTCGCCGCCAGCGTCACCCAGACAAAATTGAGGCTCAGCATAGGGTAAGCCACGCCGACGGGCAGGCGCTGCAGCACCACCAGCCAGACCAGCATCCCGCAGCCCAGCGCCAGCATGGCCAGGCCAAGCCACAGCATGACGTGCGCGCCACGCCGCCCGGCTTTCGCCGGACGGGTAGCCTGTTTCTGGCACAGCTGTCCCGCGCAGCTCAGCAGGCTTGCCAGTATCAGCCAGGTCCAGGCCATCACTTCGGCAGATACTCCAGCAGGGCCAGACGCCCCTGGATATAGAGATTGTCCGGCTGCGGTAAATTCGCCTCTGAAATATCGTCACGTTTAGACAGCAGCATCACCAGCGACACGCTTCCCTGCTTACGATGCGTTGCCAGCCACTGCGCGAAGTCGTCTTCACTGACAAAGCGATCTTTCGCATCGGGATAATTCAGCCCGTAGCGCAGCTCGCCGCTCTGAGCAAACAGCGTGATGTCGCTGCGCTTCAGCTCCCACGCCAGGCCCGCGGCCACGCCAACGTTATTGGTCAGCACAAAGCGGCTGCCCTGAAGCGGCTCGCGCACGGTATCCACCAGCGACTGCGGCTGTTTGGAATCCACCACCAGGTTCGGAATGGCAAAACCAATCAGCAACGCCAGGCCCGCAGGACACAGCGCCGCCAGCCACCAGCGCCGCTGGCTCTGCCGCAGCGTAAACCAGCCTACCGCACCCCAGATGAGGAACGCCACCACCGCACAGAAGACTTTATACAGTTCAACCGACGTCCAGACCGGATGCTTAGCCAGCCCCCACGGCGAGACCGCCAGCGCCGCCACCACGCCGATAGCACCAAACGCCAGGTTAATCCCGCCGTTAATGCGCAACGCTTTGGCCCCTTTTTCCGCCGCGAGGCAGGCATAGCGCGCCATCAGGATAGCCAGCGGGGCAAAACAGGGCAGGATATAGGTCGGCAGCTTGCCTTTGGCGATGCTGAAGAACAGCAGCGGCATTACCACCCATCCCAGCAGGTAGAACCCGCCGCCCGCGTTTTGTCTGTCATTCCAGCCGAGACGCAGCGCGCCTGGCAGCAGCGCCAGCCACGGCAGGCTGCCCGCGAGCAGGAACGGCAGGTAATACCAGAACGGTGCCTTGTGCTGCGCGTCACTCTGGGCAAAACGCTGAATATGCTCAACCCAGAAGAAATAGCGCCAGAAATCAGGCTCGCGGTGCGCAATGGCCAGCCCCCACGGCAGAACAATCAGCACGCAGCTCAGGACCGCGAGCCAGCCAAAAATCAGCACCTCTTTCCAGCGCTTCTGGGCGATGACCCACGGCAGCACGCCAATCACCGGTACCGCCAGCGCCAGAAAGCCTTTGGTCATTACCCCCATGCCGCAGGCCAGCCCAAGCAGCACATAGCCGCCCGCTTTTCCGGCCACGGTGTGCGCCTGTGAGGCGAGCCAGAAGCTGCACATCGCCGCCACCAGCCACAGGGTGACGATGGGATCCAGCACCGCATAGGTGCCGATGCCATACACCAGGAACAGGGTCAGGAAGATAAGGCCGGAGAAAATGGCCGTACGCTTATCCCGCCAGAGACGCCAGGCCATCCAGATAACCAGCAGCGCCGCCAGCCCGGTGGAGAAGATCGACCCGGCGCGTACGGCAAAGTTCGTGTGCCCGAACAGCCATTGTCCGATAGTGTTGATCCAGTAGCCGGCGATCGGCTTTTCAAAGTAGCGCAGCCCCAGGAAATGCGGGACAACCCAGTCCCCCGATGCCAGCATTTCGCGGCTGATTTCCGCATAGCGCGTTTCATCAGGCTGCCACAGCAGGCGGATATCGACCGGAATGAAGTAATAAACGATAAACAGTGCGAAAAGCGCTACGCCATAACGGGCTGTTTTCATGGGACCGAACTCACGGTTTGTTGATAGCCAAGCCAGCCTTCCCGGCCAGCCAGTTCACTACGGACAACTTTGCCCACGGGCAGGGTGCTGAGGTCGTCCGGCAACAGCTCGCTCAACGGGCAGAACGCAATGCCCTCCTGAGCGGCCATCGTCAGCAGCGCATCGAAATCATGCTGGTACGCAATCCCTTCCACTTCTGCATGGATGGTATAGACCGGCGTTCCGGCGTCACGATGGATGCGGTCCAGAATGTAGCGATTAAATGCTTCCGCCTTCACCTCGCGCCCCACCACCTCATCCCACGTGGGAAGCGTGACCGGAATTTGCACCGTACCGTAGCGATTTTCGCCCAACAGCGGCAAAAACGGCCCGGTTCCGCGACAGTCGCTGTTGTAGCGAAACGCGAAATGCTCTTTGGCTTTGATCACCCGCTGGTCGGCACGCCATCCCGCCACGGCGGAGCAGCGCACGGGCTGGCCGATGATGGCCTCAAGCTCCAGCATTCCACGTTCAACCTCACGGGACAGGCGCGGGATATCCCAGACGCCCGCCCAGGCCTGCCAGGCATGGTGGTCCCAGGCGTGCAGGCCAATCTCATGATGCTGCGCCGCCGCGCGGATAATGTCTTCATTACCCGCGCCGATGCGTCTGCCGGGCCAGGCGGTGCCGGCCAGCAAAATATCCCAGCCGTAGAGGGATGCCGCGCGCGAGCGCAGCATTTTGAACAGAAATGCCGGTTTAACCAGACGCCACAAATGGCGCCCCATGTTGTCAGGCCCCACGCTGAAGAAAATGCTGGCGCGCACGCCGTGCCTGCTCAGCAGTTTCAGCAGCCTGGGCACGCCGTCACGCGTTCCCCTGAAGGTGTCGACATCAATGCGTAAACCGACTTTTTTCATGAGGCCTGTTCCGACAGCTCCACGGTGCGCAGGAAGAAGTCGAGCGTCTCATCAATGGTCTGCTCCATCTTCACCGTCGGCGTCCAGTTCAGGCAGCGCTTCGCGTTGCGGATGCTTGGCTTACGGTGCTCGACGTCCTGGTAGCCCTTACCATAGTAGCTGCTGCTTTCCACTTCGCGGAAACCGGCGAACGGCGGGAAGCGATCGCGCAGCGGGTGGCGCTCAAAGCTTGCCAGCAGCATCTCTGCCAGCTCGCGAATGCTCGCCTCGTTTTCCGGGTTACCGATGTTGATGATCTCACCGTTGCAGCGGTTATCTTTGTTCTCGATGATGCGGAACAGGGCCTCGATACCGTCGCTGATATCCGTAAAGCAGCGTTTCTGGCTTCCCCCTTCAATCAGCTTGATAGGCGAGCCTTCCACCAGGTTCAGGATCAGCTGGGTGATCGCGCGGGAGCTGCCGATACGCGCCGCGTTCAGGTTATCCAGACGCGGGCCCATCCAGTTGAACGGACGGAACAGGGTAAAGCGCAGACCTTCCTTCTCGCCGTAGGCCCAAATCACGCGGTCCAGCAGCTGCTTGGAGACAGAGTAGATCCAGCGCTGCTTGTTGATCGGCCCGACCACCAGGCTGGAGGCATCTTCATCGAAGTTTTTGTCGGTACACATGCCGTACACTTCAGAGGTGGACGGGAAGATGATGCGCTTGTCGTATTTCACGCAGTCGCGGATGATCTTCAGGTTCTCTTCGAAATCCAGCTCGAACACGCGCAGCGGGTTACGGGTGTACTCGATTGGCGTGGCGATGGCGACCAGCGGCAGCACCACGTCGCATTTTTTAATGTGATATTCGATCCACTCGGAGTGAATGCTGATGTCCCCTTCCACAAAGTGGAAGCGCGGGTTGTTGAGGAAACGGCTGATGGCATCAGAGCCGATATCCAGACCGTAAATCTCGTAGTTATCGTCTTTGAGCAGACGTTCGGTCAGGTGGTTCCCGATAAAGCCGTTCACGCCGAGGATCAGCACGCGGGTGCGGCGCTTGATGGCCACCACCGGGGCGCTGGTGATCAGCGCCCCGGCCACCAGCCCCAGAGACTGCGCCAGCTGCGTGCCCTGAACATACAGGCCGTTGTCGGTCTGCCCGGTGACGATCTCCAGCGCCTGCTCGCCGCAGCTCACCACCAGCGGGGAGACGGAGACGACGGTGCCCGGCTTAGCGGCCGGGATATCGTCACGCACGCGGGATTTCCAGACGATAAATTTGCTGACGCCCGCAAAGCTGTAAGCGCCCGGCCACGGGTCGGTCACGGCGCGCACCAAGTTGTGCAGCTGGCGGGCGGGTTTATTCCAGTCCAGGCGACCATCTTCCGGCGCGCGGCGGCCAAAGCAGCTGGCCTTGCTTTCGTCCTGCTCGGTCTCGCTGAAGGTACCGTTGAGGATGGCTGGCAGCGCGTCACGCAGCAGGCTTTGCGCCGCGGTGCAGAGTTTATGATGCAGCTCAAGCGCGGTTTCATCCGCGTCGATTGCCACGCGCTGCTGGGCGACGATGGCTCCGGCATCCGCGCGGCGCACCATGCGGTGCAGCGTCACGCCCGTTTCCGTTTCGCCGTTGACCAGCACCCAGTTCAGCGGCGCGCGGCCACGGTAGGCGGGCAGCAGAGAGCCGTGAAGGTTAAAGGCTCCTTTGGCGGCCAGGCCTAAGATCTCGTCGCAGATCAGGTTGCGATAGTAGAACGAGAAGATGACATCAGGCGTCAGCGCGCGGATGCGATCCACCCACAGCGGGTGGTTGACGTCGTCCGGGGCATAAACCGGAATACCGCGCTCGGCGGCGATACGCGCCACGGAGCCGAAGAAGTGATTTTCTCCTGCCGCGTCCGGATGGGTAAAGATTGCAGCAATGTCATAGCCCGCGTCCAGCAGGGCCAGCGTGCCCGCGCACCCCATATCGTGATAGGCAAATACAACGGCTTTCATGGGTGGTTTTCCTCTTGAGATGCTTTGTGTTCCTGACGGACAACACGTTGAATAAAGTAGCGCGGACGTGCGCGAACATCGTTATAGATACGGCCAATGTATTCACCGAGCAGGCCCATTCCGACGAACTGGGCGCCGATGAACATAAACAGCACGGCAAACAGCATGAAGACCCCTTCCGCCGCCCACTGCGGGCCAAAGACCAGCCGCAGCACCACCAGCAGGACGGACAGCGTAAAACCGGCCAGGGCGATGACGCTGCCGAACACGCTCAGCAGGCGCAGCGGCGTGGTGGTCAGGCAGGTGACGAGGTCGTACATCAGGTTGATGAGACGCATAAAGCTGTACTTCGATTCCCCGTGCTCGCGCTCGGCGTGCAGGACCGGAATTTCCGTTGCCTTGCGGGCAAAGGTGTTGGCGAGGATAGGAATAAAGGTGCTGCGCTCATGGCAGTGCAGCATGGCGTCGACAATATGGCGGCGGTAGGCGCGCAGCATGCAGCCGTAATCGCCCATCGCTTTGCCGGTGGTGCGCTGAATAAGACGGTTGATGGTGCGCGAGGCCAGCTTGCGGAACAGGCTGTCCTGACGGTTCTGGCGAACGGTGCCGACCACGTCATAGCCTTCATCGGCTTTGGCGACCAGGCGCGGGATCTCCTCAGGCGGGTTTTGCAGATCCGCGTCCAGGGTGATAATCAGATCGCCCGTCACGTGGCTGAACCCGGCCATAATGGCGGAGTGCTGGCCGTAGTTACGGTTGAGCAGCACGGCGACAATATGGCTGCCTTCGGCCTGGGCGGCTTCGGTCAACATCAGCGCGGAATCATCGCTGCTGCCGTCGTCCACCAGCAGAATTTCATAGGCTTTGCCCAGCGTGTCGCAGGCGGCCGTGGTGCGGCGGATCAGCTCGGGCAGGCTCTCCTGCTCGTTATAAACAGGGATCACCACGGAAACTTTTTGTACAGGCGGTGCGCTGAACATATCAATGTCCTGCAAGCTGATGGAGCGCGGTAATGACGCGGGTTGTGTCGTCATGGGTCATGTCCGGGAAAAGTGGGAGAGAACAAATACGCGCGCTATTCCATTCCGAATTCGGGAGCGATACATCAGGAAAACGCTCGCGGTAGTATTTTTGGGTGTGTGCGGCGCGGAAATGCAGGCCGGTACCGATGCCTTGCTCCTTCAGCGCCGCCATCAGGCCGTCTCGTGAGATCCCGCAGCGAGCTTCATCAACGCGAATAATAAACAGGTGCCAGGCGTGAACGTGCGGCCATGCCGGAATGCTCAGCGGCTGGAACGGCGTATCGGCAAGTTCGCGCAGGTAGCGCTGCGCAATCTCCTGGCGGCGCGTGTTGGCCTCTTTCAGCTTGCCCAGCTGCACGAGCGCCAGCGCGGCGTTGATATCCGCCAGGTTGTACTTAAAGCCCGGGGAGATCACTTCGGCCTGCGGCGCACGGCCGTGCGTCTGGCGGTCATAGGCATCCACGCCCAGGCCGTGGAACTTCAGGCTGCGGATCCGCGCAGCAAGCCGGGCGTTATCCGTGATGACTAAACCGCCTTCCGCGCAGGTCATGTTTTTAATGGCGTGGAAGGAAAAAATCGCCGTGCCTTTCCAGCCCACGTGACGGTTCTTGTAGTACGTTCCGGCGGCATGGGCCGCGTCTTCAATCACCGGAATACCGTGACGCTCGCCGACGGCATGAATGGCGTCGATATCACACGGCGCGCCGGCGTAATGCACGGGAATAATCGCTTTAGTACGCGGGGTAATGGCGGCTTCAACCGCTTCCGGCGTCACCATCAATGTCTCTTTGTCCACATCGATCATGACCGGCGTGGCGCCCAGCAGCACGATCATATTCAGCGTGGAGACCCAGGTCTGGGAGGGGGTAATGACCTCATCGCCCGGGCCAATACCCAGCGCCATCAGCGTGACGTGCATGCCCGCCGTTGCCGAGCAGACGGCAATCGCGTGCTGGTTCCCCGTCAGCTGACAAAATGCCGCTTCAAGTTCCTGATTTTTAGGCCCGGTGGTGATCCAGCCGGAGGTTAAAACCTCCTGCAACGCCGCTAATTCCTCATTACCCATCGACGGGCGGGAAAAAGGCAAAAAATCACTCATCATTAATTTCCTTGCAATAAGAATGGCACGCGCTTGATATTAACCAATTGCCTGTTCGTTTATTTCAACGAACCATAAACTCATATCAAGGTATCGTTCATTTCTTAGGGAAAAATTAAGATGCGTATTCCAGATGTAACGAAATCAATATCAATTCATTTATAAACAAATACTTAACTAATTATGAATTATTTATTTCGTGATCTAATTCAATTTTCTTCGTCATTATTTTAAACCAAACATAAACAAACAAAAAAAAATCCCGGTTATTTCTGAAAAAGAAGAAATAACCGGGAACTTTTCTTTTTAGTTAATTGTCGCGCTTATTTTAAGTTATCTGGAAAGTTTTCCGGTAACTCGCTGGCCGCGCAGGCAATCACGCTTTCATCGTTGGCACCACAGTCGCGTACAAAGGTGATTGTTGCGAATTCATCAATCACTTCCGTTGGATAGGTCGGGCCAGCGTCGCGATAGCTATTCATCAGCGGAATATGATCGTTCTGGAAGCAGACGGTTTTTTCCGGGTTATTCATGACCCAACGTGGGAAGAAGATGGTGCCGTGGAACAGTCGGTCACCCAGGTTCGCAATCAGGCTGACGTCGGTGCCGGTTGGCTCGGTCCAGGAAATTTTATAGATGCTTTCACCGACGCGAACGATATACACCCGCTGATCTTTCACCCAGCGATTGCCCACCAGGCCGCTATGAATACGGTAGTCAATGGTGTTTTCATTTTTGATGTAAATTTCGTAATTCCAGCCGTTATCGTAGGTATATACCAGATGTTTACCAACGAAGCCGCTTAGGTCGTGTTTGTCGAATGTGTTCATAAGATGTCTCCTTCGTTTTGATGAGACGATCTTAAGCCTTCAAAAAATGAATGAATAACGCTATGTTTTAATCAAATTCATCCAAATTTTAGATAAATTATGCACAAGACGACGCTGGAACAGTGGGCTTTACTGGAAAAAGTGGTTGACGCGGGCAGCTTTGCCAAAGCCGCGGAAGAAACCCACCGCAGCCAGTCCTCGGTGAGCTATAACCTGTCGCTGCTGCAGGAGCGGCTGGGCGTGGCGCTGCTGGCGCCGGAGGGGCGACGGGCGGTATTGACCCCGGCTGGAGAACAGCTTCTCGGCCAGGTGAAACCGCTGCTGAAAGCATTTTCGTACGTCGAGACGCGCGCGGCGACCCTACGTAACGGGATGCGCACGCGGCTGGACCTGGTGGTGGACTCGATTTTCCCGCGCCGCCGCCTGTTCGCCATTCTGCGTCAGTTCCAGCAGCAGTATCCGCAAACTCAGGTCCGCCTCACGGAGGTGCTGGAAAATACCCGCGCCGATGCCATGAACAACGAGGCCGATGTGATGGTTTTAACCCGCCGCCAGGACATTACCGGGCTCGGCGAATGGCTGATGAATATCGACTTTGTCGCCGTGGCGCATCACCAGCATCCCCTCTTTAGCCTCGACGCGCCGCTGAATGATGAGATGCTGCGCCCGTGGCCGCTTATCCAGATTGCGGACAGCCAGAACGCCGCGCGGGCGGTCGGCGAGTCGTGGACGTTCTCGACCATCGACGCTGCCATAGAGGCGGTCGTCTCGCAGGTCGGCTACGGCTGGCTGCCGGAGGAACGCATTCAGCCCCAGCTGGAGCAAGGCGTACTGAAAATCCTCCCGCTGAGCCACGGCGTGCGTCGGGCCACGCCGCTGCATCTGATCGTGAAACGCACCCTCGCCCCGCTGGATGAGCAGGTTGAAACCCTGCTGGCCCTTTTTAGCCAGGAGCCGTCATCATCACCTGCTACGCTTTAAGGTCCGAACGTTAAAACGATAAGGAGCTGATGATGAAAATCGACTTTGCGGGGAAAGTGGCCCTGGTCACCGCCTCAACCGGCGGGATCGGGTTCGCCATTGCCAGAGGCCTGGCAGAAAGCGGCGCGGAAGTGATCGTTAATGGCCGCAGCACCGACTCGGTGAACAAAGGTATTCAGCAGCTGCAGCAGGTTGTGCCTGGCGTGCAGGTGCGTGCCGCCATTGCCGATCTCAGCACCGCGGAAGGGGTTGAATCGCTGCTGAAGGTCGCGAGCGACGTCGATATTCTGGTGAACAACGCCGGGATTTACGGCCCGCAGGATTTCTATGGCACCGACGATGAAACCTGGGAGCGCTACTGGCAGACCAACGTGATGTCCGGCGTGCGCCTCTCCCGCGCCCTGCTGCCGGGCATGGTGAAAAAAGGCTGGGGCCGCGTGGTGTTTATCTCCTCCGAGTCAGCCTGCAATATCCCGGCAGACATGATCCACTACGGGGTGACCAAAACGGCCCAGCTCTCGCTGGCGCGCGGGCTGGCGAAGTTCGTGGCGGGAAGCGGCGTGACGGTGAACAGCGTGCTGCCGGGCCCGACGATGTCGGACGGTTTCGCTGAAATGATGAAAGATGAGATCGAGAGAACCGGTAAATCGCTGGAGCAGCTGGCGAAAGAATTTGTCATGGCCAACCGCCCCAGCTCGGTTATCCAGCGCGCCGCCACGGTTGAAGAGGTGGCTAATATGGTGATTTATGTCTGTTCAGCGCAGGCCTCCGCCACCTCGGGCGCGGCATTGCGCGTCGATGGTGGCGTGGTGGATGACATTATTTAACGTCGTCAGGCGGCGCTGCCCGCGACACGACGGGCGGTAATGTAACGATCCTGCCAGTAGTCATCAGTCAGGGTTGAGACCGTCACGCCCTGGCTGCTGGAGGCGTGAATAAACTGGCTGTTACCAATATAAACGCCGACGTGCTTGCGGTTCGGGCCCGTCTGGAAGAAGACCAAATCTCCCGCCTTCAGACGGTATTGCGCCACCCGAACGCCGCGATGGATCTGCTCGCTCGTCGTGCGCGGTAAGTGAAGGTGCGCCGCATCGCTGAACAGATGCTGCATGAGCGCGGAGCAATCCACTCCGCGGTGCGTGGTGCCGCCCCACTGATAGTGAGTCCCATTCCATTTCTGGTATTGATCCAGTATCCGGGAGCGGAGTGGGCCCGTCTCCTGGTGAAGCAGGGCCGACTTTACCGGCGATTCCGCAAAGCCACTCCTCACCGAGATCATGGAGGCGGGCAGCTGAAAACTCAGCGCGGAAAACGAAGCAAAACTTAACGTGAGGATTGAAATAAGCGATCTGAATGTCATATCTAAACAGGAGCTAAGAGTGAATTTTTCCTTACCTGTGGGGGCCAACGTTCCCCCGAAATATCTTTCGATGTGGCGATAATATAGACAGCTCATTTTTTCACCAACCCTTATTGAGGCCAAAATTGGACTCACTTTCAGATCGCAAGATTGAGAAAAAAAAGGGTGGTGATGTAAGGACTGTTCAGATAAAGCAGGTAAACTGATCGACAGAATGTGTAATTCAGCTAAGACGTATTTATGACCAATATGATTGCCGACGAGACGGTGGCTAAATCCAGCGTGCTCTCTGTCTTTGACTTTGACGGGACGCTCACGCACCACGACAGCTTTATCCCTTTCCTGCGTTTTGCCTTTGGGAAACGCTATTTTGCCGGTCGTCTGGTGCGCATGGCGCTGCCCACGCTCCACTGCGTGCGCCGCAAGCTGACGCGTGATGAGCTGAAGGAAGTGCTGATTAAAACGTTCCTGACGGGCGTGGACGAACGCTGGCTACGCCAGCAGGCGGAAGCCTTTTGCGAAAAATACTGGAACAAGCTGATGCGCCCCGAAGGGGTTTTGGCGGTGGCGGCTGAGGTGAATTCCGGAGCGGAAGTGACTATCTGCTCTGCGTCGCCGGCGCTGGTGCTCCAGCCGTGGGCGGACAAGCTCGGCATTAAGCTGATTGGCACGCAGCTGGAAGTGAAGGACGGCAAGCTGACGGGACGCATTACGGGCAATAACTGCCGCTGCGCCCAGAAAGTGGCGAGGCTGGAGAAGGTGTATGGCGATCTGAACGACTATCACCTGCGCGCCTGGGGAGACACCCGCGGCGACCACGAACTGCTGGCCGCGGCGCAGGATCCGCACTGGCGGCACTTCCATCATCCGCGCAAGCGCCGGAATTCACCGATTAAGGGTTAAGTGCGGCCCCTCCCACAGGGCTGAGGGATCCCCACAAATTAATGCGAGCAGTGAACAATCCCCTCGCCCCTTTGGGGAGAGGGTTAGGGTGAGGGGGAACATACAGCTCTGGTGGTCATTCCGTTCACTTCACGTTCCTTGCTACTCTGTAAGGACATGACCGGTGAACGTGCCAGGGCGGCTCAATCGCCACCGCCCTGGCGACCCGGGCTCCCCGCGGTAAATCGCCGCTTCGCGGTACCCTCAGCTTATTCCTTCAGGCTATCGGGTCGGGCATGAGCCTGCATCCCTGCAGGCCACGCCCTCTCGGCGCATCCGTGCGCCTCGCCCCGGCCTTACGGAAACGCTTCGGCGATTTACAGCCGGACCAGGGCATCGCTGAAAGTCTTAACTCGTTCTGAAACAACGTTATTGCTTCTGCTTATAAATTACTGGGGATTCCTCAATCCACAGGGAGAGGGAGAAAAACGGTACATCAGGCCTCACGTTTCCCCGGGAACATCACGCTCGCAATAATCCCCAGCGCCAGCACGCCCAAGACCACAAACAGGCTGGCCGTCGCGCCAATGCTATAACCGTGGTGCCAGAAGTGATCGGTCGCATTCAGACCCAGCTTGAACGCCACGAAGAACAGCAGCAGCACCACCGCTTTCTCCAGGTGCACCAGATACTGCTTCAGCGCCTCCAGCACGAAGTAAAGCGTACGCAGGCCGAGAATGGCGAACATCATGGCGCTGTAGATAATCAGCGGCTCGCGGCTCACCGCGATGATGGCCGGTACGGAGTCAAACGCGAACATCACGTCAGAGAGTTCCACCACCGCCACGCAGAGCAGCAGCGGCGTTGCATAGCGTTTCGCCTTCTTCACGCGGCCAACCGTTACGTCCTGGTTTTCCGGCTTCTCAAGCTCCGCATCCACCTCTTTCTGCGTCAGGATAAACGCGTGGCTGCTGATTTTCGGCCAGACGGGGTAAAAGCGTTTCACCAGGCGATAGGCAAGGTGACCCGAGTAATCTTCCACTTCGTCGCTCTCTTCATTGCGTCTGAGCATCATCACTGCCGTCCAGCCGACGACCAGCGCGAAAATCACCTCAACGTACGGCCCCAGGCTCAGCAGGCTGGTGCCGATCGCCACGAAAATCCCGCGGAAAACAATCGCCCCCAGCACGCCCCAGTAGAGCACGCGGTGACGGTACTTATCCGGCACGCCGAACCAGGCGAAAATCGCCATCATCACAAACAGGTTATCGATGGAGAGCACCTCTTCCAGCGCGTAACCGGTGAGGAACAGGCTCGCCATCTCGGCGCCGTGGTGGATGTACAGAAACCCGGCGAAGGCCATCGCCATCGAGAACCAGAAAACGGACCACATGGCCGCACTTTTCAGCGAAACAGGTTTATCGTGACGGTGCATGAAGAGGTCGATAAACATCGCCCCAACGGCCATCACCACAAAGACAACAACGGTTTCAGTCGGGAAACCGAGATGAGCAGAAGCCATGAATCTATCCTTAACATTCATCTGCGCGCTGGCAGAGACAACGTTTGCAACAAAAAGATGAAAACGCCCGTATCACCGGGCAAGAGAATAATAATAACACTTCTTCGCGCCAGCCCGGAAATGTAAATGTGATGTTAAAATTGCCTGAGGGAGAAGAGGTTAAAAACGCGTAACGCGACGGCATAATGTCCTGCATTAACATGCATCCCTTTCATACATCTCATAAAGGCCAATTATTCTTTCATTATTCTGAGAGTTTTATCAGCAGAGCGTCACCCGATATTCAGCGAGTAGTAAACAAGCCGTAAAATTCTCAGAAAGAAATGCTGATTAAACTCTGATAAGAAAATCGTAACTTACTGATTTTAAATGAACAAAAGACAAATCACAGCGTTCTCACTTTATTTTTTTTAAGCTCTTGTTAACCTGATTACGACATATATTCAGACTTCTGGCGATGGAAATTGTTCATACGTACTGGTAAGCAATGATGAATACCCGCGTTAACTTTTCGCATTAACGGAATATCCGCATGTCGCGGACGCAATAACTCTGTTGAGTTACAACTCTGAAATAATAATGTTCTAACATTTACACACTAAGGAATAGTTTAAAGATGAATAAATCCGTCATTGCCATGGGATTATTATTGGCTGCCGCTGCCAGCCCTTCCAGCCATGCGGCAGATGCAGTTCCTGGTAAGGGTGCAGGGCAAATCAATTTCACGGGCACTATTACCGAGAGCACCTGTGATGTCGATATTAACGGTCAGGGTGGTAACCCAACGATTGAAATGGGTACCATCTCGTCTTCTGCATTTAAAGCAAAAGGTGACGTTGCAGGTATTCACCGCATCCAGATAGACCTGTCCAACTGCGATACCAACGTTCTTAAAGAAGCCGGAGCACGATTTGGCGGTGCTTATGATCCTATCGATAACAATCTGCTCGCGCTTAAAACCGGCGACGACACCGCAAAGGGTTTGGGGATTGAATTCCTTAATGAAGATGCAACATCCCTGAGACTGGGTGATAACCCAAATAAGTTTATTCCTATTACCGGTGATGGCACCACGGGGAAAGCCACCCTGCTGTATTCAGCCCGTTATAAATCAACCCTTGATAGTGTGGTCGCTGGTAAAGCAGACGCTGTTGCGGATTACACCATTATCTATAAATAAATTACTCGACTCAGTTCCGGGCAATGAATAATAGCCCGGAACACAAGGATGTTTTATGTTAAGGAAACGCTACCTGACGCTGCTGGCCTTGCTCTTTGGCTCTTGTTTGTCACACGCCAGTGTGACCTTATCCAATACGCGAGTGGTATATAATGCCGACAAGAAAGAGAGCAATATTAATGTCAGAAACAATACTGCCAACCCTTTCCTGGTACAAAGCTGGGTACAGGGCAATGATACACAGGGTACCAAAGCCCCGTTTATTGTGACGCCACCGCTATTTCGTCTTGATGGAGGTAAAGCCAACGCACTACGTATTATCTATAACGGCGCCGCGTTGCCTCTGGATCGTGAGTCGCTTTTCTGGCTCAACGTAAAATCGATCCCGTCCTCTTCAAGAGAGGATGTCAACAAACTGCAGATAGCGGTAAACACCCGGATCAAATTATTTTATCGCCCGGCGAATCTGGCAGATGAACCGAGGGACATTGGCAAGAATGTTCAGTGGTCTGTTAAAAACAATGAACTCATCGTAAGCAATAAATCGTCTTATTACATTTCATTTGCGGAGGTGAAGATCAATAACAAAAAATGGTCAGAGATTGATATGCTGGCACCTAAAAGCAGTAAAAAAATTACTGAGAATAACGCGCAATTAAAAAACAACGCGACCGTACAATGGAAATATATCAATGATTATGGCGGCAACAGCCCGTTAATCACACAAAAAATAGAATAACGACTTTAAAATAATAACCTCTCAGGGATATTTTTCATGACTATATTTTGGGGCATTCGTCCAGCACTTTGCTTTGCCTGGATATTACCCAGCGCACTATACGCCAGTGATTATTTCGACCCGGCGTTTCTGGAAACAGGCGGCGCGCCGCGTACCGCAGTCGATCTTTCTCTCTTTGAGAATAAAGATAGCCAGACACCCGGCGTTTATCGTGTTGACCTCTTTCTTAACAAGAAAATGATCGACACGCGCGATATCACGTTTAGGCTCGAAGAGAACGCACAGCATAAAAATATTCTCGCTCCGTGCCTTAGCAAGGAGACGCTTCAGTCGTTTGGCGTAAAAACAGCGGCCTTCCCGCTGCTGCAGGATGATACCCAGGGCTGCGCGAAACTGGCGGCAATCCCACACGCGAGCAGCGAGTTTGACTTCAGCGAGCAGGCGTTAAGACTTAGCATTCCCCAGGCGGCGCTGGACAGCCAGGCTCACGGCTACATCGATCCCGCGCGTCGGGAGCAGGGAATTCCGGGCCTGTCGCTCAGCTACAACTACAGCGGCGCCAGCTGGACCTCGAATAACGGGACGGGAACCGATAGCCAGTACCTTAGTCTGCGTCCGGGTCTGAACGTTGGCCCATGGCGTTTACGCAATTTTTCGACCTGGAGCAATAGCCAGGGGCAAGCCGGTCGCTGGGAATCGGTCTATACCTATTTACAGCGCGATATCAGCGCCCTGAATAGCCAGCTGATTGTCGGGGATAATAGTTCTACCTCTGACGTCTTTGACAGCACCCCATTTCGCGGCGTGCAGCTCTACTCCGACGAACAGATGCTTCCGGGAAGCATGCGGGGCTATGCCCCCGTAATCCGCGGTATCGCCCGTACTAATGCCCAGATCACCATTTATCAGAATGGCTACAGCATTTATCAAAGCTATGTCCCGCCCGGCGAATTTGTCATCAACGATCTTTACCTCGGCAGCAGCGGCGAGCTGAAAGTGGTTGTGAAAGAGGCGGATGGCAGCGAGCAAGTCTCTTTAGTCCCCTACGCGTCGTTAGCGGTTATGCAGCGGGAAGGACAATATAAATATGAAGTCATTAGCGGCACCTATCGTTCCAGCAGCAGCGATGCTGAGAATGCGCCGTTTTCGCAAGGGAGCCTGATTTACGGTCTTCCATGGGAAACCTCGATATACGGTGGCATGCAGGCCGCCAGTCAATACCAGTCCCTGCTCTTTGGCATGGGAAAAAACATGGGGGATTTTGGCGCACTCTCATTTGATATTACCCAGGCCTGGGCAACCACCAAGCATGCAGAGAAAAACCGGGGGCAGTCGCTACGCCTTCGCTATAACAAAAACCTGCTCTCTACCGGCACTAACGTTGCGATTGCGGGCTATCGCTACTCAACGTCCGATTACTACACGCTGGGCGAAACGCTGAGCAGCTACCACTCGGAGCACTCTATCCCGGAGCGACGTCGCAGCCGTACGGAACTGACGCTGAACCAAAATCTGGGAGACAACCTCGGCTACCTCTCCTCCATGCTGGTCAGCGAGGATTACCACACCAGCAAAAAACGCACGACCTCCGCCACGCTGGGCTATGGCAATAGCTGGAACGGTATTAGCTATAGCCTGAACTACAGCCACTATCTGAACGTAACAAAAGAGGATAACCAGCGTCGCTATAACCAGGACAATCTGTTCAGCCTGAGCGTAAGCGTTCCTCTGGACAAATGGCTCCGCTCTGCACGTGCCGGTTACTCATTTTCCGCAGCAGATAACCGCTCGCCTGGCCACAGCGTTTCCCTGAGCGGCAGCGCCCTTGAGGACAATAACCTGAACTGGAGCGTACAGCAGAACATCAACCCAGGCAGCCAGGCAAACAGCAGTGATGTATCGCTTAGCTATAGCGGACGCTATGCGCAGGTTGGCGCCGGGTATGGCTATAGCCGGGACGCACAGCGGCTGAATTATAACCTGCGAGGCGGCGTGCTGGTTCACCCGCATGGCGTCACGCTGGCGCAGTCGCTGGGTGAAACGGTCGCTCTGGTTGAAGCGCCGGATGCAGCGGGTGTCAGCGTCCGTAACCACGCTGGCGTGCGTACCGACTCCCGGGGATATGCCGTGGTGCCGTACCTGGCCCCTTATCAGGAGAGCACAATCCAGCTGAGACCCGACACGCTGCCAGATGATGTTGAGCTGGAAAGCAATAGCCATAAAGTCGTTCCCACCCGGGGAGCCATCGTTCGGGCACGTTTTACCACCGCGGTGGGTAAACGCCTGATGATGACGCTGAAAGATGCGCAGGGTAAACCCGTTCCGTTCGGCGCCGTTGTTTCTCAAAACACCACCAGCAGCATTGTGGGTGATGAAGGCAGCGTATTCCTTACCGGTATGGCAGAAAAAGGAACGTTAGACGTGAGCTGGGGTAAGAAACCCAATCAGCGTTGCCAGGTTAACTATCAGCTTTCTGGCCAGGAACCCACGATTAGCGGAATTGTGCAGTTAACGCAGACCTGCAAAAAAACCGTTAATGATTTAAGGAATTGATGATGAAAAAATTAGCGTTACTCGTGTGCCTGGCAGCAGGCGGATTGATGGGATCGCCTGCCTTTGCTGCTATTCCGGGCAGTTGCTGGCCAATTGGCGGAGCAACCGTTTTTCCGATTAGCAAAAATCTCACTGCCGAACATATACCAGGGTCTGTACAGGAGGGATGGGATAATAATCGAAACTTTTCGGGCATATGCTTCTGTATAAACTCGTCCGATAAAGAAAGTGTCTTCTTTAAATTTACCAGTGACGTGCTGAAATCGGGAAGTGGTAAACGTAATGGCGAGTTTATTTACTATCCATTCGATGAAGAGAAAGGTATTAATATCGGCTTTAAGATAGACATTGGTGGTACTATCCAAAATCAAGCGACTGTTGATTTGCAAAATAGTTCAGGGGTAGATAATCAAAACATAACGAATTTAGATTGTGACGATGTTAATGAAGAACATCCGTTTAAAACGGGTTCTAGCGGGACGGTTTCAGTAGAGTTAACCAAGAAGATCACAGGCCAACATGTATACCCTGCACAAGAGCTACTTACAGTTTACGCCCGAAAAAAATCAGGTGATTTCGATCCCACTAAACCGTTTGTGAAACTCAATTTTGAAATGATTATTACTATTCCGCCAAATTGTACGATTAATGGCGGAGAACCCATTAACATCCCGTTTGGTGATATTACAGCAAATGAATTTACGCCTGAAGCCAACAGTAAGCAAAAAAGCATTCCGCTCAACGTAACCTGTGATGACGAAGCGGATGTCAGAAGGGCGGAGATTAAATTCCGCACCTCCGACTTTAATGACGCTGGTTTTATCAGAACCCGTAATAAAGAAGGAGGAGATCGCAACGATTTAGGAATAAAACTTGAACACAACGGTAATAAAATTGATGGCAGCAGTTCGGCCATTCCGACACAGGGGGGTAATGTCACTATTGTAGCTACGCCCGTGCAACAAGGAGAAAAATCTCCAGAACCGGGAAAATTTGAAGCCACCTCAACGCTGGATTTCGAGTTTAAATAAAGAAAAAACTTAATCCACTAAAGATACATCTTATTTCACTGCAACTCATAGCACTATAGAAATGAGTTGCCGGGTAACTTAAATGGATTTGTATAAGGATATATAACATGAAACTGAAAAGTAAAACGCGCGTAGCACTTTGCGTTGCGGCCATATTAGGTGCAGGCATGACGGCCTCTCAGGCCATCGCCAGCGATATTGAGCCCTACTCAGCGCCTTTCTCCATCAAGGGAGAAAAGAGTAAAGACTATTTCGGTATGACAATGGCCACGATCGGTAAGTTTTCCGATAAGGACAATGGCTCACATATCGCGGGCGAAGATATTGTGATTACGGCCCCCTGGGGGGATAGCGCGAAAGGGCTCGCGTACGTTATTTTCGGTACTTCCGGCGGTAAAACCATGCAGGAAGTGAACAACGTAGGTGAATTCGATCCGCAAAACGCGCTTAAAATCTTCCACAGCAATAAAGCGAATAAGCCTGGCTCAGTGACGACAAAATGGATGGGCGTCGCGGTACGCAAAATTGGTGATATTAACGGCGATGGATATGACGATTTAGTCATCGCCTCCCACTGGCATGATCAGGTCTATATTATCTGGGGCGGGCCGCATCACCGCACAGGCGCGCGGCTTTCTAATCAGATAGACCTCAATGATATCGACAACGGCGATGCTCGCCTGGGTATTCGCATCCGTACGGTGAATTCTTCAGGCAATGCTAATACCGGTGGCTGGTTTGGCGCCGCGGTAGGCCCAATTAAATATAAAAATTCTGCTGTGGCCAACAAGATGGTCGATCTCGCTATCGGCGATATCGAAGGCACTGGCGGACGCGGCGGCGCGGTCATTATCTACGGCGCCCAGAAGCCTGGCGACCAGTGGCAGAACATTGATATTAAGCGCAACAGCCTGGGCGACTGGGAGATCCCTGCCGCGACCGGCGCCTATATTCGTCCGCAGATGACCGCCACCAACGGTCCGGAGAAACCGCTTAACTACAACCTCGGGCAGCAGATCGGCGATGTCGGAGATATTAACGGCGACGGCTTCAGTGATTATCTGATCGTCGACCCGGAATCCGTCAATGAAGGCCGTAAATCAGAAAACAGCGGCGCTGATGGACGCGGCACGGCGTATCTTGTCTACGGCAGCAGTTTCAACCAGGGGAATCTCGACATCGCCTCGCTAAACGCGACGCAAGCGACCCGTCTTCACGGTATGGGGGCGGCTTTCCTTGGCGGTCAGTCTGGGGGAGGTGAAGGGAGTAACGATCATAGCGCCTATACTCAGGATAAACCCAATAACGGCACCATCACGCCGTTAGGTAACTTCCTGAGTACGCACTATAACGCTTTTGCGATCAGCGCCCCCGCCGACATGGGCATCGACAAAAAGCGTTCCGGGCTGGTCTGGATTATCAAAGGTAAGACCGACGGCACTAAGCTGCCATCCTCCCTGTTCCTTGATGCGGCGCACACCCGGCTGAACTTCAACAAAAACTTTAGCGTACGAGATGGCTATGCCATTTACGCCGACAGGCCTGGCAGCAAGCTGGCAGGGTTCGGGAATAGCATTCTCGGAAACGTGGATCTGAACGGTGACGGCAAGAAGGATCTGGTGATTGGCGATCCGAATGCGCTGAACTCCAGCGGCACTCAGGTGGGCGCCGTGTATGTGATCAACGGCGGTAAAAGCCTGGATGATTACGCTGACGATGAGGGCATGATCAATATTAATACGCTGGTGAGTGAAGGCGTTGCGAAAGTCTACTGGGGTAAAAATCAGTATGAAAAATTCGGTGCCTCCGTTGCGGCCGGCAGCTTCAATGGCTTCACCCAGGATAGTCTCGCCATTGGTTCTTACCGTGATAACAGCTGGACGGGTAAAGTCACCTTCCGCATTGCGGATTACATCATCCCGGATTAATTCTTACGTCATCTGAATGGGGCAACACCGCCGGGGAGGAGACTCCCCGGCAATTTATTGCGCATTTTGCAGCGCCTGCGCGCACGCCCAGGCGCTCGACCATGCCCACTGGAAGTTGTACCCGCCGAGCCAGCCGGTCACGTCCATCACCTCGCCGATAAAGTAGAGCCCCGGTACGTTACGCGCTTCCATCGTGCGTGAAGAAAGCTCATTCGTATCAACGCCGCCCAGCGTCACTTCCGCCGTGCGATACCCCTCGGTGCCGTTTGGCTGAACGCGCCAGTTCGTCAGAGTTTCAACCAGCATCTCTTGTTCGCGGCTGTTAAGCTGCTTGAGCGACACATCCGGGATCTGCCCCAGCCCCTGCAAACACTCTACCAGACGCTTCGGCAGCTGCATCGCCAGGGTATTTTTCAGGCTCTGATTCGGGTGTGCTGCGCGCTGCTCGTTGATGAACGCGTCCAGATCGCAGTCCGGCACCAGATTGACCGTGACAAATTCGCCCGGCTGCCAGTAGCTGGAGATTTGCAAAACCGCCGGACCGGAGAGGCCGCGGTGGGTAAAGAGCAGATTTTCGCGGAACACCGTCCCGTCTTCGGCAGTAATAACGGAGGGAACAGAGACGCCGGAAAGCGTCTGAAGCTGCTCCAGCAGCGGCTTATGCAGCGTAAACGGCACCAGCCCGGCGCGGGTTGGCAGCACCTTCAGGCCAAACTGCTCGGCGATTTTGTAGCCGAACGGTGAGGCGCCCAGTCCCGGCATCGAGAGGCCGCCGCTGGCGATGACCAGATTTTCGGCGCTGACGGTGTCACCATTGAGCTGCAGCGTGTAGCCCTGCTCGTCGCGGGCGACCTCAAGCACTTCCGTGCGCAGGCGCATAACCACGCCGCCCTTCTCACACTCGGCTACCAGCATATCGACAATCTGCTGCGCGGAGTCGTCGCAGAACAGCTGTCCCAGGGTCTTTTCATGCCACGCGATGCCGTGCTTACCCACCAGGTCGATAAAGTCCCACTGGGTGTAACGCGCCAGCGCAGATTTACAAAAATGACGGTTCTGGCTCAAATAGGCCGCGGGTTCGACATAAAGATTGGTGAAATTGCAGCGCCCGCCGCCCGACATCAGGATCTTGCGGCCTGGCTTTTTTCCGTTGTCCAGCAACAGTACGCGACGACCCGCCTGTCCGGCCATCGCCGCACAAAACATACCCGCCGCACCGGCGCCAATTACCACGGCATCAAACCTTTCCACGTCAAAACCCTCTTCGTTAACTGCCGCGGATTGTAAAGTTTCCTCTGTGGTCACACCAGCGTAAAAAGATATTACAAAGCCATTCCATTGAAATTTAACGATTATCCTTTCAGGCACTTTTCTCAAATCAGGTGGTATGTCAAAAAAAGTCTATATTTCACTTTGCCCGTTGCGCATTTGTCCTGGATAATGCGCCGCGTTCATGTCCTCAAAATGGCGTAACGTCCTATGCTACATTTGTTTGCCGGCCTGGATTTACATACCGGGCTTTTACTATTGCTTGCTCTGGTTTTTGTACTGTTTTACGAAGCGATCAACGGCTTCCACGACACTGCAAACGCAGTAGCAACGGTTATCTACACTCGCGCAATGCGATCGCAGCTTGCGGTTGTTATGGCGGCGGTATTTAACTTTTTTGGTGTCCTCCTGGGCGGACTGAGCGTTGCGTATGCGATCGTGCATATGCTGCCAACGGATCTGCTGCTTAACGTGAGTTCCGGTCATGGCCTTGCCATGGTGTTCTCAATGCTGCTTGCTGCCATTATCTGGAACCTCGGTACCTGGTATTTTGGCCTGCCTGCATCCAGCTCTCACACTCTCATCGGCGCGATTATCGGTATCGGGTTAACTAACGCCCTGATGACCGGGACATCGGTTGTTGATGCGCTGAACCTGCCTAAAGTACTGGGCATTTTCGGCTCTCTGATCATCTCCCCTATCGTGGGTCTGGTGGTAGCGGGTGGATTGATTTTCATCCTGCGTCGCTACTGGAGCAACACGAAGAAACGCGCGCGAATCCACCTCACGCCAGCAGAGCGTGAGAAGAAAGACGGCAAGAAAAAGCCGCCGTTCTGGACGCGTATCGCCCTGATCATTTCCGCTATCGGCGTGGCCTTCTCTCATGGCGCGAACGACGGGCAGAAAGGCATTGGTCTGGTGATGCTGGTTCTGATTGGCGTCGCTCCGGCGGGCTTCGTGGTGAATATGAACGCGTCTGGTTACGAAATTACCCGTACCCGTGATGCGGTCAACAACGTTGAGACCTATTTCCAGCAGCACCCTGAGCTGCTGAAAAAAGCGACCGGCGTTGATCAGCTGATCCCTTCCCCGGAATCAGGTGCAACGACGGCACCGGGCGAATTCCACTGCCATCCGGCTAACGCGATTAACGCGCTGGAACGTGCCAAAGGCATGCTGGGCAATATCGAAAGCTACGACAAACTGGCCGTTGAACAGCGTGGTCAGCTGCGTCGTATCATGCTCTGCATTTCTGACGTGACCGATAAAGTCGCGAAGCTGCCAGAGGTGAATTCAGACGACAAACGTCTGCTGAAGAAACTGAAAAGCGACATGCTCAACACCATCGAGTACGCGCCAATCTGGATCATCATGGCCGTCGCGCTGGCACTGGGTATCGGTACAATGATTGGCTGGCGTCGTGTGGCGACCACCATCGGCGAGAAGATCGGTAAGAAAGGCATGACCTATGCGCAGGGTATGTCCGCGCAGATGACGGCTGCGGTATCTATCGGTCTGGCAAGCTACACCGGTATGCCGGTATCCACCACCCACGTACTCTCCTCGTCCGTGGCAGGTACCATGATTGTTGACGGCGGCGGTTTGCAGCGCAAAACCGTGACCAACATTCTGATGGCCTGGGTGTTCACCCTTCCGGCGTCCATCCTGCTGTCTGGCGGTCTGTACTGGATTTCGCTGAAGCTGATTTAATCGGTTGAAGGCGACAAAAAAGCGGGTCAGGAAACTGACCCGCTTTTTTTATGGCTGTTATTTGTAGTCGGACGTTTTATAACGCAAGGATTTTCTGAACATTTTTTGTCCAACCCTATATCAAAGAAAAATCTATCATGGCGCCCAGAAGAAAAACCAGACAAAGGAGAATGTATGGCTTCTGTCCCTATTGCAGGACCAGGTTCAATAGTTATAGCGAACAACATGCGTGAAGCACGCCTTCACGGTATGTCGCGTAATATGGCCACACCCTCAACGTATTATTGGTTCTACCAAAAAGTCCGCAATGGTGGTCCCTGGGATTATAAAAAATTCGACCCATACTTTGCAGCATTTGGTAACTTCAATTTCGGCGCCGCCGGAACTGCTGCGGGCATCCCCGCAAATATCCTTCTTATGGGCGCAGGCTGGGCTCAAAGCCGTGCTGGCACCTCAAAAAAATGGCACGAAAAACCACCTTACGGGGACGACCCGACGGACCAACGCAATATCAGAGAAGGAATAGAGTATGCCATTCAAAACGGCTACTAAATGGATTCATCGCCTTGTGACATTATCGCTTTTAGCTCTTGTCATTGGATTTTTTTGGCTCAACCACCAGCCCAACCGGCAAGCGAGTGATGAACTTCAACGCGTTTATCAATTATCTGACCGCGTCTGGCTCTATATGACCGTGAACAACCAAGGCGGCGCAACCGTGCCAACAATCTACCGCTACTATCTCTCGCAAGAGATAGCAGGGGAAGATACTGACATTATCCAACAGCTCGCAATGAAGCATCCGGTCATTGAAGGTACAGGCACAATTACCTCTGCCAGCATTGATGCAAACGGAGAAGTGAAAATTACCTATAGCGGGAAGGTCATCTCGATTGAGGACACTGTTTCAAATCTCCAGTTCTCAGTTAAGCCCTGAGCCAGATGAAACAAGGCGGGGCTTACCCCGCCTGCTGTCATGCTCAGTGCCAAATCATCAATGCAATCATACTGACCACGACCAGCCCGCACAGGGCGCTGGTCAAAATGAACTGACGACGCAGACGCTCGCAGCGACGGATAAATTCTTCATCGTGATGATCGCGGTAGCGCTGGTAGTAGATATACCCCACCAGACGCATCTGCTTGCTGGGCTGTCCATGCGAGGTGAAGAACCCTCCACCGTCCACATACTGATACAGCAACGGATCGCAACCACGAAGTACCACTAACAGCGCACGTAACGATGAGAAGTAGCGCGCCATATTCACTATGCAAACTACGCATAACGCCCAAAACAATGCGACGGTGCTAATCATACATCCTCCCCGGCGTCCGCCCACGAAGCAAGGCTCCTGAGCTACCGCACCCCAATGCCCTGACAGACAGTTCAGTGAAAGAATGACCAAAAGTCGATCCGGTTCGCGTTTTAATATCCGAACGGCTCATTAAATAGTGTAGGAGATCCGTTAATTTTTTTGCCACAAGGTTAATCGTTATCAACACCAAAGCTTGAAAAATATGTTTAACTGGGCCGTAATGAAAGCATCAGACGACGGCTTTCCCATTTAGTCATCGATAACTTAAGGAAGGAGTAACACTATGGCTTACAAACACATTCTCATCGCGGTAGATCTCTCCCCGGAGAGCAAAGTGCTGGTTGATAAAGCGGTATCCATGGCACGTCCCTACAACGCGAAAGTCTCCCTGATTCACGTTGATGTGAATTACTCCGACCTCTACACCGGTCTGATCGACGTTAATCTGGGCGATATGCAGAAACGCATCTCCGAAGAGACGCATCACGCGCTGAGCGAGCTCTCCACCAACGCGGGCTATCCGATCACCGAAACCCTGAGCGGCAGCGGCGACCTGGGCCAGGTGCTGGTTGATGCGATTAAGAAATACGATATGGACCTGGTGGTATGCGGTCACCATCAGGACTTCTGGAGCAAGCTGATGTCTTCAGCGCGCCAGCTGATTAACACCGTTCACGTGGACATGCTGATTGTTCCGCTGCGCGACGAAGAAGACGAGTAAGTGCATTAAATTCCCCTCACCCTAGCCCTCTCCCCAAAGGGGAGAGGGAACGATCGAGCCCCTCACCCCTATGGGGAGAGGGGTTGGGGTG